>JAIBEV010000157.1 GCA_019459505.1 Candidatus Paracaedibacteraceae bacterium | reverse complement strand
TCTCAAAAACGCTCGTTTCTGAGAGAAGATGCAAGAAAGAAGAAAAGGCCCTCAATTTTTATCCTTTTATCTCTCAAAACTCTTTCTTGAAATAAAAGCTCTGAAAAGGTATAGTAAAGATGAGTTTTAGGAGGAAAATATGCTCATTGGTTATGCGCGGGTCTCGACCCAGGAACAAAATTTGGATTTGCAGATGCATGCTTTGCAAGAAGCAGGGTGTCATAAGATCTTTACAGAAAAAGCGTCAGGCGCTCAACGAGAACGACCTGAACTGACGTCTGCTCTTCATTATATGCGTAAAGGAGATACTCTTGTTGTTTGGAAGCTTGACCGTTTAGCTCGTTCACTAAAGCAACTTATCGAAACTGTCGAAAAACTAGAAAGCCAAGAGATAGGATTTCAATCGCTCACCGAAGCGATCAATACCACCACCTCAGGCGGGCGGTTGATTTTTCATATCTTTGCTTCTCTAGCTGAGTTTGAACGCTCTATTATTAAAGAGAGAACCTTAGCCGGGTTATCGGCTGCTAAAAGATTAGGGAGGGTAGGGGGGCGGCCGCCTTCCTTAAAAGCTGAAGATCTCATTGCCGCTAAAGCTTTACTGAAAGATGACAATATCACAGTTGAAGAAGTAGCTAAAAGGCTTTCCGTTGCACCGTCGACTCTCTATCGGCATTTGCCCGGAGGGCGTAGCTGTATTGGTGTTGAGGGTTAGGTCTTATAAAGCCAACATATCAGCTTTAAAGCTTTAACGGAGGTAGGGAGCCCAAATAGATATGATTACCTCCCTAGGCAAACTGGTATTTGGAATGTTTGCAACTTCAGCAGAACTGGAAAGATAGGGGGATATAGAAGCACAAAAGGGGGCAGAGCCGGTATTAAATGCCTCCTCTTTATAGCTGCTTTAACAGCGAGAAGAATCGATAGCGCTGTTAAGGCTTCCTATAAAAATCTTATCAACAGAGATAAAAAGGAAATAGTCGCCTTACGGCTCTTATGCGTATAATCGTCTTATTGCTAATGCTAAACTTAAGTCCTTACAAACATCATTGATGTTGCAAAAAATTATAATAGCTTACTTGTTAAGTAATAAACTTAATTGAGATTTAGCGTCAGCATTTCCTTGCTCAGCCGCCTTTTGGTACCATTCAACAGCTTGTTCCTTATCTGGAGTTACACCACTCCCGTACTCATAACATCGACCTAACATATATTGGGCCTTCTCATAATCTTGTTCAGCCGCCTTCTTTAGCCATTCAAATGCTTGCTTCTCATCCTTTATAAAAAACCATCCTTTTTCATTTAAAAAAGACCAACCTTTGCCATACATCATGCCAAGTTCATATTGGCCCCCGACATGATCTTGTTCAGCAACTTTCTTATACCAGTAAGCTGCTTGCCCATCATCCTTTACAACACCTTCACCATCTGCATACATCCTGCCTAGAGCATACTGAGCATCATCATGCCCTTGTTCAGCTGCTTTTCGATACAATTCAGCAGCTTGTTTCTTGTCTCTATCGGCACCAAAGCCAAACTCATATTTAACACCTAGGGCGTATTGGGCGGATACACTTCCTTGCTCAGCCGCCTTCTTTAGCCATTCAAATGCTTGCTTATTATCATATACAGCACTCTCATTATCTGCATGCATCATGCCAAGCTCATATTGGGCCTTTATATGTCCTTGTTTAGCAGCTTTTTGATACCAGTGAGCTGCTTGCTTATCGTCTTGCAAAACACCAATGCCAGTTGCATAGTTTAAACCTAATCTATATTGCGCCTCTGCATCTCCTTGTTCAGCCGCTTTTTGATACCAGTAAGCAGCTTGCGTGTCATCTTTTGCAACTCCTCTGCCAGTCGCATATTTCAAGCCTAATCTATATTGGGCCTTTATATGTCCTTGTTCAGCCGCTTTTTGATACCAGTAAGCAGCTTGCGTGTCATCTTTTGCAATGCCGCTACCAAACTCATAGTTTAATGCTAAGAAATATTGTGCCTCTGAGTTCCCTTGCTCAGCCGCTTTTTGATACCAGTGAGCTGCTTGCTTATGGTCTTGCAGAACACCAATGCCAGTTGCATAGTTTAAACCTAATCTATATTGCGCCTCTGCATCTCCTTGTTCAGCCGCTTTTTGATACCAGTAGGCAGCTTGCGTGTCATCTTTTGCAACACCCCTGCCAGCTGCATATCTCAAACCCAATCTATATTGCGCTCCTGCTTTTCCTTGCTCAGCCGCTTTTTGATACCAGTAAGTAGCTTGCATGTCATCTTTTTCAACGCCCTCACCATCTGCATACATCATGCCAAGCTCATATTGGGCCTTTGAGTTCCCTTGCTCAGCCGACTTTCGATGCCAGTAAGCTGCTTGCATGTCATCTTTTTCAACGCCCTTGCCAATCGCATATATCAAGCCCAATCTATATTGCGCATCTGCATGTCCTTGCTCAGCAGCTTTTTGATACCGTTGAGCAGCTTGCCTATCATCCTTTACGACACCCCATCCCCTGCCATGCATTATACCAAGATAAATTTGCGCCTCTGCATGTCCTTGCTCAGCTACCTTTCGATACCAGTAAGCAGCTTGCCCATAATCTTGTGCAACACCTTTGCCTTCATAATACATTACACCCAGCTTAAATTGTGCCTCTGCATATCCTTGCTCAGCCGCCTTTCGATACCAGTAAGCTGCTTGCGTGTCATCCTTTGCAACTCCTTGACCAGCATAATATTTCTCGCCAAGTACAAATTGCGCCTCCAGATCGCCTTGCTCAGCCGCTTTCCATAGCCATTCAACAGCTTGCTTATCATCTTTGTCAACTCCACAGCCTTGGTAGATTATAGCAAGAAAAAGCTGTGCCTTTGGATCTCCTTGTTCAGCTGCCTTTCTAAACCATTCAATACGTTGCACAAGCATCTTTTGATGTAATTCAGCAGGTTGGCTCTCGTCTTTTACCGCACTTTGTAGCATCGTCTTCTGTAACCATTGATTACATTGACTATCGTCTTTTGTAATACCACTTCCCCTTGCATACATCGCTGAGAGAGCAAATTGGGCACTTGGATGACCTTGTTGAGCAGCTTCCAAATACCACTTAAAAGCCTTCTTCTCATCCTTTACCACACCCCGCCCTTTCTCATACATTAGGCCAAGAGCGTATTGAGCACTTACATGGCTTTGGATCGCAGCTTTAATTAAATCCCTTAAGGCAGCTTCATTGCCTTCTTGAGCTAACTTCTGCCAAAGAGTTATCTGATCTTGAAGATTATCTTCACCCTCTTCTGCTTCATTTTTAAGAGAGTGAATACTCACTGAAGGTATTAGACTTTTAGTAACTTTTTGATCAATAAAGAGTGTTGCTTCAATCCATTTGACGATATGATTGGCTTTAACCAGTGAAAGGCGTACCCCAGAATTACCTGTGCCTGCAATTCCTTCACCTAATGTGTGAATCCCAACAAGGTAAGGACTGCCCCACTTATTCAACCATACTGCACTCCCACTCTGCCCCCCATATGTATCAATTTCATAGGACATCTCTTCGGCAGCAATTTGCTTTATGCTATGGCTCATCGTCCACATTTCTTTAAAGCCCTTGTCCCCAGGGTAACCCGTTATATTAACTTTTGCCTTTTTAAGGGCCTTATCTTTCAGTGTGAGAAGACCTACCCACCCTGTCTGATGCCCAATAGGACGGTCCAGAAGCACTAAAGCCATATCATAACGAGGATCGCGATCTCTTGCCCAATTCTTGAAGGTAAAAATACGGGTAATTTGACACTCATCAAAAGGGGCTACATTTCCATTTAAAGCCAAGCGAACCACAACTCTCTGAGCCCATTCATCCTGCGTATGGCTATAAACATTGTGGGCTGCTGTCAATAGATGATGGGGGCCAACGAGAGTTCCTGAACCACCATATTCCCCTGAAGAAAAATAAAGGCTCAATTGGGCATGAAAGAGATGGGGCCACTGTGTCGGATTTTCAACTTTCGTACGGCCATCTCGGCCTGGCACAATGTGCATCAGCAGCTTTTCTTCTAACTCTTGCTCGTAAAGAAGCTTCTGGGGGATACCGCGGTAAACAAGGGAGTGCTGCAACGGAGCCTGTGCAGGTTGATAGGGAGGTGCATACAGAGTAGTTTCTTCCTGCTCATACCTAAATTTTCCAGGCACATAACTTGTATTTCCTATACTGTGCTCAACTATTGAGCTCGTTGAGTCATGAGCTTTAGCCAGAACGAAGAAAGATAAAGACAAACTAAGCGAACGAGTACTGAGAAGAATAGCTTTCATAATGGTTTCCGCCAATTATTGTTGTTATTAAATGAAACTTGTGAGGTGTATTTTTTTGAAAAGGAGAGGGGTAAATAATAAAGACAAATTTTTTATTGCTTTTAAAGCAAGCTAAAAGAGAAAAAAAGAAATAAAAAACTTGCTCAAAGATTTGATTCATATTGTTTAACCTTGTTACTTTTCCTTTTCATTCTTAAAAGTAGCTTCAAGGATAGGCGTAGGCATTTAATTTTCTCTCTACTTATAAATAACTTTACTAGAAATTACAATAAGGAAACATACTAGTGCCTTCAAGTGGTTTAGAAGGCCTAAAACCTAGATTGCCTCTCAATAAGACTTATTTATCCTCTGATTCCTTGACTATAAAACCAAATGCACATTTGGTACTTCTTAAATATCTCCATTCACTCGAATACTCTCCTTTTAAATCTTGTATAAATTTGCCTTTATTCCTTGCCTTAGAACAATTGCACTTTGTTGCCAAAATACCCCTGAACTGATAAATAGGAGATAGGCTGCAATAGATTTGGTAGATTGAGTTTATGAAGAAGCAGATTAGTAAATTTTCAAACAAGAAGATTTCTTATAAAGTAACAAACTGGCGTGAGTATAA
>JAIBEV010000110.1 GCA_019459505.1 Candidatus Paracaedibacteraceae bacterium | reverse complement strand
GATTTGATCATAGGCGGTAAATGTTGCCCCACCTGTTTCTGCCAAAACCTTTGTAATTGCCGCTGTCAAAGACGTCTTCCCATGGTCAACGTGACCAATAGTTCCGATATTGCAATGCGGCTTGTTTCTTTCAAACTTTGCCTTTGTCATAACTTATACACCTTGTGCTGAACTGCTCATTAAAAATAAATTGGAGCGGGTGAAGGGAATCGAACCCTCATAACCAGCTTGGAAGGCTGGGGCTTTACCACTAAGCTACACCCGCATACTTGATGAACTATACCACTCTTGAACATTCGTTTCAACCAAGATGGTGGAGGGAGTAGGATTCGAACCTACGTAGACATACGTCGGCAGATTTACAGTCTGCTGCCTTTGACCGCTCGGCCATCCCTCCTGGTTCATATTACAATTTTGTAATAGATTTACAGCTAATCTGTCAACATGCAATTTCGATTTTATGAATTTTTCTTTGCTAAGCTATTTCTCCATTCTTACCTCTAAAAATTAACTGAACGCCTAAAACCCGTAGGTAAAGTTTTTCAAGGAACGCAGTTGATAATTCATTAGACTTTAAGAATTCAGAAGAGAGAAAAGAATAAGAAAAGTATTAAATATCACCCTACTCCTGCTAATATTCAGCTTTATGGGTTATCAGCTGACCCCACAAGTTTTAAATTAAGAGAGAAATCGCTTATTATTTAAGGGGGTGTTTGTAACTTCAAATTCAGAATGTTGATTCCCTTCTTTTGGTTCTCACTTACAGCTTCAGTTAACTTTATCTAAGAAGATCATCGTCATACAATTCGAGATAATTATTTCACAATAAAAGGATGGCAATTTCTTCAACCTAAGTCCTATTAAAGATAAGAAAGAGCCTTTTTCTTTATCTTGAGAAAACCAGCGCCTTCTTCTCATATAAAAAGGGGCCCAAAAAAGCTACATTTTATACTAGAGTTTTTATCGCTTCTTTAGTTATAAGAAATAAGTTCTTTGTGTGTAGAGGTGCGCCTTTCTTTTTTTAGAAGAAAATAAGTTTCAAATTTATTGAAACTATCTTTTTTATACTTATATCGGTAAGGGAGGGAATAAATTTATTATATCATTTTAAATTTCTCTCTAAGAACTCAATAAAAAAAGGTGTTTTAAGAATGATAAAACTGACAAATATTCTACTTTCCTTTCTCTGTTTTGCGCCCCTCATAACCATAGCTATGGAAGATGAAAAATTTCCTACTAGCTACAAAAGGGCTCATGAAGTGACGGAGGCTGAGGAAAAAAAGGAAGATGCTCAAAGCCACAAAAGGCAAAGAACGCAAGCGCATGAAATCATCAAGGAGTTAGATAAAAAAGAACTCCATGGTAAAGAATACAAAGATAAATATAAAGGAAGTGAGAAATATAAGAGAATTGATGACTATAGGATTCATCTAAAATCTCTAAAAAAACTTCCCCCAGAGTTTAAAGAATTAATTCTAGGGGAGAACCCTGAAAACCGGTTAGAAGAGCTGAAAGAGGTGTTCAGGCATTTACAAGCAAGATATTATCTTAACTTCTTTGATGCTCCTTCTCCTGAGGACGATAATAGCAAAACATACCTTCCCCAGGAAGTGAAGCATTTGATTCTTTCTTATGTTTCCAAGCAAGAGTTGGCAAACTTGCTGCTTGTTTCGCATGTTTTAAGAGATGCTGTCTTCAGCTTTTTACCCGTTTTTAACGAATTGGTAGAGTCTAAACAGTATAAAGATATAAATGAATTGCTGGACGCCCTTCATAAGGGTTGTTCCCGTGCTCATACAGCTATCGGAATAAAACAGTATCAAAACCCTAAAAGAAAATCTGCCAATAATCAGCGAAATAAGTGGTTAGATTTAGCTTTTGACGAAGGAGATTTTTCAGCTACTTCTTTTATTTTTAAAAATAAATTATTTATAAATGCCAAAGGACGTAAGGATGATATAACTAAGAATTTAGCAATAATAGAAAAAATTTACAAACAGCAGATGCTCGGCGAAGATTTGTCTTTAGACCAGGCAATAGCCAGTTATTTAAATCATCTTCTTAAACAGCAGCCCGACTCAACAGATCAATATCGAAAAATTGAGGATATTCTAAGAACAATTTCGGGGGAATCTATAGAGGCAAATCTTATCTTGGGGGGGTTATGTTTTAAAGGAATAGATATTAATGTGAATAGGAGTCTCCTGTATTGCAAACCAAATGAAGATAGTGCACAGCGCTACTTTACTAAAGCGTGTAGAATAGCACGTACTTTACCAGGTTTTCAAGAAGGGATGGCTTATTATGAAATGGGATTTTGGTATCTTGTTGAGGGTAAATATTGGTGTGGAAGTCAATCTTCCGATTCTTTTACTGAAGAACTCTATGGGTATTGGGAAGCCGCAATAGACGCCTGGACTAAAGCAGAAGGTGGAAATCTCCAGAAAGCAGTTACTCGTTTTGAAAAAACTCTTATGGAGAGTCCTCTTTTTTCTCGTAAAACTGGAACAGACAAATTTTCTTACTCTAATCCTCCCTATCTTTCGACTTCTACTTTACCCTTAACAGAGGAAGCAAAGACCCCAGCTATAGCTTTCGACTTTTTAAAAAACGTATATGTAGAAGATGATAAAGGCGCCAAGAAGTTGTCTCCTTATCATTGTGACCTATCCCTGTTGTTAAGAGCTGAAAGGTACTATTATTCTAAGGCTAAAAATCTCTCAACCCCAATATTATTGGCCGATCTCAATAATGTAAGGTATTATTTTACGAATGTAATGATGGTATATTTAAGCGATTGTGATAAAGCGAAAAGAAATAAGATTTTGCAAGAACTTAAGAAATTGCTAGATATAAATAAAAACCCTCTTACACTAGAAACACTTGATGCATATGAGCATATGCTTCAACAGCATGGATTGAGTGAGTCTAATTTAATGCCGAATTCTGTTAAATAATTTAATAATTAATCATCTTTTTATATAAATTAGGGTAGCCAGTAATGGCACCCTTTTTTGTTATTATTTCGCGTTGGTAGTAGTAAATAGGTAAGAAAAAGATATATCAGTTAGAAGGGTAACCATTACATTTACTTATGCCTATTATACTAATTTTCTTGACAAGGCTGGCACTCCTAATACTCAAATCTAAGAGATGGTGATGATATTTTCAACTAAACCTGTATAGAGAAGGGGCATTATAGGGATAAGAAATAACTTTTGGTTACTGCCCTAAACTTTTTATAGGTTTTTTATGGAAAGTCATAAAAAGCAATAAGTTTTATCAATAATCAGTATTATTTCTCCTTATATATTTATATTTCACTTTAGGAGATCCCTGACAAATTTGTCGGTATCTTTCACTGAGGGTGGATCATAATGCTATAAGGAAAGCACTCCTAAAAATCTTTTTCTGAATTAGGCAGTTTTAATTTATTTAAATGCTCAGATCTTATTCTCTTTACCGGAGGACTTCGAGCTCTCCTTAGGTTAATAAGAGGCGTAAAATAAGGAAAATATAAACCGATTATTTCTCCTAATTTTCATATTTAATCTTTAGCAGAGATAGAGAGCACTGACCTTCTTTATCCTGTACTGTTTGAACGCCCTAGTAATTTTATAGGACAGCAATTTTAAAGATTAATCAAAAAGATCTTTCTATAAGAATCTACCCCCCTTAAAGAACTGGTTTTTTAATTGCTGATGAGTATATATTACTAAAAACAATTCTAGCGATTCCTCCTTTATGAAACATCACACCTCTAAATATTTTATGTATGGAATTCATCCCTGTACAGCTGCTCTCAACAATCCGGACCGTCAAATAGAAGAAGTGATTTATTCATCAGACAAGATCCTGGAAAAATTGCCACCCTTACCCCGATCCCTTAAAACGCGTCAAGCCGATAAAAATTGGTTTGACAAGACCTTAGGACAAGAAGCCGTTCACCAAGGAATTGCTTTGCGACTTTCTGCTTTAGATCCGTTAGGAATTAATGATTTGGCCAGTATTGAAATGCCAAATCAACTGGTCGTTATTTTAGATCAAGTCAGCGATCCTCATAATGTGGGGGCAATTATTCGTACAGCGGCAGCTTTCGGCGCCAAGGCTCTTGTGATGACGGATCGTCATGCGCCTGAAGAAACTGGGGTTTTAGCAAAATCTGCCTCAGGAGCATTGGAACTAGTTCCGATCATGCGGTACGCCAACCTAGCCAATGCCATTCAAGAGTTAAAAGATATTGGCTTTTGGATGTATGGTTTTGCGGAGAGTGGCACTCAATTCCTCTCTGAGGTCAAGTTTTCAGGCAAGGTCGGACTTATTATGGGCGCCGAAGGGTCAGGCATGCGGGAGCTAACTAAGAAGAATTGTGATTTTTTGGTCAAGCTAGAAACTGCTGATCAGTTTTCGACGCTCAATGTGTCTAATGCCGCTGCGATCGCCATGCATCAAGTATTTACCCGATTCAGATAATTCCTCAGCAACTTTATTAATAAGTTCATCACCTTAAAAAGGTCACTTTATAAATTTTCAGTATAGATATACCCATCAATTTATTCAACTTTTTGAGTCACCATGGGTATATTATAGATCACTTAATTTCTCTCAGCATTTTCTGGCGCAATCAAGAAATCTATCTCACTCGCTCCAACAATAAGGAAATTTTCAAGGGTTGAAGATCGATTAAAGTCAAGATCTCCCCTCAACATATAAGTAAAAGATCGCTCAAAGGAATCTGTGGGCCTGAGTATCAATCCTCGAAGCCATCCCTTAATCTCTTGAGTGGCTAAGATTTTTACCTCCCCTTTGGCTGTCACAAAAAACATATCCGTTCCAAAAAAAGGAGTTGTAAATATAGCATCCTTATTTGTATCGCATAGACTCAAGGATAACCTGATTTGCTGAGACGCCGTTATATGGATGCTCTCTTCAAAGTTGATATTGACACACATTCCTGCAAAAATTGGTTCCGCAGCTGAAATATCGGTTGCTGACCGAGTTGGCATATTATTTCTGGATTTATTGAGATTATTATACATATCAACAGATCCCTTAATAAGAGCTTCACTTGCAAGCTTCCCTTTTTTAATATTGCCCTCAGCTATATTAAACAGCAGGTGGCTTGCATCGCTATCGGTCTTTAAAGTGATGACTTTCAAAGGAGATACTTCCTCTGTTTCTTGCAAAGTCAAAAGAGGATTTACCCCACAATCCGTATGCTCCTCCCTAGAAGATGCGTTCCCCTCACCCAAACAATAAATCAAAAACAATATACTAAATATATTCTTTATCATTTCTCTTTCCTTTGAAAAAAACTAAGACTCCCTCTTAGCGTAATGAAATAAATATTGTCAAACAATTAGGAAGAAATCTCTTAATAAACTTCTCCATAAGACTCTTTCCTCAGCTCGCAAAGCTTTTAGGAAGGAGGTCTTCATGAACCTACCCCCCTGACATTTCTGCCTACTTGGTTAAGGAAAATAAGCTTTGCTTATTACTGGCAAATAATTATGCCTCTGAAAGAGGAGAGAAAATCTTATTTGCGATAGAATTTACCAATCACTTCTAAATGCTCTGACCAGAGGAACTGATCCAGCGGCGTGACCGATTCTAACTCAAACCCTGCATCACACAAGATTTTGGCATCCCGAGCAAAAGAGGCAGGATTACAAGAAATGTAAACCACATGCTGTAAAGTGGATTGAGCGACTTGCTGAACTTGGGTCAACGCGCCTGCTCTTGGAGGATCAACAAAGATAAAGTCATATTGCCCTAATTCTTCGACACTCAGAGGATTAGCAAACAGATCACGCTTCGTCACTGTAATAGGCACCTGAGCTTGATTAGCTGCTATTTGCAGCGCATTAATAGCATCATTCTCACATTCAAAAGCATCAGTAGGTCCCTTTTGGGCCATCAAGAAGGTAAAGGTTCCCCGGCCGGAAAACAAGTCTACACCTCGTGTAACTTTTTCTGGCATATACTGTGACACCCGCTGCAACATAAACTCATCAGCATCATCGCTCGCTTGAAGGAACTTCCCAGCTTCAACGGCCACATCGACCCCTGAGAAATTAACCATTGGTTCGCGAAACGTAACGAAGGGACGATAATTGAGCAAAAGGCGAGCTATATTATTGCTGCGTGCAAATTCAGTTAGTACCTCAATTTGTTCAAGGGTTGGGTTCCTTAAAAAGCCAGTCTTTAAATTGACATCTAAACCCACTTTGGTCGCCAAAATATCCACAGTGCCCGATTCACGGTTCTGAAACATACCCCCCAGTAAAGATCTAAGTTTAGGAATTAACTGCTCAATTTCCTTTAAAACCAAATGGCATTCCTGGTTATCAATAATCCATTTTGTCCCTCGACGCATATACCCGATCATCATTCCTTCATATCGATGCGCAAAAGTCAGAGAGATACGTCGTCGGCGGTAAGGAGGAATCACATGCAGGGGCATCCATTCTTTGGCTTTCACCTCATGAAAATCCAGTGCTCGTTTCAGTAATCCGAGTTTATAGTCTGTGTAAGCCTCTTGATTGATATGCTGTAACTTACATCCGCCACAATCACCAAAATGAATACAGGGTGCCGGCTGTCTAAGCTCTGATTCTTTTAAAAATTGAGTCACTTCAATGCGCGAATATCGTTTACCCTTGATAACCTCAAATTCAACTTCATCGCCTGGGGCTGTAAAAGGGATAAAATATTTTTGATCATCAACAACAGCAATGCCATCGCCATCAATCCCAATTGATTCTATTTTTGCTTTCATTATTTTTTCCTGTGGAAAATCAGGCTACCAAAAATCCTGACATGTGACCATATTCAAAGGATGGGACAAAGCTCATCAACAATAAACTGACTAATTTTAGGATAAGTGTCAAGTTTTTCATAAGGATTGATCATGACAAACCCTCAAGGAGAAAAGGGGAGAAAGGAGTCAAAAATTTTCCCTCACCCAACCAATAACTTTCTGCAGAACATTATCACCATACACGGGCTTAGCTAAAACCGCATGGTCTTCACTCATAAAGTCTCGCATTGCAAACTTTAATAATCCCCCACAGGTCGCAAATGTTGGGGTTGAAACAAAATCTCCACCGCCATGGAACCCAATAGGACTGCCGACTCGAATTTGCTTTTGCCATTTTTGTGCTGCCAATTCACGAATTCCAGGGAGTTGACTTGTCCCCCCCGTTAAAACAATTCGCTGTCCGACAATCCGATCCATGCCTGAATACTGTAACCGCTTCCAGACTAAATCAAGAATTTCCTCAGCCCTCGCCTTAATAATATGAACTAACAAGGACTTTGGCACTTGATGCGTAGCCGTCACATTCCCTTCCCCTAATTGCGGAACAATGATGCTCTCGCGCTCATCAGAAGAGGAGGTAATGGTTGTACCATACAGCGTCTTCAAGCGTTCGGCTTGAGATAAAGGCGTCGATAAGCCCCGTGCAATATCACTGGTGATATGGGAGCCACCAACAGGAATACTGTCGACGTGAATTAAAGCCCCATCTAAGAAAGATGAAATGCTACAGCTTCCGCCCCCCAGATCAATGACTGTCACACCTAACGACAGTTCATCCTCATCTAACGTGGCTAAACCAGAAGCATAGGGAGAAACCACAAAGCCCGCGACATCCAGATGACACCGATCCATACAATTGGTAATGTTTTGCATAACCCCATGCGTAATCGACACCACATGCAAGCTTGCCATTAATTTTTTGCCGAAAAGCCCGCGCGGGTCACGAATACCAAACTCATTATCCAATGCATAAGTAACTGGCAAAATGTGAACGATCTGTGTATCATCTTTTTGAAACAACTGACGCCCCATAGCAAGTAATTGATGAATATGGTTATCATCAACTGGCCCCGTCCCTAAAGGTAACTCCACATCCATTGTATGGGATCGAGCGGTGGCCGCTGAAATACTCACATAAACAGCATCAATATTTTCTTTTGCCATTTGTTCTGCCGTATGCACCGCATTCAAAATAGAATCTTCAAGAGCCTCTAAATCCGTAATAATTCCATTTCGTATACCCTGAGACACTTGATGACCAACACCAATAACGCGCAACGCATCACCACTTGCACGCTCATCCACCCGGGCAATAGCACAGCAAATTTTATTACTTCCCAAATCAATGGAAGCAAAAACATCCCGGCGTCGTTTATGTGTTTTTTTAAAGAATAAATTCATATTTCTAACGTAGCCGATTTTAAGCCTTGATCCCAGTTAAAAGTGATGTTTTTAACCTTATTTAACAAGTGTTTTTTACTACAGACACTTAGGTTGTATTAGTGTAAAATTATAACCTAATTGCTTAAATTAAAATGGTATAAATCTTCGCCGATTTATTATGATTCTAATCCTTTAAAAAGGTAAAAATATACTTATCGAGGATAGTTCAATCATTACCCCTAATCCATACATAGGGAATAATTGGAAAAAGATGTAAGGGAGGCTTTTTGTCTTCTAGCGCGCCCTTAGACCACCACCGAGCATACCTAATTGACTGCCCTTCACCTTTAATTAGACATATTTGCCGTACGGGGAACAGGTGCCTGACGTATACCACCGACGCCACTAATATTCACAGGATAAATGCTACCTAAATTTTTAAAATCTAACTGCAAGATAATTTTAGTATCAGGCTTTAAATCTCTATCTCGGAAACCGGTTCGAATAATAGAAAAGGTAGAAATTAAGCATTCGGTCTCATGCTTAAGGGCAATTGAACGATTTAAAAGCTCTATCGACTGACGATCCCCCAGGTTTCGTAATTCCCCATATGTTAAAGAAAAACCACGATATTTACCCACTGTCATATTCCAGGCAAGCTGTGAAATGCGCTGATTATTAACGGTAAAATTCTTATTATAGAACACATGACCAATTGATCCTGTAAGCCATTTAGAACTAACACTCGCTGACGATTCAGCAACCTCGACGCTCAGGTTGCGTCGATCAAGCATTAACCGAGATCGAAGGTCTAACCATTGAACCGGAACAATCTGCACCCCCGATACAAAGTTGGAGGCCTTGCGATCTTCGCCTGAATTGAGAGGTAACACTTGATTTTTATTAATACGCACGCTTTGACCAAAGAAGAAATTAATTTTACGCGAGCTTGTGAAGAGTTGTCTTGAGTTTAGTCCATAAACAAATCGATGTCCAGAATCGATACGATCAATACCGTACATCCGGTTACTCAAAAACAAATTGGTTGTATCCACTAAGACAACAGGCGTATCTTCATTGGGAATTTCAATAAAATTTCCGCCGCTGGACGAGCTCGTGATCATGGTGGCCGGTTCTAGAATCCAATGCATACTTTGCATGGCCTTCAAGAACGGATAGCGCCATGTTAAAGAGGCCTGAGGATAATAACGATCCTGGGTCCTATTTTTAAGCTTATTATTAACCTGAGTCTTATAACCATTCATATGATAGAGGTCACCCCGGACATAAGCTTTTAACGACCAAATATCTCCCCAGTTAGAAACATAAGGTATTTGTCCTCCTAAGCCCAGAGAGCCCCGCATCATCGACTCGGCCGTACGCCCAACGATTCCTTGGTGGCGATATAAATTTAGAAAATTAAAATCAGCCATCAATGTTTGCCCATACACCCCGGGTAAGGTTTCATAGGAATACTGAACGATCGGCAACACAACAGGCACTGTTTTTTGGCGTTCCGCCTGGAATACATAAGATTGAATAACTCCATAGCTTTCTGGACGGAATCTTTCTAATGCGACGGTAGAAGTCAACGTCATACTGGCAGCAAAAGGATCAGTAGATCCCCGGGGCAAGACAGGAAACCGTTTTAAATAAGTTAAATCACTCGCCCGCCGCACATCCAGCGTAAATAAAATATCAGGAGTCATGTCATAACGAGCATTTAAAAAATAATGCCATCTGTCACGATTTGGCCGACCATAATGGTTAGGGTTAGAGTTGGACGAGAAACCGGTGGTCGTATTACCCGCATAACTTCCATGCATGGTATATTCACCATTATTGAATCTATAGCGATGCTCTAAAGCGGGGATAATACCTTGTCTACTGGTAAAGGTTGGGTAAAACGTAAAATCATGATTAGGGCCGCTAGCAATAAAATACGGCACGGTAATACTGTATCCCAAATCATTACTGTGTCCATAAATAGGCATAAGCAACCCTGTTTTACGCTTGACCGCTGGATCAGGGTGAGAAAAATAAGGAACATAGAAAATGGGCCATCCCCAGACTTCCATCCAAGCATGATGATACTGGATCATCTTAGCATCTTGATCATGAATAATCTTGTCGGACTTTAATTGCCATAAAGGCGCTTTCGTGGGCTCTGCTTTACAAATATCACAAGGGGAATAAACGCCTTGCCAAACAACAACCCGTTTTCCTTCATATCGTTTGGCACGATTTCCAGCGATCCTGGAATTATCAATCATCAGAACTTTAATATTTTCAACAAAGCCGTCAGCCATTTTATTTGATAGCGTTATCTGATCAGCGAACGAAAAGTTTCCTTCTTTATCCCTCAGCCATACATGCCCTTTGGCAACCACTGTATCCACCGCTTTAAAGTACTGAACTTCATCCGCATACAGCAATTGCGCATCCTGCGTAATATAAACGCGCCCTGAGGCTGTTACCACTTGGTTAAGATCATCATAACTTAACTCATCTGACTGCAGAAAAGTTGGAGCCTTGCTTACAGGCTTAGAGTTTTTAGCTTTTTTTAGGGGGTCCTTTTGCCTTGCTTCTATACTGCAAGGCAAAGCAATCGACAACAATAAAAGAAAACGAAGAAAAGCCATGGATCTTTCAAATTTTAAAGACTTTATTAATTTCTATTAAGCCTCAGGCTTCTTCTAAGTGCAATATCAATGTTGAACTTAAAAGCATTACTGTAATAGCCGGAGCCCATACCGCAACTAACAATGGCAAGCGTCGAGCCAATCCTAGAGCATAAACAATATCACTAAAGAAGTGGAGAATCAATCCACTCGCAATAGCCAAAATTGTTAAGACCGTCGCATATCCTTGTCGAGGGGGACGCATAGTAAAAGCAGCAACTAAAAACATCAAGGACATCATAAATCCAATCCTACCAAAAAAGGCATGCCAGTACATCCGATATGGCAGGCTTGATAAGCCTGATTTTTCTAACACGTCAATATAATCGGGCAACATCCAAAACGAGATATATTTAGGCTCAAGATTACTATTAAGAATTTTTTCAAATGTTAAGTCTGTCTTTAAGTACAATTCGTCTTTTTGATACCGCTCTTGTTTGTTTGGAAAAACAATTACCTCCTTTAAACACCAAACTTTATCCTTAATAAGGGCAGATTTTGCATCAATTCGATCAATAAAATCATAGTCTTTGGAAAAGTTCTGGAAGCTAATGTTTTCAAAAAGCTTTTGAGTAGGATCAATGCGCTGAGCATTAATAATACTGCTCCGATCAGCAGTATTTTCACGGATCCAAACCCCATCCTCAAACACAGTAACAGCAATGTCACGCCCCGAAAAAATTCGTTGTTCCATCTGTTCTTGCTTATAACTCATGAGGGACGCCATTGGGTTAATAACCGCCAAAGTAAAAAGGCTTAAACCTAAGATAACAAGGGATAAACCCGATGCAATTTGCCACACAGAAATACCAAAGCCTCGCGCTACAATCACTTCCTGACTCCGATTCAAGCGCGATAAACAAATAATTGCCGCAATCAAAACCACAAAGGGCATAAGCATCTGAATATGATTGGGAATCTTAAGGCAGACCATCTGCATAATTTCAGCAAATCCCACCTTTGTGGCTGTAACCGTACGACGGCTAAATTCCGCCATGTCAATTAAACCCATTACAAAGGTTACAATTACCGTTACTGATGCAATCCACACCAAGAAAACTCTGGAAAAATAACGATTAAGAGTTGATTGCCAATAATTAGCGAACATACGAATACCTTCTGATCAACGCCGCAAGCCACTCGGGTTTTATTAAAAACACTATACTAAACACCCCACAACTGAGCGTTAACATATAACTTAAGGAAATGGCTGCAGGATATTTGGCAAGACTATTAAGAACGCCAATAACCACAATTTCTAAAGCCAATGAGATCCCAATAGATGTTACAATTTTCTTCCAGCGCCCGCGTCGTTGATGCTGACCGGATAACAAAATCATTGAAGAAAACAACGTAAAGATAATAACAAACAGCGGATTTAGCATTCTTTTATGAGCCTCCACGAGCATTTTAACCCTGGTGGCGGGCGCCACCTCCTCTGGCGGATTAATCAATTGAGAAAACCCATATGTCATATGAAGTTTTACTTTATCCGCCACATTACGATGGACATCAAGATCATATTTAAATTCATTAAAATAAGCAACATTATGGGTACCCTTGGCTGAATCTATAGTTTGACGATTCCCGTTAAATAAATACAGAATGCCATGTCCCCCTTCATGCTGCAAAAATCCATGTTGTGCAAAAATGGTAAAGCCCGGAGAATCAGCTTGGCCCTTTTCATAAATATAAATCCCCTCTAATTGGCCTGACTCAGTATGTCCACCAATATATACCACCATATCTTTTAATTTATTGAATGATCCATCTCGCAGCAATCCTGAGGAAAACTCTTTGGTAATTTCATTACGAATACCATAAAACTGTTCATTAGATTTGGGCCCCAGATAATTATTTAAAAATCCACAAACACCGGTCATGAGCAGCCCCCAAACAATAACAGGGGTGGCTATTTGTAGATTACTAAGGCCAACAGATTTATAGACAACCATCTCATTATCGGCAATCAACTTATATAAAGTATAAACTGTCGCTAACAGCGTACAAATTGGTAGAACAATCGATGTTAAGTTGGGCAACAGCAGCCATACCATGGATAAATAACGTCCTACAGAGACATTTTGCTCAATAATGACCTCTATAAACCGCAGAGATTGAGTTAACCACGCGCCAAAAACGAGCACAAAGGTTAAAATGGCTGTTGTAAGGGCCACATGAACAAAAATATGACGGGATATGATTCGACCCATTTATTTTTCCTGCCGCTACTACTGGAGGGGGGATTTTTTATACCAATCACATCTAAGTTGTTGTTTTTTAAAGATGATTAGTATATTTACTAGACATAAATCTATAAATACACTATTTTGACATTAAAATACAGTTCTTTATATGAACTCATAAAAGGATATGCCATGACTTATTTTTTACGTTCACTGATATTCTCTATTGTTGTGCTAACCTCCAGCCTCGAAGCTGACACGGGTTCAAAAATTCTTTTAATTGTTAATAAGGACCCAATCACAGAACATGACTTAGCTCAACGAATTAAGCTGATCACATTTTCCGCAGGTGGCCAAATTAAAATTGGTGAGAGTCAAAAAGCAGAAATTTTAAACTCTCTTGTTCAAGAACGCCTTCAACTTCAAGCGGCTAAACTTAAGAAGATTGACGTTACACCAGCAGAAGTTGATGGGGCTTTAAAAGATATGGCCCACGATAATAATATGAAACTGGACCAATTAGTTGCTCTCTTAAAATCTAATGGTATCTCCAAAGAAACACTAGCAACTCGCATCCGAGCCCAAATTGCTTGGGCGCGTTATATTCGTCAACAGTATGCCCCTGTAGTTTATGTATCAGAAGCAGAGGCAGAAAAAGCCTTACAAAAGATGAAAATCGACAAAGCAACCAAGCAATACCTATTGTCAGAAATTACACTTATTGCTCGGAATCAGAATCAGGAAGCACAGCTGGAAGCAACAGCGAATTCTCTTATTGCTGATTTAAAAGCCGGGGCAAAATTTGAAGCATTGGCCCAACAACTATCAAAGAGCCCTTCCGCAACTAAAGGTGGCGACCTTGGATGGGTAGCCAGCAGTCAGCTAGAAAAATCTGTGGCTGAGAAAGTCGAAAAACTTAGCATCGGACAAGTTTCGGTCCCCATAAAGGTCAGCGGCGGCTATAAAATTATTAAAGTTCGCGACATTCGTCATACAGGTCAAACAGGTCCCGAGGATGTTGAAATTAGTTTTACCCAAGCTATTTTCCCTATCACACCTGATTCCGCCCCTGATGAAATTGAAGCCATAGCTCCAACTATTCAAAAGGTTATGGCTTGCTCATCATCTGCGGAATTCTCTCAAAAAGCGACAGCGTGCAATGCTACTGTTCAAAACACAGACTACGTTCGCGTGGGCAACATGCCGGATCAACTGCGTCAATTAGTTAAGAACACACCCACCGGCAAATGTGCTCAACCGGTGATGACTCCTAATGGATTAATCGTTACCTTTATTTGCGATAAACGCCAACCAAAACCTATTATCCACACAAAGGATGATGTGCTCGGTAATCTCGAACAAGAAAGGTTTGGTCGCCAAGCAGCCCGTGAAATCCAGAAATTAATGAGCAGCGCTCATATTGAATCAAAAGATGAAACAGCGCGTCGGATGTTGAAGCTTTGAACCTGGATCATCTTCCTTCCCTTAAAGCAACCATCGAGCAGCATGGACTTATGGCCAAGAAAAGTCTTGGTCAAAATTTCTTACTTAATATGGACAACGTTAGGAAAGTTGCCCGAGCAGCAGGTACTTTAAAAGGAGTCACTGTTATTGAAGTGGGACCCGGTCCCGGCGGGTTAACCCGGGCCTTATTAGAGGCCGGTGCTGAAAAGATTATCGCCATTGAACATGATGCCCGTTGTGTATTAGCTTTGCAGGACCTTGTAATTGAAGCCAAGGGAAAGTTAGAGGTTATCCCAGCAGATGCTTTGACAATTTCACCGCAGGACCTTACATCCGGCCCTATAAAAATTGTCGCGAATCTTCCTTACAATATAGGAACACCCTTGCTAATCAAGTGGCTGCACAACCTTTCAAACATTCAGTCTATGACACTAATGTTTCAAAAAGAAGTTGCGCTGCGTATTGTAGCAAAAACTCGCACAGCCGACTATGGTCGCCTATCCATTTTATGCCAATATCTAACAACCGCTTCAAAAGTTTTTGATTTACCGCCGGGCGCTTTTTCTCCGCCGCCAAAAGTTACCTCGTCAGTTGTTCATTTAGTCTCGAAAAATTTGACAGAAGAAGAGCTTGCCCTAACTCCTGCGATTGAACGCTTAACGCATGCCGCCTTTGGCCAACGGCGAAAAATGATTCGTTCTTCATTAGCATCCCTTTTAACGCAGGACCAAATTCTAGAAAATAATATTCCTGTTACCGCCCGCGCGGAGGAACTGACACTGGCTCAATATATTCAGCTTGCAAAAACAATTCAAAAAACTATTTTTTGAGTTATGATGGCATTTTTTCATGTGCTATAATAAAATAAAATAAACTTTCTAATTTTTTGTGTCTTTCTGATTAAAGCTAGCCGACCTGGCTAAGCCATCAGAAGATATAAATCTAACTAAATAAAGGATTGACCTATGGCTTTACACCAAGTTTCAGATAGCACTTTCCAAAATGATGTCCTCTCCTCCGATGTTCCTGTCCTTGTAGATTTCTGGGCAGAATGGTGCGGCCCTTGCAAAATGATCGCGCCTATTCTGGACGAAGTTGCTGCAGAATTAGGGAACAAAGTAAAGATCGTCAAAATGAATATTGATGAAAATTCACAAACACCTGCTCAACTGGGAGTACGCAGCATTCCAACCTTAACTCTCTTTAAAAATGGCCAAGCTTTTTCCACGAAGGTCGGCGTTTTACCTAAGGGAAAAATTGTTGAATGGATTGAATCTGCTCTTTAAAAAATTTATATTTTTTCAATGGACTAAAAAGCCCAGGTTAGATGATTTCACTGGGCTTCTTTATTAAAACTTTGAGCCTTTTAGTTTTTCTTATCTAATGCGTCTAATTCTTCTTCTATTTTTGCGCTGTTCTTATACACTCGAGGCAATAAATTTAAAAGATAGGAGATAGAAATTTTTTTAGCTTGCCATAAATTCATAAGCTTTTCTTGCAATGATTGGTCAGAAAGTCTATGGAGAAGGTCTGTCACTCCTCCATTAAGAAGCTGAAATACTCTCTCTCTTTGTTGGTCAGAAGGAAGCAATGCTATCTCTATTAAGTGTTTTTTTATAACATATGTATTGTTGTCCTCTTTAGAAATAATCTTTAATAACTCGCCATATTGCTTACTAGCCTCACTGTCAATTACATACTTAAGAAAGTCTTCCTGGCTGATTTCCTCAAGGGGAACTTCTTCATAATTGTAATCGGCTGGTTTTAATGCTTCGGATTCTGGGGCGGCAAGAGGGAAAACCCAGTCTTTAAACATCCCACGCGATGATTGTTTGCTCAACAAATAAAAGATGGCATCCGTGGTCTGTGGCTTTACTCGCTGGACCCGGCGTGCGTGTAAAGTGTCATAGATTGTCTCTCCATGATTAAATTTAACCTTCACAGGGAAAGAACTTGCTTCATCATACTTTCCTGTAAAATCGACATTAAGATTTCCCATAATTACTACATTATCTGACTCATGATATTCAAAAAAAGGCTTAAGCCAAACATTAAATACATCATCAACATTAGATTTCCATCGCAGGTTTACGTTCAAGACAGTAAACTTAATCAAGGGAGTATGCTGCCATATAAAATCAACTGTTAAGGCTGTGTTGTGTTGCGACTTTCCTGATTCAGTCTTTAACTTCGCTAAAGAGTTTAAATGGCCAGCAGAAGAATTCGATACCTCCTTAAATTGATTACTCATAAAAATAAGGACATTTGAAAGCTGAGTATCTGGAATAGGACCTTCAATCAATCCAAGAGGGAGGTTCCTTCCATTAATGGGCACATTATTTAATTTAGTCCTTAAGAGTTCATAATCTCGTCGGGGCCATTCTTGAAGAGCAATAATAGGCGGCCGAGAAAGGTTACATTTAAATATCTCTATTAACTCTTGAATAATTCCCTCAATGCGCTTCTTATCTTCTTCTATTTCATTGAGAGCTTGGGAGTGATGATTTGGATTATTACGGAGAGTATAAGGCCCAGTAATTGTCCCCACATAATAAGATATAAAGGTAAAGTCCCCAACCTTTGTTGTTTCAGTCTCGAATGAGGTCGTAACTTCAACCTTACGGTGCTTATTTAGCCAACTGAAAGTTCTTTGAGAGCACTCATCAATCGGTTCACTTTCTGGTTCCATAGTATGAGAGGGGAGGCTTAAGGTTAAAAGGGCAAGAGAGAGCATTGAAATAGCAGTAATACACTTCATTGAAAGCTCCTTTATAAAATTTTGAATAGTAAGACAAGCTTCTTACCAAGAGAAAAGTATAAAGACCTTCATCTTACAAATAAATCCCCTTTTTACAATTCTAATTAATTTTTTAAATAATCTTTAATGAGCCGTATAAATGGAATAATAATTTACCTGTTAGTATAATATATTACTCTTGGCCTTTTCTTATTTCCAATTTTTATAAAAAATATCTTTTAATTTTTACTAAAAATATTATGATCATCTTACTCATTGAGATGGAGAAAAAATCTTGAACGTTCGACAATTCTTTTTGGTGCTGTTCTTTATCAATTATTGCGATGCAAAAAGTACAACAGCCGGTCGTGTAGCCGATGTTGGTCAATTTATTAATCCAGTCATGGCATTTGGTTTCACAATAATTAAAGAAGACGAAGAAGGTGCCTTCCAGTGCTTATATTCTATATTGTTAAATCTGACATTAACAGCTGGTATAAAACATGGGGTCAATAAAATCCATAAAGGTGACGAGCCAATAAATCGACGTCCCAACGGTAGACCCTATAACTTTCCGAGTGGCCATACTTCATCGGCTTCCGTGGGCGCTAATTTCATTTTATTTCGTTACGGCATTGAGTATGCAGCCCTTCCGTATGTTATAACAGCCGTAACGGCTGCAGGTCGTGTTCAAAATCGACGCCATACAGGAGCCGGGGTGGCAGCTGGGTTTTTAGTTGGTTTTATCTCAGCATTTGTTTTCACAAAAAAATTTCAAGAAAAAAATAAATCCTTGAGTATTGCGCCCATTACTTCTAAAGAATTTAATGGTTTAAGAGTTGCCTATCGATTTTAATCTAAAATTTATTTGCACTTGAGACTAAAAACAGTGTACTATCTGCGGGTTAACACTGATCAGAAACAATGACAAAAAATATAATACCATCTCCGCAGGTCATCACTTTTGGATGTCGCCTCAATACTTACGAGTCCCAGGTTATGAAAGACCTGGCAATTCAGGCTGGGCTTCATAATGCTTTCATTATTAACACCTGCGCCGTAACTTCTGAAGCTGAAAGACAAGCACGCCAAACCATTCGTAAATTGAGACGGGAAAATCCAGATGCAGAAATTATCGTAACGGGCTGTGCTTCCCAGATTAATCCTGGTAAGTTTGCTGACATGCCAGAAGTCTCTCGCGTTATCGGTAATGATGAAAAAATGCAATTGGCAAGTTACGCTCAGGAGGTTGAGCATGAGCGCGTGCTTGTAAACGATATCATGTCCGTCACTGAAACAGCCGCCCATTTGATTTCAGGGTTTGATGGCAAAGCCCGGGCTTTTGTTCAAATCCAAAATGGATGTGATCATCGCTGCACCTTTTGTACCATTCCTTATGGTCGCGGAAATTCTCGGAGTGTCCCTATTGGAGAAATTGTTAACCAGGTCAAAATCTTAATCCAAAATGGTTATCCAGAAATTGCCCTTACCGGTGTCGATATTACTGCTTATGGTGCTGATTTACCTGGCAAGCCCACGTTAGGTCAAATGGTTCGACGGTTGCTAGCATTGGTTCCCACTTTACAACGCCTGCGTCTCTCTTCTTTAGACCCAGTAGAAATGGATGATGATTTATGGGATTTGATTGGGAATGAGCCCCGTCTTCTGCCGCATTTACACATGAGCCTTCAAGCAGGCGATAATATGATTCTAAAACGTATGAAGCGGCGTCATTTGCGTGAAGATGCTATTGGATTTTGCCAAAAAGCACGGGCTTTAAGATCCGACTGTATTTTTGGGGTCGATTTGATCGCTGGTTTCCCTACTGAAACCGATGAGATGTTCGAAAATACGCTCAATATTATTGATGATTGTGACTTAACATTTTTACATGTTTTTCCCTATTCCCCCCGGCCGGGGACACCAGCTGCTCGTATGCCCCAAGTCAAAGCATCTGTTATTAAGGAAAGGGCTGCCCGTCTGCGTGCTAAAGGCAATCAAGCCATAGAAAAACATTTTAAATCCCTGCAGGGTAAAACGGTCAACTTTTTAGTTGAATCGTGTGAAAATGGTTTTATGCAGGGTAAAACTGATCAATTTACCCCGATTACCGTTGCAGGTGAGGCTGAAATTGCCAGTGTCGCCAAAGCGATGGTTATCAGCTATACTCAAGATCATTTGATTGGAAACTTGGCCGACGCATGAGTGAAAAAAAATCCTGGTGGTTACGCCTTAAAGATGGTCTAAAAAAAACCTCTGATACGCTAGAGGATGGTCTTAAAAATGTCTTTGTCCGCAAGCGACTTGACCAAGAAACCTTGCAAGAGCTTGAAGAGCTCTTAATTCTCAGTGATATGGGTGTAGAAACTGCCAGTAAGTTGACCCAAGCCCTATTCAAAGAAAAAATGGATAAAGACATCACCTTAGAAGAAATTAAAGAGTTTCTTGCAGACCGCATCACCTCTATCCTCACCCCTTATGCCACCGAGCTTACCATTTCAACCTCCTATTCTCCCCATGTTATTCTGGTGGTTGGTGTTAACGGCAGTGGGAAGACGACAACAATTGGCAAACTTGCCAAGCAATGGCACGATGCTGGCCATAAAGTACGCTTAGCTGCTTGTGATACGTTCCGCGCTGCTGCCGTTGAGCAACTACAAGTATGGGCTAATCGAGTCGGAATTCCCCTTAGTGTTGGTAAAGAAAATGCTGATGCAGCAGCTCTTGCCTTCGAAGCACTTCAGCTTGCAAAAACCGAGGGAAGCGACATTTTAATGATTGATACGGCCGGCCGATTGCATAATAAGGCAGGACTGATGGACGAACTAAAAAAGCTAACCCGTGTTATTCAAAAAATAGAGCCCTCTGCCCCTCACTCTGTTTTATTAGTTTTGGATGCCACCACAGGACAAAATGCCCATGCGCAAGTCCAAACCTTCAAGGAGATGATTGGCGTGACAGGATTAATTGTCACAAAGCTTGATGGTACCGCCAAAGGTGGCGTTGTGGTATCCTTGTGTGAAAAATTTAAGGTGCCCATTCATGCTATTGGCGTCGGAGAGTCAATTGATGACTTACGCCCCTTTACAGCATCTGACTTTGCTCGTACACTGATAGGCATAGACTAAAAATAAACTTGGAACAGCATGCTGTTTAATAAACTTGATAAAGGTTACCTTCCCTTTCATGCCATTGGTGATTTACAGTCATTTGATGATGCAAAGTTAGCGACCGATTATATAAGAAAAATATATGATACTAATATTGAAAAGATCCGCACAGCCTTTGGTCATTTTATTGATTTAGACAATCGAGAAGAGAATTTCCCCAAAATTGCGGATGCTAACTATCCATTTTTAGGGATAAAAGTTAATCGCAAAGACCTGAATCTCGATGCTAGTCTAGCCTATGGAGTTGTCAGTGAGCCCGGTGTCTATGGCGGCACCCTCACCCGACCAGATATATTTTATGACTATTATATAGAGCAAATTTCCTTACTAATTGAACGCCATAAAGTCCCTGTATTCGTGGGTAATAGCACTTGGCCGATTCCTTTACCCTTTGCAATTGATACCCATGCAGAGTTTAAAAACTCACAAGCCATTGATCTAAGTGGTCTCTGGCAATTGGATGCAGGGTTTATCTTGCCCAACTTAACCAACATTGATGATGATATCGCCAATTGTACCTATAAACCCCAAAGCACCCTTAAACCGATTAGTATATTTACCGGTGAGCGCGTGGATTATTCTTTGCATCGCTTACATCATTATACGGGGACAAGTCCAGAACACTTTCAAGGTTTTATTCTTTTAACCAACTATCAACGCTATGCCGATGAATTTATAAGATATGGATTGGATGCCTTATTAGCCGATGATGCCTATACTGAATTAATCTTACCTGGCGGCATTTCTTGCAAAACAGAAGCAGATATCCCACCCAGTATCCCGCTTCCTCAAATGCCTGCCTATCATCTTAAGCGCAAAGATGGTATGGGAATTACTTTCATCAATATTGGGGTAGGACCCAGTAATGCCAAAAATATTACCGATCACCTCGCTGTCCTTCGGCCCCATTGTTGGCTGATGGTCGGCCATTGCGCTGGTCTTAGGCAAACCCAGGTTTTAGGAGACTATGTTCTCGCCCATGGCTATGTGCGGGATGATAATGTCTTAAACTTAGATTTACCGATATGGGTTCCCGTCCCTCCGATTGCCGAAGTTCAAGTAGCCTTACAAGAAGCTGTTCAAACAATTTCCAATCAAAAAGGGCGAGATGTAAAGCATAGCATGCGAACGGGAACGGTTATTTCGACCGATGATCGCAACTGGGAGCTTCGAACCAAGCAGCTTTATAAAGAATTTAGGCAAAGCCGAGCCATTGCTCTCGATATGGAATCGGCCACCGTGGCAGCCAACGGCTTTCGTTTTAGAGTTCCCTATGGCACCTTACTCTGTGTTTCCGATAAACCTATTCATGGTGAATTAAAGCTACGGGGTATGGCCAATCAGTTTTATAATGATCGCGTGACCCAACACTTGCATGTAGGCCTTGAAACTATGCGTATCCTTCGAGAAAAAGGGGTTGATGATCTCCACTCCCGAAAGTTACGCGGGTTCGACGAACCACCGTTTAGGTAAAAAATTGTGTATTAACCACATATCTTCTCGTTAGGAAAAACTATTCTATTTAACTCTCCCTCAATCCTTGCTAGGATTAATTATCTGGCGAAGGGGGAGCAAAAATGACCAATAGATTAGTTCCAACTGTTGATGTTAATACCTTAGATCAATGGTTAAATACTGATGAGGTGATTTTAATTGATGTTCGAGAAGAAGCTGAATTTGCAGGAAACTCTATTAAAGAGGCCATTCTTCTTCCCTTAAGCACCTTCAATCCTGAGCAGGTCCCCCAGGTTCTTAACAAGAAAATTGTTTTTCAGTGTCGTTCAGGAAAACGTAGCGAATATGCGTGCTCTATCTTCTTACAAAAATATCCCGACGCTAAGGCTTATAATTTAGAAGGCGGCATTCTAGAATGGCTCGCGGCTAACCTTCCCTTCCACACCACTCACCCAACTTATTAAAAAGTCTATCAATCAATTAATCATTAAAATACTGTTGACTTTTTTAATAAAATTATACATAAATGCATTATATAGTAATTAATGATAACTTAACCATCTACACTTTATAACTATATTACAAAAATAGAGTTCAAGTGTTATATCGAAGGGAAGGACTGCTTCATGCTTAAATTTGTCACACATTTAGGACGGTTAGGTTATATAATCTTTATCTTATTATCTGTCACAATAGCAGAAGAGGTTGATCTCTTATCTTTTAGCTTACCTAGTAGTCACGACTCTACAGCAGCAGCTGTCCCTTTGGCTGCACCTTCTTATCTAGCAAAACTTTCAAAACTTGCGACTCAGCTTGAAAATTTAGAAAAACAATATGTAACTCAAGAGTCACCGTGTGCTATTTCCCTTGAAGAATTAAAAATTAAGCTATCTAGAAAGATCCAAAAATATGCCAAAAATTATGAAGCCACTTTAAGGTCAACCAATCCGTCCAATAAATTACGAATCCTAAGCCTTGATGGTGGAGCAATCAGAGGATTCTTAGAGTGCATTTTTCTATCCTATCTGACGCATTTAACGGAAAAACCTATCCATGAATTATTTGATATGATTATTGCAACATCCACTGGAACTCTTATTGCTGCTGGATTAGCGACAGAAAAACCTGAGAATTATCAATCAACAGTGTCCTTAGAAGATTTTATGCCTTATAGGGAAAGTATTAAATCTCCTTATTATACACCTGAAGAACTAGCCGCCATCTATCTGGAAGATGGGCCAATCATTTTTTCTTCAAAAAACAGCTGTTTACGTGCCTGGATGGCTTCATGGTTGGGCGAGAGAATGGGATCATGGGTAGGAGGAGCGCTAGACCCTTGGTTAGGATTGTGGTGGGGGCCAAAATATAAAGATACAGATCTGAATAAAACTCTTGAAAAATTCTTTGGTGATAAAACCTTAAAAGATCTAAAGTTGCCTGTTTTTTTAACAGCTTATGATCTGGATAATAAAAAAATTATCACCTTCTCAACGCTTAGACCTCAAGATAGCACAGAAAAGAATGTGTTTATTTACGACGCCTTAAGTGCCTGTGTGGCGGCCCCTACCATGTTTGCGCCGAAGAAAATTTTACGCCGGAATACCTGTGATGCGGGCATCTTCTTAAACAATCCGGCAGAATTGGGACTAAATTTAGCAACTCAATATTGCAAGACACCACCGGATCAGATCATCTTATTGTCTTTAGGGTGTGGCTATAATACTGATTCTAAAGATACCCAAACCTACAAAGAGATGGGATTAAAAGGGTGGATGGGGGAAATTATGAATACTGCTTGTGATGGACAAAGGACCCATAATTCTATTTCTCAGCGGCAACAATTAACAAACTTACCCCATTCCTATCTCAGACTCACGCCATTATTAGAAAGTAAAGACATGCAAATGGATAGCACCGACGCCCAAGACTTTAAAACCTGGAGTGATGCTGCAAAAAAAGAGCTTCTGTTAAGAAAAGATGATATTAATCGTCTTGTAGAGCAGTTAACTGATAAAAAACCTTCTATTGACAAGCAACAAACTAGTCCTTTAAAAGATCTACCTTCTATCGACAATGAAAAGCTTCTTTTAACTGGCGATAGAGAAGATTCTCATACCTCAACAGCTATAGCAACAGATGCAGGATCTAGTTCCCGTCCATCCGAATCTTTACTCGTTTCACGCGACGAGGATCAGCCTCAACGACCTCAAATTGAACGGGCACCTTAGGATGATTAATTAGCTCTCCACGGATGGGCACATGACCGGCCAGCGATGTAACCAATCCTCCAATGGTTTCCACGTCATCTTCTAGATCATCAACCATTAAAGGTACGCCCATGCTCTCTTCAATTTCCTCAAGGGCATGACGGCCATCAGCAATAATGCTGCCATCGTCCTTTTTATCAAGATCTTTATCGTGACTGTCTTGATCATCATGCATTTCTCCAACAATTTCTTCAACAATTGTTGTCAAAGTCACTAAACCATCTACCCCCCCGTACTCATCCACCACAATAGCAAGACGGGAAGATTTTTCTCGCATTTTGTACATTAAATCCAAAGCTCGCATAGCAGGAGAAATAAACATTACTTCTTTCATAATCGACTTGAGATTTAATTTTTTACTAGAAACACTCCAGGATAATACATCTTGGACATGAATAACCCCCAGCACTTCATCTAATGTATTGCGATAAACTGGAAGACGTTGTAGACGTGACCGCGTAAAGGTTGCTAAAAGCTCATCTTCCGCCACATCCAAAGGGACCGCAATAATATCAATACGCGGAACCATCACATTGGCTGCTGTAAGCTCAGTAAATCTAACTAAATTACCTAGGAATTCTCGTTCTTCTAAAGGAATGGGTTGTCCACCATCTTCGATATGCTCATCAATTAACTCCTCAAGGGTATCTCGCAGCTTAGATGGCTCTTGCGCTTCTCCAGCCCGTTTTTTTCCCTTAAAAAGTTTCTTAATAAAGCTGTTTAAATTTGTAAACAGCGACGAGTCAGGTTCTGATGAACTTGGCATAATTACTCCTTATATGGATTAGGTATAGATTGTTTAGACAAAATGTCAATCTCTAAAGTTTCCATTTCTTCAGCCTCTAGATCTGTTTCATGGTCATACCCCAATAAATGGAGCAAACCATGCACCACAAGATGACTAACATGATGGTCCAGAGATTTTTTCTGCTCAATTGCTTCCCGTGTTATGGTTTCAAAAGCAAGAGCAATATCGCCCAATATTATAGGAAAATCTGCTGGAAGATGGGGTATATCCTCATTCGTCATCGCAGGAAAGGATAGAACGTTCGTTGGCTTATCTTTATGACGGAACTGACGATTTAAATTTTGAACTTCTGCATCATTAGTTAGTTTTATAGTGACCTCAACGGAGCGATCCCATTCAAATTCTGATAGAACAAAGCGGGATAGTTGAGTAATATGGGTGTCCCATTCTATCCCGCTGGAATTCCAGGAGACCTCGTCAATTAAAACATGACAACTATGGTTGATACTACTTCGATCTGGCATGAGGTGTTATATTTGATGTTGCATTGTGCATAACATCAGATGCGTAAGCCTTAACAATACTTGAGACTAAATGATGTCTTACCACATCTTTCTCATCAAATTCAACAAATTTTATCCCTTCAATTCCTTTTAGGATCCGAACAGATTCCGCCAACCCAGACATGACACCATTGGGCAAATCAATTTGAGTCAGGTCGCCTGTAATAACCATCCGTGAATTGGTCCCCAGGCGCGTCAGAAACATTTTCATTTGTGCCGAGGTAGTATTCTGCGCTTCATCTAGAATAACAAAAGCATTGGCCAAGGTGCGACCCCGCATAAAAGCTAGAGGTGCTATTTCAATTTCACCGCTCGCTAGACGCTTTTGCACCTGATCACCTGGCAACATATCATATAAGGCATCATAGAGAGGCCGCAGATATGGATCTACTTTTTCACGCATATCCCCGGGTAAAAATCCAAGTCGTTCTCCCGCTTCGACCGCTGGCCTCGATAAAATGATTCGTTCGACTGCCCCAGACAACAACAAAGAAACCCCAATAGCAGCTGCTAAATAGGTTTTACCCGTTCCCGCTGGTCCCAGCCCAAAAACAAGATCATGGGTTTTTAAGGCTTGCATATATTCCGCTTGATGATTAGATCGAGGAAATACCATGCGTCGCTTAGTAGCAATTGACATACTTTCATCGCCCGTGATCAAGGGATCACCCGACGATAAAGGAACCGTTGCCGTCGCCATGCGAATGGCAGATTCCACTTCCTCAGTATCCACGGCAAACCCTTTGACAAGCTGCGAATGCAAATATTGAATGGCAGCTCTCGCATAAGAAGCCTCTGGCTCAGGCCCATTGATGACAATGTGACTACCTCGGAGAGCGACTGAAACGCCAAGGCGTTGTTCAATGCGGGTTAAATGGCGGTCGTGTGGACCAACCAGAGCTGATAACAACTCGTTATCAGAAAACTCTAAGTGCATTTTATGCGGGTTTTCTTTACTCAATGAATCCTCATTTGTTAAAGGCTATAGGAGTGTTAACCCATTGATAGTTAAATTACGAAACGAGTTTAACATTTCCCCTTACACCATTAGCATGACCTGATTTAATTTCAACGTCAATAATTTGTCCAATCAAACGCTCATTCCCCTCTATCGTAACCGACTGCATATAAGGAGAACGGCCATTTAAGTTATCAGCATAACGACCTTTACGTTCTATTAAGACTTTCATAACTTTTCCCACACTGGCTTTATTAAAATCCAACTGATGGTCATTTAGAACATTTTGCAATTGTTGCAACCGCTCAGACTTAACCTCTTCAGGAAGTTGCAGGTCCATCAATCCAGCTGGCGTACCAGGACGGATACTGTATTTAAAAGAATACGCTTGGGCATAGCGAACTTGACGCACTAAATCTAACGTTTGTTCAAAATCCTTATCAGATTCCCCAGGAAATCCAACAATAAAGTCTGAGGACAAAGCAATATCAGGCCGCGCTTGACGTAATTGCTCAAGAATTTCCATATAGCTCTCACGCGTGTGCTTACGATTCATTGCCTCAAGCACCCGGTTAGATCCGGCTTGCACGGGCAAATGCAAATAGGGCATAAGCTGGGGTACATCGCGATGAGCTTCAATTAAGTCCCGCGTCATGTCACTTGGATGAGAGGTCACATAACGAATACGCTCAATGCCATCAATTTCTGCTACTTCGCGAATCAATCGAGCAAGTCCCCATTCTTTATCACCCGCCATAGGCATTCCGTGATAAGCATTAACATTTTGTCCTAAAAGCGTTATTTCTTTAGCTCCTACACGGGCTAAATGCTTTGCCTCTTCAAGAACATCCTTCACCGGCCGAGAAAACTCTGCTCCCCGAGTGTAAGGCACAACACAGTAAGTACAAAATTTGTCACATCCTTCTTGAATCGTCAGAAATGCAGCCGCCCGACTCACCTCAGTTTGTGGTAATGTATCAAATTTGCTCTCCAAGGGAAAATCTGTATCCACGACGCCCACGCCTTTACCAATTTTACCTTCCTTGGCATCCTTTGCCCGCTTTGCTTGTGCAATCATTTCAGGCAAGCGATGGTAAGCCTGGGGACCAAACACAATATCTACATAAGGCGCTTGACGCATAATTTCCGCCCCTTCAGCCTGCGCCACACAACCACCCACGGCGATAATCATATCTTGATTATCGTGACGACGCTCATCCCGTCGATCCCGCAATCGCCCTAAATCAGAGTACATTTTTTGCTCTGCCTTTTCCCGAATATGGCAAGTATTAAGAATGGCAAGGTCGGCTTCGTCTGGATTATCTGTTAAACCATACCCCATTGGAGAAAGAATATCGGCAATTCTTTCAGAATCATACACATTCATCTGACAGCCATAAGTTTTAATAAACAGTTTTTGCATCATTGTTTTTTCTCTTTTTTATGGGGATAGCATATAACTCTAGACGTTGATCGATGAGTTCATATCCGTATTTTGCTGCAATTTTACGTTGAAGTGCATCAATCCCCGGACTATAAAATTCTATAACATGTCCGGTCTGAATATCAATAAGATGATAGTGGGGGCGATCAGAAACTTCTTCATAGCGTGAGCGGCCATCTTTAAATTCATGACGCTCAAGAATACCGGCTTTTTCCATAAGCCGAACTGTTCGGTAGACGGTGGCCAAACTAATATTTGCATCCATCGTTTGGCAGCGACGGAATAATTGTTCTACATCAGGGTGATCTGTTGATTCTGATAAAACTCGGGCGATCATCCGACGTTGGTCGGTCATTCTCAACCCTTTTTTAAAACAGAGCTTTTCAATGCGAGATTGACCCTGATGCGACATAATATAATTTAAGCAGCAGACTTTAAAGAAGACTTACGCTTCTTTGGGGTATTACCAAGTCCTGTATCTTTGGCAATGTTGCTGCGACGTTTAGAATAATTCGGCGCAACAGTAGGGTAATCCGCTGGCAAGCCCCATCGTTTTTTATACTCATCAATGCTCATGCCAAATGCTGTTTTTAAATGACGTTTAAGCACTTGAAGTTGACGTCCATCCTCAAGACAAACAATGTAATCAGGTTGAACAGATTCTTCGATTGGAACTGCCGGCGCTACGGCTGTCATTTGTGGCAACCGAGCGTTACCGGTGGCTAAATTCTTTAGGGTTTCGTGGATCATTTTTATAAGATTTGGAATTTCAGCAGCCTCTGTTTCCCGTGTCGACAGATGAGCAGAAACGATCGCTGTTGTAAGTCCTAGAATATCATGTGTATCATGATGCTGTTCAGCAAGAGCTGGTATCGTCATTAGTATTTCCCATTAAATGTAAAGATTGAAGATTGGTTGAGCACATTAATTGACTGGATTTAATGACATAAAATCCCCTTTAGCCATATTTGTCAATATTTTATTTTATTCCATCCCATCTCATTAATAGGGCATTTGATACTTGTTGATTACTATTAATGTAATAACTTTCTCTGACTCCATATTTTTTGAAATCTAATTGCTCATAAAGGCCAATAGCAGCAAAATTATTCTCATTGACCTCTAAAAAAAATTTTTCAACTTTTTGTCTAAAAAGATAATTAAGACATTCTTTTAACAACGATCGTCCCCTTCCTTGCCGTCGAAATTTTTTTTGTGTGGCAAATGTTAAAATTTCTGCTTCCGTCTCAACAACTGACAGCAAAATAAAGGAGGAAAAGTCAGAATGAGCGAGACCTAAGACCGTTGGCAAGTTTAATAAGGAACGAAAAGACGCCTCTGACCAAGGCGGATCAACACTTTCTTCATGAATACGGACTAAAATGGGGGCAGCGTGTTCATCCAATCGGATCATAATTTAGGCCGTCTCCTGCGATTTAAAAATAAATGGCTTTTTCTTTGCAAACTCAGGCGTTCGAGTATAAAAAGGCTCTAACCGCATAAACTTTTCTCGCCGTTCACAACTGTCATAAAAGTCGATTAATTCATGCGCAATCGACTGGCGTGGCACAATTACTTCCACATCGGGGATTGAATCGACAGAGACAATGGATCGTTTCACCGCCGCCTCTTGAAGCTGTTGCAAGGTCATCATTGAAATAGAACCATCCTTCTTAACAACGTAATCTCCTCGCTTAGAGTCAACAACAGCAATACTCTCTTTGTGACGAAAAAGCAGCACATCCAAAAGAGTTGGAGCAAAAATACTGCAATGGGTGACTAATTTTAAACCTTGAGCAGTGGCTAATCCTAAGCGTATACCGGTAAATGACCCTGGACCGGTCAAAACACATAGCACATCAATATCAGCTAAGGCTCGATCTTTTTCAAGCAGCAATCTCGTCAGTTCAGGAACAAGGATCGCTGATTGCAACCCATTCCCCCCGCGTGGCAACAATTTATTATAGATCTGGCCATTTACCCTAACGGCAATGGAATCTTGACTACCGGTTGTGTCAAAACTAAGGATTGTGCTAGGTTGAGTCATCAAAGTCACTGGAGGATCTCTTTATGTCACTTATGGAAATTACAGAAGCTTCTCATAATATAATCCTTGAAATACGATATGCAACAGCGAATAATTTTACCAACCAACCAATTTATGACAGTAATCGCTGTTTCTTACGGCCTGAGGCCTTAAATCTTTTAGAAAAAGCCATTGAGCTTGCTGCACAACAAGGCTTGCGATTCAAAATTCTTGATACTTACCGTCCTCAATATGCTCAAGAACGCTTATGGTCGATTTGCCCTAACTCAGACTATGTTACCCCGCCGGAGAGAGGCTCTCCTCATACGCGCGGTGTTGCTATTGATCTAACACTTATTGATCAAAATGGCCAAGAACTTGATATGGGCACTCCCTTTGACAGCTTTGACATCACCTCGCACCATGGATCCACCCAAATTTCAGCAGAAGCGGCCCATAACCGGTATAAACTCTTGGGCATTATGATGAGTGCCGGCTGGGACTTGTTTGTTAATGAGTGGTGGCATTATCAACTTTTCAATGCGCGTCAATTTGAGTTAATTTCCAATCGATAACCTTGCCCTGCTTAAGATCTTTTTAACCCATTTATGGATATGGTGAGATATTAAGAGACCAAATTTACGATTGGGAATCACCATGTCTACAGTTTACTTATCAGATGCTAAGGAGAAAATTGAAGAACAGCGCTACGCCAATCAGGAAAAACATTCTTTTGAGATTAATGTGAAGCGTGATCATAAAGTTGGGTTATGGGCTGCCGAAATGTTTGGCTACGGTGAAGAACAAGCCAAACGCTATGCTCAGGACGTGATCGTGGCGGATTTAGAAGAATCTGGCGATGAAGATATCATCCGTAAGCTCATCACGGATTTTGAGATTCATGGCATTTCCATGACGCGGCACGAAATTGAAAAACAACTGCTGCTTGCTGAAGAAGAAGTAAAGTCCCAACAATAAACTGCACTCAATACGAATTTCTATCTTAAATATAAAGAGAGCCCTCTTTTGAGGACTCTCTCCGTGGTAAAAGCCAAAGAGCTCAGTCAAAGCAAGCTATTTACAACAATACCTTTTTTACTCTACCTTCCTGTTTTTATTGTACTTCTTCTGCTATAGAGGTGCGGGGTTTCTTTTTAATGATTGCGGCAGCATGATGGACATCCTTTCCCCATTTCTCGAGCCGTTTACCCTTTCCATCCATAAAAAATGCATCTATCACCTCTAGATTAGGATGTAAAGCAACAGCATTACGATATATCGACGGAGAAAATGAATTTTCAACAACATGGTTCTTCATTTTGAATAGTTCTACCTGTCGTCCCATTGGGCGAATAAAGTGAGAGCCTATATCCTGTGGTAAGCCTATATCAATTTTTTGAGCTTCAGTATCATCAGTAGGGCGGCTTACATTAGAAATAACAGCATCTCCTACTGTTAATGCAGTTTTATGAATTCCTATAAATTCTACATCAAAGGCTGCAAACCCAGGATAAATATCACCCTCAGCTTTTCTAGAAGAATACAATTTAAAAAGTGGATGCGCTGTGTCGATTCCAAACTTAAAACTATGAGCACAGAGAAAAGCTTGGCCATTTTCTGCTAAGAGATCATCTAGTAACGATAAAAATGATTGATGTTTGGTAGGATTAAAAAAGTGCTCTAAATTCTGAACATATATAGCATCAACTTTATTTCTTAAGCTTGGGTGTTGCTCTAAAAGCTGAAAACAATCTCCTGGCAAGGTTTTTAAATATTTTTCTAAGCCTGTTTCTTGTAATCGATTTGTTACCATTTTCTGAAATTGGCTATCCAGCATTAGAGAACTTAAATCATTTGCATAATGAGTCCCTTCTTGACTAAATGCAAAAGGTACTTTCCAAGAAACCATTCCTATCGAAGCAGCCAATTCTAAAGTAATAGGTTCTTCTTTTAACGTAAGAGTTTGTTTTACATACTGTAAAAATGGCAATTCTACGTCTTGCAGAGTGGGAAAAGACTTTCCAAAATAGCGATCATCACCTTCATTATTCTTTATAGGGAGAGTAAAATGTAAAGAAAATGAGTTCTCAGGAACAGTCATTGCTACATTCTTCTGCACTCTTTGCATTAACTCTTCATTAGAATGGTGTTTATCAGCGACCCAACTTTCAATAGTTACCATTTTTGAAAAATGTGCTGTTTCTGGATTAAAAGCTGAACTATAATCATATGTATTCTGCTGGGCCGAAACGCTGCCTACCTGGGCAAAAGACAGAGCCATCATAGCTAAAATATTCTTTTTATACATTAATTCCTCTTTATTCTTAAGGTTGTTTTTAAAAGAACTCTATTAGTAAGTTCTCGCTATTAGATAATAGTAAGGCAAACAAGAATCAGGATCTCAATTTTTTTTATACGCCTGGCACTACAATTCATCATTTTTTATTTATGTTCGCTAATAAAATATTCCAGAGTATCAAGAATGCAAAAATTGTCGATCTGAGCGTCAGCAATTTTCTAGTTCAAGATAAAGAGGGAAAATAAATTTTTTGTATAGCCCAAAAAATTACTATATTTTAATGTTGTAAAAGAATTCTTCTTCCTTTCCTCTTTTAAAGAAACAGGAAAGTTGTCCCTTTCGGTCGAACAGATTATTCTCCCCATCTTTATTACGATGGATACGAACAGCCTTTTTTACAGCGTTTTATTTCTTTAGTCTCATCCGGCGATAAAGGGTGATCCCATCGTCCTGCATATCGCACGCATAAACATAAGCTTCTACACCCTCTGCAAAGACTGCGGCGGCAGTTTGGGCATAAACAGGATCGATATCGTGGGCCAGATCAAAAACCTCGCAATCATCGCGCTGCACCACATAAACCATGGCAGCCCGCCCGCCTTGCTTAACAATTTCCAACATTTCACGCAGATGTTTTGCCCCCCGTTCTGTGACAGCATCTGGAAATTCGGCTAATCCATGACGACGCAGATGAACATTTTTTACCTCAACGTAACAGGACGGCTTGGGCCCATTCTCTAATAACAAATCAATACGTGAGTTTTGACCATATTTTACTTCTCGGCGAACCGTTGTATAGTCCATTAGTTCCGGAATGATATTATCGGTAATTGCTTCTGCAACCAAGTCATTAGGATGGGCCGTATTAACCCCGACCTTCACCCCATCACTTTCGACCATTTCCCATGTATACTTTAGTTTACGGTCGGGATTGCTAGCAGGGCTAAGCCATACCTGTGCACCTGGGTTCAGCAAACCTAACATGGCACCCGTACTGGTGCAGTGAGCTGTCACTTCTTCACCGGTTTCTAAAATCACATCGGTTAAAAATCGTTTATAACGTTTTATAAGTCTTCCCGATAATAATGGCTTAGCAAATTTCATTGGCAACTCTATTATTAAAATTATGTGAATAGATAATACAGTTCCATCCAGCTATGAGCAACCTTCTCTAACAGCTATGATCCTAAATGAATCAATAAAACTTTACCCAGTTTTAGACCAACTGTTTCTTTTTTAGGCTACCTAATTTTACCAACTGGCCATATTCCTTAAGCTTTTAGGAAGCGTCGGGCGCCCAAGCTTCATAGCTTTTTTTAGCCGCTGAGTTATTTGCTTCCCACCCCTTAGGACGATAAGCAAATCTGGTTCCGGTTAAATTGCGTTGATGATTTTTTTCCCAGTAATAGCGCTTGCGAGGTTGAGGCGGTTCAGGGTTGGTATGATGCAACCATCCATGCCAATCGGCCGGTACTTTAGAGGCCTCAATATCCCCTTTATAGATAACCCATCGACGATAAATCCCTCGACCATTCTTCTTTTTATCTTGATAGTAGCGGTTACCAAATTCATCTTCTCCGATAAATTGTCCACGCCACCAAGTAAACAAATGCGTTCCTAGATCCATAAGTCCCTCACGATTCACTATCTTTATTCATCAATATCGCATGATCCCTATTGATAGTCCATAGAGTCATTTAATTTAGCGACTTAAAGACGGGTAACTAAATGTTAGGATATGAATGAGATTAACAAAGAAATGTATAAGAATAGAGGTTTCTAATCGTTGACTCTTCACAAAGACGTATCCATAAATAATGGCAGCTAACCCCGATAAAAAGACAAAAGAAATTCCCCCTCTATAATGGGCCGCACCACAGATAATAGCCGTTAAAATAATAGCAGACATCTGACCATATTTATAATTACTTAAAGCATTGCTGAGTTCACGCTGGATAAAGCCGCGATAAAAAACTTCTTCGGCAACACAAACAAATAAGAGATTCAAAGGGATCCACCACCATAAGATAGAAGGAACTTTTGGATCAAATTGGATATAATTGATTGCATATGCACTGCCAATCAACAGCAAAGATACAATTAATAACGGTAGAGGAATAAACCGTGCCGAGTGCAACCATTCTTTTAAGGATCGATTAAAGGCAGGAAAATAAAGTAAGAAGATGAGCCCTACCAAAGCTTTATCGATATTTACATAAGCCGTATAGGGTGAAGAGGCAGGACTGAGACGGATCTGATTCGCAGCCATAAAATTATAAAAGCCGGGCATATAGTGCAGATAAACTGTAAAGGTAGCCCCAATGAGAACGATTGCTAAAGCCAATTTTGGCAACTCAGGCAGCTTATAAACGGTATAGTAACCTCTAAGCATTAGACCTATACCTGCTAGGACCAGCAGACCTAGCCCATCAACATAACCTAGCCAATAGGCATAGCCTGCACTCAAGGCAGCTCCTATCGCTGCCACCCACCGTGGCGCAATCCACCAAGAAATAATACTCAGGCAGATCAATAAGAAAAGGGAAAGCTGTAAATCATCCATTATGTGTTAATCACTTCAAAAAGTTAAAAACTGTTGATTATAATGAAGCAACCCCATCTTTATAGCAAGGTTAATAGATACTAAATTTTAATCAGCGGAAAATGCGCCATCTTAAAGATAGGCAATCCTTCAAAGGTTTCCCCATCAGCTATTTCTTTTGCCTGATCCTTTTCTCCTTCTGTGGCCCCACAGGCATAAGCGATGACCTTACCCCCTAAGAGGTTGACCAGGTCGGCTGCAGCTTTAACAGTAGCCCCTGTGGAAATAACATCATCCATAATCATCACATTTTTACCGTGGACTAAGTGTTGATGATACTCACCGGCATAGAGTTTTTTGGTAGTAGAACTTGTGACTGATTGATAGATCACACTCTTGATATTCCCTCCCTTATCAGTTGTTCTAAAAATCACAAGCTTAATAGTTGGATTATCGATTGACAATTTTTCTACCAGCAACGCACCCAAGGCATTTGCTTTATCGCCAGGAATAACTACCACATCGATTTGTTGTGTTAAATGTTGAGCTTTGATTTTTTCACACAGCCCTTTTGCTGTTGCTCTCAATAAAGCGATATTATCTGCAAAATCATTAACATAAGCAATCTTGACGGGAGCCCCTCTGACTGTGGTTGCTGAATTGGATAAGCTTTTTCAAAGTCACCTATCTTTAAGGTGAAGATCTCCTGCTTTGCAAAGGACGATGTAATTAACATCATACAGATGCCCCCTTTTAAAACGTCGCTAACCATAGAAAATCTCCGGCGTTAATGATCAATAACACGGCAAGATTAACATTTTAAATAAGTTTGAGCAAAATTCTTTTAGGCCTGCATCTTTAGCAACTCTTGGATTGCACCCAAAATCTTATCTCTAAAGGCAGTAATTTCAGTAATTTTTACATCAAGTTCAGCCGTATTTGGTGCCAATTTTGCTAAATCTACTTGATCAACTACGTGTTGTTTAGCCAACTGTTCATTGGATTTAACTTGTTGATAGGCATTTTTAAAAGTTTGTGAAAGAATCTCATGAAAGCCAGGATCTGAGCTGGCTTTCTCTTGTCCTACCATTCCAGCAATTTTATTATATTGGCTAAAAATAGAGCCTGTTCCCATAATTCCCATGTTCTATCCTTTAATTTCTCAAGATTCCGATTGTATCTTCCATCATTTTCAATGATTTCTTATAAGCTTCCACGTTGGCTTCATGGCTTAATCGGGCCTCTTGCATATCAACCATTTCAACCATAGTCTTTACATTGGGCATTTGTACATAGCCACGCTCATCTGCCACAGGATCATAAGGAGCGTATACTTCTTTAAAAGCTGATGGATCGGTCCCAATTTTTTTTACTTTAACCGTGGAGAGCCCGGTTCGCATATCCGTTGTCGTTCCCAAAGCGATAGTTTTACGCCGATACGGTTCACCACCCGGGGCTGCAGCCTTTGATTCCGCATTGGCAATATTTTCTGTAATAATCTGCAGACGCTTAGTTTGAGCTGCCATTCCCGCTGCTGACGCTTGAAGAGATTGATTGAAGCTTGAAATAGTTGCCATACCTTAACTCCCTGCCTTACCAATAACTGTTTTTAACAATCCAAGATATTTTTTATATATATTTAAGTTGGCTTGATAGTTGGCTGAGTTTTCTGTCAATTGAAGCATCTCATTTTCACGAGACATTTCCACGCCCTCTATCACTTCCTTAATATACAAGGTCGGTTCTTGAGTCATTGTTGAAGAACGAACGGATTTGTTAAAGGGCTGTATATCAGTTCGCTTATACCCAGGAATATCAAAATTCGCTATATTCGCATTCAACCGTTGACTGCGAGCCACGTTCCACGACATTTTATTAACTAATTGGGTTAATACATTCATTCGCTTGCTTAGCCATCTATTATCTTCTTACATATCCAGGATCTGATATTTAACTTAATTTTTTATTAAAAATGTGGTTAAATTTAAATAAATAATATTTATATGGTCACTTAACCAAGAACAAGAGGTTCAACATGTTATTTTTAACCCGGAAAATTGGCGAATCAATTATTATTGATGACGAAATAACCTTAACCGTTTCGGAAATCCGTGGTAGCATCGTCAAATTAAGCTTTGATTATCCTAAAACAAGTCGCATTCTTAGAAAAGAAATCCACGATCGAATTCAGCAAGAAAACAAGAATGCAGCAGCTCAGGCTGATAAGATTAAGCAATATCTATCAACCACTCATTCATCAGAAATAAGCTCCTCTTCGGCTAGCACAGAGCCATCTCCATTTTCCACCGTAGCCGCCGGTTCTGATAGACGGGCAGCGCGATAAGGTCATTATAATGTTGAGAAAGAAGATTTTGACATAATAAGATGTTAAAGCCACTTTCTGCGGTAGAACCCTTATCTTTTTAAACATTCCATAATTAATACTGAGTGGTTTAAAAAAGAAATTATGCCGAAAGGGGTAATTTTTCTCTGGGAGCAATTTTTTTTGCAAAAAATAGAAGAATTGTAAGAGCCAAGCTAGCAACCGCCAACGACGCTGCAAAAGCGTATCGTTCACCCATACTTTCTGCAATAAAGCCGGCGCCCGTATTAGAAATAAACACAGAGATCGCGCAGATAAGATAGAAAACACCAAATCCTGTCCCCCGTAAATCTTCCGGCACACAGTCGGCTATCAAAGACATAAAGATACTTTGGGTAACCGCCATCTGCGCGCCACATAACGCTATTCCCACAAAAATCATCCACAGATCGGTGGCTGCTGTTAGAAATAGATCGCCGGCTAAAAGACAGCAAAACCCAACAATCAACATATTAATGCGTCCAATCTTATCCGATAGCTTTCCAGCAGGATAAGAGATCGATGAATAAGTTGAATTGTAAACAATTAGAATAAGAGGAATATATTTGCCAGACAATTGAAAATTTTCATGGGCATGTAATACCATAATTGGCTCGCCTAATTGAGCAATCATGAACACACCCACCACAATCATCAACAACCAATATGGACGACCAAGCCGGGGAATATCTTCCATATGGATCGGATGCCGCGTTTTATGATCAGCTGGATTGACATTTTGTGGGGGTTCCTTAATAAAGAAAACCATAATGGCAACAGAAATCAATGCTGGGATTGCCGCAAGCCAGAAAACCATCAAATAGTCTTCATTATGTAAAGACATTAAGCATAAAGCAAACACAGCACCGGCAAAAGATCCTGCCGTTCCTAAGCTGATTCTCAAACCATAACAGGCGCCACGAATAGATTTGGGCGCCAAATCTCCCACCAAAGCATCTCGCGGCGATGCTTGAATACCATTTCCTAACCGATCTAAGATTCGAGATGCGATTACCGCCTGCATATTCCCAAAAGCCGCAATTAAGGGGCGACTTAAGAACATAAAGGTATAGCCTAGAACAATGATAAATTTGCGTCGGCGCAAATAGTCACTAAAAACGCCTGACATCATCTTCATGATATAAGATAACATTTCGACGATGCCCTCTATGGTTCCAATTAATCCAGACCCTGCCCCTAGAATTGTTTTCATATAAACAGCAGAAATACTGCGCACCATAACCGAGGAGAGATTAACAAAGAAGACAGCAAGTCCAATGCCCCAGATTGGCTTTGGGATTTGAGGGAGATGGGAGTCGTTCTTAGTATAATTAGTCATTCACTCTAATCCCTGGCATGGAAGTTATAAAAACAAGGACGTACAATTGCTTAGAGGATACCATTAGAAAAAACAAAGGATTGAGATTTTTCTTTAAAAAACCTTTGAACACACTAAATCTAATGGTATTGAAAAGTCGAACCTTGTCTGTATGTAGACAATGACACTTAGACGGCAAAAAGTCAAGTTTGTTGATACAGTCCCCACACCGTAAGAAAGCCGGCTATGTTAAAATATTTATCGACCTAAAACTGTTTTAAATCTCGAAATATCAATAACTTTTAAAGCAATTCCTAATAAAATATAAGCGATCATTCCAACACTAAGCTGGCTAACAACATAGCCAATCTCCTGCCATTTGGTCATGCAGCAAGGATCGTAATGACTCTCTAATTGCCATAAAATGGTCCCCATCAAAATGGAGATAAAAATAATTTTTATGCTCGCCATTTTAATGTCGTACGATAAAGCAAACCACCCTCTTTTTTTCAAAACGCCATACAAAGCCACGGTGTGCACCCACGCTGATAAGGAAGTCGATAAAGCCAATGCCACATGGCCTAAATATCTCATTAAAATAAGATTTAAAAGCAGATTGAGAAAAATACATCCTATCGCAATTTTTACAGGAGTCTTGGTATCCTGACGCGCAAAAAAACCGGTTACAAAAACTTTATTTAAGACATAAGCCGGAATTCCTATAGCAAAAGCAGCCAATGCGTTAGCAGTTGCTTGGGTATCACCGATAGACATCCCATAAATTAAATGAATCAACGGATAACTAAGTAGGGCTAATCCAACAGCCGCTGGAACAGTTAATTGCAATGCCACATCCGTCACCAATAACTTATTCTGGAGGGCTTTTTCATACTCCCCTGCTTTGAGCTGTCGGGATAATAACGGCAATAAAGCCGTGCCGATTCCAATACCAAAAATGGATAAGGGCAGTTGATTTAAGCGATCTGCGTAAAAGATATAAGAAACTGATTTTTCAGGTAAAAAGGAGGCCAAGATCGTATCAATAAAAAGATTGATATTCATCACGCCTGCCCCAATAGCCCCTGGGACCATCAACCGTAATAATTCTTTGACATCAGGTGTTAATCGCGGCCATCGTAACCGAATACGAAAGTCCATACGCCAGCAAGCCATATAAAGCCAAAGCAATTGCACCATACCGGCAACCGTCACGGCAATTGACAACCCAACACCATAAGAAAGGTCTATATACGGACAAATCAATAAAGATGAAATCATCACAATATTGAGGAGGATGGGTACGCCGGCTGCAGCGGCGAAGCGATCAAAAGAATTCAACACACCCGATAAGTGAGCCGCCAACGAAATGAACAATATATAGGGAAACGTGATGCGCGTAAAAGTTATCGCTAACTCTAGACGCTCTGGGGTGGTGGCAAAGCCTGGCGCTAAAATATGAATAATAGTCGGTGTAAAGATAACAACCAGTAAAACAAATATGGTTAAAAAAGCAAGCATGGCGGAGAAGATAACTTCCGCTAATGCTTTAGCCGGCTCGCGGCCCTCACTCACTAATTTACGCGAAAATAAAGGGACGAAAGCCGCATTAAATGCTCCTTCAGCAAAAATACGTCGAAAAAGATTGGGAAACTTGAACGCTACAAAAAAGGCATCAGTCACCAAGCTGGCGCCCAAAAAGCGAGCAATCATAATTTCACGCACCAAACCAAAAATACGGCTCATAACAGTAAAGCCACTAATGGTGATGATATGACGTAGTATCCGCATTAAAAAACTTAAGCTCCCCGCAGGATTCGGGCCTTATCACGGCTCCAATCTCGCTCTTTAATAGTCTCACGCTTGTCCACGGTATTTTTACCTTTAGCCAACGCCAAGGCAACTTTGGCCCGCCCTTTATTATTAAAATACATAGATAAGGCCACTAAGGTCATGCCCTTACGCTGAATTGCCCCTATCCACTTATTAACTTGACGCTTATGTAACAATAACTTGCGTGGCCGTTTAGGTTCGTGATTAAACTGATTAGCCTGTTCATAGACGGGAATATTAGCATTAAAGAGGAAAATTTCGCCCTTCATTTCACCAGCATAAGTTTCGTTAATGCTGGCCCGCCCGCCCCGCAAAGATTTGACTTCGCTTCCCGTCAATACAATCCCCGCTTCAACTTCTTCAATAATAGCATAATCGAATCGGGCTCGACGATTTTGTGCTACCATTCTATGAGCATGTTCTTTTGTCATGGCCTGACCCTTTTTCTCTTTTAAACCTTAAATCCTTAGATATTAAGCTGCCATTAAACCAATAGTTTTCAATGCATGGTCCACAATCCCCTTAGCAGATTCCGTTGCCGGCACTAATGGCAAGCGAACGTCTGGGGTACAAAAACCAAGCCGTGAGACCGCATACTTAATAGGGCTTGGGCTTGTTTCCACAAACATGGATTCATGTACTATTAACAATCTATCGCGCAACATGGCAAATGTTTCTAAATCTCTATTCTTCCATGCCTGTATCATCTGCTGGTTCAAGCGAGGGACAATATTGGCACTGACTGACACAACACCATCACCGCCTTGCGCCATATAGGCTGTTGCAATCGGATCATCACCCGACAAAAAACTAAAATCCTTGGTAATCCGTTGACGCATCTTAATAACTCTTGTTAAGTCTTCACAAGAATCTTTAATAGCAATAACCATCGATAACTCAGCCAACCTAACCACCGTATCCACCGATAAATCTGTCACGGCACGACCGGGATTATTATACAAAACAATGGGCAATCCCACTTCATTTAAAACTTTAAAATGCTGATACACTCCTTCAGGAGTCGGCTTAACATAGTAGGGCGTAACCACCAAGCCAGCATCACATCCAATTTCTTTAGCCTCAACCATCATTGTTAGTGTTTCATGGGTAGACGGCGCGCCACAGCCTGCGATCACTGGAATCCGTCCTGCCACTGTGGTCACAACAGTTTCCAATACCACTGAACGCTCTTTCGCGGTTAACAAAGCCGCTTCGCCAGTGGATCCGCAGGCAACAATTCCTTGTGTTCCTTCGGCCAGATGCCACTCGACTAATTTTTTTAAAGCTAATACATCAACTTCTCCATTGTGAAATGGCGTAATTAGAGCGACAATAGAGCCTGAAAGTTTCATTTTTATTCCCTTACTGATGGTCCAACAATGCGTCAACTATTGATTAGCTTTATTATTCTATCACTGACTATAACACAAAACCATGCCCATGAAGCAGCAAAATGTGGTAAGCAACTGAAAAAGGCGATTCGTCAAAATCCAGACGAAGTCGCCATTGATAAGGCTAGCTGTCCCCAAAGTTACACGGTGTTGATGTGGCTGCGCGCCCAAAAAACAGCATCATTCTCAACAGCTAAGGCTTTCATTGATAAACACCCGACATGGCCCAGGCTTTCAGCCATTCAACGTCACCTTGAAAACGAGCTCTATAAAAGGTCGCCCTCTGCTTCCCAAACAATTGCTTGGTTCCGTCGCATGCCACCGATCAGTTTAAAAGGACTACAAGCTTTTGGCCAAGCTTTGTTAGCGCAAAAACAGTACAATGATCAAAAATTTCGTCAAGCATTTATCGATAATGATATTACGACACTCGATCTGCAAAAATTTATCACCGCTTATCGCCCCTTACTCAATGATGAAATTTTACAACGAAAAGCCCATGCTTTGCTCAACAACAATCAATTGGCAGCAGCAGAGCTGGTTCTGGCTAACTTACCAAAAAAATTTAGAACAATTTTAGAAGCTCGCCTCAGTTTAATAAAGGGAGCATCCATGCTGAATTCTGATCTTATACAAGATCCCCGTCTTAAATTCGAGCAAGCTCGTCTGTATCGAAAAAATCGATTCGATAAAAAGGCCTCAGCCTTGCTCAAGGAACTAACAAACCATGAAAACCCAGACCTTCTTTGGACAGAACGTAATCTTATCGCTCGCCGACTTTTAGAAGATAAAAAATATCAAGCCGCCTATGACACCATTAAGGATCATGGCCTTAAAAGAGGTGAAAATTTTGCAACAGCCGAATGGTTAGGGGGCTGGCTGTCCCTCAGATTTTTGAAGAATCCAGAACAAGCTAAAGATCACTTTGAACGCTTAAATGAGAATGTTTCAACCCCTGTTAGTGTGGCTCGAGCCCAATATTGGTTAGGTCGAGCTCATAAAGAGTTAGGAGATTCGGCACAAGCTCAAGCTTGGTGGACAAAGGCTAAAAAACATGTTGCAACCTATTATGGGCAATTAGCTCATAAAGAATTAACCGGAAAAACCCCAACCGTCAACCTGAAACCCTCGACTGTCAGTTTAAGTGTTCGTCGCACCTTAGAATCGCGCGAACTTTATAAGTACATGCGACTCTTACAAGAAATTGACGAACAATCCACAGCTGAAGTCTTTGCGCTAAAGCTGGGTGAGCAGCTCCAAAATCCTGAAGAGCAAGCGCTTCTCACCGAAATTATTCACGAAAAATCGGGCAAGCATAATGCGTTAAAAGTCTATAAGAAAATTATGAGGACTGAATATCCGCTTATTCCAGCGGCCTATCCGCGTATCACCATTCCCCGACATACGGTTGAACCGGCGTTTGCCCATGCGATCATTCGCCAAGAAAGTCGCTTTCAACCTGATGCAGTTAGTTCCGCCGGTGCGACGGGTTTGATGCAATTGATGCCTGCGACAGCAGCGCTTACGGAGCAACGCTATAAGATTAAGAAGAAAAAACTGACGGATCCCCAGCATAATGTTCAGATAGGTTCACACCATTTAAAAGATTTAATGGAAAAATATCGCGGCTCCATCGTCCTTGCAGCCGCCGCCTATAATGCGGGCGCTAGTGCGGTTGATGAATGGATTGAGCAATTTGGTGATCCACGCTCACCGGGCGTGAATGTGACCGACTGGATTGAACTTATCCCCTATGCTGAAACCCGCAACTATGTTCAGCGTGTTCTGGAAAACTATCACTGTTATCGATAGAAATTAAGCTAAAGTAGATCTATGAGCATACACCCAAGCTTGAAGGCCGGATGCTAAATTCACGGCAATTCGCACATAATCATCAACTTCATATTCATCGGCTTGTCTTAATTCTGCCTTCGACAGTTCGAAAATCATCCCCTTTACTTGATCGTCCATATTTCCGCTAGCCACAAGAATTTGATGTACAGCTTTGCCACTTAATTGGATAACTTGCGGATCCGTAATCTGGAGATCTTCTAAGCGATAGCCACACAGCACATCGGTCTTTCGCTGCAACAACCGTTTAAATGTGGCTAACTGAACCTCTTCATACTGAAGGGTGCCATAAGAAAAGAGTTTTTCCATTTCTTCCTCTAAGGTAATAATAAATGACTACCTTCACCCTAACAAAAGTCTACAAAGGATTAACACCGTTAATTAGTAACAATATTTCAAGCACCCATTTTAGGAGAAATTAGAGTTTTTATTGATCGCCTGGCTACCTTATCGACAATTCTCACTTGTAAAAAACCATCAAAATCATTATATAGTATGTAAAATCAGCTTCTTAACGAACTTATAAGAAAAAGATGAGAAAGAGCCTCTACCTTTCCACATAAATTTACTTGGCAGTCAGGATAGAAAATCCTTATAGTCAATTAGGCTCAGGACGCTTACCGTCGATGGGCCTTACAATAAAAGAGATCATAGATGACGAACACTTTTAAACTCAATGGCATCCCCGATGGCGCGTTGGTAGCCGTGGCCATGTCTGGCGGGGTGGATTCCTCCGTCACCGCGGCCCTCATGGTCGAAGCGGGTTATCAAGTTATTGGCATCACCCTCCAACTTTATGATCATGGTCAAATGATCGATAAAAAGGGGGCGTGTTGTGCTGGCCAAGATATTTATGATGCACGCACGGTGGCAGATAAACTTGGATTCCCTCATTACGTTTTGGATTATGAAAGTGTTTTCAAACAAAGCGTCATGGATGATTTTGCCGATAGCTATCTCAATGGGGAGACCCCCATTCCTTGCGTCCGGTGCAATCAGAAAGTTAAGTTCAAAGACTTACTAACAACAGCGCGCGATTTAGGAGCTCAAGCCTTAATCACCGGCCATTATGTTCAGCGCATCCCTGCCAGAGGGCGTAGTGAACTACACCGAGCCGTTGACCCGACACGCGATCAAAGCTATTTCTTGTTTACCACCACTCAAGAGCAACTTGATTACTTACGGTTTCCCTTGGGCGGCTTGCCTAAAACGGAAACCCGCGACCATGCTCACCGCTTCGGCTTAAAGGTGGCCGATAAACCCGATAGCCAAGATATTTGCTTTGTACCAAATGGCAATTATGCCTCTGTTGTTGAACGGTTGCGCCCCGGTGCTTTGGATGGCGGTGAGATTGTTCATCTTGATGGTCGCCTGCTGGGACAGCATCAAGGAATCATTAACTATACCATTGGTCAGCGTAAGGGATTGGGGATTTCCGCCGCTGAACCTTTGTATGTAGTCCAGATTGATCCTCTCAAAAAACAAGTTATTGTGGGCCCTAAAGAGGCTCTTGCCAAGCATGAAATCTATGTGCGAGAGGTTAATTGGTTGGACCCTATGGATCGATTTGATGAGCCCCAAAATCTTACTGTTAAGATTCGCTCAACCCATCCGGGGATTCCGGCGACAGTCCGCCGCTTAAGCACCCATGATGCTCTTGTGGAATTTGCTGAGCCAGAGTATGGAGTATCTGCAGGCCAAGCTTGCGTTTTTTATGAAGAAACCAGAGTATTGGGGGGCGGATGGATCGCTCGACACGCCCTAAAAAAATAGCGGTTCTCATCGTGGCTGCTGGGACGGGAACACGTTTTGGGTCCCCCCTTCCAAAACAATATATCGACCTGGACTCTAAACCTCTGCTCCGCCATAGTATCGATGTATTTCTGAGAATGGGCATAACCAATGTGGTGGCTGTTATTCATCCGGATCATGCTGATTTTTATGCCCAGGCAATAAAAGGATTGGACATCCTTGACCCTGTCATGGGTGGTAGCACCCGCGCTGAATCAACCCTAGCTGGCCTCAACGCACTTAAGAATTTGGCTCCTGACTATGTGCTGGTCCACGATGCGGCCCGACCTTTTGTGGATTCTCGGCTTATTGAACAGGTTCTTGACGGCCTCACTAAGGCAGCAGGCTGCATTCCCGCTATTGCGGTCACAGATACAATTAAACTGGTTGCTAATAATCACATCCAACAAACGTTGCCGCGGGAAAATTTGTGGCGTGCTCAAACGCCCCAAGGATTTCACTATCCTGTTCTCTTGGATTGTTTTACCCGAACAACCGATAATGCCTTTACGGATGAAGCCTCTTTACTTGAGAAATTTAATATTCCCGTTATTATGGTCCCAGGTTCAGAAGAAAACATTAAAATTACTTTTTCCCGTGATTTAAAAGGAAGTTGATATGGATATTCGTCTCGGCAATGGATTTGATGTCCACGCCATTGGGCAGGGTGATCATGTTACCCTCTGCGGTATCACCATCCCGTGTGGTTTTTCCCTTATCGGTCATTCTGATGCGGATGTCGGATTACATGCCATTACGGATGCCATCTTAGGGGCCTTATGCTTAGGTGACATTGGCCAACACTTCCCTCCCACTGATCCTCGTTGGAAAGGGGCTGACTCTTGTCAATTTTTGAAGCATGCGGCCCAATTAGCTCAAAACAAAAACTATCGCATTAATCACATCGATGTGACCATCATCGGTGAGGCCCCTAAAGTGTCCCCTCACCGCGAGACCATGCGACAAAAAATTTCCCAAATCTTAGAAATCGCGCAAGAGCATATCAGTGTTAAGGCGACCACTACAGAGAAATTAGGCTTTACAGGCCGGGGCGAAGGGGTCGCCGCTTTAGCAACAGCGACCCTCATTAAACAGCTTTAAAAGCTTATAGCAGTGGATGCTAAGAGTTGATCTTTAGCAACTAGATTCAATTCTGCAATCGGTGGTTCTTGAAGTAAAGGAATGCGACACCAGACAGTCGTTCCCTGTCCCTGAGCTGATTCAATATGAATACGCCCTCCATGTAGAGTAATAAAGCTTTTAACCAACGGCAACCCTATGCCAGCCCCTTTAAAGCGTTTGCGATTGCCATTGCCCATATCGAATAATTCAAAGATATTTTTCTTTTCTTCATCGGACATTCCTACCCCGCTATCACTTACCGATAAAACTAGGTAATCCCCATCCTCTTCCGTCTCTACGGCTGCGGTTAGCTTTATTAAGCCCCCCGAAGGGGTAAATTTAATGGCATTCATCAATAGATTAAAAATCGCTTGCTTCAATCGACGCTCGTCAGCTAAAAACCGCTCAACGAATGTGGTATTTTCACAGATAATTTCTAAACCATGATCATTCGAGCGGGTATAGACAAGGGCTATCAAGCTCTCGAGAAACGCCGTTAAGTCAATAGGCTGAATTTTCAAGGTTAATTGTCCCGCCTCTACACTGGCGAAATCAATAATATCATTAATAAGTGATAACAACCGTTGAGAGGATTCATTAATCCCCTCACAATAGTTAATTTGACGTTCATTCAAATTGCCAAAATATTGATGCAACAAGATTTCAGTAAATCCAATAATGGTATTAAGAGGAGCCCGCAATTCATAAGAGACGTGGGAAATAAAATCGGATTTAAACCGATCCGTTTGCTCCAGGGCTTCATTGCGTTCCCTAAGTGCTTCTTCAAATCTCCATCGATCAGATACATCAATAAAGCCTAACATATGGGATCCATCCGGCAGCGGTACATACGAGACATTGATGACAGACTGATCTGCTAAAATAAGCCGTTCATTGGCGGGTTGTCTCGCGTGGAACATTTCCAAAGTTTTTTGTCTAAATTGATCCCAATGGCTGTATCCCACGAAACGATGGCGAATCTCATATAGGATTTCACCGGCATGACGCCCAGCAGATAGCTCAATATCATTAACCTGCCAAATCCGACTGACAGCGGGATTGGATAAACGTAAACGGTTATCACTGCCCAACACAATAATTCCTTCATAAAGATGATCTAGGGTTTCCTTTTGAACCGCAATCAATGTATTGTAACGACGTTCCATCGCTAATTTATCCGTCACATCATCAAACAAGAACAGCAGTCCCCCTAAGGGGTGTGGGGCAATAACCATCCTTAAAATCTGACCATCCGGCAAATGGGTTAACTCTTGAATGGGATTGATTAAAGTATTAAATAAACTTAACTGCGCGTTACGGTACGCCGTAAAATCAGAAACTTCAGGAAGTTTGCGCCTTTCCCGAAGGTCTTGCATCAATTCATTAAAAGTTGGCTTTGAATAAAGATATTTTTCGTCAAATTCAAATAATTTCTCATAGGCTTTATTAAAAAATTCTAACCTTTGATCGGCCCCGAACACAATAATAGGGGAGGATAAATTGTGTAAGATATCTTGATGAGCTGCCACATGCTTTGCTAGCGTAATATGAGCCTCTTCATGCTCAGTAAAATCCATGGCATAGCCAATCGTTCCCGACTTATCAACCACCGGGATTTCTGCTGTCTCAATCATCCGTCGATGACCATCCACCACAATATGACTGCGTTTGGATTGGACAGTCCCTGTCGACAACGCCCGTTGGGCTAACGCCTGAGGATTGAAAGATCGGTTTTTATCTATAAGTTCGCGTCCTTCAGCAATAACCGCATCAGGAGTAGAATCTAAAATACCGGCAAAAACTTGATTGCAATAAATAAGGTTTGCTTGAGCGTCCCGTCCCCATAACGCAATGGGGATACTATTTAAAACATCGGCATAAAAGTTATGTTCTTTATATAATTCTGAAACCTGATTGTGAAGTTTATCAAGCAGGAAATCTTCGTCAGTTACATCGGAAAAGGCCAAAACAAAGTGATGCCGGCCATTCTCACTAAAAGAGTATCCTACAACTTTTAGTAGTATCCGTGTGTCAATTACTGTCAAGGAAAGCTCAAAAGGATCATTAAAATCTTTTAGCCTTTGAATATGCTGATCGAGCTTATAGGCATCATCAGCGGTAAATTGATTAATGATATCTTGCAAGGAAACCGGTTGTTGAGGATCCAATCCCATTAAAGAGATCAAGCTATAAGAATAGTCAAGAGTCCCACCCTCTTTAGGCCACCAGCATCGAGACTCAACAGCACCATCAATTAATATTTTATAAAGATAATGCCGGTCCTGTAGCAGATGAACTTTATGCTTTAAGCGGGAAATATGGCGAAGCATAGGAACTGCTACCATAGCCATTCCCAACCCTAGAAAAAAGCAACTAATAATAGAAGACTCCAGCTCTTCTATATTTATCCAAAAAAGGAGATTATCGAGCATCTAAAGATTCCTATTACTCGCTACAATCTCTTTCAGGGTAACAGCTTAATTCATCAAATTAAATTAAAATTATTTATACTTTATCAATAATTTGATGATAGATTGGAGTTAATAGATGATGCTTAAGGTAGATGAGATATAATGACCGAATTAAGTAAGGATTCAAAAAAGGCAACCCCTGCAAAGACTAAAAAGCAATCGGTATCACCGTCGACAAAATCCTCTACCAATAAAAGCATGAAAGATACTAAGAAATTAGCTTCACCAAAATCAACACCCCCTAAGACTAAGAAAACTCCGGTCGTGAAGGGTGCCGCTAAAACGCCAACCAAAAAACCTGTTACTAAGAAACCTGCCAAACTCTCAACCCCGCCTGTCTTTCCTTGGTTAAAATCTTATCCTCCAGCAATTAAATGGGATATTGATCTGCCTGAAAAACCATTATGGGCTTTAATGGATGAAGCAGCAGCCAACGCTCCTGCTAAAAACTGTATCGACTTTTTAGGCAAAAAATACACTTATAGTGAAATCAGTAATTTGGTTAATCGCTTAGCAGAGGGATTACAAAAAATTGGGGTTAAGCCCGGCACAAAGGTGGGTATCTTTATGCCCAATGCGCCTTATTTTGTTATTGCCTATTTCGCTATTCTAAAGGCGGGCGGTGTGGTGGTTAATTATAATCCTCTTTATGCGGACCATGAAATTAAGCATCAAATTAATGATTCTGAAACTGAGATTATGATTACCTTAGACTTAGAGATATTATGTGCAAAGCTTATGCCTCTTAGAGATACGACTGCTCTTAAAAAAATGGTTGTTTGTTCGGTTGCTGACAGCCTTCCCTTTCCTAAAAATATTTTCTTTAGGCTCTTGAAACGACGTGAAATTGCACATCTTCCAACCAATCCCGATATTCTCAACTTTAGAGATCTTATTAATAATACAGGAAACCCTGAACTTATTAAAATTACGCCTAAAAAGGATGTCGCCTTACTCCAGTATACAGGCGGTACGACAGGCGTTCCTAAAGGCGCTATGCTAAGTCATTACAATGTCTATTCTAATGCCATTCAAGCCTATCATTGGTTCGAAGGAATGGAATATGGCAAAGATAGAATTCTGGCGGGTCTTCCTCTCTTCCATGTTTATGCAATGACAGCTGTTATGACCTTGGCTATTTTAACTGCCTCTGAAATTGTGATTATGTTTCCCCGTTTTAATCCGCTTGAAGCAATGAAGTTAATTCAAAAACATAAGATAACGTTTTTCCCTGGCGTTCCCACCATGTACAGTATGATTGCCCATCATCCTCAGGTCAAAAATATTAATCTTCGCTCCCTTAAAGCTTGTCTGTCCGGAGGGGCGCCCCTCCCTCTTAAGATTAAAGAAGAGTTTGAAAGTTTGACAGGTTGTAAACTGCTGGAGGCCTATGGATTAAGTGAAACCTCTCCCGCTGCTGTTGCCAATCCCGTAGATGGGGCTAATAAATCAGGATCAATTGGTATTCCTTTTCCTCGCACCGAAGTAAAAATTGTTTCTCTCGATGATCCGTCTCAATCAACAGATCGCTATATTAATGGCCAAATAGCCATCAAAGGCCCTCAGGTTATGCTAGGCTATTGGAAGCGTCCTGAGGATACTGAGAAAGTTTTTTCGGGCGATTTCTTCCTCACCGGTGATGTAGGCTATATGGATGACGAGGGCTATACTTTCCTTGTCGATCGAATTAAAGATCTGATCATCTGTAGTGGCTTCAATGTTTATCCTCGTATGGTAGAAGAGGTTATTTATCGACATCCAGCCGTCGCAGAGGTTACTGTTATTGGCGTACCTGATGAAAAGCGTGGAGAAACCGTAAAAGCCTTTGTAAAATTAAAGGACAGCTCTCATCTCACTGAAGAAAAACTGTTAAGCTTCCTAAAAGACAAACTCTCTCCTATTGAAATGCCTAAATATATTGAATTTAGGGATGAACTTCCTAAAACCATGATTGGCAAACTTTCTAAAAAAGAATTAAAAGCAGAGGAACGGGCAAAAAAAGGAGTATAACGGAGAATAGTTTATCTCCTCCACTCCAACCTCAAAGGTGATTAATTACACATTTCTTAGGAATCAGTTTATTGCTTAATTATTTGTTTTGACCTTTAAGATAACTTCTGAGCCCATCCTTAAAGTTGCCGCTGTATTAAAAGGAAAAGGATAATTTTTATCACCATGTCCAAAATTAAGAGAATAAACAACAGGAATATTTAATTTGTCCATTTTATCAGCAAAAATATGCTGAACAATTTTATACTTTTCAGCATCTTGATCCCCTAAGGTAAAATGTCCCCAAATAATCGATGCAACAGAATTAAATAATCCTGATCTCTCTAAATGGTTAAGGCTCTCATAAAGACGAGTGGGCGCGCTTCATCCTTATCTTCTAAGAAAAGTATTTTCCCTGCAGTTTGTAAATGAGCATCAGTACCGATACTTCGTTGGATTAATGATAAATTACCCCCAACAACAGGACCAGTGATGGTTAAATCTTTTCGAGAGGTCTGATTTAAAGGTTCTAGTTTATAGTCAACTTCTTGCCTATCTTCCTTGAGGATTGCCATAATGTCGTCCATTGAAGAATCCTTATTACCTTTAGTCCACGTTTCCCTATTATAAGTCAAAACGATACCATGAAGAGAGGGCCAATTTCTTGTAGCGGCCCATAAATGGAGAGCCGTAATATCACTAAATCCCACAATTAATTTTGGAGAAATTGACTGCGATAAATCTTTTAAAAAAGGCAACAAGAGAGAGCTGCCTCGTCCTCCTTGAAGAGCCCAAATAACCTTTACCTTATCATCTGTAAGGACTTTTTTTAGATGATTAGCACGATAAAAATCTGTATTAGAATAGCCAAGAGGTTGAGGAACACTTATGTCAATAGGGATTTCTGGTTTAAAACCATACTTAAGGATATTTTGACGAACAGTCTCGAGATAGTTATTAGGAGCCCCATACGCGGGCGCCACAATATGGATTGAATCTCCCTCGGTCAAGAATGACCATCTTTTCTCTAAGACATTCGTATCCATAAAAATTTTATCCTTTTACATTTCTTTAATATTTTTTCTATTAAGTCTTAAAACAAAAGTACATAAAGTTAAATTTTATAAAAGGAGAAAGGTTAACAAAAAATTATAGTTTAACGCTTCTCTATAAGAGAGAAGAGAGAAGAGAGAAGAGAGAAGAGAGAAACCTTCATTTCTCTCTTTTCCACCTCTCCAACAGCTTCAATGCTTGAGATTCTCATCTTAAAATAGATAAAGCTTGATGAGGACTAATTTGAGAAAGGGGATGAGATAAATCTCTGTCACCTTTGTGAGACAGCCCTCAACCTTAATGGGGAGCCAGCGCTTTCTTCATATCATTGGCAAATCGGCGCATCATTTCAAAATATAAATTAGGACCTGCATCCAGGCCAAACCCTAATCCGTCCAGTTGGGCATAGGTGACATCGGTATCTTCGGCAATGATGCGAATTGTCTTGGTATCAAACTGGGGTTCAGAAAAGATCGCTTTGACACCATGAGATATCTCATGCCTTATATCCTGCAAGGTTGCTGCCGTTGGTTCCACCTCTGGATTAACGCGAACAGCACCAACGCATTCGGTACCGTAGGCCATATCAAAATATTGCGTAAAATCATGATAGGTAAGGTATTTAGCACTCTTCACAGCTTCCATTTCTTTTGTCAGATCGGCGTGCAGCTCATCAATTTTCTTTATAATTTTTTTAGAATTTGCCAAATAATGCGGCGCGTTCCGCTGATCAAGTTGCGATAATTGCGCGGCAATCCCTTTAACAATAACTTTTGCATTAGGAGCAGCAAGCCATAAATGGCCGTCTTTTCCTGATATTTCATGATGATGATCTCCTTCGTGCTGATGTCCTTCATGACATTGTAATAAGTCTGCTACACACCCTTCTACTGGATGATGAAACGTTCTTGCCGGCAGCAAATGTATACCAGGTAAATCTGATACGGTTATTAATTGCACAGATTTTTTAACGGCATCAATAGATTTTTGTATAGCCGTTTCATAGATAGGCCCGACCCAGACAATAACTTGAGCAGCATTCAGCTTAAGAGCTTCAGTTGGCTTCAATTGATGGGTATGGGCTGATGCATTCGCCTCTATCAAAAGCTCGGGTGTTCCCACACCCTCCATAACAGCTGCAACCAGTGAATGAATGGGTTTAATTGTTACCAAAACCTTTGGGGGACTCGACAAATTAGCGATAGACTTTGGGGAAGTCTTAGCCATTAAACTGCTCAAGCCTATTAAAAATAAAACTAAAAGACGCATGTTGATCTCATTTATGTTATTGTTGTAGCAATTATAAAATTAACAATAATGCCTTAAAAGAAATTTAATGAAACTTATTTGTTGGCATGGTTGGGGCTATGATAACACATTTTTTGCCCCCTTACTGAAGATTCTCTATGATTTTGACATTCTCTGTATTAATGAAGGATATTTTGGCTCGCCTTATCTTCCTGATGTAATGCCAGAAATGGCAGTTGGCATTGGTCATTCCCAAGGTTTTTCTCGCCTTATCCAAAAATTTCCTACCCTAGCGGGATATGTCAGTCTCAATGGATTTACGCAATTTATGCAAAGTCAAAATTTCCCCAATGGCATCCCAAAGGCAAGCCTGGGTGCGATGATTCAGCAATATCAGCGTCATCCCGACATCGTTTTACAAAATTTTTATGAGCGTACAGGTCATATCCATGTCGTTGGTAACTCCCAGCGTAATGATGAATTATTACGACAAAACCTTACAGCCTTGCGACCCTTAAGTATAAAGCTACCCCCAGCACCTGTCTTAGCTATTGCAGGAAAGGATGATCTAATTGCCCCTCTTTCTCTCCAGCGAGACTGCTTTTCAAAACTCCATATTATTGAAAATGCTAATCACAGTTTGCTCCCGACTCATGCATCTGAGTGTGCTCGGTTGATTCGGAGTTTCTTCAAGAATATTGTGCCATGAAAAATCATATACGTCGTAATTTTAGTCGTGCTGCCTGCACTTATAATGAATTTGGTAAAACCCAACAAAAAATTGCTGATGATTTTGCCCATAAATTACTTAAACTTAAGGCCCCTTCATCAATTTTAGAAATTGGCTGTGGCACAGGATTTTTAAGCCATTATTTAGCGGACTATGCTTGTCCAATAGTTGTCAGTGACTTGTCCTCTGAGATGGTTGAAAAACTTAATATTCCGAAAGCTCTACCTGTCGTCTATGATGGAGAATATTTTCCTTTTAAGCAGTCTTTTGATTGGATTGTAAGCTCTTTGGCTTTTCAATGGTTTCAGCATCCGGCTACAACCCTTTCTATGCTCAAGCAACATAGTCAAACTTTGGCCTTTACCACCTTGGGAAATAATAATTTTCTGGAATGGAAAACCTTTTGTGCTTTAAATCACATTGAAAATCGGACCCCACCGATGTTATCGATGGCGGATTTAAAAGCAATATTAGGACGCGATATTTCCATTGAAGAAACTTACTATTCCGAATATCACCCTAATTGGTTATCTTTTTGGAATAGTATCTATAAAATTGGGGCGCAGACAAGTTTTCAGCCTAAGGTAAAGTCAATTCCTAAATCTCTCTTTTTGCAGGAACCTATCACTTGTACCTATCATGTTCTAACAGTGATCGCTCAATAGATTTAACGGATTAAACCAAACCCTATCTTCTTTCTTTTCTTCATCGATATCATAAAAAAACCCTGCAATTGCAGGGTTTTTTAAAAGCACAGTTACCAATGCTATTAGTTAACAACAGTAACGGCAACGCGGTTTTGGGCGTGTGCTTCTTCTGTTGTTGCATCAGCAACAAATGGACGATCTTTACCGTAAGAAACTTCTTTCAAACGCTTCTTCTCAACACCGTGCTTTGTTAGGCTGTGATGTGCTGCATGTGCACGACGCTTACCTAGTGCCAAGTTGTATTCGCGGGTTCCGCGAGCGTCAGCATGGCCTTCAACAACGGCTGTTGTATTTGGATAAGTTTTGAACCAAGCTGCTTGAGCTTCAAGAACACGATCAGACTCAGCAGAGATATTGTGCTTATTGAACGCGAAGAAAACACGGTCTTTTACATTGGCTTTGAAATCTTCAGCAGAACCTGGAACAGGAGCGGATCCTGCTTCCATGCTGGCTTCTGGTGAGCATTCACAACCTGCAAGAAGAACACCTAGTGCAATCGCGGAAAGTAACTTGTTACGCATAACTATTTGCCTCTAAATTTAGGTTAATTACTAGTTTATTAAACCATATCTATATTAACAAACTCCTAAACTCATTAAAATATTTTCGAAAAAAGTTACCGCCGATTTTTAAGACCTGTAGAGTTTATGCAACATCCACACGCCTCTCATTCTCTATCTTATTGAAAATACGAGGGAGGCTTTTAACCTATTTCCACAAAATCTCTGTTTTCTTCACCCACCACCCTCGATTATTTTCTTTTAATTTTTGAAAAACCGCCTCTGCCCGACGCCGATCTTTATAAACAGCAAAGCAAGAGGCGCCTGATCCACTCAAGCGAAAATAACTAAAAGACCGATCCAGCATAAACATCATAAATAATTTTGCTAAATCGGGCACAAGCTTTAAAGCAGCCGCTTGCAAAACGTTATGTGTATGAAGGAGAAAATCGGACGTTAAAATTTCGGGTGAGGATAAAGGGGGGTCAAAACGCCCCCCTAAATTGGCAAAAACTTCCGCTGTCGATAAAGGCACCCCTGGATTGGCCAAAACAAAATGGCGTGCTAAACCCTTGACCTTTAAAGGTTGGCAATTTCCTTCGCGACCACTCCCCTCAACCCAAAATACCTGTCCTAACCCTAAATGAAAGGCTAAGCTCACGGGCACATCGGCGCCCAGCTTCCCACTTGCTTTAACAAACTCCCAGCATAGGGCCGCTGTTGCTTGTGGATAATCTTGCCAAAACAAATAAGCCAGCACAGTGGCTGCATCACTGGTCCCCCCGCCCAGCCCAGCGGCAATGGGAATATTCTTTGTGACTTCTACTCTATAAGAACGAGAAGCTAGTTTAAAATGATCAAAATACCAGATTAACGCTTGGCTAACAGAATCTTTGCCGGACTCAAGAGCGGTAGCAAATTCGCCGTTGAACTCTATGGTTGTGGTGGAGGCAGGTTCCATGACGATATCATCACCAAATTGAGTAAAAGCAAAGACAGACTGTAAATGGTGATAACCATCCTCGTCTTTGCCCGTCACATGGAGCATTAAATTGACTTTAGCATGTGCTGTTAATTTCATTGTTAATTCCTAAACAATTTTACATTGCTCCGTAATTAGGCCCACTTCCCCCTTCAGGCGTCGTCCACTGGATGTTTTGCATTGGGTCCTTAATATCACATGTCTTACAGTGAATACAGTTGGCAGCATTAATTTGCAAATAAGGCTCGGCCCCTGTTTTAATAATCTCATAAACCCCTGCCGGACAATAGCGTTGCTCCGGTGCATCATAAATTTTGTAGTTATGCTCGATGGCAACATCGGGTTGGCGTAATTTTAAATGAATGGGCTGATTTTCATCATGGCTCGTATTGCATAAATAAACTGAACTTAAGCGATCGAATGAAACTTTACCATCAGCCTTTGGATACTCAATTTTCTGAGACTGTCCTGCAGGCCTTAAGCATTCATTATCTCGATGATTGCTCAAGGTCCAGGGCGACTTACCACGGCTGACATAGGTTTCAAAAGCGGCATTAACCAATCCGGGAACCAAGCCCCATTTAAAGCCAGGTCGGATATTACGCACAGCCTTCAATTCTTCAGCAACCCAACTTTGGTTCAAGAGATTATTATAAGGATTTTGTCCGGACTTCAAGAATTCGATGATACCGTCAGCGGCTAACATTCCTGACTTCATTGCTGTATGGCTGCCCTTAATCTTGGGGACATTCATAAAACCAGCACTGCATCCAACCAACGCCCCGCCGGGAAACGTTAATTGAGGAATCGCTTGCCAGCCTCCTTCATTTAAGGCCCGCGCCCCATAAGCAATCCGTTTTGCGCCGTCAAAAAGATCACGGATTTTTGGATGGGTTTTAAATCGTTGAAACTCTTCAAAGGGAGATAAATATGGATTTTGATAATCCAATCCGATGACATAGCCCACAAAAACTTGATTATCTTCGGCATGATAGATAAAGGCTCCCCCATAAGTCTTATGGTCCATCGGCCAACCGATCGCATGATCAATACGACCCAACTGGTGCTTAGCCGCATCAACTTGCCAAACCTCCTTAAAGCCAATGCCATAGGTTTGAGGATTTTGAGGGCCGCGCAATCCATAATCTTTAATCACGAGTTCGGATAAAGAACCTCGACATCCTTCGGCCAGCAGAACTTGCTTTGCAAAAATTTCCATACCTGGTTGATATTGATCCGTAGGATTTCCTTCCTTATCGCGCCCCATATCACCCGTTTTAACGCCAATAATGGTACCTGCCTCATCTTTAACAAGGGCTGCTGCTGAAAACCCAGGATAAATTTCTACTCCTAAATTTGTCGCTTGTTCAGCTAACCAACGACATAATGCCCCCAAGGATATGATATAATTACCCTCATTATGCATTTGGGGTGGGGTTGGCAAGCGATATTTGCTTTTTTCGGTCAAAAAGAAAAAATGGTCTTCTTTAGCAAGCACCGATAACGGTGCACCTAATTCTTTCCAGTTGGGAAATAACTCTTTAAGGGCACGAGGTTCAAAAACATTTCCAGAGAGGATATGGGCTCCGATTTCCGATCCCTTTTCTAATAAACAAACAGAAATAGATGGATCTAATTGCTTTAATCGAATAGCCGCTGACAGACCTGCTGGTCCGCCTCCTACAACAATAACATCATATGACATGGATTCAGATGACATTGTTTTCTCCCTTCCTCATAACACATTTAATTTCAGAGTACGCCATCAAGCCTTGCAAATAAATTAAAAATTGAGAATTAAGGAAGTCCATAAAAAAGATTAAAGACTTAACCTGGAAAGACATGCTATTATGTTACCATGAAAAAGCAAAATCAAAATTCGATCACGGATAACATTCGTGATATTTTAGAATGGTATACTGATATTGGAATGACCGTTGCCATTGGTCATGAGCCAGTCAACCACAAGCAAGTGCGGGCTCGCACTCATACCGCAACAGCATCGATTCCCTTAACAAAAGCTGGGGTAACCCCTTTGCCAACAGTTGCGACTCCTCCTAAACAAGCTGTTAATTCAAAAGCCATTGCAGCGGCCTGCCAAACAATTGACGACCTACGGCAAGCTATCATGAATTTTGATGGCTGTGATCTAAAAATGACCGCCACTCACACTGTTTTCTCTGATGGGAATCCAGACGCTAAAATTATGATTATTGGCGAAGCGCCAGGCGCAGATGAAGATCGGCAAGGACGTCCTTTCGTGGGATTATCTGGTCAATTGTTGGATAGAGTTCTAGCAAGCATTAACCTCTCGCGGGCACAAAATATTTATATTAGTAATATTATATCTTGGCGCCCACCCGGTAATCGCACACCCACCCCACATGAAATTGCCTTATGTCAGCCATTTATTGAACGACATATTGAATTGATCGCCCCAAAAATTTTAATTCTCGTTGGGGGTGTTTCCGCAAAAACACTTCTTAATACCAGCGAAGGGATTATGAAATTACGCGGTAAATGGCATGAATTTAAGACAGAGGGTATGCAGACTCCTATTAAAACTATGGCGACCTATCATCCTGCTTTTTTGCTGCGCTCGCCTGGACAAAAAGCCGCGGTCTGGAAAGATTTGCTGTTGGTTCAAGAGGAAATGCAAAAAGTTGGGCTGGCATAAATATTATGCTTTTACCGCGGAAAATTGGCTAAATTCTTCTTAATTAATTACCTTCCCATTCTAAACACTTGCAAAACAAATCGCTCTTTTCTGCTTGAGTTATAGCAGTGTTAAAGAAGCAACACCTAAAGCCAGGAACTTAAGGGTTGCGAATGTTAAGGGTCCTGACAATTTCATTGATAACTTCTTCGTTCTCCTTAATCATTCTATCAGCCACTTTTTTAAGGACTTGCAGATTCTCAGGATCAGCTTTATCAAGATAAGTATATTCCGACTCTAAAATTGGTTGTAAGCGGAAATAACAATGCTTTTGCTTATTATGATTAAAAACATACCACATTTCGTAATTGGTAATATCATCAACTGCATGCATTAAAGTTGAAATTATCTTAGGTGCCCACCCTATTATACCCGATGATTCAACATCTTCGCGGGAGATATTGTTTGTAGCAGCCCCATAGTTTGTCCCTGTTCCAATAGAAACCACAAAAAAATCAATATCCATTCCAAAAATTTCCATCGCATACACCGCTGCTGACAAAGAAGGATTATTGGCACCTATCCCCCCGTCGATGAAGGTAAGCTTACGATTACCCGTTCCATCAATTAATGAAGCAGGACTAAAATATGTTGGAGCAGCAGAGGTAGCCCGTGCTAAATCTCGTAACAAGCAATCTTGGGCCGGTTCTTTTTTAGCACGAGATGATTTAAAAAAGAAAGTTTTATCAAGCTCAATTTCATAGGCCGGCACAATGACATTGGTTACAACATCTTTTAGACACATATCACCCAAATAAGAAGCTAAGATTTCTTCTAAATCATGGGCTGAATATTTTGCTCCCCACCATCCATTCCCTGATTTAATTAATTGCCCTAAAGAGCTAAAGAAAACTTGCTGACCGAGTTCTTCATATATATCGACAATTTCATGGGCGCTATATTTAGGCCTTTTATCTTCATTAGGAGCGGTCAACATTATAGCAATAAGCCCCCCCGTCGACGTTCCAGCAATAATGTCAAAGCAATCTGCAATTCGACGGCCACATAAAAGCCGCGATTCAATATGTTTCAAAACTAGCGCTGGAATAATCCCTCTAATTCCACCCCCATCAATGGAAAGAATTCGAACCACTTTTCTAGGGGGGGCTGAAGGATTAGCAAGGAGTGGTAAAGGATAAATAATCGCACAAATTAATACCAGACTTAGAAGTCTTTTTTTAACAAACGAAAAGATATGAATCATTTATAACTACTTAATTATCTATTTAAAATAGAGGGGAATCTAAGCCTTTATCAGTAAACTGATCAAACCCACTCAAACCTACCCTAAAGGTAAAGGGGAGATGAAAAGAGCATCTATGAGAAAATTGATTACTGTTTCCCTTTGCTAATCCTTCTTTAAATAGGGTGGTTCAATAAAGAGCACCCTTTCTAAACTTAAAAGCGAAAAAAAAGTCGAGAATTTTCCCCCTAATACCATGCTCCGATTAAATTAGACAAATGCTTAGAAGGACGAGGCTGCGTACGTGTACAATCAGTACAGGCGCAAAGCCAAACTGTGAACTAAGCGCTTGGATAAGTTAAAAATGAGGCTGGGGATAAAATGAGGAAGAGTTTGCGGGACGCACTCTTTCTAAAGCCCAATTAATCCATTGAGTTAGAATCAATAGATCCTCCGTCTCTATGGTTGGTCCACACCAAATGCGAAAAGAAGGGGGTGCCAAAAAATGATTTTTAATATCATAAGCAACCTCTAAATCTGCGAGAGAAGAGGCAATTTTTGCAATAAGGTCACCTGGATCTTGTCCCTTACAATAGGCTGAGGTTAACTTAAAACAGAGGGAGGCCTTTGACCTGGAAGCAGAAGCCACTGCTAAATGTTCTAAATCCGAATGATTGGTGATCCATTGATCCATAACGTCAAAATTACACTTAACCCGTTGCCATAAGGCCTTTTTTCCTCCGATTGACGCTGCCCATTCTAAACCTTGAATAGCATCTTCCACACATAACATGGAGGGCGTATTAATAGTTTTTGCTTCAAATATGCTTTGAATAATCTCCCCTGCTTTTGTTAAGCGAAACAGGCGAGGAATGGGCCAGCGAGGCTGGAATTGGGTAAGGTGGTGCATTGCGCGAGGGCTCACAATAATCATTCCATGGGCCGCTTCGCCTCCAAATCCTTTTTGCCACGAAAAACATGTGATGTCTAATTTATGCCAGTCATCAATTGGAATAACAAAAGCAGAAGAGGTCGCATCACAAATTGTTAATCCTTGACGATCGTCAGGAATCCAATCCAAATGAGGCACCATGACGCCCCCCGTGGTCCCATTAAACGTAAAAACACAGTCATGATTGCCCGTATATTGAGTTAAATCAGGGAGATGACCAAAATCTTCTACAAATGCTTGAATAGGGCTTAATGACAGCTGTTCGATGGCATCCGTTACCCACAGCTTACCAAAGACATCCCAGGCAAAAATATCAACGGGTCGACGTCCTAAAAAATTCCATAAGGCTGTTTCCACAGCCCCCGTTCCCGAGCCGGGTACCATTGCTATCGTATAATCTTTGGGTACCTCCAGGATTTCTCTTGTCAGATCTAACAGCCGTTGAATTCTTGCCACGCCTTCCGGTGCTCGGTGAGAGCGACTAATTAAAGCTGACTGTAAATCGCTTGCTTTCCAACCCGGATGTTTTTTACACGGGCCAGAACCAAAATAAGGAGAGCTAGGAATTTTTGAAGGTTTGTTGGGCATTGAATCTTTCCTCCGCCGCCTTTAGAATATTGGCCATTAAGTTAATGATCGTCATTGGCCCCACCCCCCCCGGCACTGGCGTAATAAAAGCGGCCTTCTTTTCAACAGCGGTAAAATCAACATCGCCAACCAACCGATCATTTAATTTGATAATACCCACATCAATAATGGTAGCCCCCTCTTTGACGTGAGCTGCTGTAATAAGGTACGGTTGTCCTGTGGCCGAAATAATAATATCAGCGTCCTGGGTTACCCTGATAAGATCGCGGGTCTTTGAATTTGCAATTGTCACCGTTGCCCCTTGCTGCATCAGCAAGAGCGCCAAGGGGCGGCCCACTAAAATTGATGTTCCAATGATGGTGATATTAACCCCTGTCAGGTCGGAGCAACAGCTTTGGATTAACTGAAGACATCCCAAGGGTGTACACGGAACAAGCCTGGGTTTTCCTTGAAATAAATACCCTTGATTGAGAGGATGTAAACCATCAACATCTTTGACTGGATCAATGTATTGAAGGATTTCATACCGATCTAAGTGAGCTGGTAAAGGAAGCTGCAGGAGAATACCATCAATAGTTTCATCCTGATTAAGACCTTTAATGACCGCAATCAGGTCAGCCCTTGTTACAGAGGAGGCCAAACGGTGAATGATAGAACGAATTCCTAAAGTTTGGCACATGGCCGCCTTTCGTGCCACATACACTTGACTTGCCGGATCCTCCCCTACCAAAATAACAGCAAGAGTAGGTAGCCGTCCAAGACAAAGCGTTAGGTCATGTGCTTTTGCCATAAGAGCCGGCTTTTGCTGTGCCGCTAAAGCTTTTCCATCCAGAATAACCGCCATACCTGACGCCTCATTAATTTTAAGTATCAAGAAGACGGCGCCAAAAACCCCGGCGACGCTTTTTACCATCAGTAGAAGTACTTTCAGCTTCTGGCGATGGTGCAACAGTTGTGTGCTCTCTAATTTTATCAGGGGCCACGGCCTTTGTCACTTCGCCTTTTGCCTCTGTAGTGGCACCTTCAGCAGCTGGACTTGAAGTGGGACGACGATTACGTCGGCGCCGATTGCGATTTGGACGCTCCGAAGACTTAAGATTGTCAGAGGACTCTCCAGTGGTTTCTCCCGTTTCTTTAGGTGCAACACCGGCATCAGCTCCTGCTGAAGCACTGGCTTCAGCTGCTAACTCCGGCTTACGGCCTCGACGGCGGCGTCGATTACGACTCCGAGAAGACTTTTGTCCGCCTGTCTCTTCAGGCACCGTTGGATTCTCTTGAGTCTCCCCTCCTTCTTGATCAATTAAGGCACTCTCTTGCTCTTCTTGGCGCCCCCCACCAGTATTACGACGCCGTTGGAAAGGATGGCGACGATTTCGCCCTCGTTCTTGGCGGGGGCTTGGTTGGTCGGCACCTTCACTATCAGAAGGTTGAGGCTGCTCTTCTTCAATGACCTCCTCAACCACACCATCCTCAGCCAGCTGTTTTTGTATTTTAGCTTTTGTCACAAGTGTATTAATCGTGAAATCCGGTGCAATTAAATTAGGACCCCGTTGAATCAGAATAGACATCTGATAGCGTTGCTCAAGGGCTAAAATATTGCTGCGTTTTTGGTTGAGCAAATAAAGATCAATATCAGCCGGGACTGTAACCATAATCGATGAACTTTTACCGGCAAGTCCTACCGTTTCAATACCCCGCAAAACAAATAATGCCATCGATTCAATCGATCGAATCATTCCCGTTCCCCGACAATGAGGGCATGGCTTCATATTGGTTTCTATAATACTAGGTCGAAGACGTTGCCGAGACAATTCCATCAATCCAAATTGACTAATACGGCCAAGTTGAATGCGGGCCCGATCATTCTTCACAGCGTCCCGCAGGCGCTTTTCTACTTGTTGAATATGTTTGGAGTCTGCCATATCAATAAAATCAATGACCACGAGCCCTCCAAGGTCCCGCAACTTAATTTGACGGGCTACTTCATCAGCGGCTTCCAAGTTCGTCTTTAAGGCAGTTTCATCAATATGACGTTCCCGTGTGGCCTTCCCAGAGTTCACATCAATAGCCACCAACGCCTCCGTAGGGTTAATGACAATCGATCCCCCGGATGGCAGAGAGGCGATGGGCGACATAATGGCATCAATATGAATATCAACCCCGTGTTTTTGAAAGAGTGGAATCTCACCTTTATGCTGCTTAACCTTTTTAACATGGCTTGGCGTTAGGGTCTTCATCATGGTCCGGGCGGCTTTATAACCTTCCTCGCCATCAACCCAAATTTCTTCAATATCCTTGCCATAGTTATCGCGGATGGAACGCTTAATAATATCACCTTCAGCATAAATCAGTTCAGGCGCCATAGAAGCCAGGGTTTTTTCACGAATATCACTCCATAATCGGATAAGATATTCAAAATCCCGACGAATTTCTAATTTATTACGATCCTGACCAGCGGTGCGGACAATCAGGCTCATCCCATCGGGAATAGGCAAATCATTCAAAATATCGCGCAACCGCTTGCGCGTTGCTACATCAGCTATTTTGCGGGAAATTCCACCACTCCGATGCCCAGCATTGGGCATCAACACACAATAGCGACCAGGCATTGATAAATATGTTGTCAGAGCTGCCCCTTTATTGCCCCGCTCTTCTTTCACAACTTGCACCAACATAATTTGACGGCGTTTAATAACTTCTTGGATTTTGTAATGATACGATTTAGGGCGACGGGCGACGATACTTTCTTCATCATCGGCGGTATCTTCTACAACCAATTCAGTGGTTGGCGCTGCATCCGTAACTTCCGGAAGGGTTTCTGTTAAACTCGCCGTTTCATCCTCTGAACTATCTTGGGATTTTCCAGCACTTTCAACCGGCGGACGGTCGCCAACTGGAATACGAAAATAATCAGGGTGAATTTCAGCAAAAGGAAGAAATCCATGACGATTTTGTCCATATTCAACGAAAGCTGCCTGTAATGACGGCTCTATACGGATAACCTTAGCGAGATAAATATTTCCTTTGAATTGCTGCTTTGTGGATGTCTCAACTTCGTAATTTTCTAGGCGGTTCCCATCAATAACGGCAACGCGGGACTCTTCGGTATGAGTCGCGTCAATAAGCATTTTTTTAGCCATGTGGCATTCATCTCCATAACCTGCCGCCACGGCACCCAATCCCACGGTTTTGCTTGATATTTCGGATAATGTAAATCAAAAGACTGTGTAAAGAGAGGTTGCCTAACGGCGAATTGACATAGTTTATAAATAATAGCAAAAACCAACAGCAGGGGGTTTCTGCACAGTAAATTGGACGGCGCAACGAATAAGACAGAGATATAATTCAAACTGTTTACCCTCATCTTGTCGATTTTACGCTCCGTCAAAAATTCTTTTCTCTTTAAATGTAGCGCTTTTCCAGCAACAACGACAAGAAAAAAATAAAAAGCCTCAATTTTTGTTAGGAAACTCCCCATTCTCATTCTCAGCTGAAAATTTAAAGATAAAAATAAATCCTTATTCAATGGGCTAGAAACTAGCAATCAAAAGATTCACTTTAATTGTACTTATGCTATTCAAAACCAATAAAAAATAGACATCCAATCCCTCTTGAAAATAAACCGAGCAATACTTATATCTAGGTAAATTATAAAAATAACCTTTAGGGCACAAAGCATGATTTCTAAGCTTAAACTTTCTTCTTTATTATTAACTTTTTCCATCGCTCCTTATACCTGTCTTGCTGCTGACAACAACGATCACAGGCTTACGATATCTCCTAAACCTGTTATCATTTCAGCGATGGACATCTTAGATCGAGCTTCTAATCTTTACCTTAAAGCCTGTAATACTGAAGATCCTGTAGAACAGATAAAAGAATTTGATAATCTTGTCTCTTTAATGGATCTAATTATTCCTAAAGACAACGTGAAAAAAGAGAAAGAAGGCGCACGAATTGCTCGTCAATTAAAGGTATTATGTTTAAAACAACAAAGTACTATTCTCTATAACCTTAGTGTAAAAAAAGCCATAATTAATCTATCAGATTTGCAAAAATCTGCAGACCTTCTTGACGAAAGTTATGCCATGGCCAATGAACTTAACGATCTTAATCTTCTCCAGCAATTGCAGAAGGCCCTCGCCCTTGTTTTGAAAGAATTAGCCTTAGCAGAGGCGACTCAGGGCGAAAAAGAAGAAGATTTTCAAAAGTCTTTACCTCTATTTGACACATCGATTGCCAATATTCACAAAAGTGTAGCAATTTTACCCCTGCCTGAGACTCGGACACATCTTTCAACTATTATGTCTCTTTCTTTACTTAAAGCAGTTCAGGCATGTGATCATATTTGTCTTCAGGCGATAGAACTTTATCAACAAATTGATAAATCAAATTTGCACTACAAGCATGTCACAGCATTAATAAACTTAGGACGGCTACTGCTAGATTTTACAGATAAGCACTACATTAAATCACCTACGATAGATTTCTATTTATCTACGTCCTCTCCATCTATGACTAAGAAAGAGAACGGAAAGAAAAAAATCCAGAAAAAAACATCAACCTATTCCAATATACCACCTGTCTTAAACCCTCAGGATTTTAGAAGGCTTATTTTAACAACCTATTGCGGACTTCTGAAAGAGGCTTCTACAACCCTTAATATGCTGGCAAATTCAGCAAACGTTCAACAATTAAAAGATCTTTATCTCCAAAAAGGTAACACTCATTTAGAGACAGCAATCGATCTTTATAAGCAAAATATCTATCAAAATGACTACGAAAATAAGCCAGAAGATGAGCAGCTTTACATTCAAGCCTCCCTCGAGGACCTAGCTGACAATCCAATTCCCTTGACTAATTTTTACCGTCAATTGCACAAGAAACGTAAAGAAGAACAACACCAACGACACGTTAATCACATCAAAGCTCATCTACACGCAAAAAAAGAAAAAGAATTGAAAATCCAGCAAGAGCAGGAAGAATTACTTCCACCTAGTAAGGAGTCAAAGTATCTTACAAAAAAAAATCAAACGATGGATGCTCCTTTTTCTATTCCCTATCTTACTGTTAATATGGAAGGTTCATCCCAAGAAACTTTTAAAGCAATAATGCCGAAAGAGAAAATAAAAACACGAGGCATGGCTAATCTCCCTCTATCCTTAGAAAAGCTCTCCCTTTCTTCAGAAAAAGAAGAGAAATCACTGGAAACAATCAGACTTTCCGCAGATAATTACATGGTTTTTGAAGGATTGACCGGCGGTAGCTTAAATCGCAATATATCTTTACACGCCGTTGAAACATTGCTCGCAAGCCTTCACTGCACCCTAAGTTCCGACGGCAAGGGCGTGCATCAAAAAGCAACAGCCCCTAATGGACAAATGTGGATTCGTCCAAAACCTTGGAAAGGCCCGATCCCTGATTATTATCGTCTACAGTTGAATGATTTTCTTCAAAATAAAATGGGAATCGATCCAGAGATTGTCGCTACCAGCAAGTGAAATTTAACTGTTAGGGAAGCGATGCTACTAAGAATAGCTTCCCTATACTCTATAACTAAGAGGTTGTTCTCACCGATGATTGCGGAGCAGGCTTATCGGCGGCTTTGATCGCTTTGTCAACGGCCTTATTCAAATCATTCATTTCCACCAATTTACCATTGACAGTAAAACCAGGTGCAAAATTTAGCCCTAATTCATGTCCAATTGTTAAGGCATCCTGCAAAATTGCATCTTCTATTGACCGATCATCCAATAGAGGCTGGATCATCTCTGAGGTAATTCCCGTCGACCGTAATAACTCTTCAATAACTTCAGTGGGTTTATCAGCATTAACCCAATCAAAAGCAACTTTTTTGTTCTTGTCGGGATTAAAATTCTGAATAATTAAGTGGGACCTTTCCAGATATTTATCCACATTCCTTCCTGCCCAACAGATAATTGACAACTTTAATGAAAATTCATCAGTTGGAAAATCCTTTAAGATAAAATAGACCTTACCAGTATCCACGTACTTTTGCTTAAACTCTGGAAATTTATCGAGCTTAAATTCTGCACAATGATGACAGGTCAAAGAATGGTACATAACCACTTTAACCGGGGCAGTTCTATCGCCAAATCCAACTTCAGGTAAGCTGACTGTACTGACAGCACTATCAACAACAGGCTGAGATTGGGCTATTCCCATCGTTATCAAAAAAATTAGTGGTCGCAAAAACTGCACGGCCTCTCTCCAACTCGACACTATAATCTTTCTCCATAATAAAGGAAACCGGCTAGAATACGCAAGCCAACCATTTACAAAAATGCTAAAATAAGTTACGGTTCAAAGTGAAAAAATGAGTAAAAATGTAAGTCCATGATTGAAAAAACTTTTTCCCCTCAAGATCTTGAAGAAAAACTGTATGCTGACTGGGAAAACTCCGGTCTATTTGCTTGTGATCCGACATCGGATAAACCAACCTATACGATTATGATGCCCCCGCCCAATGTAACTGGTAGCCTCCATGTTGGACATGCATTAACCTATACGTTGCAAGATGTATTGATCCGCTTTAAACGAATGTCAGGCTATGATGTTTTATGGCAGCCTGGAACAGACCATGCGGGTATTGCCACTCAAATGGTTGTTGAACGCAACCTGGAAAAGGACGGAATCAGCCGTCATGATTTGGGACGTGACGCCTTCATTGATAAAGTGTGGGAATGGAAAAATTATTCGGGGGGGGAAATTGTACGCCAGCAGCGTCGCCTTGGAATTTCTCCGGATTGGACTCGCCAACGCTTTACAATGGATGAAGACTTAAGCGCTTCCGTTCGCAAGGTCTTTGTCCAGCTTTTTAAGGATGGATTGATTTATCGTGACAAGCGTTTAGTGAACTGGGATCCTAAATTTCAAACAGCCGTCTCTGACTTAGAAGTTATCCCCCAAGATACTAAGGGTAACATGTATTACATTCGCTATCCTTTGGCCAGGGATGCGGAAACCTTTATTACCATTGCTACAACACGCCCAGAAACCATGCTTGGCGATACAGCTGTTGCCGTTCATCCTGACGATGAGCAATATAAAAACTTGATCGGTCAAATGGTTAAACTACCCTTAAGTGGGCGGGAAATTCCGATTGTCGCTGATGATTATTGTGATCAAGAAAAAGGGACAGGAGCGGTTAAAATTACCCCTGCCCATGATTTTAATGACTTTGAGCTTGGCCGACGCCATCAATTGCCCCTTATCAATATTCTGGATGAGCGCGCCCATTTAAATGACTCTGTTCCTGAAAAGTATCAAGGCCTAAGTGTGGCTGCAGCCCGCAAGCAAATTTTAGCAGATGTAGAGGAATTAGGCTTGCTTGAAAAAATTGAGCCTATTATTCATGCTGTCCCCTTTGGCGAACGGTCAAATGTGGAAATTCAACCCATGCTGACAGATCAATGGTTCTTGGATGCTTATAAGCTTGCTCAACCAGCTTTAACGGCTGTGCGGGAGGGTAAGACGACATTTGTGCCTGAATTTTGGAATGCGACCTATTTTGATTGGCTTGAAAACATTCAACCGTGGTGTATTTCTCGTCAAATCTGGTGGGGCCATCAAGTTCCAGCCTGGTTTGCTGAAGATGGCAGTATCTTTGTTGCAGAAACAGAGGCTGAAGCCCACTCTCAAGCGCAAGAAAAGTTTGGCAAAGCCGTTACTCTTAAACGGGACCCAGATGTTTTAGATACTTGGTTTTCTTCAGCCTTGTGGCCCTTTACAACCTTGGGATGGCCCGAAGATAGCCTTGAGCTAAAACGCTATTATCCAACTGATGTCTTGGATACGGGGTTTGATATTATTTTCTTTTGGGTTGCCCGAATGATGATGATGGGGCTCTACTTTATTGGAGATGTCCCTTTTAAAACAGTGTATATCCATGCCTTGGTCCGTGATGAAAAAGGCGCCAAGATGTCAAAATCTAAAGGCAATGTCATGGATCCCCTCTTATTAATGGATAAGTTTGGCACCGATGCCTTGCGTTTTACTTTGGCCAGCCTTGCTGTACCGGGACGTGACCTAAAATTAGGGGAATCCCGCGTTGAGGGGGGCCGGAATTTTATGACTAAAATCTGGAATGCCGCTCGCTTTCTGCAAATGAATGAATGCGCTCGCCAAGACAATTTTGATCCTACCACGACCAAATTAACGGTCAATCGTTGGATCATCTCTGAAATGGCAGAGCTTGCCACACGGGTCTTTAAGTCGATTGAAACCTATCGATTTGATGATGCAGCTAATGATCTTTATCGTTTTCTGTGGGGCACATTCTGTGATTTTTATCTTGAATTCTTAAAGCCTATTTTCGCCAATGTTGATGATGCTGATGCCTTAGCAGAAGCCCGAGCCACCGCAAGTTGGGTGTTGGCAGAATTCCTGCGCATCGCCCATCCCATTATTCCATTTATTACGGAAGAGCTATGGAAAAGCTTTGGCGCGCGCGACGGTCAGTTGTTGCTCGGTCAATCATGGCCAAGTTATGGAAAAACTAAAACTGACACAACCTATATAGATTCCAAAGCCCAGGAAGAAATGCAATGGTTGGTCAATTTAATCACCGAAATTCGGTCCCGCCGTAGTGAATTTAATGTGGCGCCGGGTGCTCCGACCCCTCTCAGTTTCCATGAGGTTACCCCTGAAATTAAAGGCCGAATCCACCGCCATGAAATTATTCTAAAACGACTGGGGCGAATTTCTGACTTAACGATCGAAGCTGCTTCTCCTACGCTTAATAAAGGCGACGTTCAATTTGTGGTCGCAGATACGACAATTGTGCTACCATTGGCCGACAGTATCGATCTCGAGGCCGAAATGGCGCGTCTAAAAAAAGAGATTGATGTCCAAGACAAGGAAATCACAACGCTTGAAACGCGCCTCAATAATGCCGATTTCATTAGTAAAGCGAAACCAGAAATTATTAGCGAATTTCAAGAACGCCTTGGAAGCGCAAATCAGATAAAAGCAAAAGTACAACAAGCGCTCAACCGGCTTGCATAAATAAGGGACGCAATCGTGATACACACACCCCTGCTCGACCAAGTTAATTTTCCTCGAGACCTCAAAGCTTTTGAGCCGGAGCAACTTAAGCAATTGGCCGATGAATTGCGTCAAGAAACAATCTCGGTTGTCTCCCAAACAGGAGGCCACTTAGGGGCAAGTTTAGGGGTAGTGGAGTTAACTGTCGCCTTGCATTATGTGTTTAACACGCCCGAAGACAAGCTAATTTGGGATGTGGGTCATCAGGCTTATCCTCATAAAATTTTGACAGGACGCCGTGCCCAAATGCCTCGTCTGCGTCAAAAAGATGGTCCTTCTGGCTTTACCAAACGTTCAGAAAGTGAATATGACCCCTTTGGGGCTGCCCATGCCGGTACCTCTATTTCGGCAGCCCTTGGTTTTGCCGTGGGCCATGTCATGCATGGCAAAAAAAACCATGCGATCGCGGTTATTGGAGACGGCTCCATGAGTTCTGGCATGGCGTATGAAGCCCTGAATAACGCAGGAGCAATGAAAAGCCGTCTTATTGTTATTCTAAATGACAATGACATGTCGATTGCCCCCCCTGTAGGCGCCATGAGTAATTACTTTTCACGCTTGATTTCATCACGTCCCTACCAATCCTTGCGCACAATGGCTAAGGAAGTTGCCAGCCACTTGCCCAAGCCCCTCGAAACAGCTGCTAAGCGAGTAGAGGAGTATGCTCGCGGCATGGTAGCTGGAGGAACATGGTTTGAAGAAATGGGGTTCTTTTATGTAGGACCCATTGATGGCCACAATTTAGATCACTTGCTTGCTGTTCTTCAGAATATGCGGGATCGACCAGAAGAAGGCCCTGTTTTAATTCATGTGGTTACACAAAAAGGACGTGGGTATGCGCCCGCTGAAGCGTCCGCTGATAAATATCATGGTGTGGCAAAATTTGACGTCTCCACCGGCCAACAGCATAAAACCCATGCGATTGCCCCCAGCTATACCAAAGTGTATGCCGATTCATTAATAGAAATAGCACGTAAAGATGAGAAAGTGGTTGCTATCACAGCCGCCATGCCGTCAGGGACTGGCCTCGATCTTTTTGCAAAAGCATTTCCTCATCGTTGCTTTGATGTGGGAATCGCTGAACAACATGCTGTAACCTTTGCCGCGGGCCTGGCCTGTGAAGGGTTAAAACCCTTTGCCACCATCTATTCAACCTTTTTACAACGCGGCTTTGACCAAGTGGTCCATGACGTCATGCTGCAAAAGCTCCCCGTTCGCTTTGCCATGGATCGCGCCGGTTTTGTGGGTGCTGATGGCGCTACCCACGCTGGCTGTTATGATTTAGCATTCTTAGGATGCTTACCGTATATGATTATCATGGCACCCAGTGATGAGTTAGAATTAAAGCATGCCATTACTACAGCCCATGCCATTGATGATGCGCCTTCCGCTTTCCGTTACCCCAGGGGAGAAGGATTAGGACTTGATTTATCACAATCGGGCCAAATTCTAGATATTGGGAAAGGTCGACTGATTCGCGAGGGTAACCATGTGGCTATTCTATCTTTAGGGTGCCGCTTACAAGAGGCTTTAAAAGCAGCCGACATCCTCGCCACCCTTGGAATCCATATCACCGTTGCCGATGCTCGTTTTGCCAAGCCCGTGGATGAAAATCTGGTCGGCCAATTGGCTAAGCATCACGAAATTTTGTTAACCATTGAAGAAGGATCGATTGGCGGTTTTGCAGCTCAAATAACCGATGTCCTTGCTAAAAATTGGCTTTTTGATGTCGGCTTAAAATTTCGGCCTCTTTATATGCCGGATCGTTTACTTGACCACGACGTCCCTTCCAGTCAATATGAAGAAGCAGGTCTAACAGCGCACCATATTGTTACAACTGTTTTGCAAGCCCTGGGTAAAGAACAGCTGTACCTTAAAATTGCAACTTAATCGGCCAGAATAAAACTTAATTTCAGAAACAGTACAATTTAGAGGTGATCATGGACATTATTATTCTTCCTTTACTCTATGTTATCAATGTTGTTCTCAATCTCTATTGGTGGGCCGTTGTTATCTATTTAATTATGAGCTGGCTCGAAGCTTTCAATATTATTAATCGGTATAATCAAGCTGTTTATAACGTTAATGCATTTCTCTTTCGGATTGTCGAACCCTCCCTGATCCCAATCCGACGATTCTTACCTAACCTAAGCGGGATTGATTTATCACCTCTGGTTTTATTGGTAGGAATTTCATTTTTTCAGATGGTCATCAACCTTTTGCTGCTAAAGTTGGTAAAGTTTGTTTAGGAGCCACATTAACCTCTTTCCAATAGGAAAAAATCCCTCTACAATTAAATAAAATTGTATATAACTGAGGGGAAATTATGTTTAAAGCATCCTTGATTTTGGCCTTACTCGCAACAGTAGCGATGGCAGCACCGAGTGCTGTAAAACAACCAGAAGACTTACTGAAGTCTGATGCCAGTGCGGATAAAGCTATCAGTGACAAGGTCAAAACTGCATCCACTGAGGCTGATAAATCTACAGAAACCATAAAGGATGCCACGAAAAGTTCCGAGCAATCAGCGAAAACTGATGAGAAGAAAACAGTTACATCGATCGCAGCCGATGGCACTGTCAAGCTGATAGAGGAAAAGAAAGAATCAGCTAGTGATGATAAAGATTTTGAAGTCAAAGCTTTAGAAGCCGGAGAAACCTCTCAAGCAGGTGATGCGAAAGCAGGCGACGCATCAATAGCCTCCTCAATAACACCAGCTCAACAAGCTGACATCGAAAAAGTCATGGTCAACTTTATTGAAAAGAATCCAGAATTTTTGGTCAAGGCGATTCAAAGTTATGGCGAACAACAACAAAAGGAGATGCTAAAAAAAGAAGCCGAGAAAATGGCTAAGTTTAAGGACGATTTGCTGGCAGATAGCAACGCGATTATTGGTGGCAATCCGAATGGTATTGTAAAGCTAGTGGTATTTGCGGATCCTAACTGCCCGCACTGCCGCCATTTTGAAGCAAACTTGAGTGAAGTTAAGGGACTTTACAGCAACCTTAAAATTTACCTTCGTCCATGGCCGATTATGGGCAAAGAATCCGCAGACGTAGTGACAGGTCTTATGTCTGCCGCCAAGCAAGGTTACGATAAGTATGATTCGCTTGCGATGCGTATTGCTTCTAGCAATGAAAAAATGGATAAACAGAAATTCTTGAAACTTTCAAAGGAATTGGGATTAGATACCAAAAAATTACAGAAAGCAATGGATAGCGAAGAAGTACGTAAGGAAATTAAATCCAATCATGAACTTGCTGTGAAGATTGGGTTGGACGCCACACCCACCATTGTTATGTTTGATGCAGAGGGTGCTCATATCCTTATCCCCGGTGATAAAGAATCGCTTAAAAAATCCTTAGCAGATGCCAAAGCCTAAGGGAAGGCTGAGCATTTATTCTCTATATCTTTTATACTATTAAGTGAGAAGATCTACAAATCATTCAACGAGCCCATGGGCTCGTTGAATGATTTTAAAAATATAAAATAAAATTATTTCTTTGCTCCAAATGCCCCTAATGCTCCAAGTTTAAAGAGTATAGAGGTTTCTTTGTCGCGCTCCTCATAAGCGACTAGAGTATAAAGGATACCAGTTTTTGCATTTATAATAAGGGATCGAGGCGCTACAATAGCTGATAGGTTGGCTAGTCCATCAATTTTATCCAAGCTAAGCCCTTTAAAATCTTTTACCTTCTTACCAAAGGAAGATGCTTTAATATACTTAGATGTATTTTGATAGCCCTGCCTATGGACAAAAACACACGCCTCTATATCAGCTTTTATCGTTTGAAATCCTTTATTTTTCAACCTTTCCAACACATTTTTTAAGACAACTGAATAATGAGAACTTACTAATGTTACTTGAGCGGAGGGTCGAACATCGGCCGGAACACTCTCTAACAAACGATTTAGTTTACCATTATCTATATTAACAATATCCATATGGGAGGCGTAAGTGGCAGCGGCAGTATAAATAATTATCCCTACACAATCAAACAGGCTATGCATAAGAAAATAATCCTTAATATCAGCTCCTTTATTAATCTTAGCTATTCCTTGAGGAACCACTGTACAATGACTGAATGCGTCTCTAAATGCATCCAAATCAGCATCCATAAGATGAACATATGTTGGTTTGGCAAGGGATAGAATTTCCTCTTCTTTCAATCCAACTTCTTTCATTTTCTGAGCATACCTATCATCCGAACACACAGCAAGACGTTGATGTAAAGGAGCTTTACCAGCAACACTATAGGTTGAGGGGATACCTGGTAACTCCCAAGATATTTCTTTAGCTTTAGCCGCTGGTATTGCAGTGAATATAATAAAAAATAGGGTTTGAAGATAAGGTGAAAATTTCATGTGCGAATTTATTCCTTGTACTGTCTTATTAAAAGCATATGTTCTACCTTAGGACATATATACCCACTAGAATATACAAACTAAAAAATTATTTACTAGGCTTTTTAGGTTAAAATCGTTTAAAAATATGGTTATGAGTAAAGCATTTAAAAAAATTCTCGTTGATGCGCCAACACGCCAATTGGCCAGCCGTCTTCTTAAGGAACATGTCATGCCCTATCGGGCACGCTTTTTCTTTGCCATTATATTTATGATCTTAGCCGCTGCTGCTAATGGTGCGATCCCCTTTATTTTACAACCGGTTTTTGATGATGTTTTTTATAAAGGGAATCCAGACCTATTATTCTGGATTAGCGGTTCCGTCTTTGTCGCCTTTGCCCTTCGTGGATTTGCATCCTATGGTGAAGCTATCACCATGTCTATTATTGGTCAGCGTATTATTTGCGACTTGCAGAATCGCCTTTTCCATCACTTAATGCGGCTAGATCTTAGCTTTTTTCATCGGACATCAAGTGGGGAATTGATTTCTCGTTTTACCAATGACATTATGCTGATGCGTTATTCTGTCAGCAATGTGGTGGTTGGACTGGGTAAAGACTTTATCAGTTTGATCGTGCTTATTGGAATTATGTTTTATCGAGATTGGCTGTTAGCATCGATTGCTTTCTTTTTACTCCCTTCGGTTATCTTACCTATTTCCAAGGTCTCGCGTCGCATGCGCAAGGTGACCTATAATACCCAGGATGAATTTGGTAAAATTACTGGCCATCTGTCTCAAATTTTTCAAGGGATGCGGGTCGTTAAAACCTATGGGATGGAAGGGTACGAAATTAGCCGTATCGAAAGGGCGACAGAAAGAGTTTATGAGCTTATTACAAAAGCCACTCGCATTAGGGCAACCACCTCTCCTATTATCGAAGTATTGGGAGGCTTAACCACGACTTTAATTATTGCCTATGGTGGATGGCAAGTTATTAAAGGCACCCGGACGGCTGGTGAATTTATCTCTTTTGCCGGCGCCCTCTTGCTATGTTATGATCCTTTGAAACGTTTAGGCAACTTAAACTCAAGTCTACAAGAAGGGCTAAGTGCTGCCCAGCGGGTTTTTGAAATAATAGATACCTCTCCTCACATTATAGATTCTCCCAACGCTAAGACGCTCAAGAAAGCTCGCGGCGACATCCAACTCAAGGATGTTTGTTTTTCTTATCCTAATGGAACGCAGGCTATTAAGAATATTTCTTTAACCGTTGCAGCAGGCCAAAGCATTGCGCTGGTGGGGGCCAGTGGATCGGGGAAATCGACTTTTATTAATTTAATTCCCCGCTTTTATGATACGACGTCAGGCGACATTCTAATTGATAATATATCCATCAGAAATTCACAGCTTGCCTCCTTACGGCATCATATTGCCCTTGTCAGCCAAGAGATAACCTTATTTGATGATTCCATTTATAACAATATTGCTTATGGACGAACAACCGCTAGCCGCGAAGAAGTTATGCAAGCCGCAAAATCAGCAGCCGCCCACGACTTTATTGAAAAATTATCTCACGGTTATGATACAATTGTTGGTGAAAACGGCGTTATGCTTTCAGGCGGACAACGGCAACGTATTGCTATTGCCCGAGCCATGTTGAAAAATGCACCTATTTTGCTGCTTGATGAAGCAACCAGCGCCTTGGATACTCACTCTGAACGTCATGTGCAAGGGGCCCTTGATTTATTAATGCAAGGCAAAACCACCATTATTGTGGCGCATCGATTATCGACCATTGTGAATGTGGATACCATTTATGTGATGGATCAAGGGGAAATCGTCGAAATTGGGAGCCATGACAACTTACTGAAAAAAAATGGGCATTATGCCAATCTGTGGCGTGCTCAATCCTCAACAGAAGGCACCCTCAGCGAATGAGCAAGTTTTTAAAAAAACTAACTAAGAGTAGTTTTTTCCAAGACTTTCTGTCATGGATAATTAGTCTCTATTTAAAACTAGTGTTCTATACTTCTCGTTGGACGTGGGTCGGCTTAGAACAAGCGGATCCTTATTTCAACAAAGGACCATTAATCGTATGCTTTTGGCATGGACGTATGGCCCTGATTCCCTTTATGAATCATTGGCCCCATAAGCGGATTGTGGCGCTGATTTCCGGTCATGGCGATGGGATGATCGTGGCCCGCACTTTCAAACGTCTAAAAATCGACTATACGAATGGATCCACTAACCGAGGGGGAGCACGCGCCTTTCTTGCCTTAATCGATGTTTTAAAAAATAATGATATTGTCGGTATTATTCCTGATGGACCGCGGGGGCCTGCCAAGAAACTTGCTGTTGGAATTATTCATTTATCCCGCCACAGTCAAGCACCGATCATGCCCATGGCTTTTGCTACCTCTCGGTTTATTACATTTAACAGTTGGGACAAATTCCAACTCCCCCTTCCTTTTTCTAAGGGAATATTTATATTTGGGGAACCTATTCAGTCCCTTGATACCACCAACCCTGATGATATTGAAGCGTGGAGGCTGAAAGTCCAAACAGCAGTCTCTGCCTTGCAAGATCAAGCGGATAGCCTATTAAAAAATTAAGGATAATTATGACAAACTCTAAAACGACCATTCTTAAAGGCCGCTCAGCGGCGCGTCTTGCTGCTGTTCAAGCTATGTATCAAATTGATATAGAACCAACTGACCCTCGCCTTGTCATTGGCCAATTCATCAGTTTGCGATTTAAGAAGCCTGAACAATATTATATGAAAAATCCTGATTTATCTTTGTTTGAAACCGTGGTGATAGAAGCATTAAACAACAAAGATCAATACGATAAGTTTATCACCCAGGTTTTATCCAAAGATTGGACCCTCGATCGGTTAGAAGTCGTCTTAAAGTCAATATTACGGTGTGGTATTTGTGAATTAGATTGCTACCGTGAAACACCAAAAGCCGTCATTATCAATGAGTATGTCAATCTAACAAAAACATTTTACGATGGACAAGAACCAGGGTTCATTAACGCTTCATTAGATAAGCTGGCACAGATTCTAGAGCGGTGATATCTTAACAATAAAAGCTCATCTAAATCTCGCTTGGATCCCATGCCCACTATAGTTATTCTGATTTTTTTAACATTTTTTTCCTTTAGTCTGCAGAAGGTGGCGGCCGAAAATGAAAAAAAATCAGAAGAATCCACTGGTTCTGTTGAAACCTATTGGGAAGTTCCCGCCCTTATCATTCCTGTGGTTAAGGGTGACCAAATCTATGCATATGTCCGCATCCTTGTTCAGGTCATGACCAAAAATGCAACTTCCATTTATGCCTACAAAGCTTACTATCCCCTCATTCAAGATCGTTTTTTCCGAGATATTTACGGAGCATTATGTGATCAATGGCTCCCTGGCAAAGAACCCAATCAAGACACCATTGAAAAACGACTACAACGAGTTCTGGATAACCTGGTAGGCCCTGATAAACTCGCTGTGTATGTTGTTAATTTCTATTTCTATAAGCCTGAAAAGAAAAGCTAGGCTTCTGAAGGATAACACGACTAAAAAATAGGGCTGCCTTCTTCCAATTCTTACTAAATGACTAAGATTGAGTCAAAAAAGGTTGATCTTATAGGGTTAATAGGGGTAAAAATATAAAAACTAAGTTTAATATTTGAAGAAAACTGATGTTTATACAAACAGAAGAAACCCCTAATCCTGATAGCCTAAAGTTTATTCCTGGACGTGTTGTTCTGGAATCGGGTACTGCCTCATTCAATCAGGGTGATGACTGTGGAATATCACCATTTGCACGACGCCTGTTGAGTATTGACGGTATTATGGGCGTTTTCTTTGGTAATGATTTTATTACCATTAGTAAGAAAGCTGACCACGATTGGTATCTTTTAAAGCCATCAATCATTGGAGTTATTATGGAGCAATTTGTTTCAGGATTGCCCATCCTCCTTGATACGCCTGTTACTCAATCGACATCAGCAGAAGAAGATCCTATTGTCGAGCAAATAAAAGAGCTGATTGATACTCGCGTAAGGCCCGCTGTTGCTCAAGATGGGGGTGATATCTTGTTCCATTCTTTTGAGAATGGTATAGTATATTTAAAGATGCAGGGAGCCTGCTCAGGGTGCCCGAGTTCAACGGCAACGTTAAAGTCGGGAATTGAAAACATGCTGCGTTATTACGTCCCCGAAGTTGAGGAAGTAAGAGCGGTAGAATGAAGCGGTAATCTGACCCAGATTTGGTACAACTAACTGTATCACCGCCGAGGGAGCTTTAAAATGAAAAAAACAGTCGGTATGGCGCTTGGAATTCTTATAGCGACAGGATTTGTTAACTGTTGCGCAACCACCCTGAAGCAACAAAGTGTTGAAAGAATTCGTAAAGTCGAAAGAGAAAAAGGTATCGATATAGGGCTCTTGGAAGCGATTGCCAAAATCGAATCTGAATTCAGTCCCTATGTTGTTAATGCCTGCGGCCGAGGCTATACCTTCAAATCCGCTGCGGAAGCCGCAAAATTTGTTAAAGAAAAACAAAAACAAGGGTATCGCAATATTAGTGTTGGTCTTATGCAGCTTCATGTACCCTCTCATCAGCATCACTTTAAATCCCTCGAGCAAATGTGTGAGATTGAGCCCAATGTTGCGTATAGTGCAAAATTATTTAAAAAACTAAAAAGAAATACCGGCTCCAACGAAGCAGCGGTTGAACGTTACCATTCTCCCGATCCAGCGGCGCAGGAGCGTTATAAAACCCGTGTTTTTGGAGCATGGGCAAAAATTAAACTTAAACGCAAAAATGAACTCCAGCCGATTAACACTTCTTCTAAAGTTTTAGAGATAAAATCTGAAAAGAAAGTAATGAAATCCAATATTAGACCCACATTTTCTGCTGCGGGAATGGTAAGAAAAAAAATAGTTTCACCTTGACAAAAACACTCACTCACCTCTCAATAAGATCAATATTTATTAGGTGAGGATTTGCCACTATGAAATCTAAGACTGTTGTTACCCTAGCCATTGTTTTACTCTTACCCTTTCCCGCCTCCGCTTTTCTCCTTGAAGGAGAAGAAATAATTGAGTACTGGCAGGGAGATAAGCTTGTTACCACCACACCCTTTCAAGAATCACAGAGATGGGGAAACATAGAAGCCTTTGCCCAGGGTGTAGGACATATTTCAATCCAGAATCAAAAATATGAATCGATTAGTACGGCTGCTTTAATTGCGCCAGATTTATTATTAACATGCGCCCATTCCTTATCCGTGGCAGCATCCGATGCTAAAAAAATTTTTAATGTCACGATTAATGGACGCCTTTATACAAGAGAGATTATCAATATTTCTCTACCGCGTGATGCAGCATTTGGTGAGCTTGGAGATATTGCTATTGGGCAATTAAGTGCACCCATCAAGATGGCATCTTATTTGCCTCTCACTACCATAGATATACGACAAGCAATTCGTAGAATGATTAATAAAAACGATAAACCACAATTTATTGGCGTCTCAGCCGGAGAGCTTAGAAAAAATGGCAATTACTTTAACGAAAGTATTGATTGTCGTCATATAGGCATCTTTAGCTTAAAACAGACATCTTATGGGGAATTATTAACCTCCACCTTTCGCTTGCCCGATACTTACAATCATAATCTTTATGAGCATTGTTTTCAAACTTCAGCCTTTATGCCAGTGTTTGATTATGGATACCAGCAGAAGCACTTCCCCTTAAGAAATGGATTACATGCCTGTTTACAAGCGGGAGACAGCGGCGGCCCCCTTATGGCAAATTTTGAAGGCATTTCACAAATTGTGGGTGTTGCAAGTGGACAAACCATAAATGATGACTATGCAATTGCCCAAATCATTAATGAAGACAACACAAATATCCACTCCACGCAGGCAGGCGACAATATAAGCCCTCTTTTCTATCAACCCGGCAGCAAATTTGAAAACCATTGGACGCCGATAAACAACTATGGCCCTTCAATTAAAGAAATTCTACACTATTATAATGCTTTGAATTATCAACCTTATTTTAAACAATCTTTACTTTCTTCATAGAAACTATTAATTAGGACGGATAATTCTGTTTTTGTACGGTTTACTTTAACACGGCATAATAAAAATCATTGAAAAAAATTTTTAATGTGTTATTTTATGACTGATTAATAAAATTGTAATAGGTTTGTATAAAACTCATCACCTGCTACACTCTATAATAGATAATAGAGCCACGCCGAACTAGGTATTTATAAATGACTGGTTATCAAGATTTTCAAGAAATGAGTTCTCATTACCTTCGTCGCATGAAGCAATTACCTATGTTAGAAGTGGATGAAGAATATCAATTGGCCAAGCAATGGCGAGAAACAGGGGATAAAAAAGCTGTTGATAAACTTGTCACTAGCCATCTTAAACTTATTGCAAAAATAGCCCATGGATATCGAGGCTATGGCTTACCGATAAGCGACCTTATCTCTGAGGGTCATATCGGCATTATGCAAGCCATGCGCCACTTTGACCCTGACAAAGGATTTCGTTTGTCTACCTATGCAATTTGGTGGATTAAAGCTGCTATACAAGAATTTATTCTTCATAATTATTCTCTTGTAAAAATAGGAACTACCTCTGCGCAGAAAAAACTATTTTTTAATTTACGCAGGGAAAAAATGGCCTTTCAAGAGTTTAATGAAATTGATTTGTCACCAGAAAAAGCTAGTCAAATTGCTAAAAAATTAGGTGTGAAGGTCGAAGAAGTCTTCCAAATGAATCATCGCCTCTCCTCTCTAACTAACTCTTTAAATGCTCCGATTAAATCCTCGGCAGAGGGTGATTCTGAATGGATAGATTGGTTAGCCGATGACCGCGAAACGCATGACGTCCAGATTGCTGAGATTGATGAAATCAATAAACGCCGAGCGTTGCTGAATGAAGCAATGAAAAGCCTGAATCAGCGGGAACAAACAATTATATATGACCGTCGTTTGAGAGAAGAACCTCTGACGCTGGAAGAAGTAAGTGATAAATTAGGTGTTTCGCGAGAACGCATCCGACAAATTGAATTGCGAGCCTTTGAGCGTTTACAAAAAGCTGTCAAACGTCTCCACAGAAAAGATTCTGATTGAAATGAAAGAGTGGCTCAATAAAATTCCACGCCCTATTTTCCAACCTCGATTGGCGCTAGCAACGCTTAAACTTTCTTTAAATCGAGAAGTTCCCTATGGTCTTATGCGCATCTTTGGAATTTTTGGCCTAATCCACACGCTTTTAATCTATATAGTGGGAATTAGTTATAAGGGGGTATCAGATATAGAGGTAACCTTAAGACTTATTAACTTTGCCTTATTTATCCCTCTCGTCTTTATCGAAAACTGGCCTGCTTACTTACACAGACTCAAAAAATACTATTGGTTTTTCACCATCACCTTTGTTTTACCCTTTTTTGCAACATTTATGTTTATTTTTCATAACGGCAGCCGTGCATGGTTCACGAAAATTACTGTCGCTTTGTTATGGATGGTTTTAGTAACAAACTGGAGCATGTTCCTTTTATGCTTAATAACAGGGATTATGAGTGGAATCCTCGTTTACGGAGCAATTATAGATCCTACTTTTTCTAATTTTACTTTATCTTGGGCAGAATTATTTAATTCCTTCTGGATTGTCATTATCGCTGGTGTTTTTTCACTAAAAAGAGATGAAATAACCTTTAATCGGCTTGATTCCATGCGCTCCTTGGCCGGAGCAATTGCTCACGAGATGCGGACTCCTCTATTCGGCATACGCTCTGCATCAGCTTACCTGTCTCAAAAACTTCCTAATTTTTTAGAAAAATATGCTCAAACACAGGGGGAGGAGCTTACTGAAAAAGACAAGCAATCTATTGAACGCATTCTCAAAACCCCAAATAAGATTAATGAAATTACCAAAAATGCATTTTCAATTATTGATATGCTTTTAACTAACTTAAAAGGGGTAAGAGGCAAGCTGGAATGCAATACTTATTCAGCTAATAGTATCATTGAGCAAGCTTTAGAACTCTATCCCTTCTCTCCTAAAGAAAGACTGCTTCTTCACTACACCCCTGCACCCGATCAAGTTATTGTAGGAAATAAAGATTTATTGATTCATGTTTTTTTTAATCTTTTAAAGAATGCCCTATATCACATAAAAGAAGATTCTAAAGGCGAAATTTATATTTGGACAGAGAATACAACAGATTTTCTTCTTATTTTTTTTAAAGATACAGGCAAAGGGATCCCGGAAAAGATTCTTCCTTTGATCTTTGATCCATATTATAGTAGCACCAAATATGGAACAGGGGTTGGCCTACATTTTTGCAAACAGGTCGTTGAAGGATGTGGAGGGAAAATAACCTGTCACTCTATAAAAAATCAAGAAACAATATTTAAAATGGAATTAAAAAAATATTATGATAACATCCATACAAAAACTAAAACCGATCCCCACTTTAACGAGCTTTGACTTTTTTAATCGGCTAAAAGAATTAAAAGACGATTTCCATAATAACATTCTCTTTAAAACAATGGTCGACGGTAAGTTCACCCCTGTTGCTTGTGATAAATTTCTTTTCCATCATCAATTTTTTTCCGATCAATTTCAGCGCTTAATTCTACTGCGCTCAGCCCTGTGCAGTCAGCCTCAATTAGAAAATATTTTCTATGAACACTTATTGGAAGAACTTGGCCATCATAAAATGTTAGAAGCTGAGCGTAATAAAATTGAGCTTAAAAAAGATACTATTATCGAAGCTTTATGTATGTGGTTGCCTCATCAAATGTTTTCAACATCTCCCCTGGAACAAGTGGTAATTGTTAATTGTGGCATTGAAACCGCGGCGGTAATTATGTATCATTATGTTATTCCTGCTTTGGATCCTGAAAAGAAATCAGAATTCTTCAGAGTCCATGAGATCCATGATGAGGACCACCAACTAATGGGGCAGGAGTTGTTAAAAAATCTTACTTCTCAGGAATATGAGCGATTAATATCAATCTTAGAAGATACATGGGCCATCTTAAATGCGTTAATGACGCGGTTATGTACTTTGTCTTTAGCTGATTAAGCAAGATTTAAGAAATATTATATTATTCTAAAGAGAAGCTTTGTTCATAAGCGGATTCGGAATGACTTTTTTACCTTATTACAAATTTCCTTCGACAGTTGTTTTAATTGATGATGCAGAAACAACAATTGAAGAAGTCGCAAAACTTTTTGACGATGAACCTCAGATTACAAAAGTCTTTACCAATCAACAAGAAGCTTTAGATTTTATTAATAATTCACCTAAATCTGAGGGCTTTATAACCCAGCTTCATGATACTCCTGCCAGCTATGATACCTTATATGCTTGTCATGAAGAAATCTATAATCCAGATCGATTTAACCAAGTTTCATGCGTATTGATAGACTACGATATGCCTGGGGTAAATGGTCTGGCGATTTGTGAGAAAATTAAAGATAGTCGTATTAAAAAAATACTTTTAACCGGGGTGGCTGATGAACAGATTGCCATCAACGCTTTCAATCGTGGTCTGATTGATTATTTTATTCGCAAGCATGATCCTAATTCTCCCCAACTCGTCCTAGAATTTACCCAAGATGCTATTAACAGATTTTTTTATGATGCAACCCAACCAGCCATTGAATCTGTTATCAAACAAAGTTCATGGATAAACTCTCCTTTGAATCTGCCTGACTATCGCACCTTTTTTGCAAAACTAATGCATGAACTACAAATTATAGAATATTATTTATTAGATATTTCAGGATCATTCTTCGCCCTTGATATTAAGGGAGTACCGATAATTATTCAGACATTTACAACTGAAATGCTGAACCAACAAATAGAAGATTTAAAAAATACCACTCACTGGAAAAACTTAAACGCCTCTGATCAACAAGCAATTATCGGTCATGAAAAAATCCTATGTTCCTCTCCCCTCGTTGAAGCAGAGGACTCAGGCTACGTTCTTACAATATTGCAAGGTATTCCTGATCAATCAGGAGTATATGTGGCTAGCTTTAAGGATACGACGCCCGATCTGGCTCAAATCAAACGCTTTCATTTCATCTAGCTTAATGCCTCTCTACCCCATACCGATCATTTTAGGATGATCAGGGGCAGGTTGAGAGTAGCCATAGGGCTGTGACCTTCCATAAGGTTTGGAGGGAACAGGGGCGGGTTGAGCTGAATAATATACTTGAGGAACCGGCGCTGAATAAAGAGGCTGGGATGGACCCCCTGAGGGAGGTGGAAAACTAGTATAAGATTGCCCATTCACAGCAGGCACTGAATATGGCTGGTTAGTAGAACCTTGGGGAGAATATGTTGATAGTTGTGGGGGAACAGGCATATTTGGGTACTGGACTCGTTGTTCTGCTTGCATAAAGGCTTGTTGAGAGGATGTATTGTGATGTATCGCCTGGGGGGATTGATAGTGAACGGGCGGCTGAGGATAACCTGATGGGAACTGCCCATTGGTAGAAAGAGCTGGATGCGGTGACCCTGTTATCGGCTGGGATAAGGGGAGTGGCGGTGTAGTCCCAAAAGGCGAGGGTCTAAATACCTTATTAATAGCACGTCCACCCGTCCCTACCATCGCTTGGCTCTGCTGAGAAAACTTATTCTCCATTTGAAGAGCAAAGGGTTGTAAAGAAGGCGGAACTTTTTGCACAGCCTTATTCAGGATTCCTCCTCCGACTTTACTTTCAATACTGGCCACTTTTTGATTAACAAAGCTTGAAGCAATTCCGCCTGCCACCTTGAGAAAAGGATTTGTTTTCCCACCACTTTCACCGGCGTTCTGATTTTGGCTTGCTTGCTGCCAGGTGGTGGGGTGATTGGATGTTTCTTCCTTAATATTTGATATAGCGGCAAGAAACCCTACCCCAAAAAAAACACCGCTTAAAAGCAACAATATCAAAAACAATCCAAATAACGACATCTTACTCATAATGATCGCTAACTCCTCTAACCATCGCCAAATCCCTGTGTGACGACGTTTTTTAGTCCTCTCACCTGGGCGCTTTTCACTATATAAATTAGGTCGTTTTGACCCCGTTTCTTTCTTTTTCTCAAGTTGCTCTGCTTTTAACCTTTTGAGACGCAACGATTTCCTTAGAACTTTTTTCTGCCTCTTAGAAGTTTGCACGCTAGACACCTGATCCATAATGACAGGACGATCAGTATTTGCCACTCCTTCTCGTAAAGGGCTAGGACTATGCATTCGCTTTTGCTCAGAGATAATATCTTGTCCGACCAAAAACGTTGGCAATGGTGAGGAACTTACCCCAGTTTTAACAAATGTCAAAGAAGGACGGCTTTCTTTCAACCGTTCCAGGGCCTTGATCATTGTTACCAATTCATCAAGATTTTCGTGCTGCTTGATGGAATTTGCTACCACAATGATCTCTCTCTCAATTAATCTTACCTTCATTATGGCATTAATAAGAAAAAATATAACAAATTTTTAGAGAATTTTTGAATTTTTCCCTACTTTTAACCGTTTTTTTACTTCAGGTTGCTAAAGTCAAATTAGAAAATCTGAGAGTAGGCCATGCAATGATCCGTTTATTAGTCTGTTTATTCATTTTAACATCCGGTGCTAATGCTCTTTTTGGGATAGGAGGGAGTAAAACTACTACTTCCAAATCTCCAACCCATGCCATATCCTCTCCTCAAAAGCCAAAAACTAGTGTTTTCAATAAATTTAAAAAAGCTGTAACGCCAATCAAAAAAGCACCTCCCTCAAAAACAACATCCCCCTCACAAAATACGGCCAAGCCCAAGTCCGGCTTCTTAAGTTCTCTAAAAAAAACAGTAACACCTGCTAAAAAACCAACTTCCTCCCCCACCAATAGCCCACAAAGTTCGCCACCACAAAAGACAGGCCTTTTAAGCTCGATTAAAAAAGTGGTAACACCTGCTAAAAAACCAACTTCCTCCCCAACCAATAGTCCACAAAGTTCGCCACCACAAAAGACAGGTATCTTTAGTAAGTTAAAGAACGTTGTTGCTTCTAAAAAATCGTCAGCCACCCCAACGGAGGACGAAGTAGGAGTAGAGGAAGGAGCGACCGCTCAACCCAAGACAGGTATCTTTAGTAAGATAAAGAATGTCGTGGCTTCTAAGAAAACCCCTTCTACACCTACTGAAGACGGTGAAGGATTAGAAGGAGGGCTTGAGCAAGATGAAACCTCCCCCTCCAAGCAAGGCTTATTGAGCAAAATTAAAGGAGCCGTTGCCAGTAGTCAAAATGCGGATGGCACAACAAAATCAGGTGTTCTAACCCGCCTGGCTAAAGGTAGTATGAATTTAGCTACCTCTACGCAATGCACAGCCGCCCGATGTACAGATCCTAAATTCATGACCCCAGAGAATGCAAAGTCTTGTTTAACAACAGTTGGCAGAGCTCGTACAAATATTAATTGTTCAAAGTCCTTTTATAATAAATTTTGCCAAGAGTCTGAGCTGGGTGAGTACGAAGAAAGTTGCCAAATTGCGAATGAAGCGATTCAACAAGGAGCAAGTGGACTCGGCCAAGTGACCAATATAGCCAGCAAAGTTAATACATTAGTAAATTGTACGGCAACTTATTGCAGTACCCCTAATTTAAAGAGAAATGATCTCTACAAATGTATTGGCACCCCTAAATTGGTTAAATTAAATCAAGCATGTTCTGATACTTACTACGCAGCACATTGTCAAGAGTCAGGAAGTGAATCTCCCTCCCATGCCGAAGAGTTTTGTAGTATTATTGCTGACCACAATGGTGAGGCTACTGAGGTTCCTCCAGCGCTAAATGAGGATTTAAGTGATGAAGCTAGCATAGAGGGGGCTAATAGTGCGACGGACTCTGAAGGGCCAATGGATACCTCAGAAATGGGATCCGAAGAAGCAGAGGAGAGTCAATCAGAAATATCGCTGCCCTCTTCGGCTCAGAAAGGAAGTAAAAGTGCAGGGATAAAATTATCCACAGTTCCTAATCTATCCTTAAATGACGCTGGAGAAGCAGAAGAAGCTGACCCACAGACAGCAGGATCTCTATCAGAAAACGCTGATGAGGCTGCCGAAGCCTCACCGCCTTCCGCGGATTCACCTGCAGATAATCCAGCAGCAGATGACAGCACAACCGACCAATCAACCCCCTCTTCTACAGAGACTGCTGAGGAAGGTGCCGAAGCCTCACCACCTGTAGACGATGCCTCTTCAGATAATCCAGCAGCAGACGACAGCACAACCCCCCAATCAACCCCTTCTTCTACAGAGGCTCCTGATGAGGCTGCCGAAGCCTTACCGCCTGCAGACGAGGCCTCTTCAGACAATATAGCAGCAAATGACAGCACAATCGACTCCTCCCCATCCTCATACCCCACGAAAGAAACAGATAAAAAAAATGAAATTTCTTCTCTGTCTTCCACCAAGCCAGCCTCTTTTACTCAATCAACAAAAAGAAGGGAAAAGAGTAATTGCCAAGGCGCCATTACCTATCGAGTACTTTCAGATAGTAACAATATCCCTTATTCGCAAAGAACAGGTAGAATTACGGCCACCCCCATGAGTGACGATGACGATGAGGATGATTCATACTATTAAAATTATTCTTTCCTAAATTCAATCTTTTAGAGCTTGTGATTCAATGGGACGAAAGATACAATTTAATTAAATTTCTTTAATAGCTTATCATTTAATGGCACCTAAAACTTTATCCTATGAGCAAGTGGCCCTACCAAAATTTTCAATTAAACCCGAGGATTTAACGTGTCCGCCTAATCCGGTTACTTATTTTGACTTAACATCTCATGCACGCGCAGGTACAGCCATTAGCACCGGCCTTAAAATGCGTCGGTATGGCGCCAATGTATTTGTTATTGGGGGGGATCGCAGTGCTCGCATGTTGGCCACCATGCAATATCTTGAAGACTATATTAAAAGCATTCCACCCTGCGGAGATTGGGTCTATTTAAATAACTTTGAGACGAACTATCAACCCATTCCCTTTCAATTACCTAGAGGGCAATCGCTAAAGCTAAAAAGGACTTTAAATGAATTAATCGAGGCAACTATTGATTTATTCAATACCACCTTAACAAGTGGTGTCTTTATTAATGAAGTGAATGCGCTAACAGCTGAATTAGATCACCACATACAAAGTCAGCTAGAGGAAGTGCAAAAAACTGCAATTACTAAGGGCTTGAGAGTGGAAACCACGAATGATGAATTTACCATTACGACACTAGAAGAAAATACAGGGGGTAAGTCCACCAAAGCAAAAGTTGCACCAGAAGATCTGCAGTCAATTCGGGAACAACTCGCCCAAATCTCATCCCTTGCTCACTTCCAAGGTCGAGAATTAACTCAAAAAATTCAGGCCCTCAAGATAGCGGAAGCTGAAAAAACGCTCAAGCCGCTCCTAGCCCCTTTCCGTAAAGCTTATGATAAGTATCTTGGCAAATGGATTGATTCCTTAAAAGATGACATTTTAAACCATATTGATTACTTCATCCTTGATGAAGGAGATCCAACAACCATTGAAGAGCTTCGGAATCGGTATGCCGTTAATGTGCTGGTTAATAATAAGGAAGCCATGCATGCCCCCTTGATTTTAGATCCAGCCCCCACTTATGAAAGTATTTTTGGCTGCATTAAATATAAGACGAGCCCTTCAGGCTATGCAACCGATTTTACCATGATTCGTCCAGGTAATTTACATCGAGCGAATGGGGGTATCTTAGTCTTACGCGCTGAGGCCATTGCCCAAGACCCGAGTCTATGGATGGCTCTAAAAACAGCCTTACGCGATCGGCAAATTCTCATAGAAGAATTCCATCGCGAAAACGCTCTTCCGATGCTGGATGCGCCTGATCCAAAACCAGTTCCTTTGGATATTCAGATCTTCTTAGTCGGTGCCCCCCTGTGGTTTTACAATTTCTTTTATTTGGATCCAGAATTTAAAACTTATTTTAAAGTTAAAGCCGACATCGAACCCGATCTTCCCGCTAACTCTCACAATATTAGCGTGTGCACCCGATTATTCCGACAGATCTCTCTGAAAACTTCGGGCAAGGATTTAGATCATGGCGCGATCCAATGCTTGCTGGGCTACAGTTCTCGCTGGATTAATAACCGAGAGTGGTTATCTTCAAAATTTGAACTGATGACTGATATTATTAATGAAGCCAATGAACTTGCCATCGAAGAAGCCTCACCAATAACAAAAGCCAGCCATATCAAAGAATCCATCATTCATCGCCGTCTAAGAACCTGTGGGGTGGAAGATCGTACTCACCGGGAAATTGAACGGGATGTGGTTTTAATTGAAACTCATGGTAAAAAATTAGGGATTGTCAACGGACTCTCTGTATTATCCACCGGCGATCATTATTATGGTATTCCAAATCGAATTTCAGCCCGTACATTTGCCGGTGATAAAGGAATTATCAATATCGAGCGTTTAATTGAGATGTCCGGCCCTATCCAGCAAAAAGGGGCAATGATTCTAGATGGATTCTTAAATGGAAAATTCTCCCAAAAACACCCGGTTTCTTTCTCTTGCTCCTTAACCTTTGAGCAAAGTTATGAAGAAATTGAAGGAGATAGTGCCTCCGTAGCAGAACTTATCGCAATCCTTTCTTCCCTTTCTAAAGTTCGAATCCGTCAAGATATGGCCGTGACAGGCTCAATTAATCAGTTCGGAGAAATCCAAGCAGTCGGGGGACTTAATCATAAAATTGAAGGATTCTTCCGAGTGTGCAAGTTTAGAGGTTTTACCAGCACGCAAGGGGTAATTATTCCAGCATCTAATATTGAACATATTGTCTTACGCGATGAAATTAGCGACGCCGTCCGAGATGGCAAATTTCATATTTGGGCAGTGTCAACAATTGATGAAGCAATCGGATTGTTGATGAGTACTGATGCTGGGAAACCCGATAAAAATGGTAAGTATCCAAAAGAATCTCTTTATGGCTTAGTTCAGGAACAGTTGACTGTATTTTCCAAATCATTGGAAAAACGTTAAGATCACTTTCAGGGTTTAATAATTATAGGGGGGTTCAGCGCCTCCCAAACACCATATTTTTGCATAATTCTCTCAAATAATGGGCTGGAGCTTATCCTCTGCAACCATAGCTTGAGATGGGGATAGGGTTGACCATCAAACCACTCTGGTTCAACCATTGAAAATTGTCGAATAAAGGGAAATAGAGCCATATCAAGGAAAGTTAGAGCGTCATCATCTTCTCTCAGTTGAAGATAACTTTCTACCTTTAAAAGAAAATTTTCGCACTCTTTTCGATAGTTAATACTGCCCTCTTCGTCATAGCGACCCGGATATTTATAACGGTCGAGCGATCGTTTAAAGGTTGTATCATTCTCCTGAATTAACAATTCAAACTCACTATGTAACCCCTTAAGATTGAGGGCCCATCGCATAATATCCAAACTCTGCTCGAGGACTCGACCATCCGAGAGCAGTAAAACCGGCACCGTTCCCTTGGGAGAAACAGATAACATGGCTTGGGGTTTATCTTTTAATTTTATTTCACGATGTTCATGAGATACCTGAGCTGTGTATAAGGCAAAGCGTGCCCGCATGGCATAAGGGCATCGTCGAAATGAATATAATATGGGCAAGGGTGTTGGGGGCACAGCAATAACTTTCTGACAAAACATCTTTGCCAAGTAATGACAAAAGATGGTCAATATAACAAGTATTTTCATCATAAATTCAGTAAGTTACTAGTTACATAGAACTAATTTTCTTGCACCGGGCGCAAAAATTGATTAGTAATGAAGTATGGGCGCCCATAGCTCAGCTGGATAGAGCGACGGCCTTCTAAGCCGCAGGTCGGGGGTTCGAATCCTCCTGGGCGCGCCATCTTTCATATAACACATTGATTTTACATGAAAGCTAGGATTATTATATATTATAAAGAATTTTTTTGTGAGGACCCATGGCCCGCGTTACAGTTGAAGACTGCGTTGAAGTAGTTCCCAATCGATTTGATCTTGTGATGATTGCGGCCCGCCGTGCCCGTGAATTAGCAGCAGGTGCATCGATGACCATCGAGCGTAAAAATGATCGCAATCCGGTTGTTGCTTTGCGTGAAATTGCTGGTCAAACTATTTGTGTTGATACCTTGAGAGACAGTCTTGTTCGTTCTTTACAGCGCGTTTCATTTGCAGATGCTAGTGATGAAGAACTTGAAAGTGAATTTTTGGGAGCCTTTTCAACGTCTCTTTCTTCCTTAGAAAATGATGAAGATGTATCCACTTCACAAATGTTAGAGGCAGATGCTGAATCTCACCTTAATATCTCTGAAGAAGAGGATAGCTCTGAGGCGTAAAACGCCTCTTTTTTTACTTCTGGTTAAGGAGAGACATGGTATTTTGTTCTCAGGGAGGACAAAAATGCATCAAATCAGCCGTTTAATTGTTATACTTTTTTATGTGATTTGTGGTCAGGCATACTCTGTCAAAACACCGATCTCTCGTGAGGAAATTACATTATCCTTTGCGCCTATTGTTAAAAAAGTAGCTCCAGCCGTTGTCAGCATTTATACGGCTCATATTACCGAGCGCCCATTTCGCCCTTTATTTGGCGATGATTTCTTCAACAACTTTCCTAATTATCCCCAAGGGCCCATGCGAAAAGAATTGTCAAAATCCATGGGTTCTGGCGTTATTATTAGCAAGGATGGAATTGTTATTACCTGTGCCCATGTGGTACAGAATGCTAAAATAATTGAAATTAGACTATCAGACAACCGACAATTAAAAGGTAAAGTCACTGTTCTCGATGAGAAGAATGACCTTGCCGTTATAAAAATTCTTAATTTTGAAGAAGACATTCCCTTTGTCCCCGTAGGGCAATCAAGCACCGTCGAGGCCGGTGATTTAGTCCTTGCTTTTGGCAACCCTTTTGGAATTGGACACACCGTCACTAGTGGCATTATTTCGGCTGCAACCCGCACGGTGGGGGACCGTGTCCTCATGCAGACGGATAGTGCAATTAATCCAGGTAATTCTGGTGGTGCGCTTATCAATATGAAGGGAGAATTGATTGGCATTCCAAATGCAATCTTATCCCGGACAGGGACCAATCTTGGAATCGGCTTTGCCATCCCTATTTCTGTTATTACGCCGTTATTATCCGCCAAAACTGCAGATGGAAACCTCAACAGAGCCTGGGATGGTCTTAAGGTTGAAACCCTAGACCCTGATAAAGCAGAATCTTTTGGATTAAAAGATCAAAAAGGTGTGTTTGTCTCTGCTATCCATCAAAGCAGTCCTGCAAAAGCAGCAGGTCTCCAAGTAAGCGACGTCATCATCAAAATAAATGATTATCCTATTGAGTCCGAAGAAGTTTACCGCCTTAAGCTTTTAGAAACAGAAATCAACAAAGATGTAACCTATCTTATTAAAAGGAAGGGTGAGGATAAAACCATTACTTTTAAAATAATTGCACCCTCGGACAGCCCCAAAGCTGAAGAAACCGTCATTTCGGGAGGCAGCCCTTTATCTGGCATTAAAATTGCTAACCTTTCCCCGGCTTTAGCTCTTAAATATGGATTCGATAGTTTACAGACGGGTGTGATTATCCTTGCTGCCCCTGAACGCACTAGTAGCCTCTTCGGCATGCCTATTTTTCAGCCCGGCGATATTATTGAAGAAGCCGATGGAGAAAAAGTAAACTCCGTTAAGAAATTTTTGGCTTTAATGAAAGATGGAATAAACCGATTAACCCTTCGACAAGGCGATCAAAGAATCGATATTCAATTGCTCCATCGATAGCCATTACATCATGGGATCGCCTCCATAAAGAGTTTTCATCATGCTCGAATTCATCTCTTTTATTTGAATACATTTGTTGCGATGGGTGTGGCCTTGAACAATTGATAGTTGAGATTTAGCAATTTTTAGTTTTTTTGCTAAAAAACTAACCACAGCTGTATTGGCTTTATTATCCTCTGCGGGCGCCGTTACGCTTATTTTAAGCATTTGCACACCATTGGCATCCTCATAAATTCCTAAAATTGAATTTTTTGCAGCCTTTGGCATGAGACGAATGGATAAGAAAACATCATTATCCTGGAGACGATAAAAAGTACCCATCAATTTAGAAAAATTAATATTTTTTTTACTATGATGCCTTATTCTTATAATTACTTCAATTTGTTGTGTCGTCGGAGATCGCCATGAAAAATTCTCTATTAATGAGCTTATTATTAGTAACGAGCCTGACTCAAGGGGAAGCCGCCCCGCAAGCAGACCCGCGGAAGACTGCTATGGCGCCCGTCATTCAAGAACTTCCGACAAACTCAATTTATCAACGACAAGCTAAACAATTAAGCCAATCTTCCTCGCCACAAAAGGTGACCAATCAACAAAAACAACCTCAACAGCGTTCTGGTCCCGTAATTGGCCAACACAGAAATGTCGCTAAACAACCAACAAATCAATTAACTTCACCGCAGATTAAACAAGGTGTGGCCCCTAAACAGAGCGCAAGCATAACAATTGGGCAACACCGCGCGGTCTCTAAAACAGTTCCTCAAAACCAAACCCAACTTGGAAATTTTTTAACCGATGCTGAGCTGGTTAAACACTATACAGCTGCCTTTGGACAAAAAGATTTGAAAAGTGTTAAGAAATTAACAGCTCGTATCTGGAATAACTATCTTAGCACCCATAAAATGCCGGCTAATAATGATCCTCACCTTAAAGCAATCTTATTAGAAGCCTTTGAAAAGGAATCACGAATCTTTTCTTTACTTAACGTCCTTTCCAAAAAGGATCCAAGGTTTCAAGAAGCTTATCAATTGAGTGCCCTGACAATAAAAATTCTCGATCTTTGCCTTCAAAACGATGGCACCAAATCATTAGCGCCTGAACAGCGTCAAGCAGTTAAACAGCAGCAAAAGAAATATCAAGCAGCTCCGGTTGCTGGCGATAGTTCAATTGGACGCCTGCTCCGCGTAAGCCGTGTCGCCAATATTCTGGAAGCCCCGATGACGCCGCCCGATGCAACGTTGCTAGCTAAGCTTCAATCTAAAGGCAAGCTCTCGGCTGATGAAGCAAAACGCCTGAAATCTATTGAAATGTTGATTCAACAGAATCCTTCTAAATATAAGGGAACAGCAACCGAAAAGCTGTATGATACCTGGAAAACGAACTATCCTGCGGCCCAAGGCATGACTGCCCGAACCAAAGCTGTCGTTTCTTCAGCAGCCAAAAAAGTTACCGGTGCTTTTCAAAAAATTAATCCTTTTAAGAAAAAAACCGACGATAAGATGTCAGCCGCACAAGGACAAAAATTTTGAGGACTACTCCCCTGCTATTTTATTAGCCTTCTTAAAGCCGTCCCTTGCGGCTTTAAGTTTTTCTAGGCTAAACTAGGGGTAGATAATTTTCTATTGAGATCCGTGTATGGCTTTACCTCCCTCACCTTCCAAAACACCCTCTTCCTCTCTTCGGTCGACACCCTGGGACGATCCACTTTTACTCAATGATCAACTCACAGACATGGAGCGGATGATTCGTGATACGGCCCATGCGTATGCCCAAGAGAAGCTTATGCCGCGCATTTTGATGGCGAATCGCCATGAAGAATTTGATCCAGCCATTATGAAAGAATTGGGTGAGCTCGGTCTACTTGGATTAACGCTGGATGGATATGGTTGTCATAATGCGGGCTATGTTAGTTATGGTCTTGTGGCTCGGGAAATAGAGCGCGTTGATTCTGCCTATCGCTCGGCCATGAGCGTCCAATCTTCTTTGGTTATGTACCCTATTTATGCTTATGGATCGGAAGACCAACGCCAGAAGTATCTCCCCAAGCTGGCCAGCGGAGACCATATTGGCTGCTTTGGCTTAACTGAGCCCGATTCAGGCTCTGATCCGTCGAGCATGCGCACACGCGCTGAAAAAGTCGATGGCGGTTACACATTGCACGGCAGTAAGATGTGGATCACGAATTCTCCTCTCGCTCATGTTATGGTGGTTTGGGCAAAATGTAAGGATGATAAGATTCGCGGCTTTATTCTTGAACGCGGTATGACCGGTTTATCCACCCCTAAAATCGATGGTAAAATGTCGCTTCGGGCCTCTGTAACCGGTGAAATTGTCATGGATAATATGTTTGTTCCCGATGAAAATCTCCTTCCCCATGTGGAGGGGATTAAAGGGCCTTTTGGGTGTCTTAACAATGCCCGCTTTGGTATTGCTTGGGGGTCTTTAGGTGCTGCTGAATTCTGTTGGCATGCGGCTCGCCGTTACACCCTGGACCGCAAACAGTTTAATCGTCCCCTGGCGGCAACCCAATTGATTCAAAAAAAGCTTGCTGATATGCAGACAGAAATTACCTTAGCCCTCCAAAGCTGCCTGCGTGCGGGTCGTCTTAAAAATGAAGGATATGACATTCCCGAGGTTGTTTCCATGATCAAACGCAACTCTTGTGGCAAAGCCTTAGATATTGCGCGTCTAGCACGGGATATGCATGGAGGCAATGGCATTGTTGATGAATACGGTGTCATCCGTCATATGATGAATCTGGAAACTGTTAACACCTACGAAGGCACTCATGATATTCATGCCTTGATTTTGGGACGCTATCAAACAGGCCTTACCAGATTTTAATAATTTAGCAATATAATTGGCGTTACAGTGTAAATATAGAAATATTATTACTCTTATTCTCCATGAAAAATTTCATTTTAGTTTCTTATACTCTTTTAAAGACAATTTATGCCGCCGACCTGGTTGAGGGGAATAATAATTACTCCCTTCTTTCTATACTGCCCCTAGTTTAGAAAAGAGTTGAGACAAAGGAATGTTTTTGTTGAATTAAGCAAAAGGAAGACAAAAATGCAGCGACGACAATGGACAAGTGAGAAGAAGACCCTGATAGTTCTTTCAGGCTTAAAAGGCCAATCAGTGGCTTCTATTTGTAATGAACATGGCATCAGTCAGTC
>JAIBEV010000001.1 GCA_019459505.1 Candidatus Paracaedibacteraceae bacterium | reverse complement strand
GTCATCTAGCTTGCCAGTTGTTAATCGTTAGTAGTTTATCTCTTGCTTGGTCAAGCCCTTTAGAAGCAATGGAAAAAGATGATCCTGTAAGCAATCCAATAGAGTTTTATAAAGATAAAGGGCATCCACTAACGCAAGGATTCTGGAAAGGTAAAGACCTTTCAGAGAGGTTAACAGCAATAAGGAAAGACATAGAAGATATAACAGAACAATTATGCCTTTCCAAAGATCCCCTCGGTGACCTTATGAAATTAAATTTAGGACGCTACAGAGATATCCTAACATGCTCTCAATGTGATACCAGGGCTTCTGGCTCTTTAATCGATGCTCATTTAAGTCATTTTAAGGGGGCATGGGATCAAGAAAAGACCAATAATATTGGGTGCACAAATACTTCGGTTACCATCTTATCTCGCGGCCTCACAAATGTTATTGCCATAAAAACATTTATGGATACTGAAGAAACCCCTCACAATATCCAAGAGGGCTTGAAAGAATTATTATACTCCCTTGTTGCTTATCAGATGAATCCCTCTCCCTCTCAACTTAAAATGGCAAGGATCTATGATGCAATCCTCTGCCCTGAAAACTCCTTACACCTTATTATGGAAGGAGCCAATACTCATGATATCCACCATTTTCTAGCAACAGATTTAGCGGTAAGTGTGGTTAAAGCTTGTGCTCAGTACTTAGCAAAGTTCCATATAGGAAATTACAGAAAGAATAAGAACCTTATAAAGGGAAAAGAATATTTAAGCCACAAAGCAGACCCTTATCACAAGACGGCTTATGACCCTTTAAAGGACGACAATGAGTTGTCTTTAAGGGTTGGAAAACAACGACCCCATCTCAAAACTGTTACCGCAAGAAATATTATCCAGCTATTATCTGAAGAAGAACAAGCACAATTCGTAAGATTGGTCGAAAGAAATCGCAGAAGCTTTAAAGGAAATTGTGAAAAGATTTTTAGGTTCTTAAAAAGCTTGGGAGCTACAAGAAACCATGGGTTTTATTTTTTAACAAAAACTCATGGGGATGCCCATGGCAATAACTTCTTTTATAATGATGAAAAAGATTTAACCAACAGTGAGGGTACAATAGGGGCTGATTCTTTTTACCGGATCAGCATGATTGATTATGCCAGTATTATTAGAACTTATGGGGGCATTGGGGATCCTGCTGAAGACGTGGGAAGGTTCTTAGGGTCTTTATGGGATTGGGCCGCTCGGTCAGGTAATGAGAGATACAGTGATTATGGCAGGATCATTGGTCTTCAAGATAAGTTTCTGCAAGCCTATCTTCAGATCATAACGGATGAAGGAATTTTATCCTCTGAACAGCAAGATAAATTCCATACAATATTTAAGGAAAACGCCACCTTTTATAAGTTCCGATTTTATAAAGCGATCTTTAATTCAAAAAAAGATGAAGAAACAAAGTTAAGACTTTTAAGGTC
>JAIBEV010000052.1 GCA_019459505.1 Candidatus Paracaedibacteraceae bacterium | reverse complement strand
AACTTAATACCAAACTAGGCAACAGGATTTTTTAAGGCTTATTATACTTGCCTAATTTCAAAAAACTCCATAAGGCTTGCATAAGTTTTTACCCTTCTATAGGTTGAGTCATGAAATTAAGAAAGTTCTTTGCTTTTCCCTTTAAAAGCATTTTTATTGCCACCCTTATCCTCTTACACTCTAGTCTTTCTATCTACTCTATGGAAAAAGGAGATCCTTTGGATCCATTAACGGATGCTCCAAAAACATCACCGTTGCATCAGCCAATACATATTATCTCTCCCGAAGGAGTGGAAATCGAACAAGGGCTACGTTTTGTTGCCTCTCTCTGTCCTAAAATTGCGTGCCCCTTTCCGCAGATTGATTCACAAGAGGACTTTAATATAGCAAAAATATACCTCGAACTTTCAATCCGTTATGATCTCCTCTTTAAAGGTGCCGCCCTTGCTGCTGGTTGCAAGGCCCACTTATTATGGGATAATTCTCAACGTATTCTCACAGGCTTACAAAGCTATATCACTACCCTTCGAAGTAACGCGTGTGCTGCCTTTAGATCCAAAGAAGAAGAAGAAATATTAAAGGATTCTTATTATAACGTTATATATAGAATAGGTGAAAATCATGTTATGTCCTTAATTGGGTTAATGGCACCAAATTCACGCTCGGTGCAAAACTTGATAGCCGCGCAAGCTCATGTAAAAGTGATTAAAACAATAAAAGAGCAGCTTTCTGAAAGTCCTAAGCATCGCAAGAATTTACAAGCATTAATACAGCAAACTCAAGACATGGTGCCTTCCATCCAGGATATTTTTTACCCTAAAATGAAAAAGCCTCTCAATCCTCCTCATAGGAAGCTCTCCAAACGAGTTGAAGAAATAAAAAAAGCGACTTTCTATCAAAAGCATATGAATTTAAATGATCAAGGGATCCCCTTCGATTCATATAAAGAAAGCTTCGATCTATATTTTCAAAATTATCTTCATAAAATTTTTACGGATGAACTCTTGTATTCATTAAAAAAAGTTTCTTGTGAAGATTATGTCAGCCATATTCAGGAGCTAACGGAAGAGTACTTTAAACTTGAAATTGAAGGATGGAAATTTGGAGAACGCTTAGGTAGCTTACCTGGAGCTTATGAAGCTGATAAATTAAAACCGGAAGAATTAGTTAATTTGTACCGATTTTTTAAACAAAGGTTTACTTTATTTTTCCCCAATAAAGATCCTTTGCAAATGCTAGAGCATATTATTTTTATGCTACTCCATGCTAATAAATTAGAGGACGCTTTAATTCGGACTGAGGTATTAACTGTTCTGTTAAATGAAACAGGGAAACCGCTTTCAAAGAGGTTTATAGCTTTTCGAGCCAGTGTTTTGGCATTGAATGGCAACTCTGATGAATGGAGAAAAATAAAAGAAGAAAAAATACAAGCTAAGAAAACAGAAGAGATAGACACGCACCGACGCCGAGTAGGTCACATTAAAGGAAAACTGGAACATAATAAAAAGAAACAGCAAGAGTTAGCGAAAAGGGAAAGCACATCTGGTCAAGCGGCTCCTAAAGCCGCAAAAGAATCTGTTATGCTCGCAACACCAGTATATTTTGAGCCTTCTTTCTCCGCTGAATCTCCTCAACCTGAAGCTGTAATTCCGCGACGGGAAAAAATAAAAACGCGTAAGGGTTCTCTAACTTATCAGTCTAGAGATAAAGAAGAAATTAAACATGAACCCGCTATAAATGAATCAACCGCTAAGCTTGAACCAATTTTGAAAAGGTATAAACTTTCTCAAAATGCTTTAAAAACTTATCAGAAAATCCGTCGAGGAGAGAGAAATTTTTCTCGTCAAAATCTTTATAACCTTTTTGAAAAGTTGGAATGTGAGCCTAGTATAAAGCAAGGCAAGGGGGATCATGGTAAAATACCCGCTCCTTTGAACATGACTGTTAGAAATAGAGAAGGTTTAGTAGCTGTCATTCCAGAATTTTCCTCACGCTCTTTCACAAAAACGCCTTTTCCCCTTACCGTTCCTAATTGGGATGAAAAATGGGATGGGAAGGTGCCTCATTATATGATGAAGAGTATTATAGAAGCTCTAAATTTTATCGGAGCAACTGATGACACTGTTTATTAGGTAGTGGCTAAGGTGATGGAGCTTTCCCTCTAGCTTTCTGCCTATTATTCTTATCTTATAATAACTCACAATAGGCACTTTAGTATAAAGCTTGAGAGAATGCCTGATAAGTTTCCGGGGGCTTAAGGATAATGTTGATCAATCAAAATAGCCCTTAAGTAGATTTTACGGATAGCATAAATCTGAAATCCGTGTATTAAGGGCATTGTCACAGTAAGATTGACATAAAAAGTTTTAGGATTAAAAATTATACCAAATAGTAGGAGTTTCCAATCGTATAAACGTCATCGGTTTGCCTCGAGTTTGATTCAATTAGTCGTTATTCTCTATCATCGATATGCTCTTAGTTTAAGAGAAGGGGAAGAAATGATGCTGATCAGAGAAATTGATGTCTCCTATGAAACAATTCGCAGATGGAGCTTAAAGTTCGGCCTTAACTATAAAAAGAATCTTGAATCTTATTAGTCCCCTGCCAGTGCTAAATGGCACTTGGATGAAGTGTGCCTAAAAATTCAAGGAAGACATTACTAGTTATGGCGGTCCTTAGATAGTCAAGACCCAGAAATAGATATCCTTTTACCACCTTGCAGAAAAGCTAAAGCCGCTAAACGATTTTTCTGTAAACTTCTTGGCAAAGAAGGGGTCGTACCTCGAGCAATTATTACGGATAAATTAGCCAGCTATAGGGCTGGCTTAAGAAAATTAGGTTTACGCTTGGATCACAGACGTCATAAATCTCTCAACAACCGAATAGAGGGTTCTCATCAGCATGTTCGTAATCAAGAACGGATAAAGCGAAGATTTAGGAGTCCGATTAATTGTCAAAAATTTCTATCTTTATCCTTAACCATTCGTACCTGCTTTGGAAGAATTACTCATAAATTAAGAGCTGAGGCTAAGAGAGCTTATAAACACCAATCATTAAATATGTGACTCGAACACAGGAGAATTTTATCTAAAAACATCTATCTTCTTAAGAAATCTTGCCACTTCTCACTTATCGTGACAACGCCTTCAGGTCAGTTAAGATGAGCTTCTGAAATTTTTTCCTGGTAAATTTTTTTATATCCAGCTTCCTTCAAAATTTGAAGCTGAAAGGTTAAATCTTGGTCTCCAGTAGAAACCCGAGCATATCCAATTTTCAGTAAGGGATATCACCCCAATTATGGATAAGATTTTAAAACTTGAGGTTATTCATTAAGACCACATAAATTACACTAACTTAAGGTAGATTTTAAAAATAAAAGAAAATTTTTCATGAATTTAAGTGAATAATCAAGCTATTTTAATGTACACATTTATTTTAAAAAATTCCTAAAAATAAAAACTATTCCCGTGAGTGAGGAAGTTAATATGTTTTTTCCCTCTTTTTTATCTAATAAACAGAAAGAGCTTTATAGTACATGCTTCAGGTCAATTATTTTGATGTTTTGTACTTCTCTACCTAGTTGGGCAATGGAGAAGGATAATGATCTACCTCCTGAGCAACCTCTTGAAAGGGCATTTACAGGAGTTCAAAGCAGAGAGGAAAATAATCTCTTCGATCAATTTAGAGCTGCTCATGTAGGAGAATCAGAATCTCAAGTTGCGCTAGGATTGATTCTTATTACAGAAAGTAATGCAGCAAATGACCCTCAGAAACTTGAAGAAGGATTTTATTGGTTGAAACGTGCTGCTGACCAAGGCAATGAAGAGGCAATAGATGTTTTAAAAAATCTTAGGCCTCAAGAACATGAAAGAGTTCCTCTTTCATTCGAATATCCTGACCGAGTCTCTCAATACGATCTAGAGGGGAATAACCCGCCTGATCTTTATTCTACAGCTTTAGAATTAGTCTTAGGAAGCTCTAGCACTACTGATTCAACCTTTACTTCCCCTCAACCAGTAAATTTGCTAGAGGCTATACAGCAAGAAATGGCTTTTTCCATGGCAAGCTATATGGTTTCTTCATTGCCAGCATTGTTTGACCCTATTAATGCCTCACAGAAAGACGAAGATGATTACGGGGTTCAAGCACAGGAACTTTTAACAAACTTAGTAAACTGCTCTCAATTCTCCGCCACGGCCTCAAAGCTTACAGATGCATGGTTGTCTTTATCCTCAAGTAACCCACAATTAAAATCTTCCGAGTATCGCGATATGCTTATGCTTGTCGTCAGTGCTGCAATGCAGTTCAGGCCTCAATACTTTGCCTGTTTGGAAGGCAGAACACAAATATCATCAAATATGCTTTTCAATATTGGTTTAAAATTCTTTCAAGAATTTACACAAGAGGGTTCTCTCGATAATTGGATTGAGGAAATTAAGTCTAAAGTTAGCGAGATGGACATAAGTGATCCGAGCAAAAGGGCAGCATTGGTAGAATGGGTAGAGACTGTTTCTAAATTTTTAAAATGGGCAGGATCAAAAGATGTAAATGATCCCTTTAAAAGCCCTCTAAATAAATATGTAGATTCAGAAGTCCTCAAAAGAGCAATAGAATTAGAAGAATGGTTAGAAAAAAATAAAAACCATGTAGAATATAATAAAAATCAACGTGAGTATGACAAACTCCATAAGCGCATTACTCAAAGTCGTGACCACGCAATGCAGAAGGGGGCTGACTATTTCTTTAATATTTTAAAAATTATGCAGCCTGAATTTGAGTCTATGCAGGAAATGTCAGAAATCCAGGCTTATCAAAAAAAAGAATGGAAAACGCAGAAACGTCAAGAATTTGAAAAATACATATTGGAAAGTTGGCTGCAACCAGACATCTTTGAATCTAATCCTTTGCGGCGATTTAGAGAGCATATAGCACGAAACCAGTATAGTAAAATTTATCATCAAATGATATGCGAAAGCTTTGATAAAAGCTATGAGAGCAGCACGGTCCATAAAATTTTAAAACAAATATGGTATGCTTTACAGTTGGATACAATTCATGTAAAGCCCCAAGAAGCAAGTTCTCGTATGCCTGCAGCCTCAATTGATGGTCTGTATGCTCCTAATTTTGGCTATAAAATGTTAGACTCTGCTTCATATCAAAAATGGATAAATGAGACTCCTCTGGCTACAGCCTGTGGAGATATTATCGTAGACGCTTTTCATGATATAGTAGATTTAGGAAATTCACTTGATATAGATAAATTTCTAGAACGTCTTGGAATATTCTTAAATAAGAAACATTTTGGGGAGCTATGTCCAATAGTAGTTTTTGAGCTAAGTGAACTAGAGGGCAAGACATTCTCAGAGAGCTTTAAAGAGTTTCTTGAGAAGGAAGGTCAAAGCTCTAAAAATGATAATCTTATTCTGCCATTCTGTGAATATCTCTTAAAAGAGGTATTTCATAAAAAATTTTCGGTAGATAAAACGATCGTCAGCCAATTGAGAGAAGCTGTTGGAAGTGACGAAGATCTTATTATTCAAGCTTTTAAGTCTTTAAAGGAAATAAGGGAATATGTTAATGATTTAGATATACGAAAAGAACATAGATACGATTATTTTATATATCCCTTCTTAAAACATCTGTTAAAAAACAAATTTGATGTAAAATTCAGAGCAGAGAAACATGGAACAATTGCTAATCAACTAAGAGAAATTTCTGGAAGTGGCGAAGCTTTACTTAACATAGCTTGTGAAGTTTTAAGGCAATTTAAAAAATTCTCTTCTAATATGCTAGCCTTACGTCCTATTAGAGGGGAAACCTTACAGGAAAGTGATCGGTTTCGGGGCTTAGTTTTTGGTATTGGCTTCAATGGCAACCTATTTAATAGCTCTAACCGCTCTAGCAGAGAAGTTGACCAAATTTGGTTAACTTTTGCAGAATCAGGCAGAACAGAGGGCGGTTACATATTATTATCATTTCTTAAGCATGTCGCATTTAGAAATTCAGGAGCCTTAAAGAGTTTAGGAGATAATTTTAACCATATACTTAGTAAATATACGCCTCTTATGCTGTTACATATAAACAAGATAATCGAGGGTACACAGTTTTTACCAGATTTCCATTATCAGGCTGAAGCTTTAGCGTGGAGAGAAACACAAAGAAATAAATTTACAAACTTTAGGGGCGAGCTTGACCATAAGAATTCCTTTGATGACCTATCACCAGAATTAAAGGAATGGATCAGGCGCGTTTCAAATTGGTATCATATTCCTTCTAAAATTAAGCTTAAGTTCCCTAAAGAGATGCCTACCGAAGAATATCCTGTCCAAGAGGCTGCTCGTAGTCTCTTATTTGATGCTGTAGCAGGGCGCTCTTTCTATCGAGAATACCCAGATTTAATGCCTTTACTATTTATGCATTGGCAAAAAGAAATTGCGCAGCACTTTATGAGTCGAAATGACCAGAAGAAGATGTCAGTAATTCTTAAAGCAAAAGATCTAGATGATATACCAAAAGGTTTTCAACAGGAAGTTCTATGCCTCTTAGATCAAATCATTCTTCAAGTTCACTCCATATTAAAACAAGCTTGGCAGGAATCTCTACTGGCCGAATTCAAAAATTTCATGAAACCAGAAGAAGAGCGTCTAAAGAGCCTTTTGCGAGACGCTAAAACTACAATTACTAACACTAATAAAATCTTAGGAGGATTAAAGAAATCTAGAAAAGATGTTTCCGATATAATTAAGGCAAAAGAAGAAGAATTAGAAGATGCACAAACGCAACTAGATACAGCTCGCCAGGAAATGGACAACTTACCTCAAACCTTTCAAACTTTATCTCGCGATAAATATATTGAGTTTAAGAGAACTTTTTTTGAGAAACGTAATGTATCCCAGTGTATTGAGCCTTTATTTGCTAGAGTATTAGGGCATGACCGTTTCTTCTCCGTCTACCTTTCAAAAAGTTTGGGAACTACACAGATACTACAACTTGGTAATTTAATACCGATGAGTGTTATAGAACCCTGTGATCCCAGATGCCAACACCATGCTTTAGGGCATTTATATGTGGGAGATATGTTATCTTCCCAAAGTGCAGATCGATTAGATCTTATTCGTCGTACCCATGGTAAAAGGCAAGTTCCTGATAGATTTAGGATGCTGCCTAATTCTTAGAAGAGATAGTATAATTTATAATAAAGTATTCTATGAAAAAGATTAGAAATATTTTTATAACATGCATGATGGTATTTATTTGGTCATTTGGTGTTAAAGCGAGAGGGCAAGAAATAGAAGAGGGGAGCCTGGTCTCCCACCCGAATCAATTTAGAGAAAGTATAGAGGATGGAGGTATATCTCCTTTTAATGCTCTTCCCATAGAACTGAGGGTCGAGATTTTAAGCTATCTTCCTTCATCCCAACTTCAAGATATGATATATGTTTGCCATGGTTTTGAAGAGGCCCGCATAGGTGCGCTTTCCAAAAGGTTTCAAACCCTTATCAAGAACTCAGAAGATTTAGATTCTTTTTTAATTGGTATTAACCCCTATAAGCTATCTCGCCTTGTTATTCAATTTAGCCTTACTGGAGGTCAGCTAAGAAAATTAATTGATTCTACTAACCTAAACTTTTTTATCCCAGCCCCTGCTTTTGAAATGAATGGAGTGGAAAGTACTAAAAAACTCCTCAGTATTCCAAATTGTAACCTCCAATTTGTCCATAATGAAGGTGATCTTTTATGGTCTTTGGCAGAAATTAAACAATTATGGGATAGCTTGAAAGAAACAGAAGAGAATAAGGAAATTATACACAAAAAAATAATTATGGCTTTAACAGAGTTCATGTATGAAATTTCATTAAATCAATTACAGCCCACACTAAATAGATATCCCTTTTTGACCAATATTTCAGTTGGAGATATTGATGCTGAAGATATAAGTATTTTAATCCATTTTATTGCTCAAAATCGCCTTATCACTTCCTTAGATTTAGGTGATAACGATTTAAGCTCAGAAGAGATGGTCGCTTTAATAGAGGCCTTAAAGTTTAATACGGTGCTTCGATCATTAAACTTAGAAGACAATAATATGGGTAACTTAGGAGCTGTAGCCTTAGCTGAGGTCCTTAAAGTAGACCAAATCCTTACATCTTTGAATCTGGAAAATAATAAAATAGGAGATTTAGGTGCTATAGCTCTAGCTGAGGCTCTTAGCGTCAATACTACTCTTACTGAGTTAGAGTTAATGGGCAATCGGATTGGCGAGGAAGGCAGGGAGGCGCTATTACGAGAGAATAAGCGGGGGCTTAATCTTATCCTTTATCCTGAAATTAATTGAAATCTAGCAGGAAGTGAAGAAAATCTATATCTGGTATCAGGAAAAAAGGTATAAAAATTTTTAAGAGAGCTATAACCCTTATTAAATTCATGCTAAAATTATAAAAAAACTACAAACCATTGAAACATAGCAAGATAACCTCTTTTGCAGTCATCTCTTTACCCATAAAATTCTAGTCCATTTTATCGAATAAGCCTAATATCTGTGCCTGTGATTTTCAACTCAGCCCATCTCTGGTCAGCTGTATAAATGGGGAGGTTCATCTTTATCCCTAAAGTCAGACAAGTTCGAGCTTCTAAGGGTAACTCTTTACCTTTAAGTTGTTTAGTTAGATCCGCTGTTAGGAGAGCGTGAGAGGCATCAAAAGGAATGAGGTGAGAAACCAAGGGTAAGAGGCATCCTTCACCCTCTTGTAAGGTCATGCCAGACTGGAGGAGGGTGGTCGCTGCTTCCGACAAGCTGAGCGTGGACATAACAATTTGTCCGAGCATATCTTCCAGGGTAGAAGCGCCAGGTTCATCTTTGATAAGGGCAAGAAGGGCAGAGGCATCGAGAATAACTTTACTCATTGTTTTCTTCTTTCTGAGGCGGGGTTAATTGTTCGTCCAGGCTTCCCTTCTTTGAATGGTACTTATTGATTAAGTTTCGTGCTTTTAGTAAAGATGTCCTTAAAGAAGAAATAATAAGTTGTCCTTCTTGAATCTCCATTAAAACTTCTTCACCTTCCCTTAATTCTAATCGTTTTCTGTAAATAGAAGGAATGGAAACTTTTCCTCCGGCTGTTATTTTAGTTCTTATGGCCATAATGATTCCTAATTTATGAATATAGATAAGCTTTATGAAAACTTATTATATTACTCTTTAGGATTAATACAAGTTAATGTCTATAATTTTATTTTATCAACATAAATTTTTATTCTAACTAAAAAACTTTAGTTAGAAAAATGATAGTGCATCCTATTTTAAATACCTCTTCCTAAAGTAGAATAAGAATTAAGTTCTATTAAGGTATAAGTTTTCTTTTTGGTACAAAATATTATTTTCAACCTAATTCCTAAAATAGATATAAATTCATTTTATAAAAGGGGTTGAACCCAGAAACTATCATTTTGCTATCTCTCTCAAAAACGCTCGTTTCTGAGAGAAGATGCAAGAAAGAAGAAAAGGCCCTCAATTTTTATCCTTTTATCTCTCAAAACTCTTTCTTGAAATATAAGCTCTGAAAAGGTATACTAAAGATGAGTTTTAGGAGGAAAATATGTTAGTTGGTTATGCGCGGGTCTCGACCCAAGATCAAAATCTTTCTTTACAGCTTGATGCATTAAAGGAAATAGGGTGTCATAAGATATTTACCGAAAAAGCATCAGGGGCTCAAAGAGAACGTCCTGAATTAACAGCCGCCCTCAATTATATGCGAAAAGGAGATATCCTCGTCGTTTGGAAGCTTGACCGCTTAGCTCGGTCCTTAAAGCAACTTATATAAACCGTCGAAAAATTAGAAGACCACGAGATAGGGTTTCAATCACTGACTGAAGCAATTAATACCACCACCTCAGGCGGGCGGTTAATTTTTCATATCTTTGCATCATTGGCTGAGTTTGAACGTTCAATTATTAAAGAGAGAACCTTAGCCGGGTTATCCGCTGCTAAAAGGTTAGGGAGAGTAGGGGGGCGGCCGCCTTCTCTAAAAGCTGAAGATCTGATGATTGCTAAAGCCTTACTGAAAGATGACAATATCACGGTTGAAGAAGTAGCTAAAAGGCTATCTGTTGCGCCTTCGACGCTGTATCGACACTTGCCAGGAGGTCGAAGTTCTATTTAAAGAGATGACCCATTCCACATTTTAAAAGATTTTATTCGGCACCGTGCAATTGCCTTAAGAAATTTGGCTTAAAAGCTCAATTATCTTAGCCTTCCATGTTTAATATTTACTTTCTCTTTCTTTACCTTTACTTTTGGGGCTGGCGTGGTCCAGTTTTGCCTTTTTAGGGGGCGGAGTAACGTGAGCCTTCTCAGTAGTTTCGTATAAACTATTTTCACTACTTGGATTCATTTGTTCTCGGCTTCTTTTACGGTTAAATATGTTGTTCGGGTGCTTATCTGAAAAACCATTATAGATAAAGTCTATAACTTCTATTTTAGGTTTAGAGTTAGAGTTAGGCTCTCTGTCAGGATATGACATCAACTCACCATTCTTTCCGTCAGAAAGGTGTGCGTCACTAGCTGAATGAGTTTCGGGCTTATGCAACCACTTCCCATTATTTGTCCCGCTTGCACCATTATTTGCAAAGCTTACAAGTTTCCCCAGTACCAATCTACCAGCAAATCCCCCAGCAACAATCCCAAACGATAGAGGAGGGCTTATCGCGCCTAATGCAAGTGGAATAAGTGGACTACAATTGAAAACAGTCGCCGTTGGATTCTGTGTGAGTTGAAATTCTCCAGCTCTTCGATATACCCCCCTATGAGTAAGTCCATGCTTTCCAGCTTTACCACCTCCTCCTGGTTTCCCTGCTTGGCCTTTTTGTCCGTCTGTTCCTGAAGATGTGTCGACCTCTCTCGTATCAAGAAACTTAAATACAACAGTACCACCAGATCCGCCCGCTCCAGCAGCTCCGCCATTACCACCATTACCTCCATTTCCCCCTTGAGTACCTGCTGACTCATAAGTGCAATGCTCATCCTCCTCGTAAAATGCCAAGCTTTTTACGAATTGTACAGCTCCCTGGATTGCTCCACTCTTAGATGCCATTTGGGATGCTTTAGGTGGGATTGTTCGGTTAATAACAGCATCTAAGCTTCCATCATTTCCATTGGCTCCGGAACCACCGTGGCCTCCATTCTGTCCATTTTCCCCTCGTCCCCCATCAACCTTAACAATACTACGCAGATATTCATATTCCTGCTTAGATTTCTCAGTTAAACAGTAAAAGTGGCCGCCCGGCAGACCATTGCCCCCATCTTCGCCATCCATACCTTTTTTTCCATTTAAATTGTCAGTATCGCCCTTTTCCCCATCTCTAGCTCTCTCTGTCTTTGTAAAAGACCCCCCATCTCTTCCACTCAAATCAATTTTACCTTCAACATATAATCTTCTTAATTGAGGCGCCAATAGAGCCAAATTCTTTCCGGCGTACTGCATACTTTCATCAATAAAGGCAGTATGTAAGGCATATATATGGATTTCTCTTAAGGCTTCTGGGGATAGCCTTTGGTTTGAAAGAAACTTAGTTACTAAGTCCTTAACTTCTTTAATACTTATTAGAAAGCCTTTAATTGCTACAGTACCCTGCTCATTATCCCAATCTGCTTTTGGTTCTTCTGCCAGTTCATGAATGCACCCTTTAAGATATGAAAGCGAATCTTTCCATGTCTTTTGGTCAAAATGTAATTGATGGTCAAGAGTTTTCAAGAATTGGATAAATTTTATTACCTCTTTAAGCTCCTTAGTAAGGACCCTCTTTTCAGCCTCTAGCTTACTATTCTCTACTAATTTTGCAAGAGCCCCTTTTGATCCTGTAAGGCCACTTAAAAGCAAATCTAAATCGGGCTTATCTTCCTTAATCTCAGGAATTGATTGAGCAATGTTATTTAAATGCACCCTTAGATTCTCCATCTCATCTTTTAAACTAATGACTGCTTCACAATATTCTTTTACCAATTGAAGAAAATTATTCGAAATAAGCATTGTTATTTTCGAATTTAGTGTGGCGGCAAGCTTGGCAATAAAGTCCTTACAATCCCTTGTAAGAGTAATATTAAGTTGATCTTTAAAAAAAGTATTCGCTCTTGCACTTTCTATCTGTGATAGAACTAGCTGTTTCTGCTCCCCATAATGATAGTCTTCTCCCTTAACAGGAGAGGGAAATAAAGCTATCCGACTTTCCTCTGAACCTAGGTACTCGAGCAATTCTTTTACAGCTGAATTACTTAATGACGACTTTGCAGCCATATGTTGGAATTGGGCTTTATAAACTTTAACATCTAGAGTAGGAGTTTTTGTAATGACAACAGTAAGACATTTTTTTAAAGTATCTTTATTGATAAAAGTTGAAGCTAAGCGTTTTAGTAACTCTTTAAAAGAAACTCCTCTACTGCTCCCAACCACTGAAGAATGAGAAGTAACAACAACAACGCGTGAATGCTTTTTTGCAAGTAAATGATGAATGTAGAAGCTATTTTCAAGTTCCTGGATTACACCTCTTGTATCATTAAATCCAGGACAATCCCAAAATAAATTGGGGCCAATTTTCCAATATTCAGGTATTAAAGTCCCAGAATCTGATGTTAATTGAATGGCTCCATAGATTTCAGTCCAGTTTCTAGTTTTAAGTACCATCTCTGTGAATTCATTTTGAGTTATTTCTAAGCTTCCATTTAGCCAATGCATTAATGAAGTTTTTCCTTCCCCCGAATCCCCTATAACAATTGTTGAAGTTTTTTCTTTGTCTTCCTGGTAACGATCCCCAACCTTAGAAAATTTTTCTATAAGGTAATCACAGGTTTTATTTAAAATGTCCTGCTGACCCAGTGTTATCGCCCCATCAGTATTAGTAGCGTTATTTACAATTTCCATAACGCAATCGCTTAACCGTTGTTTTTCCTCAATACTTAAATTTAAAGAAGATTCATTTAGCGAAGGAAAATGGTATTCATGCTCTCCCCCTAAGCAATTAGATAGCGGAGTTAAAGAGAATGTTAGCAAGAGACTCATACTTATGTTCGTTAATAAACGATTGTTTCTCATTTTTTCCTCATCAATTTCTAAGAAGATTAACCTATTTATCATTAACTCCGGAAAGGATAGGAATATTTTTAAGTATTTCTTCTTATTGATCCTTTTAAAAAATAAGGATTATATTATGTAAAATTAATTTTTAGTAAAATTACGGATTGAAATCTAAATGAAAATTACTTAAATATTTACCTTAATCTAGCCGACTCACTTCCCTATTATTACTATTTTTTATTCCATAGTTCGGGTTTATAGAAGGGCTGCGACAGGGCTTACGACTATGTTCCTCTAACCCTGCCTTGCCTTTTTCTTCATAGTGCCTCAGCCATTTACGAAGGGTAGGTCGGGAGATACCACACTTACGGCAAACAATTCCTGTATTTTTGACTTGTTTATAGAGTTCTACCCATTTTAAACGGGCTCTTTGTCGCTCATTTTTAGTTTTATTCATATTTAAAACAGGAAAAAGCTGCTTCTTACCTCACCGCAACTTTACTTCTTTTAGCATACTTTTCTTTTTGAAACTATCTCTATGAACCATACAAATATTTGCTAAAAAATTTGATGAGCAAAAATCTTAGAACTTCATCAGCCTATACTCATGCTAGGTTTTTTCTCAATTTAATCTTCTCCATCGGCCAGTACATTTAATATATCGCTAATATCCTTTAATATTTCCCTTGGTGCCAGCTTTGTCGAATATTTCAAATCTGTTAATGATGTATTGACTTTAAGTAACTCAACTAGCTTCTGATTTCCCTCATCACCAAAATAATTATTATTTAAATCAAGCATAGTTAATGATGTATTGACCTTTAGAGACTCAGCCAGCTCTTGAACTCCCTCATCGCCAAAACAATTGTAATTTAAGTTCAATATAACTAAGGAAGTATTATCCGTGAGAATTTTGGCAAGAGCACTCAATCCTAGGTTACTAATCAAATTAGATTCTAAATATAAAGCTGTTAAGGAAGTATTATACAAGAACCCTTCAAGGAAGGCTTCTATATCTCTATCATTGATGTAAGTTCTGCTTAATTTAAGCTCGGTTAAGGTTGTATTGTTTTTCAAAGCTTGGCCCAAAGCAACCGCACTTTCGTTCAGAACCCAAGTGTTGCTTAAATCTAAGGTTTCTAATGTTGTAGTATGGTGTAAAGCTGCAGCTATTATCTTCGTGAGTTCATTTTTCTTGATGTCAACTGTTTTTAAAATAAGTCTTTTTAAAAAAGTATTGTGTATTAAAATCTTCTCTAAAATTTGTGCCATATCATTATTAATTTTTTGATCACTTAGGTCTAACGTTGAAAAATGAGGGTCATTACAAAATGCTGAAAGCAAAAGCTTCCCAATATTGCTAATTTTTAGGCAGGAAATTAGATTTATTTTAGTTGAAAAAGGTGAATTTATTAGAAGTTGATAAAGAGCATGGTCATTAATAACTGCTTGTGAACAGGAGAGATACTGTAATCTAGGTGCTTGTATTTTCATAATGCTTAGTTGTGTCGCATTATCAGCCCATAGATATTTTAAATGAGGTGCCTTTATATTAATAGCTTTTAAAATACTGCAGTTATTTAAGTTAAGATAGGTGAGTTGGTTAAACAATATAGGAGAATAGTTTAAAAAACCTACCTCAGATATCCACTGCAGTTGAGTCATACCAGATAAATTCAACTCTTCTAATCCAGGGTTAGTTTGAGCCAATTGAGGTAAGAACTCTTGCGTAATATTGGGGCACCCTCGTAAGTCTAAGTATACTAATTGCCCGTGTATAAAACTTTTTTGTAAAATGCTGTTTGTTAAAGCCTGACAATTTTTAAGGCTTAATTGCTGTAGTCCATTTCCATAAGGTTGTAGCTGAATTAGAAGTTGGCGCTGCTCACTTAAAAGTAGGTTTTGGAAATCAAAGTCTTTTAAAAACTGCTCACGAGCATAGTTACTGGCTAGGTGCGCTAAAGATAAGCTTGATTTTCCTTTTTGCTCAATTAATATTTGTAGTTCTCTCAAAGCCTGAATAGGCCCGAGGTTTTTACCTTTCAGTATGGATTCCATTATAGATTCTTGTAATGCAATATTTTGGGATGCTAAGATAGAACCACTAGGAGTTAAGGTAGACCAACTATTCCCCTTCTTCTGATAGAAAGGCCCATCTACCCATACAAATCGATCCCATACTGTGCTTTTTTGATAGAAGGCTTCTCGATAACGGTTAGCCAATCGAGGCTCTAATTTACTAAGTAATTCAAGAGGAGTTAGCTTAATATTGTTCTGTGCTAGATAGTCCTGCAGCCGTTCCCACTTGCTGTACAAGTGGCTAACCGTTCCTTTTTGAAATGCTACTCCCAGAAAGCATTCTTTTTGATTAAATATGTTCCATTTTTCTTGAGTATCAGAATATAAAGCTTCATATCTTTTACTGTGTTTTTGTACTCTTTCAAGCCATCCTCTCATTATGTCTAATGAATCAATTTTTAAGAAAGCTTGTCGTGTTTCTTCAGGAATAGGTTGATTCATCATGTCTAAGCAGTATAAGATAGTTTTAACTTGTACCACAATTTCTTGGTTCCTAAATAAACTTGCTGCTTGAGGTTTAGATTTTACAAATGCAGGTACCAAGGCTTGGTCATTGTCGGGGGAAGTAAGTCGATATAAACCACTTTCTGGAAGAGGCTCCATAATATAATTTTCAGGCTTGCCGTCCTCAGGGTTTACTAACATAGCCATCAGGATCATTTTAGTAACAGAAACGGGATCTAGCTGGTCAAGCTGCTTAGGATTGTTAGAAAGTACCCAGCTTAATGTCTGGCCTGGGATTTCTTGTGAAACCCACGCAGGGCGTCCGTCAGGAAATCGAAATAACTCCCCATGGGGGGCTCCGAAGCCTATAGTGTTTCGAGTTAACTCCCCAATACTTTCTTCCAAGCCTACAAGAGCTGGATAAAATTTAATAAACACTTTATGGGCTTGATCTTGTACAAACCAAACTTCCCGAGGCTCTTTAGTAACTTGATGCCTAGGGTCAGACAGCTGGCGAAAGACATCCTTTGTTAGCAAGCGCCGTTCACCACTTGCCCCTTTAATAGCGAGTATATGACTTGATGAAGAAGTCGTTAAAGGAAACAGTTCCTCAAGAACCACTGTCCAACGAAGCTTAGCATTCCGCCTTTGTAACTTCTCAAAAGATCGCCAAAAAAAAAGAGGCAAATCCTTTTTCTTGAGCATTCGGTAAATACGAAGTGGTAAAGATGATTCCCATGCTTCTTTTCCAATGAGAGAGCATACAACGTCTGGGTAGCCTGTTTTAATTAGAGTATCAAAACCATAGTCTAGGGGGGTTCTGTTAAGAGCATCATGGCGATTAAGCCCTTCAGGGTCACGCCTCAATAGGAATGTAAGAAGATCCTCAGAAAGCTTAGTTTTTTCTTGAGCAACTAGATGCCAGGTATTTTTGGGCAGGTTAGGAAGCAATACATCTTCATAGCCTTTAAAATATTGTAAGGTTAATTCGATTATATCTGCCATACCAGCTTTTATAGAGTAATGGTCTAAAGACCCATAAAAGCTTTTCACGCAACTTACTATTTCCTTATCCATATTAGGGACACGGTCATAGACAGCTTGTTCCCAAGCTTCATGCTTGGCATCAAGAGTGAGAACCTTATTAATAGGTTGTGGGTTTCCGGTTTCATCTCGCCCTTTATAGATGACCCACATGGCTGCTTTTGGGTCGTTAGGATAGCGTCTTCTTAACGTTTGGTAATACTCAGCC
>JAIBEV010000046.1 GCA_019459505.1 Candidatus Paracaedibacteraceae bacterium | reverse complement strand
GCACTTCATAGCAGGTACAACAGCTAGATGCGCCTCAAGTTTGTTAGGCGTCAATAAAACCACAGCAGCGTACTATTTTCAAAGACTTCTTGAGATTATCGCTCACTATATAGAGCAGGAATCTCAGGAAGTCTTTGAAGGAGAAATAGAAGTGGATGAATCCTATTTTGGAGGAACCCGCAAAGGAAATCGAGGGCGTGGTGCAAAAGGCAAAATACCAGTTTTTGGGTTGCTAAAACGTGGAGGCAGGGTCTATACAAAAATCATTCCAGATGTTTCTTCTTCTAGCCTTATCCCCATAATAAAGCGTAAGGTAATTCCTGACAGTATTGTCTATTCAGATTGTTGGCGAGGCTACAACGTTCTGGATGTTTCTGACTTTAAGCACTATAGAATTAATCATTCAAAGTTGTTTGCTGATAAGAAAAATCATATTAATGGCATTGAAAATTTCTGGAACCAAGCTAAGCGGCATATGCGGAAATTTAATGGTATCCCAAAAGAAAGTTTTGGGTTATTTTTGAAGGAGTGTGAGTGGCGTTTTAACAACCCAGATCCTAAAGCACAATTAAACATATTAAAACAATTAGTTAAGAAGGTTTTATCTTAGTTATCTAGGACAGCCCCTTTTTATATAATACATTTAAGATTACCTGTTTTTTCTATAGAAAAATAAAGCCATAAATCCTACTATAAATGAATATAAGCTTAGGAAAAAGGCACTGCACCGATGATCGAAGATATACGTTACGTAGACACTAAAGTTGTTAACTGTGATGGCAATAGTAGTCATGATGGCTTAGTTCACCCTAGCATCTACTTGACGATAGCCAAAGAGGGGAAGGTTGAATGTCCTTATTGTAGCAGGACGTTTATCTATGAAGGGACACGCAGTGACCCTCACTCATAAAGTTCTAATATGGTGGGGATGCTTTTTGAGTATAAGTCAACCTTATGATTATCCCCCTCAGGTTATAAGTCCTCTTAAGTCAAAGACTAGTGTATCGATGAGTTATCTTAAGCCTATACTTTTGGGATGCTTACCCTTATTTTGTGATGAGCCCCCAGAGGAAAATGAGCAAGAGCACTATTTAACCGCTAGCGGTCGACCTTTTATCCACCCATCCGACGATACTGATCAACAAAGGCATTATGCTGCGTCAGACTCGCACTAAAATTATGCCCCCCCAACCCATTGGCGACAAAGAACAATTCTTTACTAATCAATGGATCAAGGGCAGCCTGAATAGCAGCTCGTCCCGGACAGCAAATGGGTCGCGGCGGTAGTCCATCCACAATATAAGTGTTATAGATTGTTGCTGACCTTAAATCTTGTTTGGTAATCTTTCGCCCTAATTTAGATTTACCAAGGGTAATACCATACACCACTGTTGGATCGGCTTGGAGGCGCATTCCTTTATTCAGACGATTAATGAAAACGCCGGCAATTCTTTTACGTTCATCATGGCGGCCCGTTTCTTTTTCAACAATTGAGGCCAAAGTTAATGCTTCCAAAGAGGTTTTATAAGGCAATTCCTCTTTTCTTTTTCCCCATACATCCGCCAAAGCCATTACCATGGCTGCTTCCATACGATTTACTAACGACTGGCGTGTATCCCCATACACATAGGTATAGGTCTCTGGCAACATAAACCCTTCTGCGGGAATATGCTCAATCTCACCGGTCAATAACTCTAATTTATTAATTTGCTCAATATGATCAGCAACCGTATTACCTTCTGGAAAAGTAATCTTGTGAACAATCACTTTACCACAGCATAAAATACGAATAATTTCGACTGGCCGAGCATGATTAGGAATTAAGAATTCCCCAGCTTTTACTTTGCCCCATTGACGACCCAAAACAGAGGCTAAGAAAAACACATATTTATTTGCAACGAGTTTTTTCTGCACCAATAGGTCGGCAACCTCAACCATTCCCATGCCTTTTTTAAGGATAACAGCTTCATCAGTTGGCCGTGTTACAGGCGCATAAACACCCCCTGTCCCATAAAGCAGCCAGCTTCCCAGAGCCATCAATAAAATAGTAATCAATAAAAATGTTTTCTTAATCATGAGATTACCCCTTATAAAATGATAAGCTTATCGATTAAAACAAATCCATATAACTCATATAGTGATCATTTTGTCAAATTGCAGGAAAATATGGCAAAACATTTCCTTTACAATTTTTACGTGAAATGCCTATAGTTCAATTGTATCGTCTTCATTTGTTGTTAGAAAAGTTCAGTTACTTATTTCGCCTCTTATTGTGCCTTGTTATTAACCACTTTTTAACAGCCGATCAGACTACAATATAAAAGTGTGATACGGTTGCGTCCAGGTCTTACGAGCTCGTTTTTGTGAACCTAGTGCGCCGAGCTTAATTTTAAAGGAGGTTCATTGTGAACAATAAGCTATACGTCAGTAACTTGCCTTACTCTGTTAACGACCAAACATTGTCTCAACTATTTGGTGATCATGGTGCAGTTATTTCTGCCAAAGTTATTACTGACAAGATGAGTGGACGCAGCAAAGGATTCGGCTTTGTTGAAATGGAAACTGAACAACAAGCAAATATTGCTATGGAAAAACTAAATGGTCAAGATCTTAATGGCCGTCGGATGAACGTTGCTATCGCTCGTCCAAAAGAAGAAGGATCAGAGCGTCGTTCTATGGGTGGTGGTCGATAAGGCCGCTGTTTCTCTTAAAAGCCTCCCCCATGGGAGGCTTTTTTTATAAACCTATTTCCTAAGTCCTCTTGCAAAAAACAACAAATAGACTATAACTTGTAATATACAACTGATCATTCCTAGGGAATTAAGGGCATGTCACAAAATTTCTCTATCTCTGAGAGCGCAGCTCGGCGCATTACGCAGCTTTTATCCTCGGGTGAAGCACAGGGATCCATGCTTCGTATTTCTGTTAGTGGCGGTGGATGTTCTGGGTTTCAATACTCATTCTTGTTTGACGATACTATATTAACGGATGATAAAGTTTTTGAAAACAATAGTGCTAAAGTTGTTATTGATGAAATTTCTTTAGGATTATTGCAAGAATCCATCTTGGATTATATAGAGGATATGGTTGCCTCTACTTTTGTTATAAAAAATCCGAATGCGGCCTCTTCTTGTGGCTGTGGTAATTCATTTTCTATATAATCTATTTTTAATAATTTAAATATTCATTTTTACTCTGGTTTGAATTTAATAGGAAAAATTAGACATTTCCTACTCAGCCTTATGCTTTTCCTATTTGTTTCAACCAGGCTTCTAACCTGGAGTGATAGAAACACTAATTTTTACTTCCATTTTATAGAGATAGACTATTGTTATTTTGCAATTTGATTCCTATATATCGCTATAGATAGCCGAATAACCTTAAGGGAATAAAATGTTAAAAAGATCAATAATACTATCCTTGAGCCTTGTTTTATTGAATAACTGTAACAGTAATGCTTCTGAAATAACGGCAGAAACCTCTTTCGCTAAGCCGGTTGCTTCTTCCCATCTCGCTGACCAAGAAAGAAATTTTATTGAAACCCTTAATGGATTACTTCCTGTCTGCCAAGCCCCAATTGATTTCTGCCGGATACTGTCCCCCTGATTTACTGCCTGAAGCATCGACGAGACCCTCTGAAAAAGTCTCCTCAACAGGGGCCATTAACCCCCCTCCATCTCTAAGAAGAAAAGCAAGAAAGCTAACAAAAAATGATTACTAGAAAGATTTCAAAACAGCATTTAGTACAAACGTCGGATAATATTCTTTATTGCATAGAAACAGAGATTTTGCCGTGTTTTAAAGAATCGCAAGTGGCGATGAATGATTTTATCATCCAACAGTTTGACTTTTTTGTCTCGAAACTTATTCCGGCAAATCCAGACCCTTCCTCTTTTCAAGCATCTTAAGTTCTGATAGGGTCAACTTATAGTGCTGGGGGAGAGTTTTTCCTTCATTTTGAACCAACCTAGAGATAATCGGAGATCCATTCCTAAATTTTAATTCAGCTAAGAATTAGGGATGGATTCCAGCTCTCCACCGTGCTTTGGCCAGAATGAGGTTCTTAACAGAAAACCTATCCTCCCTAACCGTAAAAGGACCTTATTCATGAAGATCGTCACCTGGAATGTCAATTCAATTCGGGCCCGTTTAGACAATATCACTGACTGGTTGCGTAACAATCATCCTGATGTGGTTTTACTGCAAGAAACAAAATGTCAAAATCAGGATTTCCCTTTAGAAGCTATTGAAGATTGCGGCTATAATGTCGCTGTTCATGGCCAAAAAAGCTATAACGGCGTTGCTATTCTTTCAAAACATCGAATTGAGGATGTCATTTATGGTTTACCCCCTTTTACCGATGATGACCAAGCACGCTATGTCGAAGGCTTTACCAATGGTGTCAGAGTGGCATCCGTCTATGTTCCCAATGGAAATACCGTTGGTTCAGAAAAATACCATTATAAATTAAAATTCTTAGGCCATTTGCAAGAACATCTTAAAGCAACTCTTCTGTATGAAGAAGCCTTTATCGTGGGGGGAGATTATAATATTGCCCCTACCGATGATGATGTGAATGATCCCGCCGGCTGGCATGAGAAAATTCTATGTTCAACCCCTGAGAGGAAATCCTTGCGAGGCATCCTTAATCTTGGGTATAGTGATGCTATCCGTATTCATCATCAGGGCAAAGGGCCCTATACGTGGTGGGATTATCGCAGTGGCTCTTGGCAGAATGATGATGGCTTACGGATTGATTTGCTTTTACTTTCCCCACAAGCGGTTGATCGCTTAGCTGGTTCCGGGGTTGATCGGAATCCGCGCGGATTAGAAAAAGCATCGGATCATGCACCGACATGGTGCACACTATTATAAATAAGTGAATAGAAGAGAAACATATGTCATTAACCAGAGAAAATGTGGCAAAAGTCGCAAAATTAGCTCGGATTCGTCTGGAAGACGCTGAGTTCGATGCTATGAAAGTAGAAATTAACGGTATCCTTAGTTGGATTGACCAACTTCAACAAGTCAACACTGATGGTGTTGATATTTTCTCTGAACAACAAAATCAACACTTACCCGAACGCGCCGATACTGTTGACGATGGTAATATCGTTGACGCCATTTTGGCTAATGCTCCTGAAAAAGCCCACGGTATGTTTGCCGTTCCAAAAGTTGTTGAATAGGTTTTACGATGACAAAAACAAATCTTACAGAATTAACGCTAACCGAAGCGAAAGAAGGCCTTACCCACAAAGAATTTTCCGCCGTGGAGTTGACCCAAGCCTTTATTGGAGCGATGGAACAAAATCGCCACCTTAATGCTTATGTGACAGAAACGCCAGAGCTTGCTTTAGAACAAGCCAAAGCTTCTGACGCCCGCTTGGCGGCAGGAAATGCTGGTAAATTAGAGGGGCTTCCTCTAGCAATTAAAGATTTATATTGCACCAAGGGTGTCAAAACCACCGCCTCCTCCAAAATACTGCACAATTTTGTGCCTCCGTATGAATCAACGGTTACTCAAAATTTGTGGAATGAAGGCGCTGTTATGCTTGGTAAAGTTGCTATGGACGAATTTGCCATGGGGTCTTCTAATACCACCAGCTATTATGGCAATGTTATCAGTCCGTGGAAAGAAAAAGCGCGCCCAGAAAAGGATCTCTGTCCCGGTGGCTCTTCCGGCGGATCGGCCACAGCCGTCGCCGGACGCATGGCCTTAGCAGCAACGGCGTCTGACACAGGGGGTTCAATTCGCCAACCGGCCGCCTTCACAGGTCTTGTTGGAATTAAACCCACCTATGGACTATGTTCTCGGCGAGGTATGGTTGCTTATGCATCCTCTTTAGATCAAGCCGGCCCCCTCACTCATACAGTCCACGATGCCGCTTTAATGCTTGAGGTAATGGCGAGCCATGACCCCTTGGATTCGACCTCTTTAAACGTTGAAATTCCAAGTTTTTCTAGCCTCCTTAAAAGCGATCTTAAAGGTCTTAAAATTGGTATTCCAAAAGAATATATCGATGGCTTAGGCGACGGAATGCTTGCTGAGGTTAACAAGGGAATTGAGTGGGCAAAATCTCGCGGGGCGACCATCCATGAAGTTTCCTTGCCGATGACTCAATATGCTTTGCCAACTTATTATGTTATCTCGCCGGCCGAAGCGTCTTCTAATCTTGCTCGTTATGATGGCGTCCGTTATGGTCTACGGATTGAAGGTACAACCTTAGATGAACTCTATGAAAATACCCGTCGCGAAGGGTTTGGCGCAGAAGTGCGGCGACGCATTATGATTGGGACTTATGTTCTCTCCGCAGGCTACTATGACGCTTACTACTTAAAAGCACAGCGTGTCCGCACTCTCATTCAGAAAGATTTTGAACGCGTCTTTAAAGAAGTCGACTTATTGTTAACACCAACGACCCCTGGTTCAGCTTTCGCGCTGGATGAAAAACCAAGTGATCCTGTACACATGTATCTTCAAGATATTTATACCGTGACTGTCAACCTTGCCGACCTTCCTGGAATTGCAATTCCTTCAGGACTTGATCAAAAGGGATTACCGCTTAGCCTACAACTGATTGGCCCTCGTTTGAGTGAACAACGGCTGTTGAATGCAGCGTTAGCACTGGAAGAATGTGCTGGGTTTTCCAGTTTAGTTAAAGATCTAAGAAAGGCCGCTTAACATGTCAGAAAATAAAAACCTCATTCAAGGGCGTACGGGACTATGGGAAGTTGTGATTGGTCTTGAAGTTCATGCGCAGGCAACCTCAAAGGCTAAACTTTTTGATGGATGTTCCACAGATTTTGGTGCTGAGCCCAATACTCAGGTTGGTTTTTTTACGGCTGCGATGCCAGGAATGTTACCAGTTATCAATCACCTTTGCGTTGATCAGGCGATTAAAACTGGTCTTGGTTTAAATGCGGTTATTAATAAGTTTTCAGTTTTTGATCGTAAGAATTATTTCTATGCAGATTTACCGTGCGGTTACCAGATTTCCCAGTTTACCCGCCCTATTGTCAGCGGCGGTTACTTAGATATTGATTTAGAAGACGGTGAGTCTAAACGCATCAATATTACGCGCTTGCACTTAGAAATGGATGCAGGTAAGAGTATTCATGACTTGCACCCTACAAAAACTTATATTGACTTGAACCGCAGCGGTATTGCTCTGATGGAAATCGTCTCAGAACCGGAAATGAGATCCAGTGCCGAAGCGATGGCCTATGTTAAAAAGCTTCGCTCTATTTTACGCTATATGGGAACGTGTGACGGCAATATGGAACAAGGCAGCATGCGGGTTGATGCCAATATCTCGCTGCGTCGCCCTGGTCAGCCCTTTGGTACTCGAGCTGAGATTAAAAACGTCAACTCCATTCGATTCTTAGGACAAGCCATCGAATTTGAAATTGTACGCCAACTAGACCTCCTAGAAGATGGTGGTGAAATTGTTCAAGAAACACGCCTCTTTGATCCTGGCAAGGGTGAAACGCGATCCATGCGAAGCAAAGAAGATGCCCATGATTATCGGTATTTTCCTGATCCTGATCTGCTGCCCTTGCGTTTAACAGATGAAAGGATTGATGCGATTCGCGCCACCATGCCGGAACTGCCGGATAACAAGCGTCAACGCCTCATGGAAGAATTTGGTTTACCGCTGTATGATGCCACTGTCATTGTCTCGGAACGTGAAACGGCGGACTATTATGAGCAGGCTGTTGCGACCCTCACAGCGAAAGATAAAGCGCAAGGGGCGAAACAAATTGCGAATTGGTTGATGGGCGATGTGTTTGCCGCCATGAATCGAGACAATAAGACAATGGAAACTATGTCCTTAGAGGCTAAAAATCTCGCCGGTATGGTTGATCTCATTCTTGACAATACCATTTCGGGAAAGATTGCTAAGGACGTTTTCCTTAAGATGTGGGAATCGGGTAAGGCTCCCGCTGCGCTCGTGGAAGAGCTTGGTCTTAAGCAAATCACAGATTCATCTGTGATTGAAAAAGCAGTTAAGGACATTCTTTCCCAGCATACCGATAAAGTGGCTGACTACAAAGCTGGAAAAGAAGTCCTCTTTGGTTTCTTTGTGGGTCAAGTTATGAAGGCCACTCAAGGGAAAGCTAATCCCACTATAGTTAATGATTTAATTAAGAAGAACCTTTCTTAAATTATTTGTTTTCGACGTTCCAGGGAGCGCTTTGCTTGCCTGGAAGGAGGACAGTTAGTAAAGGATAGTAGTCTCCCTCATTCCGGCCTTGAGCCGGAATCCATGCCTGTATCGTGAGGACCACAAGATTGAAGAAACCATAGCGATGATAAAGTCCTGCCCTTGAAAAAATAGAGGCATAGTTTCCGGGTCGCGCTTGTGCTTGCCCGGAAAGAAGCATTTCTAAAAACAACAAGATCATCCCCGGACTTGATCCGGGGTTTCGATATTACCAAAGCAATCGCCTGTCAGATCAAACAACCGGCTCAAAGGCCGGGAAAAGGAGCCTGTTTAGATGACAACCAACTTTTTATCCGTTTATCTTTATTCGGCCGATAAAACAACGAAAGCTTGAGCATAGGGGGGCTCATCCGTCATGGAGAGATGAATCTTTCCCACTTTCTCCGGGGAAATACGACTCTTAAAATGTTCCAACGCCATACCGCTTAATATAAGTTGGGGCGGTGACCAGGGTTCACGGCGCACTTCAATATTATGCCAAGTAACACCTTTAGCAAGTCCTGTGCCCAAAGCTTTGATTAAGGCTTCTTTTGCCGCAAACATTTTTGCATAACTGGCAAGGGTGTGCGCTCGACTGTTAGCACGTTCCTGCTCATGGGCTGTAAAAATACGATTGAGAAATCTTTGACCTTGGCGTTGGATGATGCCCTCTAAACGGCGAAAATCAATTAAATCACTGCCAATTCCAATAATCATCTATAACCGTTCCACACTATTGGTAATAGATAAAGTCCGGATACTGGCAATCACAAGATTTAAATGTTCAGCATCCCGGACTTCTATATCAATCATAATATCCCAAAAATCAGGGGTACGATTGGTAACCTTGATGTTAGCAATATTACCGCCTTGCTTAGAAATTGCCGTTGAAAAAGAAGATAAACTACCTGTTTTATTAAGGAAAGTCGCCTTCAGTCGCCCGACAAACCGATGATTGTCATCCGGTGTTTTACCCCAACTTAAATCCAAAACACGGTTGGGATCAGAAAAAGCTTTCAGCACCTCGCAATCGACGGTATGGATGGTAATTCCCTTACCGGTTTTGACAATCCCTGAAATCCGATCGCCAGGCAAGGGATGACAACAGCCTGCATATCGAACAGCCATTCCTGCAATTAATCCTTGAATAGAAACGCTGTCACCTTCAGATGGGGCAGCAGCCTTTATTTTTTTTGGCTTAGACTCAAGCTGTTCTACTTTACCAATAGGGCTAACTATCGTCATCACTTCATGAACAGAGACTGCTCCTTCGCCGACGCTAGCATACAGATCTTCCAACGTTCCCTGTTTTAGCTGCTCAACCGCTGGGCGTAAAATTTTTTCACCGATATCAAAATGCGATTGCTTAAAGGCCTTATACAATATAGATCGACCCAGTTCACTAAACTGGTCACGCCGTTGTTGGCGAATAAATTTACGGATATGGGAGCGTGCCTTACCAGTCACCACAAACCGTTCCCAGGTCGGCGACGGATTTTGAGTTTTAGAGGTAATTACCTCAACTTGGTCACCGTTATTAAGAATGGTGCGCAACGGCATTAAGCGACCATTAATTTTGCTGGCCGTAATATGATTACCCACTTCAGAGTGAACTGCATAAGCAAAATCAACAGGAGTCGCCCCACCCGGTAATTGAATTAAATCCCCCTTAGGGGTAAAGCAGAATACCTGGTCTTGGAACATTTCTAGTTTTGTATTTTCAAGGAACTCTTCTGGGTTGGAGGCTTGATCAAGAATATCCAATAGCCCCCGCAACCAAGCATACTGTCGACCATCATGGGAGGCCTCTTGTTTATATTCCCAATGTGATGCAATACCATATTCGGCAATAAGGTGCATTTCTTGGGTGCGGATTTGTACCTCAATCCGACTGTTAAAAGGTCCAATCAGACCAGTATGTAAGGATTGATAGCCATTAGGCTTTGGGGTGGAAATATAATCTTTAAACCGCCCAGGTAACACGAGGTAAGAGTTGTGAACAGCCCCTAAGGCTTGATAAACGTCCCCCACATTGTCAACCACAATACGGAAAGCCATAATATCGGATAATTGTTCAAACGCCACCCGCTTATGTTGCATTTTTTTCCAAATGGAATAAGGTGTTTTTTGTCGACCATTCACATCAGCATTTGCCAAATGAGCAGATTTTAGAACCCGCTGAATATCATCAATAATCGCTTCAACCGTATAATCAGCATTTTCATACAAGAAACTCAATCGACTTTGTACCGACTCCCGTGCATCCGGATTCATGACGCCAAAAGCAATATCTTCCAGCTCGTCCTTGAGATATTGCATTCCCATACGTTCAGCCAAGGGGGCATAAATTTCAATTGTTTCACGGGCCACCCGTTTGCGTTTTTCAATAGAACTGACATGGTGCAGCGTGCGCATATTGTGCAAGCGGTCAGCAAGTTTCACCAATAACACCCGAATATCCGTTGACATGGCTAACACAAGTTTGCGCAAGTTTTCGGCTTGTTTAGTGTGTTCGGATTGGAGTTCCAACTGCGACAGCTTGGTGACACCATCAACAAGGCCGGCAATATCTTTACCAAAATGCCCCTGGATGTCTTCTAGCGTGGCAAGCGTATCTTCTACCGTATCATGTAACAACCCCGTAATGACCGTTGACTGATCAAGATTTAAATCAGCAAGAATCTGTGCCACCGCTAAAGGATGGGTATAATAAGGATCGCCCGAAGCCCGTAACTGCGATCCATGCGCCTTCATACAAAACTCATAAGCATGACGGAGCTTGGCTTCGTCTATCTGAGAATTGTGAAGTTTTAAGCGATCTAATAATTCTTCGAATTGTCGGTTCATTGATTGGTCTCTTAAGGATAACTTCTTTATTTTCTCGCATTTCGAGAGCAAAAGGCAAGTACTCTCAACCAATTGAATGATAAAACTTTATTTATAAGCTTATCGGTGATATTTTCCTGACTTCTTTTAATTAAAACTCTAGCAGTTAACCGTTCCTTAACGGAGGTTGTCGTACAATAAACTATAATTGAAATTCAAGCTATAAGATGGCCTATGGCAGACGTTTTCTTACCTCAGAACCACCACCTTGCTATTCGCACCATTGCTATGCCCCGTGACACCAATCCAGGGGGCGATATATTTGGTGGATGGTTGGTCTCACAAATGGATTTAGCAGCGGGAATTGTGGCTAGCATTAAGGCAGAAGGACGGGTCGTTACAGTTGCGATTGATGGACTAACTTTTCATAAACCTGTGTTCGTGGGGGATGAGATTTCTTGCTATGCAGAAATTATAAAAATAGGCCGCACATCCATCACCATAAAGGTAGAAGCATGGGTACGGCGTAAATTAACTAATAATACAATGAAAGTTACTGAAGGAATATTCACGTTCGTGGCTATTGAGGACGATCATACGCCGCGCGTGATTCAGAAAAATTAGTAGAGATATAAAGCGCATTAAATAAAAACTATGAAATTTTTTAAAGCACGCAACCTGTACATTCTCATTGGCCTGATCTTATCATCAATTGGCCTAACCGTTGCAACCGGCTGGATTTTATCGAATAAATCTTTAATTACCCTGTTTACCAATCAAAACCCCTTAGAATTTATCGGACTATTTTCCGTTATGTTCTCGGGCATTTTCTTTTGCCTAAAAGGAGGCAGGCAAACACCGTTATTGCTAAAACTCGCGCAGGCCTCGGCTATTACAATCATTGCTATTTCCTTTTTGATTTGCATCCTAACAGCCTTAAATTTTTCTCTTTATACCTACCTTTTCCCCGATGGTGAATTTTATAGCTATTTTCATAAGACAAAATATAGTCAGCCTCATTTGATGTGGTTAATTGCTGGTGGATTGCTTTTTAAAAGCACCCAACAAATTACCAATCGCCAGCTGTCCTATTTGGAAACGATCAATTTTATTTTACTGTTTTTTGCAATTTTAGGGATTATCTTATCCTTCCATGAATTTACTTTAATTTATACTTGGTTAAATCAGTTTTCAATGCCGCTTGCCTATAGTATTGCCTTAACCTTAATTAATATAGGGATGATCGTATCCTGGGGAGATGTTCGTCAATCGAATAGCAGCCAAAGCAGCGAGGAAGACAGACAAATACGTTTTTTTTCAGTTTCCATGCTAACGCAAGCGATTATGTCAGCAGTCTTCTTTGGCGCTACTCTGCTCGCCTCTCAAAATGAGTTTTTCTTAAAAACCTCGCTTGAAAAATATACTGCTTTAAAATCTGTCGTTCTTAACCAGACTATTTCGAATGAAATTAATGAGATAATCCATGCTTTAGAAGCCATTGATAGTAGCCTTGAGGCACAAGAGAAATTTAAAATTGATAATAAAGTAATCCAAGACTTAGACCTATTAAGAAAATCTCAAAATTTTAATGCACTAAAGATCACAACCCTTGATCATCAAATCTTATCGTCTCAAGGGGCTTTTATTGAGTCTGACCAGGAAGTGTTGAATATAAAAGCTCAGGTTGACACAAAACTCCTTCGCAACAAACAATGGTACATTCATTTTAAGGCGCCGATCTTAGTCAACGGCCAATCGATTGGTGTGCTTGAGGTGCAAAAACCTTTGGATGGATTTAACCAAACAATTGCCAATAATAATAAATTCTCATTTAACGAAGAACAATACATTTGCGCCTACAATAAGGGAATGCCTTCCCCTTGTCTTTCATTCTTAGGCGAAGGTGACTCAAAAGAAAAAAATATGTCCTCGGCTTTATTTGATGGATCTACACCCTTAGGATCTGTATTCCTCAGCACGCGAAAGATAGGAGAAAAAACCGTTTCAATTGTTGAAGATTTACCTGGCCTCGGCCTTCGTTTTCTCGTCCGGCTCAATGTGTCTGAAATAGAAAATGTATTACTTAATCGGCTCTATATTGCCTTACCCATTATTATTCTGTTTATTTTCTTTTTCGTGCGTATGCTGAATTGGCATATTTTACCTATATTTCGCCGCTCAATTAAGGCGGAAAAAGATGCTGTGGAATCAGCTCTTATGGTGATGGAAAGTGAATCCAGAATTCGAACCATCATGGATAATATTGGGGAATGTGTGATCGTTTTTTTAGCCAATGGAAAAATTGAATCCATGAATCTAACAGCGCTTCAAACCTTTAACTATGACAATAATACGGCACAATCTTTGAACTTATTAGCTCTCTTGGACGTTAAAATAAGAGACATGACTCAATTTATTTCAACCAATCTATCCCAAGAAATAGAAATTAAGGGTATTCGATCAGATAATACAACTTTTGATGCCCAAATTAAATTTAAAGACCTAACAATTCGACAACGCCAATTATATATTGCCATTATCCGTGATGTTACCGCGCAAAAACAGTTTGAGCATCGCCTTTCTCAAAGCGAAAAAGTATTCAGGAATTCTTTCGATCATGCCCCCATTGGTATGATGGTTTTAGATATCAAGAACAAAATTACCCAAGTTAACCAAGCTTTGTGCACCATGCTTGGCTATCACGAATTGGAATTAAAAGGTACCAATCTTAAAAAAATATTGCCTGAGAATCTCCGGCTAGAAAATACGCTACCTTTTGTCAAACTTATAGAAATGGGGATGAAAAATTTTATTATCGAAAGTCCGTTACTGACAAAATCAGGGGACATAATTCAAACGGTATCAACCGTCACCCTATTTGTGACGGCGGCGCGTGATGAATCATTTTTTGTGGGCCAAATTGAAGATGTAACCATGCGCCAGCGATATGAGCAAGAGTTAAAAGAAGCGAATACGGAACTTGAACATCGTTTTAAAGAGCTGGAAGTTCACACCTCAATTACCGAAGATCTCAACACCATGAATGGGATCTTACAATCTTGCTTAACCATAGCGGAAGCTTTAGCGCCGATCGAAAAATTTGCTAAAAAATTTTTTCACTTAACCCCCGGTGCCCTTTATCTTACTTCCCCTGAGACCGGTCATATGGAACTTGCCGTGCGGTGGGAATCCATGAATTTCAATGCTGAGGTTATTCGTAAAGAAGAGTGCTGGGCTTTGCGACGGAGCCAAGCTTATACGGTTAACAACGCAAAAGAGGAGATTTGTTGTCATCACTATGAAAATGCGATCATTTCTGGCCATATGTGTATTCCCCTTACGGCTCAAGGGGACTTAATTGGTCTTTTAACCCTTTATTACAATGAAGAGGATTTTACCTCTCACCTCTCTTCTCTAAAACGTTTAGCTCTTAGCTTTTCTGATCATATTGCCTTATCTCTATCCAATATCCGATTAAGAGAAAAATTGCAGCGCCAATCCATCAGCGACCCCTTAACAAACTTACATAACCGTCGCTATTTTGATGAAAACATGCAGATGGAATTACTCAGAGCCGAACGCAAAGGATCAGCTTTAAGTTTATTAATTATCGATATCGATCATTTTAAGCTCTTTAATGATACCTATGGACATGATTTAGGCGATACAGTTCTGCAAGAAGTCAGCACCGTCATGAAAAAACATATCCGTGAGACAGATAGCGCCTGCCGGATGGGGGGTGAAGAATTTGCTATCATCCTTCCTGAAACGCCCCCCGATATTGCTTTCGAACGCGCCGAGGAATTGCGGCAGGCTATCAATAGAATCATAATCAAAAATATGGGACATATTCTAGAGCCTATTACTGTGTCTATGGGCATTGCCACCTATCCGAACCATGCCTCAACGGTAAAGAGCCTCACTGAAGCTGCTGATATAGCACTTTACCAAGCCAAACACCAAGGTCGAAATCGCACCGTTATTTCTTCCCATCTATAGAAGAGTGAGTTTTTAATAAAGACACTAAAATTCCTGATAAAATTAAAGCAATGGTTATAATTAGTGAGATGCTGGCCGGAAATTTTTCCACTCCTAACCACCAGGTGAGAAAGGGCTTTGAGCCAATAAAGATTAAGACAATTGCCAAAGAATACTTTAGATAATGGAATCGATGAATAATCGCTGCCAAAGCAAAATATAAAGCTCTTAATCCCAAAACGGCAAAAATATTGCTGGTATAAACAATATAAGGATCCTGGGTAATCGTAAAGATTGCTGGAATACTGTCCACGGCAAAAACAATATCAGCCAGTTCAATAAGAATAAGCGCTAAAAATAAGGGGGTTAGCCAAAGTTGTTTTTTAGAGGATGAAGATGTTTCAAGTCGTAAAAAAAATTTTTCACCATGCAATTTAGGAGTAATTCTTAAGTGTCTTTGCATCCACCTTAAAATTGGATTAGAAGCCAACTCTGGTTCACTATTTTGGACAACCAGCATTTTTATACCTGTAACAATTAAGAAGCCGGCAAAGATAAAGGTAACCCATTCAAATCGTTCAATGAGAGTTGCGCCCAACGCAATCATTAGGCCCCGTAGCAAAACAACCCCCAATATTCCCCAAAATAAAACACGATGTTGATATTTTTGGGCAATACCAAAGTAATTAAAAATCAAAGACATGACAAAAATATTATCAAGAGACAAAGTTTTCTCAACCAAATATCCTGTTAGATATTCGCTGGCACTTGTTTCTCCCATATAAAACCAAATCCACGCCCCATACGTTAGCCCCATGGTGACATAAAACAAACTGAGCCACAGACTTTCTGAGATTTTTATTTCTTTCTGCTTCCGATGTAATACTCCTAAATCAAAAACCATTAATCCAAAAATTAAAATGATAAAAACAGCCCAAATCCATAAGGGCTTACCCATCCAAATAAATGATAACAGTTCCATTGTAGCCTCAGTTAAACTGCCTATAAACAGACTGATTAGATCTCGTTCAAGGCTAAAAGTGATATTTAGAAAAAATCCTAATAAAATTTAAACATAATTTAATCTAAGAAGCACTCAATTTAAAAATTGGGTAAAATCTTTCCAGATAAAATGAAAAAAGCGATCGCCTGTCAACTCTGGGTTTCCCCGCGGAGGCGGGGAAAAGGTTTTTGCTCCGGACAAGCATAGCGCGAGTCGAAAACGCGCTTATTATAAGAGTAAACAACAATTGCATCGACGGGCATGACCCGGGGTCTCGATATAATAAAGACCACCCTTGTTAGCTCGAGATCCCGGCTCGGAGGCCGGGAATAGGTGCCTTTGTAACTCCTACTATTCAGCTTTCCCTCGATTCCATCAAACCTTTAAGCCACAAAGCCAGTCGGGAAAAAGAAAAAATAAGAACACTCAAGAAAAGAATCTATAAATTATACGAAAAATCAGGTAGCTTTTTTGCAACCTGACTTGTCATTTAAAAACTTAAGTGCAATTATTGGCGCGGACGATATAGCCCAGTAATTTGATTAATCATCTCTGCCGTTATAACGTCACGATGATGACGAGCCAGGAAACGACGAATCATACGTATATTATAGTCATATAATTCTCTTCCACCCACGCTAGACATATCAAAACTTAAAAATTTTCGACGAAAATGGGGGGCTAACTCTTGGTCCATTTTGTATTCACCGCAATCATGGCAGTGAACATCGATGATATTGCCTTCCTTAATTTCATCGTGGCTGTGTAACTTAAAGTTACAAATGGGGCATGGATTTGTCATGATTTGCTACCTTTTGGCATTACATTCTATCTTTACCTTATCATCTATATATTAATATTTTACTAAAATTATTTAATTTTCAAGCCGGAATATAATCCTTTGAAACAGCTATCTCTAGGATTTTAATAAATTTAGTTAAATTTGACTTAATTTATTTCTTATAGGAAACTTACAGACAACTATTTAAAGATAATTTTTAGCCTTAGGAGGAGAATAAAGATGACCCAATCTAACCCCAATGTCTCTTACAAGAAAATCAGAGCCCTTAAAATTATAGCGGTACTCTTACTCTCAAGCACCCGCCTCGAAGCTGCTCTCGATATCTATGCAACCAATAGTACAATTGGAGCTTCTTTAGAATATCCTGACGGTGGAGGGTTGGATGGCATGGAACTTAGGCCTGGTGTTATAGCGACCATGGCAGATCCCGAAGGCATAGACTTTAACGATGGCTCCTCTCTTGTTTTTGATGTTATTGGTTATAACGTTGGTCTGATTGATGCCTCTAACACAAATGGGGCCATCTTTTTCGCTGAGGGCTCCTCCATTTTTATGGATGTAGTAGGCACCCCACCCCCTAACGGTACATATGATCTCATTCATGGTGAACTCGGAGCAGAAACAGTAGTCCGTGTTATCCTTCGAAATTACCCAGATGCCACCATAATAACGGATTATAATGAAGATAACAGGTATCTACGAGCTACCATTCTTAATTTTAACCGTCCCTCTGTTCCTCAAACAGTCATCAATCAAACTACCTTAACCTCTGATACAACCTTTAATCCAAATATTATAAAACAGTATTCCTGAAGGAAGTTGTGATTCTCAAACTTCAAGGCGCCCTTCTGCGACTTCCAAAACTTTTGATTATAGTACCTCCCCTACCATAGCACGAATCTTGCAGCGTTTTACGAGAACGAGCTCCAATAGAACTCCTTCGAAGTCTGCCCCTCTTTTCGCTCTACCAGGCATTAAAGCACCCCAAACAGACATGTTAAAAGTCATTAATGAGGGACAACTCCCCACCTCACAATTTAATCTGCCTCATAAAGAAATACGTGTTTGGATGACCGGAGTTTATAGTTACTTCCGGAATAACCTAGATCATCTAGGCTATAAAGCACCATCAAAGGGGGTCCAAATTGGTATTGACTCCACGAAGGCCTGCCTCCCCATTGGATTATCTTTCTCTTATATTACGACTCGTCCTGAAATAAATAGAGCTGGTATTGGGCGCAACAAAACCTTTCAAGTGGGCGTATACGGGGGCTTAGGCTTTAATAATTTTAAGCTTTTTGGGACACTTTCTTATCTTCATGGACGTAACAAAATTAAGAATCTAACTCAGGTAGATTTTAACACCAATTCTTTCAGTGCTTTTGCTATGGGAAGTTACTCTCATCGACTTCCTGGTAAAAACATTCTCGAACCGTTAACTGCTTTAAGCTATGGACATACGTGGGTCCCGACAATCCATGAATATTTAGGATCAGTGATCACCAGCACATCAAAAGCAAAAGAATCTAACTCTGTTCGCTCAGAACTGGGTTTAAAATGGAGCCACTTTATAGGACTCGATACTAAAGCACAACCACCGATAAAGCTCTATGTTCAAGCTTTATGGAAGCACAATTATCGCAGCCAGCAAAAGACAGGTAATACCCAATTTATTGGTAGCAATGTTGTAACAACCCTGTCGGGACAACGTCAGCCTAAAAACACCGCTGATTTAGGTGCCGGTATCATTATTCGAAAGGATGACATTGATGTAACGTTATCCTATGGGGATAGTTTTGCCAAAAAAGTACAAAGCCACTCAGGTATGGCTGGCATCCGGATAAAGATTTAAGAACAGTAAGGAGGAGACAATGAAAAGCAATTTGAAAAAGATATTATTTTTCATAAACCTGAGCGGTTTAAGCCTATGCCTACAAGGATGTGATGATTATAATTTATACCTAGATGACAATATTGATAAAACTGCCTCTCAGTATGAGTGTTCAAAATAAGGAGGAAAGAAATGAGAATAGAAGGGAAAAAAATTATAACTTCCTTGATGATAGCAGTTCCTTTTTTATCTGCATGCGATGAGGTTACATTATACAGAGGTGACACTTCTACCGATCTTGCTACTTGTAAATACCCAGAAAATGTATGTAGTAACAGCGAGTACACGTTTGATCTTAACAACGTAACTCTCACTAAAGAATCGGGGGGGCGTAAAGAAGTATCTACTTTTTCGAACACAGACGGCGATGATTATTATGAAACTTCTCGGACAATTATTTGCCCTAATGGAAAAACAACTACTTTTTATCCCGCCGCTAACACCATGCCGCCAGCCACGCCTAGTTCACCACAGGATCCAGCTCCCGTTTGCACTAGAATGTAAGAAACTTTAATATTTTTATAATAAAAGGCTGATAGTTTATTATCAGCCTTTTTTAATTATGGCTAAGGATCAAATTAATTAAACATCACAGAATGATTTTTTCCCTTCTCGCGTATCGCCTGCAATTTTTTATTAAATAAAGTGAAGATTTTTCCTACTGCCCAATTCTTTAAATTCTTATGAAAATCAAGCACTGATTGAGGCAAAGGGGAAGCTTTCATTTTTTCATCAAGGTTTTGCATTGTTAGTTCCATACTAAAGACACCCTCATCCCCATTGACAAGAACCTCACATTGGGACCTAAAATCTCCTAATCCATTCAGATAGGATATATAATTGCCAAATTTAGATCGTATTGTTATATCCGATTCTTCCTCTTCTTCTCGTTTACGTTTTAATTCTTTTTCCGTATATCGAATGCTGTCTGAAAATCCTGTAACAAATTTTTCTTTATCAATTCCATTCTCTATTAATAAATTAATAAGAGAACAGGGGATTTGCCCTTCATTCTCAGTAAGTCGTGTCACTGTATCTAGCACCGCTTCATAATAATCAATATTAGAAAAATCGTAAGCTAACCTTCTTTTTTTCTGCGGGCTTGCTCCCTTTTCTAAAGTATCAGGCTCCTTGCTGTACAAGTCTTGAAACAATTTATCGAACATAGCATTGTCACCAAATGTTACAATTTCCTCTGTTGGTCCATCTTTCTGACGAGAATTATAACTTATTTTGAAGAACACCCCTTTACGGTCAGAACCTGGGTCAGCAAGGATCTCATTTTCGTAGAGAGATTCTAACACTTCTGTTTTTTTAACTTCAAATACAGCCGTGTATTCAAATGAATCGTTAAGAACCCGTCCACCCTCTACCTTTACCATCAGCATATTTGAAATCGTCGGCTGTGGCGGTGGTGGGTTGGTCGATATACTCCCCGCCTCTCCCGCCATCGCTTCTATCGCTCCACTAAGAACAATACCGACCATAATCTGCTTTTTTGTAGAGCAGTTTCGATAAAATGACATATTTATTCCCCCTTGTTGCTTTTTAATAAAAATTTAGGATATTTTAACTCTATTAAAAGGGCAAGATTATTTCTAGGGTTTTAAATATACAGTCAACAAAATAAAAAACTCAGTATAGGGTATTTAATATCTGGCTCAGACGGGTGCGATGATCGGGTAAAATGCTATGGAAAAAATGTTTCGCTAAAAAATAACCACTAATCTTAAGGGATTGAGCAATGTCACTGACATCCGCTGTTTGTTCATCCTCACTGATGATAAACTTTGGCAAGGCAAATAATTTGCTGGCATAAGGTAAGCCCGCCTCTCGATTTACAGCACAGCCTGATTTAGGAGAAACATAGGCTAGATCATCCTGTCTTCCTGTGGCCGCGCATTGAGATAAATCCAGACCATACCCTAAAATCTCTAATAACCTTAGCTCAAACAACGCATAATCTTTTAACCAGCTGGCATCAGCCTCTGTCAACTTTTGCATTAAAGCTATGGTCATATCATAAACTGGCGGATAAGGATGCCGCTCTGCCAACAAGCGATCCAACATCGTCAACAGAGATGTCATAGCTGTCAGCCGCAACGAATCAGTCATGATGCGGGCAATCGGTGAATGAACAAGTTCTAATTGAAATGATCCTAAATGTTCAGGCAATCGAGCTGACCACTGTGCCTGTACAGAATTGCCGGGTTGCAATATCGATCTGTTACGGGATGAGACTCTGACAATACCAGCGTGACGACCGTGGGGGCGAGTTAAAAGAGACACAACAGCAGAGGTTTCGCCATGCTGCCGCACACTTAAGATCACCCCTTCCTCTTGCCATTTCATGCGTTAAAGTCAAGGCCAATAGTGCGATAAAAAGATGCTTTTTCTGACCAATTCTCCGCAACCTTAACATATAGGTAAAGATGAACTTGCCGTCCTAAGAGCTGCGAGAGTTCTTCACGCGCTGCTTGGCTAATTTCTTTAATTTTAGAGCCACGCTTACCAAGAATAATGGATTTTTGACCATCACGGTTCACATAAATAACCTGATTAATTTTGACACTGCCATTATCAAATTCTTCCCATGCTTCTGTCTCTACAAAAGTTTCATAGGGAAGCTCTTGGTGCAATTGATGATACAATTGTTCCCGCGTAATTTCAGACGCCCATAAGCGTTGCGGCATGTCAGTGATATCATCTTCAGGGAACATCCAAGGCCCAGCAGGTGCTTTGGAGACTAGATAAGCCATTAAGTCAGGCACCCCATCTCCTGTTAAGGCAGAGATCATAAATATTTCAGTAACATGCTCATAGGTGTGATAAGTTTCTGCCAATTTGAGCAAACGCGCTTTATCAACGGCATCTACTTTATTTAAAACAAGAATAACCTTACGTCCCTCTAAAGTCTTAAGAATTTCTTGACTACGAGATTGGCTCTTTTGATTGGCATCAACAATAAGGATTGTTTGGTCTGCATCACGGCCTGCGTCCCAGGCAGAGGCGACCATCGCTCGATCCAAACGCTTTTTAGGGGCAAAAATACCAGGAGTGTCAATTAAGACAAGCTGAGCCTCCCCGGCCATGGCAATTCCCAAAATCCGTTGACGTGTCGTCTGAACCTTTGGTGAAACAATTGATACTTTTTGCCCAACAAGTTGATTAATTAGGGTTGATTTTCCCGCGTTAGGTTCCCCCAGAACCGCTATAAATCCAAACTGAGTCATTCTTTTTCCTTTAATTTTTCCCCTATTATGGCAGCACCGTTCAAAAATGCAACAATTCAAACAGTTATTAGGCTACCTTACCATTTTATTTTTAATTGAAATAAAAGCTCGCTACTCTTTTCTACTTTTGCTATACTTACATTAAAATTAACAATAAATGAGTATGAAAATTGAAAAAACTTTTCTTATTGTATACTGTCTTTGCCCTCTCCCCCCTGAGTCAAGCTGCCCAAGTCGATGTGGTGGCGGATTTGCTAAAAAAAGACAAAATTACGCCGCAACAATTTAACGATTATAATGAAGAGATTGAAGCCTTTACGACTTTATGTAATGAAAAAGCTGATCAGAACCTTACGACATTCACTCCAGCTGAGAAAGATAGATTTTGGAGTTTGGTTGACGATTTATTATCGAAATGAAAAGGTAAACAGTTTAGGCTGAAATACTAAAATGTTAGGTTGATTAATTGACCAACCTAACAAAAGTTTTTTCTATATTCTATTTTTCTTGCTGCAAATATTCAGGAAAGCCGGCGTCCTCTAAAAGTTTAACAGCTCTGTCCCAATAATAGGTGCTTCTTGGTAATATTTCTGCTCTATCGCCATGTAAAGCATGCATGGAAACAGCAACTATTTTACCACTAAAAATATTAGGGATAGCAAAGTGAACATTTTTACTTCCTCTTATAATATTTCCCTCCATCTGATCTATAACACCAATAAAATCTTTCATAGACACGTTTGCACGAATTGTATTTTTATCTCGTTTAAGAAGAGTGTTGATAGTCATCCAGTGCTCATCCTTTAACTTCAACTGTATTGCTAATTGAGGTTGAGAACGGTCAACCACTGAGTCCAAAGCTTCAACTTCTAATTTTGCTGATTTATTTTGATACTTTTTCCAGGGCTCTAAATCGTACTCTTCTTCAATATTATTGTCGCTTGCCTTTTCCGTACCTTCATCCTCGGGACTCTCGCTGGATTGAGAGGTGATATTCTCTTTTTCAGTACCTTTAAGATTAGGAGAAGCAACAGTATCAGTTGCATTAGCCGGAGCCTCTAAAATAATATCAAATAGTTCTTCTTCCCCCTTCGCCTCAGGTATATAATTCGTTAAAGCATCAATATCTTGCTGAGAAATTTTCTCCTCTTGAGGGGTAGAGAGGTAACCTGAGTTCTTTGCTCGGCATTTTTTAGAAGAACTGACCACTTTATTTATTTTCTTTAAGGATGCTGCTTTCTGAAGGTTCACCGTCTTACTATGATCTTGTAAAATTTTAATGAGCATACCAGCAAAGCCAGAAGTAATGATTTCTAAATTCTTATAATTGTGAATTTCATATCGACTGTGTTTTAATTGTTTATTAATTATTGAATTGTTACTATGTGTATGTAAGTGACGCTTGTTTTCATGGACGATAGCTTCTTTTTTTACAGCCGTAATAAAGGAGTTCAATGTTTCGTCTATTGAAGATGAGTTTACCCCTGCCATCATTATGCTTCCTTCAATATTGTCCAATATTTTTATTACTTCGACAATATTTTGATAAGCTATATAGGCATCCAGATCTTTCTTTCTTTCCTCCCCTCCAAAGAGCTTCAACCGAAATTCTAAATTAAGCTTATTCTCGCGCTTATTTAATATACTAACAATCACAGCCAATTTTTTATTGGATGCCAACATTTCATGTCGCGATTGATTCCAAAACTCTTTTTCCGACTGAAGCAAGGCCTGTACAAGAGATATAGTTACTTCCTCTGCTATAAAGTCTGGGGAGGCAAAACAAGTTTCACGCTGAGCACTAAGTTTTTTTAAGCTATAATTTTTTGGGCTACTCTCCTCTATTGCAGCCACTCCCAACGATCCAATTAAAGAATTAATTATCATAATTTTATTTATAAATTTCATTTTATTACTCGTTATTATTCTATCTTTTTTTAGATAGGAACCATTTTCTTATGATTCAAGAGAGCATCCTTTATTAACTACAAATATTTTTAGAAATAGTTTTTGTTTTTCAAAAAACTTAGGCAGCCGTTAGCATAGTGTTTTAATAAAGCGAAGCATTCAAAACCTTTAAAAAACAAACTTATAAAAAACTTAAATGATAAAAGTCGAGTGAATCTTAATTTTTTTCACTAAAAGCTAGCCGAATTCAGCTTATTTTGCTATATTTTAGCTAAAATTATTTATAAATGAGTGAAAAATTTGAAAAATTTAATTTTGTTTTATAGCTCTCTTTCCTTCTTCTTAGTCAATGCTAAGGAAGACCATATTGTAGAAAGAATGTATGCACATGGATTGCTAACCTCGGAAGAAGTCAACGCTTACAAAACCCAAATCGATGATTTTCTCCAAGCTGCCTATGAAAAATGTGATATTTATACAGCAAGTTTTCCTTCAGAAATAATTGAGGAGTATCAACGCCTAGCTAAAGAACTAGGAGATAAGACTTTAAAAGTGCACACTTTTTAAGTTACAAATTTAGCCTTCTCAACTTTCTAGGTACGCTATAATTTAATTTTTAGGAGGGAGGCCTGATAAGCACGCTATCATTTCCCTTGCTCCTTTCTTCAGTTTTTGCAAGAATGCTTATTATGGCAAGAACACCGATATCCCCCTCTAATAACAAGTTTAATTTCAGCTATATGAAACGGCTATGGCCGCATCTTTGGGCGACCCAGACGTCACTTAAGTTAAGATTTGGCATTGCCTTCGCCCTTTTAATTGCTAGCAAAATCTTATGGCTGTATGTGCCGTTGCTTTACAAAACTATTGTCGACGCCCTCTCCCCTACTCTCGGCGCTGTCACGGTTGTTCCTATTTTTATTATTTTAGCGTATGGGGCAACTCGCTTAATGTCACAACTATTAGGGGAACTGCGTGATGCAGTTTTTGCTGAAGTAACCCAAACTGCCATCCGTCAGATTGGTCTAATGGTTTTCAAGCATATTCATACACTCTCCTTACGGTTCCACTTGGACCGACAGACGGGTGGTTTAAGCCGGGTTATTGAACGGGGCACCAAAGCAATTGAAACTTTACTGAAATTTTTGACATTTAATATCCTTCCGACAATTCTGGAAATCCTGCTTGTTGCCACCTTATTTGCCTATATGTATGGGATCAGTTTTGCGATTGTTATTATCTTGACTCTTGGCGCTTACATCCTTTTGACGTTGATAATTACTGAATGGCGTATCAGTTATGTCAGAACCATGAATGAGACTGATAACGAAGCCACCACTAAAGCGATTGACAGCCTTCTTAATTATGAAACCGTCAAATATTTCAATAACGAAGATCACGAAGCTCACCGTTTCGGGCGCGCCCTCGAGCGGTATAAAATTGCAGCTGTTAAAAATACATTGGGCTTATCCCTTCTAAATTCTGTCCAAGCTTTTGTTATTTGTGTTGGGCTAGTTGTCATTATGATTATGGCTGGATTAAGGGTCAAAGACGGCAGCTTAACCGTCGGCGATTTTGTCGCCCTTAATGCCTTCGTTATTCAGATTTATATTCCGCTAAATTTCTTAGGCTTTGCTTATCGTGAAATCAAAATCGCTCTGGTTAATATGGAACAGATGTTTAACTTGCTCGATATTCCTCAAGAAGTAAAAGATCTCCCACAGGCGCCAGCTATTAACTGCGCAAAAGGAGCCCTCTCTTTCCAGCATGTTTCCTTTAATTATGACGAGCGTCGCTCTATTTTAAACAATATTAATTTTGAAGTTCCCGCAGGAAAAACAGTTGCCATTGTTGGCTCAAGCGGTGCCGGCAAATCGACAATAAGTCGATTATTATTTAGATTCTATGATCCAACGGCCGGTAAAATTCTGATTGATGGCCAAGATATAAAAACAGTCAGTCAAGATTCTTTGCGTAAACTTATTGGAATTGTCCCTCAGGATACCGTTCTATTTAATGACACCATTCGCTATAATATTGCCTATGGTTGCCCGAGCGCCACTGAAGAGGAAATTATTGAAACTACCAAAGCGGCCCAAATCCATGATTTCATTCTATCCTTACCCGATGGCTATCAATCTATGGTTGGAGAACGGGGCCTTAAATTATCAGGGGGCGAGAAGCAACGGGTAGCCATCGCGCGCACGCTTTTAAAACAACCTAAAATATTCTTATTTGATGAAGCAACGTCGGCCCTTGATACACGGACGGAAAAAGAAATCCAGAAAAGCCTTGAGCGGTTGTCTAAAAATCACACAACCTTGATTATTGCCCACCGTCTTTCCACTGTTATTCATGCTGATGAAATCCTTGTATTAGAGAGTGGCCAGATTATTGAGCGAGGAACCCATAAGGATTTATTAGCCCTTGGCGGTGTTTATACAACTATGTGGGAACGGCAGAGCACCCAATTTTCCGCAGATTAAAACGACCTTGTTAATCTTTAAAATCAACCGAACTAAATTAACTTTTTATTTGCTAATTTTTTGCTAAAGTTGATTGTATAATACAATTTTACATCTAGTAACAGAGGGAAGTTATGTTAATTCGTGAAGTCGTCATCGTATCCGCTCAACGCACACCCATTGGATCCTTTCAAGGGGTATTTAATGAGGTAAAAACAACGGCACTTGGTTCGGTCGCCATCAAAGGTGCGCTCGATGCTATCAAACTTTCAGCGGATACAATTGACGAAGTTTACATGGGTTGTGTTCTCCCTGCTGGTTTGGGGCAAGCGCCGGCTCGCCAAGCTGCCTTGAGTGCTGGTATTGCCAAAAATACACCGTGCACAACCGTTAATAAGGTTTGTGGTTCAGGAATGAAAGCGATTATGCTTGGTATTGATCAGCTTCAGTTAGGCCACACAAAAACTATTGTGGCGGGTGGAATGGAAAGCATGACAAATGCCCCGTACCTTTTGCCAAAAGCGCGCGGTGGTTATCGCCTTGGCCATGGCAAAATCTTTGATCATATGTTTTTAGATGGGTTAGAAGACGCCTATACCGAAGGCGGTGTCATGGGCGTTTTTGCCGAAGCAACAGCAGACAAGTATGGGTTTAGCCGCGAAGCACAAGACGCCTTTGCCACAGAATCCTCACACCGTGCCATTAAAGCAGTTCAAAGTGGGGTCTTCAAAGGAGAAATATCTCCCGTGACCCTTAGCAGTCGTAAGGGTGATATTGTCATTAGCGAAGATGAAACCCCTGGAAAAGTAAATCCTGAGAAGATTCCTCAATTAAAACCCGCCTTCAAAAAGGATGGAACAGTGACGGCTGCAAACTCATCCTCAATTTCTGATGGTGCTGCGGCGGTGGTATTAATGGAAAAAGAGTATGCTGAGAAAGCAGGGCATAAGATTCTTGCCAGTGTTAAAGGTCACGCAACCTTTGCCCATGAACCTGAATGGTTTACAACGGCCCCAGTTGGCGCTATTCAAAAGCTATGCGACCAAATTGGCTGGTCTATTAATGACGTTGATCTTTTTGAAATTAACGAAGCCTTTGCGGTGGTAACGATGGCTGCTATGAAAGACCTAACCATACCTCATGAAAAAATTAATATTTATGGTGGCGCTTGTGCCCTAGGACACCCTATCGGGGCGAGTGGGGCTCGTCTTGTTGTGACTTTAGTGCATGCTCTCCGTACCACGGGTAAAAAGAAAGGAATTGCCAGCTTATGCCTTGGTGGTGGTGAAGCCGTTGCAATTGCTGTCGAAATCTAATCAGTAAAATAAAACCTGTCTCAATATCATGGCTTTTGCTATAATATATGAAAGCAAAGTCTGCTTATTGCGGCGGGTTTTTTTATGTGATGCTGACAACAAACAGGTGCCTCAAGCTTTTTCAACTTATTTTATAAACTGAGTCTTATCTATATATTTAAAGGGATATTGATGATTAACATCGGAAATTCGAAACCTAATTTTGGAATAATATTTTCTATTTTAGCAGCTGTAACGGCTATTCCTCCTTTTTCATGTTACGGATCAGATAAATTTAATAGTTTTCCGTCTCAGTCAGCTACAGTCAATGATAGAGTAAAAACTTTAGTTGAAAACACTTGGAAAGATGGTATCACTTCAGAGACATTTGATCATCTCACACGCATCCAGCCCTATGTAAAAAACTTAGTTGGAGAACTTTCGCCCAAGCAGCAATTAGATTTAAAGCACACCTTAGAAATGGACTTCTTAAAAAATCAGAGTGCCGAAACTTTCTCTTCTCCTAATCATTCGTTGTCAATTTTCAGCACTTATCTTATTAATCTATTTAACTCTTCTTATACTCCAACTATGCCTTTCTCCTTACAAATTAAACGTCCTCGCTCTTCTTCCACCAACCTTAAGTCAGCTTCTTTTTTACCGGATCAGTCTTTAGATTCATTTCTTGCTAAACTTAACTTACCAATTTCTGATAAAAGCCCTTCTATGGAAGAGGGGATTTTTACCTTTATTGATCCTCGTTCACCGAATCGCCAAACCCGAACCTATCAATCGATAAAACAAAAATCCACCCTGGATGAAGAAGGGAATGACCGTGTTCTAGAGTACCCTAGTCTTGAAACTGATATTCTTTTCATCAATGCATCCAATAAGAAAATATATATTGCCTATGATGTCTCTCAATCTCTTTGTAGGATCAAATCCAGATTGCTTTATCATTACCAAGAAGTATTCCTTCCAAACCTAGAGGGAAAAAATGTTAAGTTTATCGTTACAGACAAAATTATTAAGTTAAATAAGGGAGAAGAATATCCTTTGGCAGAAATTATATTCTCTCTTCGATAGGGATATAAGAATTAATCTGGCAACCGATTTCTTCCTTCTGTAAGAAAAATTTAAAAATCTTTAATCGAAATTTAAAATAATTTGCAAAAATTTCCACCTGTATTAACTTAGAAAAACTCTACGATTTACTCCTCTAATACTTTTTAATTAAGTAGATATATTAATTTAAAAAAGCTATTATACTTTAAACCTAGGAAAATTAAATTAGGGACTGGTAAAATTAATTAAAAAATTTGCTTTTTTTATCTATCCTTCCCATTTATAAAAAAGAAAATAAGATACAGGAGTAATCAATGAAATACACCTTAATAATGCTTCTAGCCTCGTCCTTACCAGCTATGAGTATGGATCAAGATGACCTTGAAAAACAAAGAACTCGGTATGCCGACCTCCAGCAACAAACCTTACGAAAGATGGGGGAAGAGTTCGAACGAGCACTCCGTGAAAGCCTCCAAACATCTTCCAGCCAGCCGTCTCAACGACAGATCCCTCAAACTCATACCCCTCACCCCTCTTTCGCTGAAGCTGAGGATGATCCAATTTTACAAGCGGCCTTAAGAGAAAGCCTGCAAATGTCTCATCAACAGCCTTCTCAAACGAGTACATTGGAAGAAGATGCCTTACTAGCCGAACGTCTTCAGGAGGAGGAAAATGCCTCCCACAGCTCGCGCACAACAACCACTCACACTCTCTATTCTCCCCTTGATCCCGCTTCAGAGAGATTAATTCGTCAACTTCAAGCAGAAGACTCTTCTATTGATCCAGTGTCTGCAGATCTTGTTCAACAAATGCAAGCGATGGATTTAAGAGAAAATAGGACGCCTCATCACTATGATCGTAGTGTTCGAGCGCGCTTTGCTTCTATTGCACCTACAGCTGCTCAAGTCGATTTCAATAAAATTAAAAGGGACCTTCTCGCTATTTATGGCCAACAAGGGATAGACGTTCACAGAGGAGATCAATTTATCTCTCAGAATGCTAGAAATCTGAGCGACATTGCTGCTCTCTTTGATGCGCATCTATCGCCAGAGTCTCGCGACATTCATCAAAAGAATCTTTTGCAATTACAAGATCATCTTCTTGCCTTAATTGCCCCTTATCAGGATGTTTTAGAAGGATATGCTTATCAAGATATTAATAACAATAATATCCATAAAAACTACACTGAGATTACCCAGATTATTAGAAATCAGTTTGCCCGCTCAAATAGAGAGATCGGAAGCTATGCAGAAGGTCAAGGAACAATCATTTGGGCACGCTTTTTAGCGCTCGCAGCAGAACGCCTTAATGATCCTTATACCTCCGAAGAGATAAAGCAAACCATTGCCAGGATCTTAGCAGAGAAAGCTATTGAAGGCATGTTGACTCAAGGAGGATGCATTCAGGGCTTTGTGAATCGTGGATTTATTGGCCTCATGACCATTCTAGGGTGGGATTTAAGTGATAACAGCGAAGCACGCCAATTTCAGTCTTACTGAGAGAAATAGGTAAGCCCTTGCCTTAAAAAAAATAGTCGAGGGCTTCAATCACCCCAAAACACAAGGTACTAGCCACTAAAATACGGCTGAACCAATAAAAATATCCCGGCGTGTTATCATTCACCCGAGATCGCATAATCATCCAAACCGACGGGACAGCATCCCGTCGTTTTATTAAAGATGCCACAGGCTGAGGACGATAATCAGTATGAGCCACAACCTATCTCCGTTCAGTGATATCTATAAAGGGACGCTGTATAACACCCGTATAGAGCTGGCGTGGACGACCAATTTTTTGCAATGGATCACCAATCATTTCTTTCCACTGAGCAACCCACCCCACTGTCCGGGCTAAGGCGAAAATAACAGTAAACATAGAGGTCGGAATTCCCATGGCCTTGAAAATAATACCTGAATAAAAGTCCACATTTGGGTACAGTTTCTTTTCAATAAAGTAGGGATCGCTTAGAGCAATTTGCTCTAATTCCATCGCAATATCTAATAACGGATCATCATTAATATTCAATTCCTTCAACACCTGATGGCAGGTTTCGCGCATAACTTTCGCGCGGGGATCATAATTTTTATAAACGCGGTGGCCAAATCCCATGAGACGGAACGGATCGTTTTTATCTTTAGCACGGTTGACAAATTCTTTAATCCGAGCAGGAGTACCAATTTCTTGTAACATGGCTAAGGCTGCTTCGTTCGCTCCCCCATGGGCTGGCCCCCAAAGAGCCGCAATACCCGCCGCCATACAGGCAAATGGATTGGCCGCACTAGATCCCGCTAGCCGAACGGTCGAGGTTGAGGCATTTTGCTCATGATCCGCATGAAGGATTAAAATCTTATCCATAGCCTCTGACAGAACGGGATTAATCTCATAAGGTTCTGTAGGCACAGAAAACATCATATGCAAGAAGTTGCTTGCATAGTCCAAATCGTTGCGCGGATAGACGAAAGGTTGGCCAATCGAATATTTATAAGCCATCGCCGCCAATGTTGGAACCTTGGCCACTAAACGATAAGCTGCGACCTCGCGCTGGCGGGGGTCCTGGATATCAAGACTATCATGATAAAAGGCAGATAAAGCCCCCACAACACCGACCATAATGGCCATAGGATGGGCATCTCGACGAAAGCCACGATAAAACGAAGGAATTTGCTCATGTACCATGGTGTGTAATGTTACATTTTTAATAAACTCTTTCTTTTGCTGAGGTGTTGGCAAATCCCCATATAAGAGCAAATAAGAAACTTCCATAAAATCACTTTTTTCTGCTAAATCCTGAATAGGATAGCCGCCATACAGCAGAATCCCTTCATCTCCATCAATAAAGGTAATTTTTGATTCACAACTCGCCGTTGCCGTAAATCCCGGATCATAGGTAAACAACCCAGTTTCATTGTAAAGACTGCGAATATCAATAACATCTGCCCCACATGTTCCCTTTAAGACAGGAAGTTCAATGGTCTTACCATTATAGATAACTTTAACGGTTGGTTCATATTTAGGGGCGGCCTGTGTCACCCGACTTCTCCATAGAAAGATAGCTTATAATCTTATAGTAAAATTAAATTATTTAATAATCAATGAAAGAGCCCTTTAAAATCTGTTTAAACTTCAAACAAAATTTATCTTCCCTTTAATGGACGCTTTCCCTTTCCAGCCGCTAAATTATACCAGAGTAAAAAAATTCAATTAATACAAATTAAAAAGATATCTAAATTTTATTCAAATAAAAATATGACAATATCCCGCTCCCTTATGTCCATGAAGCATCCGACGCTTTATTTTGTGCAACAGACTGTATTTTATCAGGAAACTTTGTGATCGGTGAAAGGTTGTTGTTAGAGGAAATCTTAACAGCCATTCCTCAGGAGCCTACAGTCCTTCATTGGCGTTGGTTGATAAGCCATGAGCAGACGATGCCTTGGAATCCAAGTGTGCGCCTTTTTCGTCACTCTAAAACGGGTGATTGGGTACCTCTCGTACAGCGAGTAAGAGAAGAACTTCAGATAGCTAGAAAATAAAATTATTGCTTCAATATGAGAAGGGGTAGTAAAAAATTAACTTTTTTCTCAACCATTTCTTTTTCCAATTAACCCGTTAAAATTAATATAATGTTTGTAAAATTTTAAGCGAGTTTAGAATGAAGTTAGAGCTTGAGGTTTTTACTGTTCCACCCCTTTCTTTTTGGCTTAATAGTTTTATCCAGAAAAAAAAATTAGTTACAGAAAAAACTCCTCACAATTGTTCTACCTTAGCGCTTTGCTCTCTTTTACTCTCCACTTCTATAAGCTGGAGTGCCTCTATTAATGTCCCTTCAAACACGTCTGCCTCCGTTCCTGCTGATTATCCTTCAGATACCTACGATGACATTAATATTGAGGAGGATGGAACCTTCAGGAACAATGGCACCCTGACTGTTGATAATAATCTTTTAAATGATGGTAGCTTAGAGAACAATAGCAATCTTACCATTACCAATCAGACGACTAATTCTAATTTCGGCACTTTAACTAACAGTGGGATCCTTAATACCTCTTCTTTCACCAATCGAGGTAATATGATCACTTCAGGAACTTTCAATAACTCTACTTTGCTTGTCAATCGTGGCGCAATCATGGTGACAGGAACGCTGAATAGCACCAACCCTCTAGAGAACGATTCTGGTTATTTCTCCATTGGTGACGGAGGAACGGGCGGAGAAGTCAATGCTGATATTAACAATGGCGGTTACGTGGTTTTTAATCGATCAGACGATAGTACTTATACTGGGATTATTTCTATGCCAACTACGGAAATAGGAGGAGAGATTAGTAAGCAAGGTAGTGGGCAGCTTACGATGTCGGGTCTTAGTAATGCTACAGGCGGCACTACCATTATAGAAGCAGGAGAACTTTATCTAACAGGAGGTCTCCGTACCTCGGATGTTACAGTTCAAAGTAATGGGACCTTAAGCGGAAGAACTGCCTCCATCTCTCCCTTTGAGAAGGCCGGATATGTCGCATCTTTAACCTTTGAACCGGATGCCACTTATATTGCTAGACCTGCTCCAAATCCAGCCGCTGATGAATATATCTCCGTCAATTATGGAATAACCGATCTTAGTACCGCCCATTTAATCATTCAATTAGCCCCGGGAAACTATACTTCCGACATACGTCATACTCTCCTCATAAGCTCTGATGGAACGGATGGCCAATTCGCTTCTACAACAATTTCTCCGCCTAATCCGCGCTTACAATATACCCTTAGGTATGAACCGACAGGTGAAGTATATGCAACCTTTAGCTCTCTTCCTACACCATTATTACCGTTAGGAAATCCCGGATCGGTTGCTCATTATATTAGCACTAATGCCCCAGAATCTCTGAAGAATTCTTTAAATAGCTTAACTCTTTCAGACTTGACAAAAGCCCTCAATGACCTCAGTCCTGCACCTCAAACTCAAAAAGCAGACATGGTGGGCAATACCGAGATTAATCAGATGAGTGCACCGTTTACCTATGCAGGCATGGATCGACTTATCAATCGGGTAACTTACGCAGAACCTAAACTTATTACTGCCCTCCATTCTTTTAAAGAGAGTTTTAATCGTCTCTTCGCTTCTAAACTACAGCACCGATCACCAATGGCTAAAATTGTCCAAAGTCCCGATGCTAAACATTTGCCCACTCAAAGCCGTATCGCCTTCGGTAAAGCGACTCTATGGGTACAGGGAGCGGCAGGGCGCGTTACCCACCATAATGTACCTGACGATTCTGGTTTATCGGTTCATGGCCTTGAGGGTAATACAGCGGATACCAGTATGGGAATTGACTATGCTTTCAGACCTGATTTTAAAGCAGGCCTCACCACAGGATATACTCACAGCCGTTTTAAAACCAACGTGAATGGTGACAGGGGCGGCACTAATTCACTTCGTCTGGGGGTCTATGGATTATGGGAGGGTAAAAAAACTTATATTAATGGAGCCGCTTATTATGGTCATCACCAATTTAAGGGCGAGCGTAAGATGACAGTTATTTCCGCTGTAGCCCACCACAAGCATAACGGTCATCATTTAAGTGCCTTAGGTGAAATTGGGTGGGATATTATGCTGTCTCAGAGAACAACCGTAACACCTTACATGAGTGTAGGGGTCCTCCACCTAACAGAAAAAAAATATAAAGAAACAGGAGCTGGAGATCAAAGTTTGGTGATTCATGGTCGCCATGGGACAACTGTGCAAGGAAAAATCGGGGCTCAATTCAGCAAATTATGGGAAGGGGACAAAGGTACCTTAGCTTATAGCTTTATGCGTTTAGGCGTTACCTCACAAAGGACGTTCCGCAAAAATCAAAAAATTACAGCTCATCTGATAAATCAGGGCGGAGAATTTTCCGTCATTACTAAAAACAGTCATCGTCTGTTATTTAATCCAAGTCTGGGCATCACAGCAAATTTAACATCACGCCTATCTGCTACCGTGGCTTATGAAGGGACCTATCACTCCATGCAACGCACGCATCAGGCCTTACTTAAGTTTAATTGGCTTATTTAAGTAAGATAACTTTTTCTTAATTGTAATCGACGCTTTTAGGGATCTTCTTTTAGGAAGGAATATAAGAGATTTTACCTCCTTCCCGCTTAAGAAGCCCCCCTTTCTCTAAGAAACTTTAGGTCCAAAAACTACTAATAATAAATAGTTATTTTAGCCATGGGTATTTTTCTTTAAGGTACTGATTGCGAGCTGGAAAATAATGGATTAAAATTCTTAATAAACAATTTGTAGACTTGCTAACATTCATAATCTGATTTTCCCAGAATATCGTGGTCGATTGTTGATTTTTTATTCCTTTTTCCAAGAAGATTTTCTCCTGCAGAAGCTTAATAACCTTTTTATTGATGATTTTAGAATTTTCTTCTTGGAATTGTGAATTATGAAGAGGAGTTGAAAGGGTATCTTTTTGAATTCCATACTGTTGGGCCAGTTCCAAAATTTCCTTTTGATGACTTTCTGAGGTCTCTTTATTGGCCAAGAAGGGTGTATATGCCTTTAGCAAAGTATCAACCTTTTCCGCCTCAGCTTTTAAATTGTTCAAAGCTTGAACAGCAATATTTCCTCTATCCTTAAGCATTTTCTGGACCTGACTAAAACTTAAGGCATTAGAGGCATTTCCCTCATACAGCATACTATATACTAGGTCACCAGTTTTAACATTCTGCTCCCCAAAGCAGGATGAATTCCCAAGTTTTGGATAGCACCGTAATGAAGAACAATTATTATCAGTTGAATAGTCAAACTTACTTAAGTTACCTTTGAACTTAACCATAAAGCCCGGCTGCTTTAGAACTGAGATAATCTTTAAAAACTCACTTCCAAATTCTAAGATTTTACTATGAAGAATATAGGCCTCATGGTCATCTATACTATCTTTAAAACCAGGCTTATTTAAACCCGCATACAGCCCATTTTCTCCCATAAGCTCTTCTATAAGACTTTTCAAATTCTTAATATCTTGTTCCATAGTATTAAAATCTAGATTATTAAAATTTAGCTGCAAACCCCCTAATATATTATTTAAGGATTGCTGAGCGTCTTCAAAATCCTGCGCCGCTGCTTTTCTATACCACTCAACCGCTTGGCTATGATCCTGCTCTACCCCTTCGCCCTCGGCATAACAACATCCCAAATTATTTTGAGCAACTGCAAGTCCTTGTTCCGCTGCTTTTCTATACCACTCAAACGCTTGGTTAGGATCCTTTTCTACCCCCCAGCCGTCTTCATAACACTGTCCAAGGTGATACTGAGCCTCTGCAAAGCCTTGTTCCGCTGCTTTTCTATACCACTCAAACGCTTGGCTACGATCCTGCTCCACCTCTCTGCCCTTCTCATAACACTGTCCCATCTCAAATTGCGCTTGTGGATCACCTTCTTCCGCTTTTTCTTTGAGTTGGATTAACTCTGGGAGATTGATTCCTGAGAACCCATCCAAGGAGGAATTTTTTTCTTTTTGGCAACAGGATCTGTCTGCTCTAAAATGGTTTCTTTTTCATCTTTTCCTGTCTGATCTCTCGAACGTTTAAAGGAGCTTGCTGGATTAGAATTCTTTTTTTCGATATCCATAAAAGCCAAAGCATTTGACTCCCCTTCTTTTTTAATCGCTGGAAGAGGGGTGGCCGTATGGCTTGCATTAAGGTCTTCTTTTTTAACTGCCGTAAAAGAGGGATCCTCCATACCGCCAGCAATGTTTAAGAAAAAAAGAAAAGAAAAAGTTGTTGTTATTAAACGTTCTAAAGTTAAATATTGCATTTTTATTTTATCCAATTTTAAATTATTAAGTTATTATGAACTACTAATAATATAGAAAGAAGAAAATCAAAATTCTAGGTTATTTTTATTACTATTTAAACCATAAAAACTTGTAGATTTTAAGTTATAAAAAGATCCGGAGTTAACATGCTTAGCCTTACCGGTGTTTTTTATGGTTCCCCCGATCAGAATGAAACAAATCTAGCTTATTATCTACGTTCTTCCTAATAAATATGAGCCATAATAGGCACTTCAAATTTCTAAAAGCATCCCTCTTCTTAAGGAGTTGAAGAACTACATCACCTTAGGGTATACTTAGGACCAATATGGATAAGGAACCAAAAAAAGTGATTATAGCCATTGATGGACCGTCGGGCGCTGGCAAGGGGACCGTCGCCCATTATCTTGCCAATAAGTTTAATCTTAAAATTCTGGATACGGGGCTGCTCTACCGCGTGGTGGCAAAACTTGCGCTTCAGCAAAAATTAGAGCCTGATCACCATGAAAAGCTTGTTGAAATTACTAAAAATGTTACAGTGGACGATGTTACTCAGGACGGTTTACGCAGCGAAGAAGTGGCAGCCATGGCCTCCAAAATTGCCGTCATCCCAGAGATTCGCGCCATTTTAAATCAAATTCAGCGAGATTTTGCCGTTTCTAACCCGGGCGATCATCAGGGTGTAATTTTGGATGGACGGGACATTGGCACAGTAATTTATCCAGACGCGGATTGCAAAATTTACCTAACGGCAGATCAGGAAATCCGAGCCTTACGACGAATGAAGCAAGAAGATAATGTATGTCAGCTTGAAATCCAACGGATGATGGCCGAACGGGATAAACGGGACTCATCCCGCCCTACTGCCCCTTTAAATGCGGCAAAAGATGCCTATATCATCGACACAACACATTTACCTATTGACGAAGTGTGTGAAAAAGCCGCATACTATGTGCAAAATTCTTGTTTACTCAGCACAATGACTGCGTAAACTTGTTTTTAAGTGAGTATTTCTATCTCTTAGGAGATAAGGTACCTAATTTACTAACCCCTAACCCTTCAAATAATCGGAAGTCTCTGTTTTTTTGGAGTTTTTAAGGAAATTTTATGTCTAATACCTCTGTTGCAAAATCCCCAGCTAAAGAAAGCTTTGCTGATCTTCTCGAAGAATCCCTTCGCGGCCGCACCTCCTTTGAAGGAAGCGTTGTAAAAGGCTACGTTCTCTCTATTGACGATGACTTCGTTACTGTTGACGTTGGCCTGAAATCCGAAGGTCGTATTCCTCTACGTGAATTCGCTGGCCCTGCTCGTGCTCCTGAAGTTAAAGCCGGTGACTTTATTGACGTTTACGTAGAACGTATGGAAGACAAAAACGGTTGTGCCGTTCTCAGCATTGAGAAAGCCCGCCGGGAAGCTGCTTGGGGCGAGCTCGAAAAAGCATCTATCACAGGCGATCTTGTTAACGGCGTTATCTTTGGTAAGGTTAAAGGCGGTTTTGCTGTTGATCTTGAAGGCGCTGTTGCTTTCTTGCCAGGTAGCCAAGTTGATGTGCGCCCAATCCGCGATATTACGCCATTAATGAATATTGCTCAACCCTTCAAAATTTTGAAGATGGACAAACTTCGCAGCAATATCGTTGTTTCACGCCGTGCCGTTCTTGAAGACAACCGTTCTGAACAACGTGCCGAACTTGTGTCCAATCTATCCGAAGGCCAAGTTCTTGAAGGTATCGTTAAGAACATCACAGACTATGGTGCCTTTATTGATTTGGGTGGCGTTGATGGTCTATTGCACGTTACTGACATTTCTTGGCGCCGTATTAATCACCCAGGTGATGTTCTTAAGGTTGGTGAAGCTATCCAAGTTCAAGTTATCCGCTTTAATCGTGATACACAACGTATTTCCCTTGGCATGAAGCAGCTTGAAGCTGATCCTTGGAAGGGCGTTGAAGAACGTTATGTTCCAGGATCCCGCCATAAGGGTAAAATTACCAACATCGCTGATTATGGTGCATTCGTTGAACTAGAGCCAGCTGTAGAAGGCTTAATCTATGTAACCGAGATGAGTTGGACGAAGAAAAACGTTCACCCATCTAAGATTTTGACTCAAGGCCAAGAAGTCGAAGTTCAAGTTCTTGAAGTCGACATGACAAAGCGTCGTATTTCTCTGGGCTTGAAGCAATGCTCTGAAAATCCATGGATTCGTTTTGCTGAGCAATATCCAGTGGGCAGCGTTCTTGAAGGTGAAATCAAAAATATTACTGAATTCGGTATGTTTGTTGGAGTGGATGAAGAAATCGACGGTATGGTTCACATGACAGATGTGTCTTGGGACAATGGCGATGATTCAGCTCAATTCAAAAAAGGCGATACCGTTAAGGTTAAAGTTTTGGACGTTGATCCAGAAAAAGAACGTATTAGCCTTGGCATTAAGCAATTAAATAATGATCCTTTTGCAACAGCTCTTGAAGGGATTAAGAAGGGTGCTATCGTTACTGGTACAATTACTGAAGTTAACGACAAAGGACTTGAGGTTTCTCTTGAATCTGGCCTAACTGGAACCATTAAGAAAATTGATTTGTCTCGTGAACGCTCTGAACAACGTCCAGACCGCTTCGCCGTTGGTGAAAAGGTTGACGCCATGGTAACTTCTCTTGATCGTTCTGGTCGTAAGGTTGCATTGTCAATCAAGGCCCGTGAAATTGAAGAAGAGAAAAAAGCTATGTCAGAATATGGTTCTGCTGATAGTGGTGCCTCCTTGGGTGATATCTTGGGTGAAGCCATGAACAAAGCTAAAAAGACACCAACAAAATCTAAAAAAGCCGAAGCAGAAGCTTAAGCTTTAAAATTAGATAATATTCAAAAGGCCCTACAATTTTGTAGGGCTTTTTTTACATTTAATTTTCTAGGCTTCCCACTCTAATTCGCTTAAAAATAACTCTTAACTGAGAAACAAGGTCAAAAATTTAAATGCAATTTCTAGCGTTACAAATCCTTTTCTTATCCTATCCCTATTATTGAAGCCTTTATATTACTGCTTACGAGGGAACGGTCCCTACCCTCAAAGAGTTGAGAGATAATGGTATCGGTCCTTCGGGAGGTTTTTGATATTTTTAAGGGTCCTTTATTTTTGACCAAAAATTCTAATAATTTGACTCAAATTAAAAAGCATGATAATTACACTTAAAATCAAGTAATAAAATGAGGCTAGCACTGATGTTAAAAATCCTTTCCATTCTTATACTTTGCTCTCAGATGGATGCTTGGGGTTACCAAGTCTCTGACAAGGAAGCTTGTAATAATAATGATGAACTATATGAGTCAATCCAAAACAGTACTGCAATTTCTCCAGAATTAAAATCAGGCTTAGAGCAGGTAAGATTCTGGCATGATTTGCATCTAAAATATCCTAAAGATGATGAGCAAATAACAGAATTAAGAGAACAAGGTCTTAATCTGGCTCAATCCATCGACAGCCAACTTAATAAGTTTTATGAAGGAGAGGAAAGGGACACCCGCTTACAAAAATTTAATGAGATTTACATAAGATGGATGAGAAACGCTCCCACGCTGCGCCATTGGTATAAGCTATGTATAGAAACTGCTTGGGCGTGTTCCCCTGAATCGAGCGGCAATCGTGTTGATGATATGCTTGAAAGTGCTAATCTTTTAACAACTGATGGGTTTATTATTGGAATTATTTATCCCTCCACTGAAAATATAGAGTTTAATGGAACAGTGGGAGTAGCCGCCAGAGTAGCAGGTATCGCAACAAATGTCTGGGTAGCAGGATTGTCAGCCAATCCAGACCTTAAAGCTGATGGTAAAAAACAAACGCCACAGGATTTCTTATGGAATGCTATTCACGGTCATGGATGTCAATATCGAGTAACACATTCAATCTTAAAGAAATCGGATTACCAAAAAATTTTGGAGATCAATTTAATTGAAAATCCTACGAATGAGGTTTATTTTTGGCATTACGATTGGCTTTATGAAAATAAAATTAAAGAGCATTTTCCAATGAGGCTGAATGAAGAAGCCTATGGTGAATTACTCAAAAAAAACTTTGTTTCGCAATAACTGAGGAAGGGGGACGCTCTTCCTCTCTCAATCCCTTAAAAGCTCCCCTCCCGATAATCATCATAAGCTTGCTGCAAGGCTTCTTTTGAATGCATCACGAAAGGGCCAGCCCCGACAATCGGCTCATTAATGACCTCACCGCTAAGCAAAAGAAAATTAGCATCATCTAAGATCGACAGTTCAATTGTATCTCCTTGCGTATCAAAAAACATGATATGTCCGGCCTCCAGCGTTGCAGTATCATTAACCGTAATTTTTCCTCGCCTTAACAACAGAATGGTAGAATATCCTTCGGGAATTTCAATCTTTTGATGAGCGGGAGCTTTAGCTTGGATATCCCAAACATTAATTGGTGAAAACGTCGTGGCGGCGCCTTGAACGCCTAAATAATTGCCAGCAATGATCCGGCAATGCCATCCATCTCCTTGGAGGACAGGAATACGATCTGCGGTTATTTCCTGATATTTTGGTTTTGTCATTTTATCCTTTATCGGCAAATTGACCCATAGTTGAACGACCTCGAATATCCCCCCTGCTTTCGAAAACTCTGTCCCATGCCATTCCTCATGTAACACCCCCCGCCCAGCGGTCATCCATTGCACATCCCCCGCCCCAATCTTCCCTGTATGCCCCGCATTATCACGATGTTCCAACTGGCCAGCATAGACAATGGTTACAGTCTCGAACCCACGATGCGGGTGCTTATCAACACCACGAGTTTTATCAGTTGGTTTAAAATCTTCAGGACCTGCATAATCCAACAGTAAAAAAGGACTAGCATTAATGACAGGAGATCGATAAGAAAACATAGTCCGGACGGGAAAGCCATCTCCAACCCAATGTTTTTCAACAGCCGTTTTAATTTGTACAATCATTTTTAATGTCATGATTTTCTCCTTTTTTGTGGCGTCCTTATAAAAAAAATTTATGCATGATCAAATAAGTGTTGCACAAGAGCGTAAATATTTGGTATAAATCATATATGCTTTAAATAACGCGGGGTAGAGCAGCCCGGTAGCTCGTCAGGCTCATAACCTGAAGGTCGTAGGTTCAAATCCTGCCCCCGCAACCAATTCAAGTATTTATTCTCTCCCTCTCCTTATATATAAAAATAGATTTTTTGCCTCTCCCGTAAAGAGCTGGAAATCAAGCAAATTTTTCTTTTGTTTTTTGGAAAAAATTTATTTAAATTTTATCTGTGAATTTTTTTTGATAAAATTATGGTATCTGATTTCTTTTAAAAACTCACCCCTTTACGAAAGGGGGATTGAGAGTAAGGATACTGACATGCGCGAAGCAGCAGCAAAACTTCAAGAAAAATTAGCAAACTCTGAATTGGGAGGGGGCATAGAGCGGCTTACCTCTCAACATCAGCGGGGCAAATTAACTGCAAGAGAACGCCTTAATATTTTACTTGATCCAGATTCATTTGAAGAATGGGATCGTTTTGTTGAACACCGCAGCCATGATTTCGATTTAGATAAACAAAATTTTTTAGGAGACGGTGTCATTACTGGCCACGGCCAGATCAATGGCCGTTTAGTATTTGTATTTTCTCAAGACTTTACGGTTATGGGCGGTAGTTTGAGTGAAATGCATGCGCAAAAAATTTGCAAGATTATGGATAAAGCGATGGAGGTTGGGGCCCCCATTATTGGATTAAATGATTCTGGAGGAGCTCGCATTCAAGAAGGTGTCCTCTCTTTAGCAGGCTATGCCGAAGTTTTTAAACGGAATGTATTGGCCTCTGGTGTGGTTCCTCAAATCTCATTAGTTATGGGTCCCTGTGCAGGGGGCGCTGTTTACTCTCCTGCCATGACAGATTTTATCTTCATGGTAAAAGACACCTCTTATATGTTTGTAACGGGACCTGAGGTCGTTAAAACCGTAACGGGTGAAATCATTGATGCAGAAAAGTTGGGGGGAGCCCATGTTCATACGCGTGAATCAGGAGTTGCCCATGCAAGTTTTACCAATGACTATGATGCGTTGATGCACATTCGTCACCTGATGACGTATATTCCTCAGAATAATCGAGAGAATCTTTCACCCCGTCTGCTGCAAACCCTAGAAGAAGATAGTATTCCGTCTCTGGATAAATTGATTCCGGACAATGCCTTACATCCCTATGATATTAAAGAATTGATTCAGAAAATAGCAGACAATGGCGAATTTTTTGAAATCCATCCAGACTGGGCAGGCAATATTGTGGTTGGGTTTTGTCATATACAGGGTCAAAGTGTTGGCATTGTCGCGAACCAACCTATGGTTTTAGCCGGCTGCCTCGATATTAATGCCGCCCGCAAAGCAGCCCGATTTGTTCGATTTTGCGACTGTTTTAATATACCCATCATTACTTTTGTTGATGTGCCCGGCTTTTTGCCGGGGGTGGATCAGGAAAAGAATGGCATTATTACCCATGGCTCTAAACTTCTATTTGCCTATGCCGAAGCAACAGTTCCGAAGATCACCCTCATTACCCGTAAAGCCTATGGGGGAGCCTATGATGTGATGAGCTCAAAACATATTCGGGCAGATGTCAACTACGCATGGCCATCGGCAGAGATCGCGGTGATGGGGCCTAAAGGAGCGGTTGAAATTATTTTTCGCAAAGATATTAATAATCCTGAAAAAATTCAGCAATATACAGAAAATTACCGTGATAAGTTTGCAAATCCCTACGTAGCTGCTAAACTAGGCTACATAGATGAAGTGATTTTACCCCGGGACACACGTCGCAAGTTGATTCGCTCATTGGAAATGCTGCGTGGCAAACAAGTGCAAAACCCATGGAAAAAACACGATAACATCCCTTTATAAAGTATAAGGAGAAACCAATGTACGAATCTGAAAATACCATTCGCGAACGTATCCGTGAATTAAAAGAATACTATACAAATGTCGTTATTTACGGCGTCGTCATTTTTGCCTGCCTAATCATCTGGATGACAACTGGTGGCCCCTTTTGGCCTATCTGGGTGATTGTGGCATTGGGAGCCGTGGCTCTTTTAAAAGGTATTCGCCTTGGTTTATTCCCAAAACTCAGTGAAATCTTCCCTTTCCTCCGTTCTGATTGGGAAGAAGAGCAAATTCGCCGAGCCTTAGAAGAAAAAATTGAAAATAGAAATGAGAAAAAGGATGACTAATCCTTAATTAAGGGCTATAGGCATGCCGTCCTTATAAGACGGCAAAAACCCTCAAGTTATCTTTCTTTCCAATCCTTCTATCCCTCAGCCATCGTGCTCCATCTTTACGCTTTTAACTAGGAAACGTAGCCCATGCAGAAAATTCTGATCGCTAATCGCGGTGAAATTGCTTGTCGGATCATTCGAACGGCAAAATCTATGGGCATAAAAACTGTGGCTATTTATAGCCAGGTAGACCATCTTTTACCCCACGTCACCATGGCGGACGAAGCTTACTGCGTGGGTAATGCGCCATCCCGCGAGAGTTATCTCAATATTAATAAGATTATTAAAATTGCTAGGGAGTGTGAGGCTGATGCCATTCATCCGGGTTATGGTTTCTTATCGGAAAAGGCAGAATTCGCCCAAGCTGTCACAGAGGCTGGATTAATCTTCATTGCCCCCTCAGCCCCTGTCATTCAGTGTATGGGGGATAAGCTTGAAGCGAAAGCCCTGGCTAAATCAGCTGGCGTTACCTTGGTTCCCGGCAGTACATCTTCTTTAAATAATATAGCAGAAGCACGCGAGTTTGCCCATCAACATGGCTATCCTGTCCTCTTAAAAGCTGCTGCCGGCGGCGGTGGCAAAGGGATGCGAGTGGTCAGAGATGATATAGGCTTAGAAGAAGGATTTGAGCGTGCCCAGAGTGAGGCTCTATCAGCCTTTGGCGATGATCGAGTTTTTATCGAGAAATACATTGAAACGCCAAGACATATTGAAATCCAGATTCTCGCAGATCAGCATGGAAATGTTATTCATTTTGGCGAACGGGATTGTTCCCTACAAAGACGCCATCAAAAGGTTGTGGAAGAATGCCCGAGCCCTTTTGTCACTCAAGCTTTACGAGAGGAAATTGCCCACCAGGCCGTTGCCTTAGCTAAAAAAGTTGGTTATACCTCCGCCGGAACAGTAGAATTTATTGTATCCCCCAAAGGCGAGTTCTATTTTCTAGAAATGAATACGCGCCTTCAAGTAGAGCACCCAGTGACAGAAGCTGTTTATGGCCTTGATTTAGTGGAATGGATGATTCGTATTGCCCGGGGGGAAAAGCTAACTCTAAAGCAAAATGATATAAAGCCCTCGGGTCATGCTATAGAAGTTAGGTTATATGCTGAAGATCCGACAGAGGGATTTCTACCTAGTGCGGGCAAATTAATTCAATTCCGTGCCCCCTTCTCTCCTGATATTCGCTTTGATTGCGGCTTTACTGAAGGCGACCAAGTCTCTATATACTATGATCCCATGATTGCCAAAGTCATTGCTCATGCTCCTACCCGCACAGAGGCTTTAACAAATCTCATCCAGTATTTGAATAAAATACTAATTAAGGGTCTAGCTTCTAATCAAGATTTTTTGATCCGCCTTTTACGAACAGAGAATGTCCAAGCCGGAACCTATCACACTCACTATATCCAAGAATGCCTTGAACATTTAGTGGGCGAAACTGCAACAGTGACCCAGGAAGATCTCAATTTATTTGTCCAGGCGGCTATGGCTATTCAATCTCCCTCTTTACCTGCGCAAAATTTCGTGGTCATAATTGGTAAAACTATCTTTGACGATCAGCGCTGTACGGCCACTCTCAATTGGCTCTATCAAAATCAGTTATTTACTCTTTCTTATCAGGGGCAAGAGGTGATTGGCCGCCATCATTTTCACAATGGTATCCATCATCTTACAATTAATGGATTAACACAAGCGGTTCGGGTTATTGATAGCCGCCATTGGCCATCGATTCAGCACTTAAACTTTGAAAATGCTATCAGTGATAATAAAATTATTAAGGCCCCTATGCCGGGAACCATCATTGCCTTACCTATTTCTGTCGGTCAAGCGGTCCAGAAAGGTCAACCTCTGGCTATCATTGAAGCCATGAAAATGGAAAATGTGTTAAAAGCACCACAGGAAGGAACAGTTAGCGAAATCTGTGTGAAAAATGGTGATAGTTTAGTCCGTGAGCAGGTCATTGTGCGGTTTGCTTAAGCTTATGAGCACCCTAAGCTTGTACCAAACGTCGCTATCTCTCATCCCTCCTAAAACTTAGGAAGAAGGAGAGGTATGCTTAAGGTGACCCTTTTTAATCAAAGGCAGCCATCAAATGATGAGACAATTATCTGTTCCATGGACGGTGTAAGTAAGAAAATTCTTTCAACATCTAAAGCTGTCGACTCTTCATTCGTCTTTCCCTCTCCACAAGCAGCCGTTATAAAAAGAGCAGAGCCTACTATACTTCTAAAAATTAAATTATCCATTATATAGTCCTTATCATTTCTTAATACTCTCCCCTTAGAGGCATATACTGAGCATTATATTCAACAAAGATATTTTGCTTTAATTTCCTCATCATTCCCCGACAATATTTAATTGCATAAAAAAGCTATTCCTCGTCAAAAAGAAAGCTACTTCATTATATTTCTTATTAATCCGTACAGGAACAGTGAGTTTATCACCCCCCCCCCTTTTGCCGCCCCTTAACCTTTCTTTAATGAAGACACTTTATGATTTGAGAGCGAAAGGGAAATATCATGAAGAATTTATCTTTTATTAGATATGGTGTTTTAGCAAGTCTTCTAATAGCTTCGCCTGGAACTGCAGCAGATTGGATGCAGGAAAATGAGCATTATCTGGCGGACAAACACTTAAATAAAATTTTTATTGCGGGCAGTCATGATTCTGCCACTTATAAATTAGAAGATACCTTTGGCAAAAATCAAAGCATTAGCCACAACATTAACCTCTTAAAGTACTTTTTGATTAGCTTTGCCGTTACAAAAATATCAAAAAAGTGGTCCCAAGCCCAATCTGTTTCTATTTTAGAGCAATTAGAAAGTGGTATTTGGTATTTAGACTTAAGAGTGATATTCCGAGACAGTAAGAAAGACTTTTATACAGTTCATGGCTTATATGGCCCAAGGCTGAGCAAGATTCTGGACCAGATAAATACATTTTTGTCTCTCCATCCCAAGGAAATTCTTATTATTCAAATTGGCGATCTTAGATATATGCCGCATGGTGATGCAGACCATTACAAATTAGTTAACACTCTAAGATCTGTTTTTGAGGGCAAGCTTCTCTCCAAGCCGAGCAACTCAATTCCAACCCTTGAAGAGATATGGCAACAGAAAAAACAAATTGTGTTAATTTATGAAAATGATGCGGTGGCCTCTCAATACGAGGATATTTGGCCCAAAGCCCAGATTAACTCCTATTGGGGAAACAGTGATAAATTAAATGTCTTAAAACAACGTCTAGATCAAAATATATTAACCCAAGATCGCCAAGCGAACCAATTTTTTGTCATTCAGTCGCAACTAACGCCCAGTAGTGAGACAATCAAAGCGAGTTTAGTTGCCTGTACACCCGGCTATAAATCCTTAAAAGATATGGCACAGGATGTGGAAAAAGAACTACCCACGTGGCTCACTAGTTGGCAACATTATAAACCAGCAATTATTATAACAGATTTTTCTAATTACAAAATTCATCAGAAAATAATTAATTTAAATACAGGTTTATCGCTTAAAAAGTTATAAGCAACTTTGAAAAAAAATTAAATGTCCCCTTCCTAAACCGGGAATTCAAGCTATTAAAGGCGATTACTCTTGTGATATCGAGACCGCGAGTCAGGCCCGGGGAAAGGGCCTTCTTTAAAAACAGCTATTCCCGGCCTCCGAGCCGGGATCTCGAGCTGCCAGGGAGGATTGCTCTTGTAATATCGAGCTCTCGACCTAATAGCCCCCCTCATTCCGGCCTTGAGCCGGAATCCATGCCGGTGTCTTGGTGATCACAAGATTTGAGAAAGCCTAGCTGTGGTAAAGCCAAACTCTTGGAAAAAGATAGGTATGGTTTCCGGGTCGCGCTTCGCGTGCCCGGAAAGAGGGGGTGTTCTACAAATTTTTTATTCATTCAAACTCTCTCTTATTCCCCGCCGACGAGCGGGGATTTCGAGCTGATAGGGGAGATACTCTTGTTATATCGAGACCACCTGCTTACAGCAGGGGATAGGTCTTTTTTATGAACTACTATTTTTCTTATAAAATCAAGATTTCCGACTAGCCGACAACATTCAATCTATTGCCCTCCTTACCTTGCCTCCCCCTCATCAATGACCTCTTTTAATAGAGGTAAGGTTAACGGGCGTTGTTGGCTTAAAGTCAACTCATCAATCAATTTAACGAGATGGTGAATGGTTCCATAAGATCGATCAAAACGCCGATAAATATACTCTAAAATATCATCCCCACACATCATGCCACGCTTCAACAATTCCTTACGAAAAAGCTTACGAAACAGGTTATCATCAGGCTCATGAATTTCAATACAAGGCAGACTACGTAACCGAGAGGCCAGGTCATTCACCACAAAAGGATGGCTGGCGGGGGCTGTCCGTCCAAAATACACCACCTGGCGCTGATGTTCTTTGGCTAAGTTATATAAGTGAAATAACCATCTTTCATCCTTATAGTGATCATAATCATCAACAATAATAACGGGAAATGAGTGAACAAGTTGCAAAGGATCGTGATTTCCCTCTGCCGTTAGCAGAATGCCCCCTCCTAATAAAGACAAAGCCCTAGCCATATGACTTTTGCCGGACCCCGCTGGACCCACCACTACTACTTGCGGCAAAGGCCATTCTGGATTAGCAGATAACCATGTCCACACCTCACGATTAGCAGGCTCAATAAGCAACGTTGTTGCATCAGTTGTTAGTTGGTCAGGTAAAGGAATTGCTAATTGCTGCATCTAAAGTCTAGGCTGCATAATACTTGGTTGTTTTATACCATTCCAGGGTCGTCCGGACAATCACACCAACAATTGCAGCCACCGGCAAGGCCACTAAAACGCCTGCAAACCCAAACCATGTGGCACTGGCGAGCAAAGCAAAAATAATCCAGACAGGGTGAAGGCCGACTCTTTCTCCAATAAAGCGAGGCGATAAAATATTTCCTTCGATTAAACCAACCGCCACAAACACGACCAGAATCAATACAATCTGATTCCATCCTTCAAAATGCGCAAAACCATTAGCTAAGGTGGCAAGAAGCCCTAATACCGCTCCGACATAAGGGATAAATGATAAAAATCCCGTCATAATTCCTAAGAAAAAAGCTTGCTCTACCCCAATCAACCCTAAAGAGATAGAGTACAAAACCATAAGTGTCAAACAAACTAAAATTTGCCCTCGGGCATAATCTGACAACGTTTTATCAATTCGATCCATATATAAGCTTGTCGTGGCTCGATATTTATAAGGGATTAATTCATAAACACTGACAACCATACGAGGCCAATCTTTAAGCAAATAGAACATAATTACAGGCGTTAAAATCACCAACGAGATGATATTCGCCAACGCCATTCCATTGGTTAAAAGATTTGTAATGACCGAAAGGGACCATGAAAAAATGTCACCCACATGTTCTGAAACCTTGGCTTTTAACTCATCAGGGGTGGTAGCGGTCCCCAAACGCTCAGCAATAGAAGATAAAATGGGTTTTAATTCTTGCAACCAACTCCCTGCTAATTGAGGGGCCTTGACCGCTAACGTGACAATTTGTTTTTGAACAAACGGAATGAATACCATCAATAAGAGCACAAAGGTTAGTAAAACCGTTAGCACCACAAGGGCACTAGCTAACCCTCGGCGGACTTTAAATCTTCCTAATTGAGTCACGACCCCATTCAACGCGTAAGCGCCAATAAGTCCCATAAAAAAAGGAAAGAAAATAGCACTTAAACTCCTTACGAAGCAAAAAATTCCGACAGCTCCTACAGCCATTAACCAGAACAATAGGGCACGATTGTTCATTATCCTCTCCGCAATAAAACACGCAAGTTTTTGCGCATAAAGTAAAAAACGTATTCGACCCCAGATAAAGCCGTTGTCAGGGCTGTTAAATAAAGCAAAACCCACATCAATTGTTGATAGGACTCCTGTGGTATAACCTCATAGTAACTAAAGTCTCTCACCAGAACAACTGTCACTAAAAGCAGTTGAAAAAAAGTGTTCACTTTACTAATAAAAAAAGGGCTTAATCGAACTGGTAAATTAAATAAATAGACCAACAAAGCGCCTGATAGGATTAAAATATCGCGACCGACAATGAGATACATCAACCATTCTGGAATATGGTCGGTATAGGTGAGCGCAATATACGCCCCCATCAACAAAGCCTTGTCAGCCAAAGGGTCAAAGATGCGGCCAAATCTTGTTTCTACCTGCCATCGTCGTGCTAAATTCCCGTCCACGTAATCAGTTATTGCGGCAAAAGCAAAAAGACCAAAGGCAATCGTTAATTCATCCCCTAGGATATAATATAATGTAAACGGAACAGCTACTAAACGTAAAAACGTCAAAATGTTAGGTATAATTTTTTTAAAACTCAGATGCATTAATCAACCATTGCAATTAAATGAGATGAATATAAGAACTGGCGTTATCCGTACTTCTGTGAAGAATAAATATTTTGAAGGCTAAAGCTTTCTTTACCGAACAATTCCTCTACAATTAAGGTGTATTGAATTGTTCCTTAGCACACAAATATCCCCTTTTATCCTTTCCAAGCGAGCCGGCGCTCTCCTCGGATAAGAATGGTCACAACACCATCAATATATACCAACTGATAATAGTATACCTAAATCTCAGAGTGAGGGGAATGGGGGTTAACAAGAAAATCATCCGTCAATTCTTACGCCCTCTCTCTTCTCTTACAGTTTACCATTATCCTATGATAATAATTTTACAAAAAACAACTTAAAACTTTTTCCCCTTCCTATTAACTTAGCCCTTCATAAGGGATAAGTTAATTGATTTTTAACGTAAATTTCTAAAATCAGTTAAATAAAGTTGCCAAATATTGACGACCTTAGGTCCTCTGCTTATAATGCTTAGCTATATACACGTAGAGCCTTGCCTCAAATAGGGGAGTGTTTGATTGCATAAAATCAAATATACTTACCAGCGTTGGTAAAGTAATTCTTCCCAGTCATAGATTTTATAATTTAAGGAGCCATATGCCCCATCATCTCAAGAAAATTGTTATCAGTTGTTTCGCTGGAAATATTCTGGAATGGTATGAATTTGCTGTATTTGGATTTTTGACATCCTATATTTCTCAAAATTTTTTTCCTGCCTCTAATCCTTATTTAGCGACTCTCATGACCTATGCAATTTTTGCGACTGGATTTATCATGCGCCCTTTAGGCGCCATTTTAAGTGGTCACATTGGAGATCGCCAAGGACGCCGCAGGGGACTGTTACTTTCCATCACCTTAATGGCCCTTCCAACTTTTGCTATTGGCTGTCTTCCTACCTATGAACAAATTGGTATTTTAGCTCCTCTCCTCCTTTTAATCTGTCGAATGATCCAAGGAATCTCACTGGGCGGAGAGTTTAGTGGTTCTATTGTCTACCTTATTGAACATTCCCCCAAAGATCGCCCAGGATTCTATGGGTCATGGGCTGACCTGGGAAGCTCGGTAGGGATGGTTGCCGCCTCTCTCACTTCGCTTGTTCTAACCTTATATTTTACTCATGATGAAATGCTAAGTTTTGGATGGCGGATTCCTTTTTTAGGGGGGATTGGCTTTGGTCTTTTAGGCTATTACTTGCGCCGTGATTTAGCTGAAACACCCGAATTTAAAGTAGCCCCAGAAAAAAAAGCCTGGGGAGCCCTAGTCGTAGAAGTTTTTAAAATATGTCCGCGACGATTTATCAGCTGTACAACTTTTCTAGCTATCAATTCAGGGGGCTATTATTTCCTAGTCATTTATCTTCCCAAGCAAATTCTTGTCGATGCCTTGCCCTCGTATGCGATGACCCTGCTTCCGCTGATTAGCATTACAGCCATGATACCCTCGACATTTATGACTGCTTATTGGTCCGATAAAATTGGGCAAATTCCTATTCTTATTATAGGCTATTTAAGTAGCCTTGTTCTTGCTTATCCAGCCCTCGTTCTTACCACAACGTCCACCATGCTATGGCCTATTGCACTAATTCATGTTCTCTTCTCCTGGAGTCTAGGTGCTTGCTTCGGCCCTCGATCAGCCTTGATGACACGGATGTTCCCCACCTCGCACCGCTATACAGGTGTTTCTCTTACCTATAATATAGCCAATGCAACTTTTGGGGGGCTTTCGCCTCTTATCTGCGCGACAATTGCGAATAACCATGGTCCTTCTTCACCTGCTTTCTGGATTATTGCTTGCGCCTTGATCTCTTTTTTATCGGTAATTCAATTAATCAAAAAGCCGCAAGACTCAGAAATGTCACCTGTAACATGAATTGATCCAGACACCTACAACAACAAGGCATATCATCAAAGAGAGTTATCCAAAAACCTCTTTGCTCACCTTATCTCATGCCAGAGAGATTGCTTTGTGTTTTGCTGCAAGATGCTTTCTTATAAGCTGAAGAGTGATCAAAGGTAGGAAAGTTAAAAAGGTTAGCTTAATGGCTCCGAGCATAAATAAGTGAATAAGAACCGCAATTTCGGCTATATAAACTTTTTTATGCAGTTTTTTCCATTTTAAAAATCCCATTTTTTTAATTGAAGCATTATTGCTGGTTATAGTTAAGAGGAATAAAAGAGGAAAGGCTACAAAGAAAACACTAATTAAGGCAGGATGAAAAATAAATTTTAATGTTTCAGATAGGCCCCCTCGTTTAACAATAAAACAAGCCACGTGAATAACACTATAACTGAAACAGGCAACACCAATTTCACGGCGATAGCGATTTATTTTTTTTAATAAAACACTTGTTGCAAAGATTGATTTAAGGGGATTTAAGGCTAACACCAGCACAAGATGAAATAAGGCCCCATACCCCGTATAAAGGATTAATTGGTTTTTTAAATCAGGCCGCAGTATAAGACAACCAGCAAGAATAATAACACCTGCATGGGTAATGATCCAAGCATTATAGGATTTTAAAAATTTAAATTTCATAAGGTCTATCTTATTGGTTAAAATAAAAGCAACTCAACAAACTTTTAAACACTCATCTGAGACTTCCTCATTCTCTCCCATGGTCTTTAAAATTTATTTTGAGTAATCTTTTTTAATTTTATCTGTCCATTCTTGGGCCTCGTCCCCCCCCCATAACATCCAGGCGATATACCCTTTTGAGGGATTTTCATCATTTCCAAAATCTTTCGCCTGTTTATCCACCGCATGCCGTGCAAAATAGGCTGACATTTTCTTTATAATCTCTAAGCTTACTGACTCATTATTAACCAACTGATGGCCTCGCCGTATACCAACCTCAGTACTTCCTCTGCCAAATTTCTCTCTTAAGGTTAGACCTTTTTGTGCATTTCTTTTAACACCAGAGGGAATGATAAATTCTTTGGAGTTTTCCATCTATATAAGCCTTCTTTCTTAAAAAATATTATGACTAGCTGCACCAAATTTATGTATCTTTCTTTTTCTCCCGTACAGCAGGGAGGTTAGCAACATACTGGTGACCTTTTTTAGAAGAATCTATTTTACGCTTATTTGTTTCTTCTTTTTCTGCTGCAGTTAATTCATTCCATACTTTTTTTGGCAAATAGCGTTGTGTGCTGTCACCCTTTCGGGCTTTATCACCCTTTTCAGTTTGCCAATTTTCTGAGGTCCATTTTTTTAAACTGCGTTGAGAAGACGTCAGCTTACCTTTATGCTTATAACCCCCGCCTAATGCTTCATATTCTTTGGTTAAAATTTGTGATTTACGGGCTGACCATTGCCCTTTTTTCCCACCTTTTGAACTGGCTCTTATTTTTTCTTTTAGTTCCTCACGTAAGTGAGGCTGCGTATAATCTTTAGCGTATTCTTTTTCTGTTTTAGGATTAGTTGGCATTACAGTACTTTCCCACTTCTCTAGAAAAAAATTACAAATCAAACTAATCATAAAATAGAAGACTGGAGTTATTTACTTAAATTGAAAAAACTTAAATTTTTAACAAGGCATACTTATGCCCTATTTTCTTAAGGAAGAAATTACGAAGTCAGAGGCTGCAATTAAGCTGATGTCGTCCTATTCTTAAAAATTTACTGAGCCTTAATCAGTAAAAGGACCCTCAGACAATCCTCCAATAAACTGGCGCATATGGGGGCTTTCAGTTTGATCCATCTCAGCAACACTGCCGGTCCAAATAAACTTCCCCTTGAATAACAACCCTACCCGATCACCGATATGGCGCAAAGAATTAATATCATGAGTAATGGTCAAAGCTGTGGCGCCGAGATGCCGCACATTGCGCAGAATTAAATTATTGATGGTCCCGCTAACTATTGGATCCAATCCTGTTGTTGGTTCATCAAAAAAAATAATTTCAGGGTTTCCGGCAATGGCACGAGCCAAGGAGACTCGCTTTTGCATACCACCTGATAATTCAGCGGGATAAATATCAGCAATCGAAGAAGATAGATCAACTTCTTCCAACTTTTCAAGAGCAATCTTACGAGCTGTTACCGCATCCACCCCCTGAGCATTCATAAGGCCAAAAGCCACGTTGCGCCAAACAGACAAACTATCAAATAACGCCCCTCCCTGAAACAGCATGCCAAAACGCAACATCATTTCCTGCCGTTTTTTAGCGGGCACATGCGTTACATCTTCTCCATCAATAAGAATTTCACCTGAATCAGGCGACAATAATCCTAGAATACATTTAAGTAAAACTGACTTACCTGTCCCTGATCCTCCGATAACCACAAAGGATTCCCCTGCTTGGATATCTAGGTCCAAACCATCAAGTACAACTTTATCGCCAAAAGCTTTCTTCAAATTACGGATTTGAATTTTAGGTTGAATTTTCATGGCAACCTCATTTATCAAATAGTAATGCCGTCAAGGCATAATTCATGAATAAAATTAAAACCGACGCTGACACAACAGCATTTGTTGTTGCCCGTCCAACGCCTTCGGCTCCTCGTCCAGAATAATATCCATGATAGCATCCCATAAGCGTAATAATGACCCCAAATGCTGCAGCTTTAATTAATCCTGCCATCACATCTTTTATTTCCAAATACTTAACTGTCTGTTGAAGATAATTACTTGGATTAAATCCTAACTGGTATACACTCACAATATAGCCACCCATTACCCCAATAATATCGGCAATTAAAACCAAGACAGGCAACATTAAAAAACCAGCAATAATTCTAGGCGTTACGAGATACTTAATGGGATTAGTAGAAAGAGTCGTCAAGGCATCCAGTTGTTCTGTAACTCGCATTGTTGCAATTTCTGCAGCCATAGAGGCCCCCATACGCCCCGCCACCATTAAACCAGCCAGAACTGGCCCAAGTTCTCTGGTCATCGACAAAACGACGACTGTAGCTACCGCACCTTCAGCTGAAAACCGAGAAAATCCTGTATAACTTTGTAAAGCCAACACCATGCCAGACGATATGGCCGTTAATCCCACCACCGGCAAAGAAAAGTAGCCAATGTGCAAAAACTGCACCAGCACTTGCCTTAAATAAAAAGGCCGATGAAATAATCGGACAATGGATTCAGTAAGAAATAGGGCAACACGGCCAGTGGATTGCATAAAACTAATGAAAACTCGGCCTACCGAGGCAAAAAAATCAATGATGATCATGGACCTGAAACATTTAATGTATGTGATTTATAGTTTACCTAAGTCTCTCTCTTAAGTCCATTCACTATATTTATAATTTATCCTAACAAGTTAATGCTACAGGGCTGCTGTGAAATGGATTGTTAATGAGGCCTCTTGGTTTCCTGCGGCAATCGGGAATACTCTTAAAGAACTATTCTTAATCCTTGCGTTTACCTTTAGCAACCTGAAGATGACCTCACTATATCTGCCAGCCTAAACTGGGGCTAAGAGCTATTTCATTTGATAAAGCTTAAATACGAGTGTTTTCAAAACACCTTAGCTCTCACTCTTTAGCTTATTCCACAGCATGAAAATATAGTTGGAATATAGTTCTTTCTATAAGAGAGGTTGATATTCTTCACCGTACTCATCCCTTTTCGCTTTTGGAAGCTTCTCCGAGACTGCATCCAACATTTCCTGCGCCTTTCTATTGCCCAGGTCAAGAGATTCTTCATACAGCTTTAAAGCCTTTCGAGCACTTTCGCGTTTCCTTGCATAAATATTACCTAGGGCATTTTTCACTTCCCCAAGACTTTGGTTACCCAAGATTTTTTCTGACTGTGGATGGTCACTAATTTGTTTAAAATATTTAGCAGCTTCCTCATAATTTTTAAGCTTAAAATAAGCACATCCTAAGAAATATTGACCTTTCAGATCTGCCTGCTCAGCAGCCCTAGCATACCATTCAATTGCTTCATCCATATTAGGAGCAATATCCCTTTCTTTTACCCCTTCCAAGTACATGTTACCCAATGCCACTTGGGCTGAAGATTTACCAGCTTCCGCTAATTCTTTGTATAGATCAAATCTTTTACCACCTTGACCGGTTTTTTTATAGAGCATTTCTAACTGATAGGCGACCTGTATATCCCCTAAGTTTTTAGCGTTTAGATAGAATTTTTCAGCTTCATCGTAATTCTTATCCCCTCCTTCTCCATTTTCCCACATCTTTCCCAGTAACTTTGTTGCCCCGAGGTGCCCTTTTTCTGCAGCCTCAGTCAATAACGACCGTGCTATTTGAAGATGTGAATCTTTTTGCTGCGGAGATTTAATGGCTGAGTCGTAATGAGTTAATCCTTGATTATATAAAAGGCTTCCCTCTGTATTTTCCAAGGCTCCTCCATTAGTGGAACTTTTCAGAACCATGCTATCCCTTTGATTTCTATTTTGCTGTAAAGGCTGATTACTAAGAACTTTATAATTAGATCCTGTATATTCCATTGACATAACGGTAGAAGATAATCCTATCAGTGTTAATGTTAAGCCTATATATCTCATGAGTTGTTCTCCTCTTACAGTGGAATTAGAAAACTTTATTTAATACTGTAAGAGTTAAATTCCTGTTAAAATGGTTGATAATTTAGTGATTAAAAACCATCAGTAATTATACAGATAGAATTAAATCGCTTTTCTCTTTCTCCCCATTTTCGACAAAGTAATAAGGATAATAAGCACATTTTATGATTAAGAACTTAACAATTAGACTTTGATTCCACAGAACGATGCGACACAATAAAATTATTGAGAACCATTGAAATGGATAGAAGGATAATGGGAAAAGAGCACTTTAATCAATATTTTTGTCGAATGGTTTTTCTACCTTGTCGGGCCATATTGCAGATTTGTCCGGTCGTCCTTTTACCTTCTTGATTGCGATTGCAATTGTGGTGGGGTGGGCTATAACAGGCCCCCTTTTTAACTATTCAGATACCTGGCAATTGATTATTAACACTGGTACGACCATCATTACATTTTTAATGGTGTTTTTAATTCAAAATACGCAAAATCGCGATAGTGAAGCCTTACAAATAAAAATAGATGAGCTCATTCGTGCCCATGCTGGCGCCCATAATGTCTTATTAGACCTTGAAGAATTATCACCCCACCAGCTCAAAGCCATTAAAAAGAAATATGAAGATCTTGCCAAAAGAGCCAGAGCTGACTTGAGTAATGGCAAAGCAGATACCGATACCGAGGATGTTTAAATAGAAGCAATGATGAAAGGGTTGACCGTATTACTACTTATGGATGTTCCTAAATTTTATAGGTAGGGTTATCAGCTTACCTAGACAACATAAACAAGACGTCAGACGACCAATATTTTATGAGAGGGATAATCCATTTTTTGTCTTAATAACCGGGCAAGATCATTATTTTTTGTATAAATTCGCAGAATATCCGTTTGGGGCTCAAGGGGGATATTCAAATAATCTGCCGCTATATCGAAAGATTTGATGACAATTCTTTCTTCTTTCTCAGGATGATAGCGCTGATATTTACTAAAAGCAACAGCTTTCAAAAAAGCTTTGGCTTGAGCTGTTGTTGTCGGTTGCCCTTCTAAAATAGATTGAATATAGTCGCATACTTTCCGTCTCATAAAATAATAACCATCATACCTCACCTGTCCTCGGCTATAAAAAAACCCATGGGTTTCAGAAAACTCTGTGAAGGGTTTGTCTCTCAATACAATTGCTACCCCATTTTCATTCGCTGCATACTCTTGCCAATGAAAATCAGATTGATGTGTTCCGGTAAACGACAATAGAAAAGTAGAGTTTAAGAGAGGTTTTAAAGAGGCGTGGTAAAAAGGGATTAATCGGATAATATCAAATCCTAAATCTATAAAGACATTACTTAAATAGGAATCATAAATATGCTCCTCATTCAATTGCCCTTTCTTCATACTCTTGGTGATAATTTGCTCAACACTGGATAATCTAAAAACTTGGGATTCAATAATCTTGCCAATATTTTCTACCGTCGTATAATGCACAATCCTCCTTACCACACTGCCTCCGTAAGGTTAATCATTTAATTTCATTAAGAAAAATCATATATAAACTCTTTGAGTAAGATCAGTATAAAAAATCTATAAAATTTTACGTACTCAGAATAACTCGGTCTGAAAGGGGAATTTAAAAAAACAGAAATATAAGGAGGGGATTAACGTAATAGATAACTTTTAGGTGCTTTGTTTTTAAGATTATAAATGTACACGATGTGTTCATTTACGTATTCATTTACCGAAGGATGGAGGGAAAATTTTGAATTGTCCCCCATCAAAGCCAGGAGGATAAACTTATAACTAAAGACATCTAGCAATTAATAATATCGGTATCCGACTTTATGATATTGGTTTGGAAAAATCTCAGGATATGCTTTTGTGAGCCAAACAAGATATCTTTGACCGTGTGAATCGTTCCAAGCCGTCATGACTGCCTGCTCTCGCTCCCATTCTTTAAGAGAAACCTCACGGTAATGAGTTGCACCATAAAAAAGCTTGGCTTCAGCAAGTACGTTTTTAACAAACCCAGCTTTTTCAAAAATACGCTGGGAGTGAGAATTGCGACAACTTACTGTCATATACCTGGCAATATGCTGAAAGTGCTCTTTAGCAAAATCAGCTAAATATCGAGCGAGAGCATACCCATGGCCACGACTACGCCAAAAACTTTCCACAGAAACTAAATTGACATGCAAGATTTCTTTGGAAAAATTAATTTGATACTCTAGAGAGCCAATAGCCCAGATCGGTGCTGTAATAATGCCTGATTCTTCCAGATCTTCAATAATTTTAGGATTATGACCGGGATAGAGTACAATACTGCCTGATAGACCCTTATCCCCCACTGATAAGGAATGTCGAAGAATAAAGTTTTTTCTACATTGATTGCTGATCTGGAGTACAAAATCTTTGGCTCTTTTTTTTGACTTTTCGTCAACAATTACTCCCCATTCCTTTTTCTCAATAAACCACTGTATCCACTCGTTTATCTTTTCTTCTGGCATGGATTTATTCTTGCGATAAAAATCGACTTGGTTTCGCCTTTCAAGTATTTTAGTGGCTTGTTCAGAAGAAGTATTGAGAGAACAAATTATATTATAGGAATCAATATACTGTTCACACCTTTCATCGCTTAAATTCTTCTCTTCCTGACCATTTCCTAATGAAACGCGTGAGAGAAGATCGAAACGTTTTCCTCTTTTATAAGGAGTCAGCTCAACCTGGCCAGGATATGATTTTAATGGTTCGATGGTAAAGGATCGGCTGCGATAAATATCATTATCTTGGCTAAAAGCCTGAGCTATAGCATTATCTTGAGCGGTAGAATCATAAGCCATACTTTTATGTAAGAAACAAAGGGCCATAAGACTATAGAGGGTCTTTTTCATGAGCATTCACCTCTTTTTCAAAACGGAATTAATTATTTAAGGATAAAAGATATTTTTAATTTTTATTTAGTAAGCTCTTGGCTGTACTGTATAGCACTAACGTATAAAGCATTCCCCTAAAATGTCAACCCTTTTTATAAGATATCTTACAGCTATTTAATTGTTCCCACCAACCTGGACGCTCCAAACAGATAGAAGAAATAGAAACTGCAGGGTTAGTTTTTAGTTAAGCAATTCCCCCCCACACTTGAAGTACTTTTAATTTTTACCCATTATCTATTACTTTCTCGCCTTCTAGAGTACGGCAATCTCTATAAACAGAGACAGCCCCTCCTCTAACCAAGATGTACCAAACAACCATCGCTATACTGAGGCATGCCAAAAAACATATTAAAGTTTCTACTGAGTGTGTAAAGGAGAGCCTGAAGCCCGGATGTCCTAGTATAAATTGGATATCAATAATATTATAGGCAAGAAAAAAATATTTGAAAACCAAAGAAGCCTTCTCTAAGACAAAGAAAAGGCTTGTTAATAGAAAAATAACGACTCTCTTTTTCCATTTTGAGGTCCCTAGCCTTAACTCTAAATGATCAAACTTATATACAGCCGCTTCTTTAATAGCCTTGTAGACAAGGAAAAACATGTAAATACTGAAAACAAGCAGAAGAAGTGCCATATAACCTAGCCCTTCCCATCCAGAAAATTTCTCTGAATCACTCAATAAACTAACCTTTAAGGAATCGATAAACTGTATCGATAAAAATGCTATAGCGTATACTCTGCAGAAGAGATGCAAAAAAACGTGGAAGATATCCTTAATTTTTAAGGTTAATTCAGCCTGATTAAATAAAGAGGGGATAGGTAAAAATGGAGAAATTCTATTTATACAATCAAATTTTTTAGCAATTAAATATCCTCCTCCAATTAGTATACAGGCTTTCATTAATTGACAAAATTTTGAATACTCCTGTAAGTCTAGGGTCCTTAGCGCACCCCAACCTAGAATTGAAGCAATCCCACCAACCGTAGAAACCCCCATCAACAAAAACTTAAGTTTTAAAGGAAGCTCAATATTATTCTTATTAAAGACATTACTTTTTTGAAGCCATTTTAAGGCAACATAGGCTTCAAGTAGAGGTCTTACAAACTCCATAACTCCCTGAAATACCCCCATACTTCCAAACTCGTCTGAGAAGTATGTATAGCTAAAAAATTTTTCAATAATGAACATCCCGTGCGTCCAGACGAGTATTTGATGGATTAAGCAGTACCGCCAAGCAAAAGAATAGGAAAACCAAAGTGCTTTATTGTGAGTTAATATTTTTTTTATCTTTCCGTTTAACGTCATAACTAAAAATCCTGATTCAGTTTATTAAAAGTTGGAAAGAGGCTTAATCTCTACAGATTTATAAGCTGTTAAGAGTGTTTTCTATCTCTTCTACTTTCTCCCTACCCAATTTTTTTATAGCAGCTTCACGTCTTTCCTGAGCTTCTTTATCCAAAGTCTCATTTTTTGCTTCAATCGCTTTTTCTAAACGGTGAATATCTTCTAATGCTTGGTGATACTCATTCGCGACTGCCTCATCCTCAAAAGAGATAACATAGTTCTTAACGGTATAATGGTCAAATTGATTTTTTAGTAAGTGGGCTATCTGAAGATACTTTTCATTTAATTGCTGAGTCAGATCAAGGAGCTCTAAAGAGGCTGCCGAGGAATTGGCCAAGTAATTTTTTATTGAAGGAAACCAACCATCTAAGATTATTTCCTTTTGGTATATTTCCGGAATCTTATGCCAAAATTTAGGAGGGGATACAAGCTCTTTCCAAAGCTTTTTAAATTGTTTTTCATCCCAGAATTTACTTATAAAACCTTTATAATCTTTTTTATAAGCGTTAATATTTTTTAGAACTGCCTTTATGGAGTTAATAAGGGCGTCATAGGCTTCGGTATCCTCAAGCTTTTCTTTACCTACTAATACTTCAATTAAAGATTCTTCAACTGTATAAGGAGCATGATCCTCAAAAATAGCCTCGTCTTTAACGTGGATAGCCTTTACAAGCTCTAAAGAAAGAAGTTTGATCTTATCCATGCTAACAGCCTGAGGCCGTGAAGGATTGTTTTCAACATATGACAAGTAATCTTTTAGATTGAATAGTCGCTTATAATGGATACTCCCAAAATTATTTAATACCTCCCAGAGAAAGAAAACTGACGAGCACGCAACAAATAATTTTGAAAAAGCAAACTTCTTTTGCCGAAATCCGTTAATAACACCGGCTAAAAGTAATGCTTTTAACGAAATTAATACAAATATTTTTGTAAGCAAAGGGAAGCCTTCCCACCAAAATCCTCTGGGTGGCCCAATTAAATCAGAGATAAAAAACTCATAGTATTTAGTGAACATCAAGCCTAGGATGATCAAAGCAGATAAAATCAAATTAAAAAGAGTACACAGTATTATTCTACAGATTTTTTTACACATGGCATTTTTACGAGTTTAAGGTTACATACAGAGGACAATTCTATAGGAACATCCTTCAACTCTCAAAAGGTTATATGAATAAAGCTATATATCTTTCATATAGAGAGAATACTAAAATATAATTGAATACAATCCATTCGTTATAAAATACACATAATAGATTCAGTTCAGTTATAACCTCAGGTACATCTAAAGACTGTTAAGATTTTTTTTCTTTTAGGAAATTCAACAGCTATGTTTTGTTAAACCTTGCTGTCATGAAGGCAGTGGTATAGATTCCGGCTCAAGGCCGGAATGAGGGAGAGAGAGCCCCTCCTTCACCAACCATCCTTTTTCCGTACAAGCATCAGCTTGACCTGGAAACTCGAGATT
>JAIBEV010000137.1 GCA_019459505.1 Candidatus Paracaedibacteraceae bacterium | reverse complement strand
AAACAGCAGGGAATAATCACACTACCAGAACAGCTGGCACATCTCTCACCTCTCGGATGGGAGCACATCATCCTCACAGGGTTTTATAAATGGTGAAAACAACTTAAACCCTAATTCCTGCACTTTCCCGCAAATGACCCGAAACCTTCCTTTTCGCAAATGTCCATCGTTAGCTGATTGCCAGCACTCTATTATCTTTTTACTGACTTTAGAGGTAGATAACGTGCCATCCCCTTTTTTCCACTCATATTTTTGATCAGGTACATAAGTATGTGCCGTAGCTCCGGCATCAATCAGCAATGGTACATAAGATGAGATGATGCTTCTAGCTTTATTTATTAAAACTGCATGTCCTTGTCCTACATTAAAAAAAATTATCTCATCTTTTGTTGTCTCAAGGCCAAAAATAGAAGAAGAGAGTAAGAAAGAAATTATAAATAATAAATTACGTGCCATCTTAGTTTTCCTTTGTTCAGTGTGTTTATTAGATGTGAATTGACTTTGTGAATTATCTTGCACTTATTATGGTAGTCCGTTTTTGGCCTTCCAGTCACGAATTGACCTGTCAGCGGCAAAACCATAATCGAGACGTAAAATAGAAGTAAGATAGGAAATAAGAACAAGGTGGCTGACAAATCTCATCAATAGTGTTTTCATGCCAAAAGGGCCTTCCAATTTTTAAATTTTTATAATATGAAAGGAACCTAGTAATCAAACCAGCAACTTGCAACCATAAAAACATGAATTTTCTTCCCTTTTTCTAAAAAAGTTTTTAAATCCCAACTAAAAATATTTTTCTAACCCCTTATTGAATAAACTTTTCTGTTGTTTTTAATAACTTCCAAGGGAATAAAGAGAAAGTAAGGGCGGTATAAAAATTACATACTGGGATTTTTTAAAAACAAGAAAATTACTCTTTCTCGTTAATAACACAGTTGCTACTGGGTTAAAGCAACAAAACCAGTTTTACGCTCGCCTCAACTTATGAAACAAAATATAAAATACAAAAATACCTGTCACTAGCTCTGTTATCAGGAGAGATACTGAATCAATTAGCCAGGCATATACCGCCCATAAAATCAAACCTAAAAGATAGAGTATGTACATCTCTAAAGATAACCCTTTAGTAGATCGGGTTTTCCATACTTTTAACACTTGAGGAAAAAAGAGATTGTAGATATAAATCCAGCCACAAGGCCAAGAAGTTCTATATTTTGCATAATTATTTATTACACACTTTTCTATTATTAGTAAGCGGAAAGTCATTTTCTGACAGTTAGGCTCGAACTCGAGCGAGAAAAATTAAATCTTTTCTATAGAAGACATTGCAATAAAGTTTATAACATAATCTGGATTACCTGTAAGGGTATCGTCAAGTTTTGTTTAGAAGGAAGAAGGGGGATTGGGCCCATTCATGTCAAAATTTACGGTTAGCTATTTTGAGGGGTATAGAGACAAAAGTTTGTCTGGTTAAAGTCTACTTAAATCTGACGTCAGGAGAAAGTAACAATTTTTGTCAGTTTAAAGTTACTTGAGTATTTTATTGACATAATTACGTTCACTTCTTAAAGTTCAACCTGACACTTTTGCACTTAAAGAGATAAAAATAATGTCAGGAAAGAAAATTGGTTATATTCGCGTTAGTAGCTTTGAACAAAACCCAGAAAGGCAACTTCAGGGAATCCCCTTAAATAAAAAGTTTATAGATAGGGCTTCTGGAAAAAATACATCTAGGCCGCAGTTAGAGGCTCTGCTTGATTATGTACGGGATGGAGATACGGTTATTGTGCACAGCATGGATCGGCTAGCACGTAATTTAGATGATTTGCGAAGCCTGGTTACCCAGCTTACTGCTCAAGAAATTAAAATTGAATTTGTGAAAGAAGGACTGGCTTTTAACGGGGAAGATGCTCCCATGTCAAAATTGTTATTGTCAGTGATGGGTGCATTTGCTGAGTTTGAAAGAGCTTTGATTAAAGAGCGCCAACTGGAAGGAATTGCCCTTGCTAAAAAACGTGGAGCCTACAAAGGCCGCAAATCAATTTTATCTCAAGAGCAAGTTGATAAAATTAAGGTACGTGTAATGGGAGGCGATAAGAAGAGCCACATCGCTCGTGATTTTGGTATTAGCCGTGAAACGCTATATCAATATTTGAGAAAATAAGACTCAGGTCTGTATGAAAGGGCGATCCCAAATCTGTGAGGAAGAGATCATTCGTGATTGGTCATTAAATCCCGTGGGTATTTCATTCGTTAGGAAATTTAGAAAACAGTATCAACTATGGATCTATCTACAAGTCTGTGCCCTTAAGCTATTTGGTCAGCTGCTGGATAATCCGAATACCCTTGATACTCGCATTATTGGGCATGCCTGTAAAAAGTTAGAAATAGGGATTGCTGGAACTGTTGAGATACCCATACGCGCTGCCACCAAGACGGATTACAAGAAATTAATCTTCGAGCATTTGAAGTTTCAACAGTTTAGCGCAGCCAAACTAGTATTTTACCAATGGTTGAAAGCAAAGCTTAATGCTGGAATGGTTATCCCTGAAAAGTTGATATCAGAAGCAGAGGCATTTTTAGTAGCAAATAAGATTGCCCTGCCCACATTATATTACCTGAAGCGTGAAATTAATTCTTTCTGTTCACAGCAACAGGAAAAAATCTTTGTGGCAATCTATCAACAATTATCTGAAGTCCTGATTGCAAGCATTGATGAAACATTAGATATTATTCTTGGCCAAGATGTTACTTGGTTTCAAAAATTTAAAGAATACCCAGGTTCTGCCAGTATTTCAGTATTGCAAGAGTATTTGAAACGCTATAACAAACTTATCAAGATAGATCTATCTGCAGTTGACATAAGTGCTGTTTCTCCAGAACTTAGCAAACATCTTTACCAACTTACTCGTTCTTATAATGCTTACAAGATAAAACGATTCAAGCCCGTAAAGCGTTATGCCTTTATGGTGCTGTTTTTGCATGAATCAAAAAAAGTGATGATGGATTACCTAATCCAACTGCATGATCAATATATCTCAAATATCTGTCGTGAATGTCGTAATACGCATATGAAGAAGTTAAAGCTTTATAAACAGAAGAATGAAAGAGCTATTGATAAAATCGAGAGCTTTGTCGATTTTGTACTGGCGTACAAAGATGATCAATCTATATCAATCAATTATATTTATTCTCAATCAACACCGAAGTTGGAATTACAACAAGCCAGAGATGATATGCATGAATATCAGATATTAAGCCGCTTTGGTTATTCTAAGCTTATTCAAAATCGCTATAGCAGCATGCGTCGCTATTTTTCTGAATTTATCCAGTTGCCTTTTTTGGTGGAAAAGGGGAATCAGGCGCTTGAACAATCTATCCAATTAATTCGCCAATTAGACGCTCAAGAAACGCAAAAAATTTCAACAGACATTGGTATCAAGTTTATGGACAATCAGTTGGTAATTGCTATGCGAGATCAGCAAGGTGAAATTAAACGTAATCTATGGGAAATGGGAGTTGCTATTGCGATTAAGGATGGCTTTCGCTCAGGTGATTTGTATGTTGCCCATAGCAATAAGTATGCGTCCTTTTGGAATCTGATTTATCAAGATCAAGAATGGCACCAGGAAAAGAATCATAGTTATCAGGACCTTAGTATTAATCAAGATGCTGTTCGTGCTGTTAGCGTCATTATTCAGCAGTATAATGAATCAGCGATATTAGCATCCAAACGCTTTAAACGAGACAATTTTGCTGAAATCAAAAACGGTAAATTGGTGTTGAAAAAGAAAGATAAGATTGACATCCCAACAGATGTCGAAAGATTGCAAGCATTGATTAGCGCTTACATGCCAAAAATAAAAATCGAGCAGTTACTGATTGAAGTTGATCATATGACAGGTTTTACTAAACACTTTACACCCATCCATGGTCAAAAAGGAAAGCCACATAATTTTTACAAAACGCTAATCGCTAGTATTTTAGCACAAGCCACGAATATTGGTCTTGCCACTATGCAAGATTGTACGCCAGGCATAACTGCAGAAATGATGCGCCATGTAACAGACTCTTATATTCGAGAAGAAACAATTAAAGCCGCCAATGCAGAGTTGGTTAATCAGCACACCCAGTTGGATTTAAGTCAAGTCCATGGTGATGGAACTATGTCATCATCAGATGGTCAGAGGTTTATTATCACTGCTAGTAGTTTATTATCGTCCTATTACCCCCGGTATGCTGGCTATTATGACAAAATGATCGGCGTATATACACATACTTCGAATCAATTGTCAGTGCTCAATACCCAAGCCATTTCCTGCGCACCAAGGGAATCCCTTTATGTTATTGATGGTTTGTTAGATAACAATACAATTCTTGCAATTAAAGAACACACCACAGATACAGAAGGATTTACAGAGCATGTATTTGGATTGTGTTATTTGCTTGGCATCCAATTTATGCCGCGGATTAAAGACCTGAAATCACAGCAACTCTATCGTCCTGATAAAGATATTTCTTATGGTGATTTGGACGTATTGTTAACAAGAACCTCTTCAATTGAGCTAGTTATAGAACAGTTTGATCAGATGGTTAGAGTCGCTGCATCTTTAAAAAAGAAATTAAGCCCTGCCCACGAAATTGTCAGGCGCTTATCCAAGGGTTCACCATCCGATAAATTGTCGAAAGCGTTCACTCAGCTTGGCCGGATCCTTAAAACACAATACATACTGCAATATATTACCGATAGCGATTTGCGCGACAAAGTCCAACGACAACTGAACAAAGGAGAGCATCGTCACCAATTAGCGCGTTGTATATTCTTTGCCAATCAGGGTAAGTTCCAAGTTGGTGACTATGAAGAAATCGTGAATAAAGCAAGCTGCCTAAGCTTAGTTTCCAATGCTGTGCTGTATTGGAATACTGTTAAAATGACAGAAATAATTGCTCAGCTAAGGAAAAATGGTGAAATCATCAGCAATGAAACGCTGTCGCATATATCATTATTGATGCACAAGCACCTGATTACAATGGGAACGTACTTCACTGACGAAATTGTTGATCAGCTCATACCTGAGAACATATGAAAATTTACGATTTTAGAACAATTTTGAACTCCAAACCGTAAATTTTCACACGAATGGGCCCGCTACCCCTA
>JAIBEV010000129.1 GCA_019459505.1 Candidatus Paracaedibacteraceae bacterium | reverse complement strand
TTAAACGCATCCTCTTTATGGCTGCTATGACAGCGAGAAGAATCGATAGTCCTCTTAAGGCTTTCTATGAAAATCTTATCAACAGAGGTAAAAAGAAAATGGTCGCTTTGACGGCTCTTATGCGTAAAATTGTCATCATTGCTAATGCTAAACTTAAATCTTTACAAACATAGTTGATGACGATACCGTATAAAGAGCTAACAAATGCATCAAAATAGGTCATAATATTACATTCATTTTTACTATAATCCCTACTAGACATTTTTCTTAGGGAGGTTTAATAGTACTTATAGCTGAGCCCTTGATAGCGGGAAGAGGGGGAGCTAATTAAAAATGGTTCTCCCTTTCTTTGCAACAGGCTATTCTTTTTAAGAATTCTGGCTCTCTTGATCCTATATGTGGAGGGCTAAACTAGGAGGAAAAAAATGAGTTATATAAAGTTTGCATTTGGCGCCCGATTTATTTCTCTCTTCTACCAAGAAGGGGGCAAAAGCAGCTCTTTTCGCACCTTACCTCTTTATTTATCTTTATGGTGCTCTACCCTTACACCAACAGTAGCTATGGAAAAAGATGAGGCTGACCTTGAAAATACACCTTCTCAATTTTCGCAGCAACCGGAAGAAGGAGATAAGAGGCCGCTAGAATGGACCCATATAGAAAACGGCAGAGCTTATCCCGTAGAGGCCCAGCTGATTAGAGAGGAACTCTTTTATGAGAGTATTTCCTCTCAAAAAGAAGCTAATTTAGAGGCTTTATCGCCAGAAGAATGGGTGCTCTTTTTGGAAGCAAGAATTGCCCATACCCAAATTGTCCAAATGCCGATTTATGGCTATGACTATAATGAGAAGCAATACCGGATCCCCTCTCCCCATATAGATTCTTCTTTACCGCGTTTTCCTTGTAAAATAAATTTTTCTGCTCGACATGATAATACGAGCACTCATACAACCCTGATAAGCAGCAAAATCTATTTTATCAAAGAGGGGCAAGAAGAGTTTTGTCAGGAGATAACCAAAATTATCCCGCATCGGATGAGTAACTCTAGATTGGATATGTGGAAATCAATAAATAGTTGGCATTTTAATGGTAAAACTCTAAGCCATCCAATCTTTATCACCCAGCAATGGGAATGCCCTGCCCAAATTAGTCGTGTCGAAGGTCTCGGTTTTAAAAACACATATTCAGTAACAACCTATGAACGGCCTGAAGAAAAGGGAGAACGATTGGTTGGCTTTTTCTCAGAATCAGCTTTATTGCCTGAGCTTTATGAAATTTTTGATAAAAAAATGAGGAGTGAAACTCCTTACGTTTATAGTGATGGAAGGACCCTCTTTTTAACACAGCTCATTAAAGAGGAAGTATGGAAACGCAGCAATACCCTTGAGACATTTCCTATTACCTATGTCCTAGCCACCCCTATGCGCCTTGTGCTTCAAAACAGGATCAAATTTTCTAGAGGACTCGGGGACAGCTTTCACTCTTTTATCCCCGAGGGCTTGTACGAGATTGAGGAACCTGTCACGTTGCGTGCTGTCCACAAGGATCTGAAGTTAGGGGAGAATAGATTTTTTCTCTCCTCTGCCTCAGAAGAAAGATTGCCTATAGAAACGGTCCTCTTTGAGGCAAATACCCCTCTCAGCGACTCTTTAAATATTATCTATACCAATCACTTAGTCCACCCCTTCTTAAAGTCTTTATCCTTAAAAGGGAGGACCCTCACTATAGAGGACCAGATTAGCTTAGCATCTTTGGCTAACCAACTAAAGCAGCTAGAGACGATTGATTTAGCAGACGCTGCGATCGATCAGCCTTTAACGTCGGACTTTAAATGGGCCTGTGCTAACCGCAAGCTTATTTTAACCGGGACAAACTTATCAAATACCGATCTCGATGACCTGCAAAAGGGAGGAACTACTTTTATCACAACACTCTTTGACGCAACCCTATCAAATTCTGGGAAAGGGGAATGGATCCCTTACGGAGTGAAAGACTGGAAGCTAATCGAATTTGATCGACCCTTTCAAGCGAATAGGACTTTATCGTCGGTTGCTTCAGATCATATCTTCGTTCCAGAAGATGGATTCTATGCTTTTATGATCCATTATCGTGTCAAAGCCCAGACCACTGCATCCGCTTTCAAGTTCGGCCTCAGCAGTAATCATTCCGAAATCATAAACCTTATATCAAAGAGCTTATTGGCCAATAGTGAAGAAAGCAATCTTTTAACCGGATTTATCCATGCTTCTAAAAACGAAAAGCTGTCCCTCAACCTTTTTGGCGAACTCAATCTTTTTTATCATCCTGATGACATTAGTTTTACCCTCCAACAGATCAAAAATCTTCGTTTTTCTCACGCTGATTGCTTATCTGCCCGCTTAATGAATGCTCCTGCCTTAGATGAACCTGTGGAACAGAAGATAGAAACCCCAACCTACGCGGCAGCAAAGTTCAAAATTTTTGAAGGGAAGGAAGAGAGGGGAGAAGGAGCTGTGATAGAAGCTGACCCCTCTGAAGTTGAAGCCACTTCTGAAGTCTCCCATACTTTTTTGCAAATCCCTAAAGATGGCTTGTATGCCTTACAACTCCAGTATCATGGATCAGCTACAGCAGCCCAACCAACCCCATTTGGCTTTGGGCTCTCTCGCCAGTCCTCCTTAGAACCTGATTTAGCCTTAGACCATGTGCACCTAGCCGCTCCCAAATTTCATCAACAGACGTTCTTGAGCACATTAAAGCCCTTACAAGCAAGAACCCAAATCCAGCTAGTCTATAAAGGAGCGCCCCACACTAATATTGCACTCAATAAATTAGTTTTAGAAATAAGCCCTGTGGAAAGCTTTACAGGAGAAGTAAGACCTGTTATTACCCATGTTCTTGAGACTTATTTGCCCGAAAAACAACGGACCTGGGTCGAGGCGAAGAATAAGTCTTGGATGCCCCTTGACTTTAATCGGCTGGATGGTAACACCCTTTCCTTACCTCAAGACAAGTTCTCTGTTCCTCAAGATGGCCTTTATTTCCTTAGCTTGACCTACCATCTAAAAACCCAAACCGGTGTCTCTTCTCGCCCCTCTATTGGAATAGCGATCAATAATCCAGAAACAGTCGACCAGCGCTATGCAACCCTGCACCTCCTAAAAGATTATACTGCCCACCAGACCTTGAGAGCGATCTTGCCCCTCAAAAAAGAGGATCAGGTCATGGCCGTTATTAAAGGAGATGACCATTCGTGGATATACCCAACCAGTTTTAAGCTGGAAATCCTGCAAACAGAATAAATCAGAAAAAGGGACAAGACCATGAAAACGGAAGCTTATAAGTTTCTCGCCCGGTTACTTTGCTTAATGCAGCTGGCCCAGTTTAGTCCCACCTATGCTATGCAGGACGTCCAGGATCGAGCCTCCACCTTAATTCAGCCCAAGTCCTGTATCTCTCTTCCCCTGGAAGCTTTAAAGGAGTCAAAGGAACAGGTCTTTCTGCATGAGGTTAAGAGCAATGAAGAGGGGGTAGTCAGCTTAAGCTTCCATCCTGATCTATGGCAGCAAGACTACCGGGTGATCCTTGTGGACTGTTTAACGCATCAACCGATGGGGTTCATCCAGTCCTCTCCCGGATACCTCAATTTTATAGGGTCGAGCACGCCTGTTATTTTAGAGTCAACCCAGGCTGGAGCTCCTGGGTATCGCATCACCCCAGACATGAAGGGGGCAACAACTTTGTTTGAAGTCCCGCTTCCTGCCGATGAAAATAGCTTTTTCAACGGGTTGGAGACGTCGCGCCATGACGTGATTCACCGACTCAAAGCCAAGTGTTTAGAGACGGGAGAAGAAGGAGCAAAAATTAGAAGCCTGGTAAGCAAGGCTGTCCAGCATAATTTCCTGACCGGCTTCTTGCCCTGGCATGACCCTCAATGGGCAACCTTAGCCCAAGATCGATCTTTGTATCCGACCTTTTTCCAAGCTTATACCTCTCGGCAGGAGGGGGCCCTTTTAGAGAGCTACTGCCAAGACCCTTATGTGTGTTGGGATTATTTAAGTTGGACTTATGGAACTGCTGGTTATTCTCAAAAAAAGCCAGTTGGCTTTGAGACAAAGGCTGACCACTTGCTATTGAATGCCATAGCCCGACTGCAAGGGGTCAATTTAGCCATTTGGGAGGAAGATGGGAAAGCGGAAGGGCTGAAAAAGGTCATCTCTTATGAGTGGGATGAAAGCAAGCCCTACAAGCATTTTCTTCATCAGATGAACCCTGACAAAGAAAACTTGCTTCAATTACTTCAAGAAACCGTACCGCCTCAAATCTACCCAGCCGTTTCCATTCAAACGCAAGGCCCCTTGACGATCAGAGACGGAATTTTTACACAGGGAGGACAAATAGGTGCACCTTCTCTGACAATGCAAGGGCATCTCAAATTTTTCTCGCCAATGATGCTCGTTGGTCAAAATCTATTATCCCTTAACTGTGTTCTTCAAAGCTATGCAGATATTTGGTTTAAAGGAGACACCCTGATCAATGACCATCGGGTTAAGGCAAAAGCCATTGTTCTTGATATAAAAGAGGGCATAAATCAGTCGTCTGGCGACTTTAAGGCTGAGGAAGACTTGACTGTAGTGCATTTTACAGTTCCCTCGCCTCCTCACAAGGCGACAACCACGCCCTCCGAGTTTAAAAAGTTCGATAATTACGGGTCTATGGGCGCGAAGAGGTTTGTCAAGGTTTTTGGTGATAACTATATTGGGCATCCGGGATCGAGTGTTTTTGCAGGTATTGCTTATGTTTTCCACGGGAACTCCTATGAAGATGCGGGATATTTATCTACCCCAGGCTTGGCCCAGCTTATGGGAAACAGCCTGAGTTTCAAGGAGCATTTTAAATTTAAGGGTGATCGCCTAGTTGCACGTGCATCCAAGCTTCTGTCAGCAGCTCGCACTGCAACCCTAGTCGGTCATTCCCAAGTTTCTCTGCACAGTGATTCTAGCCTTTTCCATTATGCAGATACGTTCTTAGAGAAAACCACCTCGGGCTTTGACGGCTATTCTGATTATTATTTGGCCGGAAATCTTGCTTCTCAAGAAAAAACTGAATTGCCAAGAACTCATCGATCCCTTGCGAACTCTGTTCTTCGGGAAGAGATCAGCGGTCATCAGAAGAACCTGACTTTCCCACTACCTTTTGAGGATGTCGGCATCTCCTTGTATGGGCGTGTTCTTGAGCAGCAAGGGCGGGTGCGATCCTTTTCTGGCCCCATTCAATACAAAGGAGATCAGCTGATCCTCTCTGGCTTTAGTCAGATGACCTCGCCCTCCCAAGCTCATCAACTGCTGATTCAGGGGATGAAAGCGACATTAGATGGTGCTCTAGAAAACCACTCGAAGACCTTAATCCAGATTTTAACCCATTTTGATAAGCTCACCCACTTTCAAGTGGAGAGCTTAACCTGTCTTCCAGCAGAAGCCGTCACCCTAAAAGGTTCTATGGAGACGTACAGCCTCATCATTGATTGCCTTTCTGGTATAAAACAAGGCAAGACAAGCTCACTTAAAGCACAGGATGCCCTTTTGACGGGCGGAGCCATAGATCTTCAAGGTCGCAATACCCTCGGGCAAGCGCAGTTAAAGGCTCAACGGTCTCTGGCCTTCGGTGGGGAGCAAACGATCCAAGCTCTTTATGGAACGGCAAAAACTTATACTAGAACAGGCAAGCTCTCAGGGAGGGATGCTTGGCTAACCATTCAAGAATCTGTTGAGGAATCCCCGCGTGGCAGCACATACCTTACAGGCACCTATGAAGTTGAAGTGCCTTTGTATGTTCTTAAAAGTCCTGTCCAAGCAGCTACAATTTCTCTTAAAACCGATCGAATTTGGTTATACGACACCCTGACAGGGTCCCATTCAGTTTACAGTCAGGCAAATACGGCTTTCAATAATTTCGGTGGCAAAGTTATCAGCGGCAAGGGTGGCACCTTTCTGGATTTAGAAGGAACTTACAACACATTAGGGGCTCAGGCTTCCTTGGGCTGGCTCACATTAAACGCGCCTCAGTGTTCCGATACCTGGGGCTGGTTGCTCGATTCTAATCCGGATCTTGACGTCCAGGGCCGACGCTTCGTTACATCCCATTCTGTCCCTCCTTTACAAGGCCATAAGACTCATGTGCCCTGGGGAGTTGGGTTGGCAGCACCAGAGATCACTGTGAAGCAAAATCTCTCAAGCAGCCAGGCTCTAGATTTCGACAGCACAGAAACGAATTTAAATATTGAGGGGACTCTATCTGCCCCCGATATTAACTTAGAATCAAAGAAAGACACGACCATCAGTAAAGATGTCTCTGCCAGCAATACGGTGAGGATAAAGGCAGGAGAAACGTTAACAGCACGCTCCTGCAGCATTACAGGGGACCAACTTTGTGCCCTTTCGGCGACTAACATTATTTTCAGCCTGGATGTGCACCGCCTCGGAACTCCGCATGGGTATAAAGAGTATTTTGGTGCTCTGTCTCAATTCGGCAGCCGATGGGGCAAGACTCATCTGCAATCGCTGAATGATACACTCTTAATTGGGACAAAAGTATTTGGCTTAAAAAAGATTAAAATGCACATTGGCGGTAATTATTCCAATCTGTCGCAACCCCGAGAACAACAAGAGACGTTTTCTTCAAAGAAGAAGACTACACATATCTATGATCTGGCATATCACAGAGGCCAGCTGCTGAGCGGTAAATACGTGGATCCGCAGGCAGCAGCGATGGTGTCCGAGGTTGAGACAGGCACCATCGTTATCGAGGTGGGTGGCGACACTGTCGAACAAGGTACGCAGACCTTCAGTGAGAATTTCAAGCGGGAGACGAAAGGCAAAACCACCATTGAACCTGCGAATAATGTTCATGATGAGCAAACCTTTAAGAAAAAAAGATGTGGCGGTTTGAAACGCGTCCTAGGGAGAAAGAAGACCGTTGAGACTCGGCAATGTCAGTCTCAAATTCAGCGAGCCCAAAATTATGCCCTCCGGCATATTCATGATACTTCTGGCAATACGATGAGATTACGAGCCGTTGATTATTATGCCGGTGACACGATTACCCTAGAGAGCAAACGTGGTTACATAGAGCTGTTTACCGCCAAAGATACCTCTTACCAGATGACTCAGAAACGGTCTAAAGATGCATTATGGCAAGCGCAATCGCAGAATTTCCGTTATGATGAGGCCGTGCATATGTGCCGATTTCAGACAGGCACTGAGAATGGGGTCCATTTCATCACGCCCGACGGGGTCATTGTTGAGCATGTGATCGAGAAACACTCCCGTGCGGATGGAGATAAGGACAAAGGCCGTCCCCAAGAATGGCACCGTATTAAAGACCTCCCCATCGGCCCCGGCTATGAATGGCTCAAGCTGCTCGATCAGCGGGAGGGCGTCATCCGCTTGTATGTGGATGAGCGCCATGACTCTGGTCATTTTGCCCACCAAGGTATGACCTCAGCGGCAAAGATTGTTGCCTCTCTGGTCTTGACAATCTGTACGGGCGGTGCCGGAAGCATTCTGACTATCTTAATGAACAGCATGATCATTAACACCGTGGATCAACGGGGCCAGGTGGATCGCGCTGCTAAAGCCACCTTTAGTAAAGAGTCGTTAAAAGGGCTGGGGGCACAAATTCTGGGTCAAGTCTTATTATCGGGTGCTGATATGCTGGGCGACACTTTGTCGAAGACAGCCACGAGTGCGGCTACCCAAACAGCAACTCAAGCGGCGACAAAAGTTGTGAGCGAATCCGTGACCTGGGTGGATCGCTTCCAGACAGCTTTATCCAGCAGTTTGAAAACCAGTATGGCAACCTTTGCCGCCAAAGGCATTGTCTATGGCAACTGGCGGGATCAACTCCAAGAAGCAGGGATTAACTTGGTCACCGATACAGCAGCCCAGTTTGGCGCCGCACAAATTGGTGCAGGTCGCACAGCCGAGGTCGATCAAGACCTAAGAACGGGTCAACCAGATCTTTATAACTATCTGTCTCATAAAATCTCGCATGCAGCCTTAGGGGCTGCCACCCGAGCAGCCCAGGCGAAAATGAGCGGTGGTAACCGCAAAGAAATCAGAAAAGCTGCCAAAGGAGGGGCCATTGGAGCTGCCACAGCAGAAATGATTGTCGAGTTTATGATGCCGGCTGCTGTCAAACGTATTCAAACCCAGCTTCAACAAGAGAGGCTGAGTCCGGGTAACTCTGCTTATGATAATCGCCGCCAAGAGTTGCTCCGGGCCGAGTTAAAAGATCTTAAACTTTATGGAGAAATGGCCGCGGTAGTCACCGCTCAATCCATAGGGGGCAATATTGAGGCAGCGCAAATGGCCGCCCGAAATGCTTTGGAGTTTAATAGTCGTCAGGTGTTTGAGGAGGTATTGCAGAACACTGATCCAAATGACTTGTTTACGGAAATCGTTGAGGATAAGCTTAAAGAATCAAAGAAAGAAAGAGAAGAAGATAAAAATACGCAGCAAGAAGCATGGTCCTTTCAAGAACGTTTAGAAGATAAAAAGCTTAATGATTTATGGAGCCTGCTTTCCGCCGATTCTCCCTCTCAAGGTGGAGAATCTCCAAGCTGGTTCTATAAAATGATGGTTTTTTTGGAGAAGTGCAGTGAGAGAAAAGAAGAGATAGATAACTTTGAAAAAGAGAATCCAGTTATTTCTGACGCTTTAAAAACAAATCGTGAAGACTGGGATTTCTGGGATTGCGTAGCTTATAGTATAGGAGCATCGCATGAAATAGAACAAATGGGTACTGAAAGCTTACCCAAAGTTATCGGTTGGATGGTCGAAGGAGTTGCTAAGGATTTGGGAGCAGAGGAAAAGACAGCAGAAGAGTTAGGGGAAAATATTCAAGATATATTAAATTTTAGGAGGAGATTTAAAGGTGCAACAAATAACGCTAGAAATTATGGTAATAAGGCTTTAAAGCTCCCTCCACCCTCTGTCACCACCAGAAATAAAATGACACAGAGCACCGAAAAAAATTGATACAGTGATTGATCCCAAAATGCCTTCTTTTAAAGGAAGAGGAGGCGAACAGGCACCGTCATCAACTTGTCTGTTTTAAATGATATAAGATAAATTTATCAAGGTGACTTGAGGATCCCACAAGGATGGCCATCCTTGTGGGATCGAGAGGGCATATTCGGGCGTTGTCACGTTAAGTGAGAAGTGGCAAGAATTCTTAAGAGGGTAGATATTTTTAGATAAAATTCTCCTGTGTTCGAGTACTCTGAAGCCAGATATTTAATGATTGGTGTTTATAAGCTCTCTTAGCCTCAGCTCTTAATTTATGGGTGATTCTTCCAAAGCAGGTACGAATAGTTAAGGATAAAGATAGAAATTTTTGACAATTAATCGGACTCCTAAATCTTCGCTTTACCCGTTCTTGCTTACGAACATGCTGATGAGATCCCTCTATTCGGTTGTTGAGAGATTTATGACGTCTGTGATCCAAGCGTAAACCTAATTTTCTTAAGCCAGCCCTATAGCTGGCTAATTTATCTGTGATGATAACTCTTGGAATAAAGCCTTCTTTACCGAGAAGTTTAAGTAAGAACCGTTTAGCTGCTTTAGCATTTCTTCTAGGTTGTAAAAGGATATCTATTTCTTGGCCTTGATCATCTAAAGCACGCCATAACCAATAATACTTATCCTGAATCTTCAAACATACTTCATCTAAATGCCATTTATCACTTGCGGGGGACTGATAAGACCTTAAAGCCTTTTTATAAGTAGGACCAAACTTTAAGCTCCATCTCCCTATTGTTTCATAGCTTACATCAATTCCTCGAATAAGCATGAGTTCTTCAACTTCTATTAGACTGAGAGCATAGCGATGATAAAGGAAGACAACTGATTGAATTAAAGAAGAAGGGAAACGATGTCTTTTGTACAATTAAAGGCTCCCATATGTTTTATCAAATGAGATCATATTATAAGCCTTTAAACTTAATGTGACAACGCCTAAAATAGATGCGCTGCGTAAGTTGCAATTTTAAGAAAAATGTAAGAAAGTAGGGTCTATCTACATAAAGATACCATCTTTATGTAGATAGACCCGTGCGACACGAAGTTGTCCAAAAGAGTTGTTACCCCTTAAAGGGATGTAACCGTTTATACCGCTAAATGACTCTACGGCACTGAATAAAGAGCGTGCCGGACAAGCAGCAAAGCATTGCAAAATGCGGGGTGTGAATCGTGAGAGGATCACCTTTCTGGTAGCCATAAACCAGATAAGCGTAGAGAGTTGATATGCTGAAGACATCTGAACCTGTGTTGAGGACCGTAATCTACAACCATGGCAAATGGCTGAATTCCGTGGCTTAAGAAGTCGGAGTGAGTAAGGGGTCTTGCTCTCTCGCGGTCAATAGAACTTCTCGGTCCATAGCAGGCAGCTAAGTCAACGTACTCTTTAGACGAAACGTGGGAACCCTGTAGATCCCCCTTTGGGACAGCCAATCGTAAGAGAAGCCTATGGATCTGCAGGTGAAGGAGGTTGGAAGAAGCGAAAGCTGCTCTGTAATGGAGCAGATACAGGTTTAAATGTTACCTGGCTCGAAAGAGAGCCCACGTCCAACTGGTCTTTGATCGTGATAAAGTTTGAAGAATCGATTTCATGGAGAAACGCAAATGGCAACGAAGAAAGTCTCTTTGACTGGTGCCTCTTCAGCCTGTTCATTATCCTGGGACTCACTACCGTGGTCTCAGATTAACAAACAAGTATATCGACTTCAAATGCGTATTGCGAAGGCTGTTAGAGAAGGAAGAAAAGGTAAAGTTAAATCTTTACAAAGACTTCTAACTCGCTCGTTCTATGGTAAATGTCTTGCCGTTAAACGAGTTGTTCAAAATAAAGGTGCTAAAACACCTGGTATTGACAACATCCTCTGGAAAACTCCTCTTCAGAAGATGAATGCGATCTTGGCTTTAAAATGCAAGGAATATAAGCCTTTGCCTTTAAAACGCGTTTTAATCCCCAAAAAGAACTCCAGTAAGAAGAGGCCTCTTTCTATTCCCGCTATGAAAGACAGAGCTATGCAAGCTTTATGGCTTTTAGCTCTTGAACCCATAGCAGAAGAACGAGCCGACAAGAATAGCTATGGCTTTAGGCCAAAGCGTTCCGTAGCGGATGCTATAGGCCAATGTTATCTTCTATTGTGTCGCAAGACCTCAGCTCAGTGGGTTTTTGAGGCGGATATCCGTGCATGCTTCGATCAAATTAGTAGTGATTGGCTACTGGAAAATATTCCTATGGATAAACGTATCCTTAAGAAATTTCTTAAAGCCGGTTACATGGAAAGAGGTGTTATCTACCCAACAACTGACGGAACACCTCAAGGGGGTATCATTTCCCCTACGCTTGCTCTCATAGCTCTATCTGGCCTTGAAGAAAAGCTCAATAGACTTTTTAAAAAGGGCACTAAAGTACAAGCTGTTATTTACTGTGACGACTTTATTGTAACGGGAGCTTCAAAAGAGCAGCTAGAGAAATTGGTTATACCCTGCATTCAGAGGTTTCTGGAAGAAAGAGGATTGGAACTCTCACAAGAGAAATCCAAAATAACACACATAGAAGAGGGTTTTGATTTTCTGGGACACAATCTTCGTAAATTCAAGGACACTTTAATTATCAGGCCTTCTAAAGCCAGTGTTAAGGCTTTCTTGAAAGATATACGAACCTGTATTAAAACCAACGTCAGTGCAAAGACCGAGAACCTAATTCATCTCCTCAATCCTAAGATTCGAGGGTGGGCGAACTACTTCCGGCATATCTGCTCTTCTAGCACTTTCCGTTATGTCGATCACCAAATCTTTATGGCATTTAAAAAGTGGTGTGCCCACAGACATCCTAACAAGGGGTGGAGATGGATTTATAGGGAATACTATAGAGACACTCCCCGCCGTCGATGGGTGTTTGGTGTAAAAGTTAAAGGCAAAGACTCGAGTTCATCGCACTTAGATCTTGTCTTGGCTTCACGAACGCTTATTAGGCGCCATTTTAAGATTATCGGTGAGGCTCATCCTTATGACCCTCGTTTTAAGGAATATTTCTTAAGGCGAGAACAAGGACAAAAGTCAGTCCAACCTAAAGGAAGCCGGCCACTTTATTAATAGGACAAACAACCGGACTACTTTGGCAAGTGGCCTTTCAAAGGCTTGAGCCCGGTGCGGTGAAAGTGTGCGCCATGAAGCGCATTGAGTAAATTCTCAGAAAAACTGAGCAAGGTTCAGAGCAAATGACCTTGAGGTGAACACCTTACCCAAATCTGAAAGGAGGACGGAACAAGAGCATGGTGATAAAGTGGAGAATATCAGAAGACGTGTATGATATAGCTCTGCGACACCTAAACGATATGGTTAAAGCTAGACTGCCTGAACTCTAGTCCCCAGTAGTGGAACTGCACACTCGTTGGTAGCACGTATGGAACCCAATGTCTTCGATAGGCATAGACTGCACTTTCATCTATGTTACGCTCTGATCGAAGAACGATGAGTAATGAACTCATTCAAGGTGACGAACAGAGGACCTAAGTCGTTCTATATTACCAACATCTGTTGGTATCGTTTCTCAATGATGAAACATGGGATGGCCTAAGGGACGCGAGTCCTAAGGTCACGGAGCCCTCATAGTAGTCCGAGGTCGGGAAGGCCGACTACATGGCGAAGGAGGGCAGGTAATTCAATAGGAAAGGAGTCGTTAGGTACGCATGCTGCGAAACGCCGAGACGATACTTGCTATTATACGTAAACGCGGACAATATGGACTGCCGGTACAAGATGCTTACCGCCTGCTGTATCAACGTGACCTTTATCTACGCGCCTACGGTAAACTATACCGTAACAATGGTGCCATGACCAAAGGAGCAACACCAGAAACAGTAGATGGAATGTCGCTAGAGAAAATCGATATGATCATAAACTTATTACGTAATGAGCAATATAGATGGACTCCAGTACGACGTGCTTATATACCCAAAAAGAACGCGAAATTGAGACCTCTAGGTCTGCCAGTTTGGTCTGATAAATTGCTACAAGAAGTAATAAGATCCATACTGGAAGCCTATTATGAGCCACAATTTAGCGATAAATCTCATGGGTTTAGGCCAGAAAGAGGGTGCCATACTGCCCTTCGAGAAGTAGTTAAAAAGGGAAGAGGAAGTAAATGGTTCATCGAGGGAGATCTCTCTGCCTGTTTTGACAAAATCGATCACACGGTTTTAATCAACATACTGCAAGAGAAAATCCATGATAACCGTTTTATCCGCCTTTTGAGTGGACTTCTTAAGGCAGGATACTTAGAAGATTGGAAGTTCAACAACACTTTTAGTGGAGTACCACAAGGTGGAGTCGTGAGCCCAATCCTGAGTAACATAGTACTCGACCGTTTGGATAAATACGTCGAGCAACAACTTATACCAGCCAATACAAAGGGTTCGCAACGAAAGACAAATCCACCATACGTCAGACTAACAATGCAAGCTACAGAGGCAAGGAGAAAGAACGATTGGGAACGTGTACATAGACTAATGCAAAAGGCCCAGACTATGCCATCACGCGACCCAAACGATCCAAATTTTCGACGCCTGTGGTATGTGAGATATGCTGATGACTTTCTGCTGGGCTTTATTGGTCCTAAGAACGAAGCTGTAGAAATCAAGCAACAGATCGCAGATTTCTTGTGTAAAGACTTGAAACTCGAACTTAATGCTGAGAAAACACTGATTACACATACCCGTGATCAGAAAGCCAAATTTTTAGGATACGAAATCCACGTGCTGCATGAGGACAGTAAACACGACCACCGAGGTCAACGCTGTATTAATGGGAGTATTGGACTTCGTATTCCCAAGAATGTGATACGAGAAAAATGTACCAAATATATGAGGCATGGAAAATCTCAATCCTTACCTCAACGAACAATAGATGGTGCGTACAGTATTGTATCGCAATATCAAGCAGAATATAGAGGAATCGTACAATATTACCGGATGGCCTATAACCTGCATATGCTTAGCACAATAAAGCATATAATGGAGGAATCATTAGTAAAAACGTTGGCACATAAGTACAGAACAACGTGTTCGAAAATCTATAAACGGTATGGTAAAAAGATCGAAACAGACGAGGGCGAACGCAAAGTCCTTCTTGTCAAAGTCGAACGCCCAGCACCGAAGAAACCACTTATTACCTACTTTGGGGGTATATCTCTGAAATGGAATAAGTGGGTCGGCATAAATGACAATCATACGAAACCAATCTGGAGCCAACGCAGCGAGGTAGTTCAACGTTTACTTGCACAAGAATGCGAGTTGTGTGGGGCATGCGACAAGATCGAGGTGCACCATATACGAAAACTTGCGGACTTAAAGCAACAAGGAAGAACTACCGTACGGTCTGAATGGCAGAAACGAATGTCTGCGCGGCAGCGTAAGACGCTTATCATCTGCCAGAAATGCCATAATAACATCCACTATGGTAAATATGATGGGAAGAAACTTTCAGCGTAAGGATTACTGGAGAGCCACGTGATACGGAAACGGTCATGCGTGGTTCGGTGGGGGGATGTTGGGAAAGTGCTCTCGTCAGAGTAACTCACTGGCTTCCTACCCTACCGCACGCCGCGGTTCTTAGAGGACCTGCCCTGGAGCAACCTAGGGTGGGTTACTCGACAAATAACATCATAAAAAATCAATCAAGTATTAACAGCGTAAACTACAAAATTATCACCTCTACTGCGCAAAAATCATTTCACGACAGCGACTATATAGGTTAGCGTCAGCTATTATGAGACATTAAACTGATAACATACAAATTTTTGAGAAATGCTATGACATATGAAGAACTTTTCAAGGAGTACAAATTATTAACTTGTCCAATGAGCCCTATAGAACATTTTATGGTAATGAGAGGGAAGATTTGGCAGCCAAAAGACTCAATTTCACAAGGAAGGTATTCAATTGAACTTTCCTTAGAACCCTTTAGATGGGGAGATGAAGAAGTAAATACATCAATTAAGTTAGATTTCATTAACTTAAAGGGACTTCCATTTAAAGAGCTTTCTAATAAGGCTTTTCCTTTCCCTATTAATCCTGAAGATGGCTATATTGATGGTAGCGTTTATTTAGAATCTACTCATAATCCAATAGATGTTACTCTGATATCTTTTGGCATTTTATATAGTGATTTGATGTCCGAGCAAGATTTAAATGAGAACTATATTGCAGTTACTATATTATATAAATTTTGTTGGGAAGGAGAAGACCCAGTAAATTATCCTGAGATAAAAAGAGTAAATGTAGTTCTCAAATATGTCCCCTAAATGGCCTGTAAGAGCAGGCTTTAAATTCTTGGCTTACTTTTTTAGCTCCATTAGTCTTCATACCTTCATATTTTCTTTTATTGCTCACCTATCATTCTTCTGAAAATTGCCATTGCTGCTCATCTTCCACCGGACTATGAAGCCTTTCTTCAATAATTTGTGCGATATGTTCAGGATCAACATAAGGAATATGGGACTCTATAACCCAGGATAAACCTTCTTCAGGACCCCCATTTAAATAAGGAGGAGGTGAAACAGGCATAAAGACGGTTGGTAGCTTTTCTGATAAAGAAATATTATTCAGCACAAACCCTAATTCTTGAACAACTGGCCACGCCAATGGATGATTGATGTCAATATCTAGCTTTACCCACCAATAGTGATCATAGGTTTTATTATGGGAGACAATCTGAACACTAGGTATTCTACCTAAGAGAGTTACCAGTACAGGTAATCTATACTGCCCCTAGTTTAGAAAAGAGTTGAAATAAAGGAGTGTTTTTGTTTAATAAAGAAAATGTAATAAAAAAATGCAGCGACGACAATGGACAAGTGAGAAGAAGACCCTGATAGTTCTTTCAGGCTTAAAAGGCCAATCAGTGGCTTCTATTTGTAATGAACATGGCATCAGTCAATCCCAATATTATCAGTGGAAAGATCAATTTCTAGCAAACGCTTGTAAAGCCTTTGATGTTGATAAAGTTAGCCAGAAACAAGCACGCTTGGAATGTGAGAACCAAAAACTTAAAGGGTTGGTTGGGGAACTCACTTTAGAACTAAAAAAAAGCGAGGGGTGGTCATGAAAAAGCGTGGTTCTTAT
>JAIBEV010000069.1 GCA_019459505.1 Candidatus Paracaedibacteraceae bacterium | reverse complement strand
TCGTGCGAAAGAGGATGACCTCCTGATCTTGCAATTTTCTTTAAATCTTTTTGAAAGTTATTGGTCAGAACGATCTTCTTTGGCTTCATCCCATATCTTTCTTATCTCTTCTATACTCGTTTCTCTAACGTCTCCTCGTTGAGCAGCCCTTATCGCTTCAAGAGTCTCTGCCTTAGGAAGTTTAATCTCGAACGGTATCCGTTCTTCACAAATAGATTGATGCAAGAATAAGTTCAAAGCATCACTCATGGTCAAGCCCAGCTTCTTAAACAATAGTGTAGCGTTGCTTTACTTCGGGATCAACGCGGGTTCTAACAGTCTCTGTTCTCATTCTAGCCTTCTTATATTTACAAAGTAGTTAAGTTCTAATATATGGCTTCCTACCTTCTTTGTTAAGGGCATAGATAAGGAGGAATAAGGAGAATCGATTTAAGGGGGCCTAACTCTTCTATTTTTCCTTCTGTCCCTTACTCTTATAACTTTTGTTATAATACACTTATAAACTCGCCGGATGTTTACGGTCACTGTTTTCTGCTAGGATACGGGCAAGGGCTTTAACTTTACCATTAAGAGCTTTAGCCGCAGTTTCTAAAGCCTCAAACATCTCCTCATGGGCATCGGTCATACTGATAGCTTGATCTAAAGTGGGATTTAATCGGTAATAGTTTCCTTCACGAGAGTTACCGCCCAGAGACCTAGGCCCCAACAACCTTTCTAGGCTTCTGTCAATCTCTTCGCCTGCTGACTCCATCATCATGGCAATTTTAGGATTGAGGCCCAACCATTGGTTTGTTCGACCAGCCCCCATTGAAAGAATGAAAATATTGCTTTGAGTTGCAGGATAGGATTCCTGCTTATAAAGTCTCAGAATACTATCGTGAACAAGGCGAGCAGGATTATTATGCTTGGTTCCAGCATCGAGAAAGGCTTGCCGGTTCTTGCCTTCTACATTGCTTAAGAAAGCCGGTAAGAAAGCACCGGTAGCAGCTGAAGCGGCTCGCGCT
>JAIBEV010000061.1 GCA_019459505.1 Candidatus Paracaedibacteraceae bacterium | reverse complement strand
TACAATATATGGACCGATCCGTATTGCAAGATAAAAATTGTCAGACGTAAAAGAATATTGCAGTCATATATCCGGCTTATCGATGAGTTGTTATGAACTCTAGCCTTGAGGGGATCTGCGTGTACTGTCCAATAGCTCAATCAAGTTGACGGCAAATTAGCTAATTGCCATGACGGCGCAAGAGCTTATAGAGAGCGGTTTATCCTTGTGGGCCCTCATTTTCACCTTTAGCAATTTCCCTGAGAAGAAGCTATTTAAACTTATGCCCTTACTTTGTAATTGGTTTCTTTTGTCATCAGTGCCCATAGAATGCGCGCATTTTTATTTGCTAAATGGACTAGTTTGATACTTGTCTGTTAGTCCATATTAACATCTTATTTACTTATTACCTTTTTCCTGCAATAGTCTTTCCAATAATATCGGGATAAATTATAAGGAAGAAAATAAAGCACAATGAATTATTCCCTTTCCAAATGCTTTTCTATAAAGGTAGTCAGCCTGATAAGGCTAGGATTTATTTTATTTAATGAAGTGAGCGCCCCTTCCTGGGGGATGGATGCACCACAAAGGCGTGCCTTAGAAGAAGAAAGATATTGTAGATGGTCTTCTCCTTTACCCCATAAGTTTATGCTCGAAGGATTAGTAGATATACCAGAATTTTGCGCAGCTGAAGAAGATGAAAACAATCAACAAGGACTGTTACAACTAACTTATCTTGCCTCAAAAGAAGCCTCAATATATACAACTACTGTCTATAATGCCCCTTCTTTTATCTCGTATGAAGATCGTCATTCCTTAGTTCCTCCTTCAATTGAAACTAGATTGCCTAACTCTCTTCTAGCGCAGCTAAAAATTTTTTGTATCTCTACCGGCCAAGGACACCTCCCTGAGGCCAAATTGACCGAGCGATACTATGTTCACCACCATGATCTTTCTGACAAATCAAGCATTACTTCTCTCTCAAAAGATTGCGTAACAATCTTTGTAAGTGGGCACCAAAAGGGTAAGGATCTATGTGTAGGAGCTTATTTTACCTATCTTCAAGATAGCAAAGCTTATGAGAATGAGATTTATAAACTGAATCTTGAAAAGAGAAGAAAGTTCCTCCCCAAATTACCTAAAGTTAGCATACAAAGTTGGGAGGTGGGCAGCTATAATTCCCTCCTTCCACAACAATATCATACTGAAGACCATTTCATCTTAAGAACCTTTATTGACCCTGGTCTTTCTTCAGAAGATATTGGGAGAGTGTTAAGCTTGGAAGAGAATCCCGGCTCTCAAAAGAATCTCGACCTTTATTTCATGTTTGATATAGCAAGCTACCACGCACCTTGTGCCCTTATAGAGGAGAAAGACGAGGGGCAAAGCTGTCGGTGGCTTCTTCACAATATTTCTAACTTAGAAAATTCTTCAGCCCAATTAAATGAAGCAAGAACTTTAGAAAGAGATAGGCTTCAAGCAGTTCATGAAAGAATAGAGAAATGGAAAGCAGATCTTTCTTCGCCTGCCTATAAAGTAACTAATATAAAAATTGCTTTCCGTTTCTTTTCGATAAATACTGCCGGAAAATTAGATAACCCCATCCTCAAGGAGGCGCTTTTCCCTAAAATAGAAAATCATGAATCTTTGTCATGTTTCAACCTCTCTGTCTCTAAAATGCCCATTTTATGTAGACGGTTCGGAGAAAGCTTTGCAGGCCTGAGCATATCTTTGAGAGAATATATTGAAAAAGATATAATGAATATAAATGGTTTTTTTAATATGCAGACACCTATCGTGAAATGGATAGCAATGAGAAATGCTATATCTTTGGAATGCCTAGATGAACCCGATAAGCTTGCTTATCTTACCGAAGCAAAAGCTGAAGCTTGTTACCTTCTCACTCTCATAAAAGAAAGTAATGAAAGGAAGAGCAAAAATAAGGCTCTTATTAAAGCTCATATTGAGGAGAAACTTAATCGAATAAATGAGAAAATAAAGGAGAAAAGGGCAAACTACAGTGATTTTACTATTGCTATAGAGGTCTTTTCAAATTGCTTTGTTTATGTTCGCAGGGTAGGTAGCGGAGATTATGGCTATGCTATCGGTAGGACGGAAAGTGAAGCTAGAAGAATTGCATTTGCTGGTGCCGCTGCAGGTTGTAAATATAGCCCGTATAGTAGTCTTATACAATCTATTATTCAAGAATGTCTTAAGCATGAATTGACTCAACCTCTACTATTTACTGCTGAAGACCTAGATGAATGTAAGAGAGTAGCCCTAAACTGTAAGCAGTAATGCTTGAGAGGAAAAATTGGGTCTGATACTGTGAGTAAAAGCTTGTTAAGGCAAACAACTGTATGCTGATCAAGTTTACTTGGAAAAAGAGAAAAGTACCTTGCTGGCTCTTACAGTTTTATACATGCTATAATGATTATAAAATGTTGTCTTACTTGATCTTGTTCTTAGTCTTACAGCCGTAAGCAGTTAAGAAATAAAATGAAGTATTGATGTAAAAACACTATTCAAAAGGGAATAATTTAAAATTTAGCCTTATTTAAGGGAATATAAGTTAAATTATTCAAATTATTCTAATTTTTAACCTTGACTACTAGTGTTTAATAGATGCTATGTAGTTTTACTGTGTAGAATCAGATTTTAAAGCTAAGAACAGGAAGTTAAAATGAAGCTAAAAAATAGAATATTTATACTCTTATATGGTCTATGCATAGACTGCGAGGGTTATGCCTCAGAATCACCAAATATACTATTTTCTTCTCAAACTTCTATAAAAGAAACTCCTCTTTCATCTATAATTTCTAAGTCCCCGTTAACCAAAGATTTGGAATCAATTTGGAATGATATTACACGAGGACACAACACATCTTCTCCTAAACTCCTACGGACAGCCTATAAGAAATTTAAAATATTATCCTATAGCGAACAGGAATGGGAAGAAGCTGCTAAAAAAGAATACGCTGCCTCTTGGCCTTCGCAGAAAACTTTCAAAGAGAGGGTAGGGGCACTGTTTTTTTATCCCGTAACTTTTGCTTGGCTTTTTGAATCCCCTTATACAGAGGCCTGCTTACAAGCACCAGTAATGCTACAAGCTTTTGAGATATCAGCGCGTTTTCGCCACTCCCTGGGCCTTTATTATCTAGCTTATACGTTAGACAATATTTATTCAGATACAAATGATGAAAAGCGTCCAGAAATTAAACAAGCCTATCAGGTGGCCCTGAAAGAGCTTCAACAATGTACGGATAACCCGGCTGTATGCTATGTATTAGGCCGAAATTATACGGAGGATTCTTATAAAGTCAGAGTCCTAGAAATTAATCCTCAACTTGCGTGTAAGCTCCTCGAAAAAGGTGATGATAACAATAATCAATTCGCGGCTCTGACTATTAGGGAGAAAATGAAGGGCTTTAAGATTCCAAGTTATAAAGAATATAAAAAATTTGCAAAACATAACTGTTATGGGCCTGCTTATGTAAAACTTTCTATTCTAAACACTACCTTTGAAAAAAAAGTTCGTTATTTAGACCGGGCGATAAAGAAAACACACATGAAGGCGGCTTTTATTGATAAGGGATTGTTGTACTTACAAAATGGAAACCGTGAAGAAGCTATTAAATCTTTTTTAAAGGCGGGTAAAGAAGGAATTGCAGAAGGATATATAAACTTAGGCATTCTAAAAGTAGGGGATTTATTAATCCTACCGCGTCAATCAATCTCTGACACTATTGAACGGACATCCCCTAAAGAAATTCAAGAAGCTATTCAAGCTTTTGAACTAGCAGGAAAATTGCATTATGCTAAAGGGTGGGATTATTTAGCAATTTTATATATAGAACTCTATAAAAAAACTCGTGAGGAACCATATGGTCATAAGTTACGTTCTTGCCTTGTAGAAGGAATAAAGGATAATTCCTTTAAAGCTTATGAATTGATGAAAGTTCTTTTTCCTGAAGACTTTTCTTCTTTGAAAACCCCGCTTTTCCAGAAATGTTATTCAAATCTAGCTAAGCTTTTAAAACAATACTAAGTATGTTGCATATATTGAAAGCTTAATTACAAAGGAAAAGATAATAGATATGAAAATACTTAGATCCTTGAATATCACTTTTTCTTTATGCTTTAGTTTAGCGACTTTAATAAGAGCCCAAGAAACTATTAGAGAAGACGAATTAGTTGTAAGAGTTCATTCTGTAGGACAGGGTAATTGTATAACCATTAATTTCCATAATAAAGTTATGATGGTTGATTGCGGAACAAGTTCGATTAAAAATGAGAGCCTAGTTAGGAAAGATCTTGTAAAAGATGCAGTAAAAAAACTTCAGGAAGAGGAAGAAGGGAAGAAAAAGGGAAAAGGAAAGAAAAAAGAAGCATCAAAAAGAGAACGTACATCTGTTGAATCTCCTTCAGATCTTTTTGAGAGGATTGCGAAACTTGACAGAGATAGAGTTAATAGTGGTGAGCCTGAGCTTAAAGCTAAAGTATTTAAAGACCAGTGTTGCCGTGAAATCAATCAGGTTCTCCTTAAATATTCTCCTCAAGATAAATCGGATCCTGGCTTAAAGAGAATAAAAACCATCCTCTTAACCCATGGGGATACCGACCATACAAATCTTCTTACAACTGTCGTTAAAAAAAAGTATAAAATAAATAATTTTATTCTGGGAGGAATGCCTGAGGAATACGACTTAGACGAAAAATGGATAGACTATCATCTTAAACTTAAAGGCTTTAAACTTTATATCCCTGCCCTCAGTTTTAAAGCGTTTGGAGAAACGTGGTCATGGACACAAATAATTGCTTTATCAAAAGAGTTAAGAGAAAAAAATGGATTAGCACCTCAAGCATATTCTTTTCCTAAAGGAAGCATCCGAATTCGAACCCAATATTTAGCTGCTGACTTTGAAGGTTATTCAATTAAAGAATTAGAAAAAGCTTTTAACTTTGGCGGAAAATTTCAAGTTTATCTTTTGTCTATTAATTCTGCCCACTTTCAAGGTGCTCCTTTAAGCTTAGAAGATGATAAAACTTCAATATTGAGGGTTAATGAGGATCCTAATACAGATAGCTTAGTCCTAAAAATTATTCACACTCCTTCAAACCTATCGGTTATGCTCACAGGGGATGCGACTGGCCAAACTACCGATAGAATTTATAATAATTATCAAAGATTCTTGCCAACAGAAGAATTCAAAGATTTTTTACAAGCTGATATCTATCTCGCTGCCCATCATGGGTCAATAACTCATGGTTCCAACCATGAAGATTGGATTAAAAATGTGGTTAAGCCTCAAGTCGTTTTTATTAGTAATGGGCTTTCACAAGGCCACCCTTACAAACAAGCTTTTCAGATTTTTAAGGGCTCTCCTAACATGAAAACTGGTGTCCAAGAGCATAAAGTTGACTATGCTATTCATAAGAAAGAACAAGCCAGCACTTCAAAAAGTTTTACCTATAAGACATACATGACAAAAGCAGCAATTTTTTCTACAGTTAACAATGGATTATTAGAAGCCCGCTTTAGCTCACAAGAAGGGATATTAAATATAGGAGATCAAGAAGAAAAAATACCACCCATTATGATTTCTAAAGATATCCCTAATGCTTCTGTTCAAGCCCCTCCCTCTCCACAGAAACTATCTTCTAAAAAGAAGAAAGGGAAATAAATTTTTTAATTCTTAAAGGTAATTACAACAAGCATTTAAGGTTAAGAGATGTAAAAAATTATGGAATAACAGTCACTTTTTAATATTTTATATAAAACGCTGCTATTCTAATTTTAACAGCTGCAAGAGACGCTTTATAAGCCCTTGCAGTAATTTAGATTATTTGAGAAGGATCTAAAAGGATCTCGCACAATTAAAGACTTTCTCTTATTTTTGCGAGAATCTTACAATAACTACATCTTCATCTCAACAACTTGACAGCATCACTTTGATCTATTAGCTGTGCGGGTTAATTTTAATTGGTTGTATTTTAAATAGATATTATTCTAGATATTTATTTTTCCGAACCTGTTAAAGTATTTTATAAATGAATAGATAATATTCATGAAAGTTTTAAATTATGAAAAAGATGAATTTATGGATAGCTATACTTATACTTATCCCAGCCCATTCAATGGAACAGGATAGTTCTACTGGCGCAGTTGCTCAGTTAGTAAATGGGATAGAAACCCTTGACAGTAATGTCTATCAGAAGAAAATAGCTGAAGACCTTTATTTAGTTATGGAGCGTACTGCTGTAACTAAGGAAGGTTTACAGAGATGGAAGAGCTTGGCAAAAACTACCTTACTTAACATAGAGGAACATTACGGCGAAGAGGCTCTTTATGAGGATGATTCTGCGGAGTACAGTTTCTATAGAGCTGTTTATGAAACTTTTGATATTTATAAGCCAATTTTAAATTGGAATTACAAAAAAAGTGGAGGTGCGGATGAAGTCCTTCAAGTATGGATTGCCCAAGCACTCGATACTAATTATACGCATTTAAAATATGAATCTGATGGTTATGGTGAAAATCATGAGAATAATTGGTATAAGCATGTTGAAATGACTATGTTTGTTGTTTTCTATCCTGCTGATCCATTTCAAATGCATATTGGTATTAGTCGAAACATTTTTTATAAAGGCGTAAAACATTCCCATTTATCCCTGCAATTGCACAGCTTTGCCGCCCAAGTTACATGCCTTAGCAATCCTAGAAAAATTTACATGGTAACAAGGCCTTTATATAATATGTGGTCAATTCTTGTGGAAAATCTTCCAAAAAATTCCTACCAAGAACAGGATCACCCAAATGGCTGGATTCAAGAAATCCCAAACGACAATGCTCCATCTCAGTGGTTAATAAAAGATCTCAAGGGAGAAACTATTCTAGTGATTGATGACAGCAATAGAATAGATTATAAATGGCTTTTAAGGGAAGATTGGGATTTAGACCTTTTTACGGTGAACCTTGAAAGGTTAACAGATATAGGGATGCCTTAATTTGCCTCTTTATTTCTCAGTTCACTATCGAAAACATTAAATTTTAAGTATCAGACTGATCTCTTTAATTCTTTACATCTAGAATTAGAAACAGGAGGGGCGGTTGCTCACTTTTCACTACTAATTTAATAATGCCTTATTTACCCATGTTCACTATTAATAGCTTATTGAGAGATTCTTGATTTAAACTCAGGAATTACCTAAATTTCTTCGATTCTTTGATTAATAAATCAATAATTTTAATGTAGCTGCATAGGCTAATCAGGGCCTTATTATTGTTAGGTAATAACAATTATATCTATATGGAGAATTTTAATGGAAGAAAAACGCCATTTGTTAGGAGTAATATGCGAGATATTATTGATTGTGGGTGCTATAAATTGGGGGTTAGTAGGGTTGTTTGATCTCAATCTAGTTAATTTAATTTTCAACTTTTCTCCCTTATTAGAAAAAGCTGTTTATAGTTTAGTGGGAGCTGCCGGACTATATATATTATATAGGCTTATAAATGCAGAAGTACGTTAAAACTACTTTTGTTTGTTAAAGGTTATCTTTTAAAATAAA
>JAIBEV010000030.1 GCA_019459505.1 Candidatus Paracaedibacteraceae bacterium | reverse complement strand
TTGACATTTGGGCTTAACGAACTATCTACCTTCATTATCTCTATAGCTTTACCATAAGCTGGGTTCTGATCTGAGTTAATCTGGCAGGGATGATCATGACATTGTTTAAGAGCTTTTTTGAAAAATCTAATAGCGCTCTTGGTATCTCTTTTATGGGAAAGCATAAAATCTATGGTTTCTCCGGTAGAGGCTATGGCCCTATATAGGTATTTCGATTGGCCTTTAATTTTTATATAGGTCTCATCAACTTTCCAAGTAAAACCAAGAGTTTTAGAATACCAGCGCAATCTTTTTTCAAACATTGGAACATACTTCTGTACCCAACGATATATAGTTGTATGATCAACCTCTACTCCCCGCTCTTCCATCATTTCTTTCAAGTTTCGATAGCTAAGTGGATAGCGCAAATACCAACGCATGCACTGTAAAATGATTAAGCCACTAAAACGACGCTTCCAGAAGTCACTCCTCATTCTATCAACCTATCTCCAAGAGCCTTACTAATTACTATTATCCCTACTTGATTTCTAAATGCAACAGGCCCCACTAAGCTCGATCGACTGGGACGGGATGCTATTGATGTAAGCACCACTGTTGCTAAGCTGGAAAAAATAGGAATCAAAGTTCATTGTCTGGCACTTGGAGGTGTTGACCTCACTAGTTCAGCAGGAAAAATGACTATGGGAGTAATTAATGCGGTTGCTCAATTCGAGCGAGATCTGTTAATTGAACGTACACAAGCCGGCCTTGCTAGAGCCAAATCAAAGGGCAAAACTCTCGGTCGCCCGAAAATTCTCTCAGAATTACAAACAAAGCAAACTATACAGCAATTACAGGAAGGCAAAACTATTGCAGCTATTGCAAGAAACTTTAACACAAGCCGACAAACCATCATGCGTATCAGAGATACTATCAATCATTAATGCATTTCTGTGGTACTTTACGTTCCTTGTATCTTTCAAGTATCCAGTATATGGAGCTAATATGCTGGTATAAAAGGCAGAGAGAAGCCGGTTACGTTCCTGTGCCATGTGAGC
>JAIBEV010000010.1 GCA_019459505.1 Candidatus Paracaedibacteraceae bacterium | reverse complement strand
TTATATCCAGAAAAAGGATATATTCTCGCTAGAATTCTCAACAGTTTTTCTCATATTGATATAGAAAAATGGGATCAAGTTACAAAATTAGTAAAAACTTTGTACCCAATTACACAGCATGAAAATGATTTGACAATTATGCTACTTTTTGAAGTTTTTGCAGAAATTGATGTCTCCAATTGGGAAAAAATCAGAAAATTAATTTCTGCTATGCTTACACAAGAGATACACTTATTTAATATTTCAAATACTCTTAAAATTCTTGTAGAAACTAAAGGTTTAAATTGGGAAAATGTTATAAAGTTAGGACAATTTTTAAACGATTCAAAAATTGAATTTCATCATATTTGGGGGGCTTTTGACGCTTTGTTAAAAATTGAAGAGTCAAAGAGAGAGAAGGTTGTAAGTTTTATTTTATCTTTGGTTTCCTTAAAGATAGATAGGAAGGCTATCCCAACTATTATTGAAATTTTTGAAAAGGTTGAGGAATCAAAATGGGAAAAATCGGCAGAAATAGTACGCTTATTGCTGCCTAATTTTTCAAGTGAATTCATTAACATTTTTACCATTAAGTCACTTATTGAAATTGAATCAAGGGAAGTAGAGGAAGTTGCAGCATTAGCATGGCCTTTCTTTGGCTCAGACATAGATAATTTGAATTATTATCCCGCTCTTATTCAAGCTATTGATAAAATTGTATGTAAGAAAAATATAACACCATTTGATAAAATTTATTTTCTTTTAAAAGGGGATATTGTTAAGGGAAAAATGGAAGGGTGGTTAAAGGAAATTATCAGAGGGCAGATAAATGGTGATCCTTTAAATTTTGTTGCAAAAATGAATGATGTTGAAAAGAATTTTTTAAAATAGAGGATACCCTCCTCTAAACCCGAACTATGGAATAGGAAGAGCAAAATTAAGTGAAATTGTAATTTTTAGTTGAAAGCAACTTCTCCGTTTTGTAATGCCCCCTATTTAGCAAGCGAATTTTAAAAGAGGGTCGTGTTGTTTGTTATGGGTTAAAAATCTTTGTTCAAATGTATTAGGTGGGGTATAGCCAAGTGTTGAATGCAGATAAGTTGCATTGTAGTCGTCGATCC
>JAIBEV010000007.1 GCA_019459505.1 Candidatus Paracaedibacteraceae bacterium | reverse complement strand
GGATCGACGACTACAATGCAACTTATCTGCATTCAACACTTGGCTATACCCCACCTAATACATTTGAACAAAGATTTTTAACCCATAACAAACAACACGACCCTCTTTTAAAATTCGCTTGCTAAATAGGGGGCATTACACGGCTAGAGGTGGTACTAGCTATATACCCACCCGATAGGCGTAAAAGGGATTTAGATAATCTCTTGAAGCTAACTTTTGATTCTTTGCAAAAAGCGAGAGTTTACATGGACGATTCACAGATAGATAAGATTACAATTCAGAGATTCCACATTATTAAGGGTGGAAATATTCAAGTAGAAATAAGTGAAAGATAAGAAATTATAAAGGAGATATATGAATGGTAATACACACATTTAAGCTTGAAAGCATAGACATAGAGGAATATAAAAATCTTCTCCTTGGAGCTTATAATGCAACAGAGGAGTTAATGGATTTTAGTGGTTTACATAGCGATATAAGTATAGCACTACGAAATTTTATTAATGAACTGGAAAGAGAATTCTGGAGATTAGGTCTTAAAACTAAAATGGTCCGCAAGGAAGTAGGGGAGATAATTCGCAAGGAAGTAGGGGAGAAAATTAGATGAATAAACATCCAGGTGGAAGGCCAACAAAGTATCAACCAGAGATGGGCGTTACTGCAATTGATTTGATGAGAATGGGAGCCAGTAAAGTTGAAGTTATGGCTAAGCTGGGAATCACTAAAGATACTTTCTTCAAGTGGATTAAGGAAATACCAGAGTTTTCGGACTCCATCAAAGAAGGCGAAATTCTTTGCCAAAGTTGGTGGGAAGAGCATTCACGTAAAAGGTTGGATGATCCAAAATTTAATTCACGTCTCTGGGAAATAAATATGCGTAATCGGTTCCGAGCTGACTGGAGTAATGTTCAAGATCATAACGTTAAGTTAACTCTGACAGATGCAGATGTAATTGAGAAGGCTAACCAGCGCTTAAAAGAACTGCAACAGAAGAGAGGAGAAGAGAAATGATAACGATGTTAATAAAAATCTTAGTTCCTACGGCCCAAATTGTTTTTGCATTAACCTTAGTTTATTCAGCTCGCTTGATTCTAAAGCGTATCAATTTAACAGAGAGCGTGCTCTTAGATCTGAATAATCAGTGCAGCCTGAAAGCTGAACTAGACAATATAACATTTTCTAATATTAGTAAAAGAGTAGATTTTTTAAAAAATGAAATCTTCAAATTGCGTAATTATATCGAATTGGCCACTTCAGCCGCTCCTAAAAAGCGTGGTCGTCCAAGTAAAGAAAGTAAAGTTAGTGCATCGCAATGACTAGGCTAAGGAGTTGATTTAAATGATAGCTTATATGGTGATTGGTGCATTGATCGCATCCTTAGGAATGTTGGTCGCTAATTTGATGAGGTTAAAATGATACAGTTATTGGGTAATGTAATACAGGTTTTGGTTATTTTGATTATTATCTACTTTGGTGTCGTATTAAAAGCTGTTAAAGACAATCTACCAGAGAAAAATAATTATAATAATGAATATATGCAAAGCAATAAGCTAGTAAACAATGACGATGCAGACCTGAATGTCCGTATTGATTGTATGCAGGAACATATTAACGATATTGATGCTAACCTTCAATATTGCTTAGCACAGGTGGAGACTTTGAAGAAAGAAAAGATGAATGAAAAAGAATGATGACCAGACTATCTGAAGATATTTCTAAATTCTTTTATGACCCTTTGGGTTATGTATTTTATGCTTTCCCTTGGGGTGAAGCAGGAACACCTCTCGCTAATCAATGGCCTGATCCTGTCCAGGTTAAGATCTTAACTGAGCTTGGTAATCAGTTGAGGTTAAGAGAGAAAGGGGAAGTCAACACAGCAATAAGAATGGCAATAGCCTCAGGACATGGTATCGGTAAGTCAGCTCTTACCTCCTGGATCATCCTCTGGTTTTTATCAACTCGAGCAAATCCTCAAGCCATTATTACAGCGGGAACAGCAGCTCAGCTTAATACAAAGACCTGGCGTGAGGTAGCCAAGTGGAAACGGTTGGCTATCAATGGGGATTGGTTTGAATGGACTGCAACAAAGCTTTATATGAAAGATAGATCAGAAACTTGGTTTGCTTCAGCTTTAGCTTGGTCAGAAAACAATCCAGATTCTTTTGCTGGAACTCATGAGGATAACGTTCTAGTAATATTTGATGAGGCGTCCTCCATTGCTGATATCATATGGGAAACGGTTGAGGGAGCTATGACCACCCCAGGGGCTATCTGGCTAGCATTTAGTAACCCTGTCCGTAATACTGGAAAGTTTAAAGAATGTTTCGCTAAGTTCAGGCATCGGTGGATCACCTATAAAGTTGATAGTCGAAACTCTTCATTAACTAACAAAGATGAAATCGAACAGTGGCGCTCCGACTATGGAGAAGATTCAGACTTCTTTAGGGTAAGAGTACGGGGAGAGTTTCCGGTCCAAGATGACCATCAATTTATCAATGTAGACCTCGTTCGCGCTAGTACTAGCTATAATGCTTTGAACTTTAACCATATGCCCGTCTTGATTGGTGTCGACGTCGCTCTTAAACAAGACAAGACAGTTATCGCTGTTAGGCAAGGTCGCAAGCTCCATTTCCTCAAAAAATATCATCAACTTAACGCCGTTCAAGTCTCTCACTATATTGCTGAAGTTTATCACTCTTTTCCAAAAGCTAGCCTCTTTATTGATACAGTGGGAGTAGGGGATGGAATTGTAGACTTTGTCAAAGCAATGGGTATAAAAGTCATCCCTGTCAATGCAGGTTTAGCAGCTGATGACCCCTCTAAGTATTATAATAAGCGCGCAGAGATGTGGGGGCGGATGAAACAGTGGCTGCAAGATGGAGCTCAAATCCCGAACGATGATGAGCTTATTGAGGACCTGACGGGAATTACAGCTGATTACAACGATAAAGGGCAGTTACTTATGGAGAAGAAATCGAGCATGCGCGCACGAGGGCTTTCATCTCCCGATTGTGCGGACGCTTTAGCTCATACATTTTTTATGAATATTAAACCCGACAGTATTAAGGTAGCCTATCGTCCTTTATCAGTTAGAACAGATTGGGACGTTTATTAAAGTTTAAATATCTTCTTATAGTTTTTCATATCCCTAATGGTGCATGCTAAACCATTACATTCATTTAATATTCCAGCATAGGTATACTAATAGTAAGTAATTATACATTTGCGGTGTTTCATGGGGCTGTTTAAAAAAATAGGTAATTTTGCCAAGAGGGCAGGTAAAAGAATTGTCGGCGATATTAAGGATCCTGTAGGGAGAATTAAGAAAGATCTTAAAAGGGTCGAGAGAGACGTTAAGAAGTATGGGGCAGCGGCAGCAGGCGCCGTCGGGGGATTTTTTGTAGGGGGACCGGCAGGAGCTATTGCTGGTGGTACAGCTGGATATCAGGCAACAGCACAGCGTAGAGCGATGCGGAAAGCACGAGGAGCTAAGAGCCAAAACCAACGACTTCAACAACAAGCATTGGATGAAAGTAGAGCCATTGATGCTGAACAACGTCGTCGGGCGGATGGAGAAACTGAACGCCTTCAACGGGAAGAAAGTGATGAAATAAGATCCAGACGCAAACGAGGCCGTCGCTCTTTATTATCTCAAGATGAAGTTGGTGTTCCCAACATGAGAAGGACACTCGGTTGAGACAAACTACGCCCCAAATCTTTAAACGTTATAGTAAAGCATGTAGCTTGAAGGAAAACTTCAGAGACATGTATGAGCGTGCCTATAGGATTGCTATTCCCAACAGAAATATGTACAACAATCCGGTTCCTGGGCAGCGGAAGTCTTACAATAATTATACTTCACTTGGGGCACAAGTTGTTGATCGGTTTGTTAATCATATTCAAGCCAGTCTAACTCCTCCTTTCAAGCGGTGGGTCGAGTTAAAAGCGGGGGAGTCAATCCCTGAAGAAATCAGTGATCAGCTTAATAAGGTCTATAGCGACTTTAGTAAAGTCGGTTTTGAAATGTTGGATGCTTCTAATTTTAATATTGCAATCGCTGAATCCTATTATGACTTAGCAATTGGAACTTCTTGCTTGCTTGTGAGTGAAGGAGATGATAACTCTCCCTTCATTTTTACTGCGGTCCCGCCAGAACAAGTAACGTTAGTAGAAGATGGTTACGGTCGTGTTCATATGATTTTCCGTAAGCATAAGATTGAAGCGGCATTAATCAAAGAAACCTGGCCGACAGCGCGATTATCTGCAGAGATGCAACGACTCATCAATAGCAACCCTTTAGGGGATGTTGAGGTATTAGAGGTTACTTATAAGGTTGGTAAAAAATACTATTATGAAGTTTATAATAACAGTACGCAGGATAAGTTTGTTGAATCTGTAATGTCTCGCAGTGGATGGGTGATTACCCGTCTGGGCAAAGTTCCTGGAGAGCCTTATGGTCGAGGCCCTGTTATCATTGCTCTTGAAGACCTGCAAATGTATAACAAAGCCAAAGAATTAATGATTCGTTCTGCACAGATGACTACATTTGGAATGTACACTGTAGCAGACTCTGACGTCATTAATCCTAATACGCTTGTATTAAGTCCAGGGATGATGATTCCGGTATCTCGCAACGGCGGTGCGAATGGACCATCAATTGCACCGTTGCCAGGCGCTGGTAACTTAGATATGCAGCAATTCATGCTTGCGGATTTGCAGAACGACATTAAGACCATCATGATGAATGACCGTATGCCGCCTGAGGTTGGTGCTGTCAGATCAGCGACAGAGTATGCTCTGCGAGGCCAAAGCCGGCAAATTGATGTCCAATCTTACTTCGGGCGCTTACAGTATGAAATGGTACAGCCCTTATGGCAGAACATGCTGACCATTATGTATGAGAAAGAAGTTCTTGGCGATATCCCACCCGAGCTTATTACCATTGATAATATGTTGTTGAAAGTTCGTGTCGTCTCTCCCCTCGCAAAAGAGCAAGGGATTATTGATATGCAGAACACTATCCAAACTATTCAAACAGCCCAAGCTCTGGCTGGTCCTGAAGCGGTTAACGCCTCTTATAAGATGGAAGACTTACCATATATTCTGGCAAGAGATAGTGGTATGACCCAGGATTTATTAAGGACCAAGGAAGAGCGGGAGCAATACATGGTTCAAATGCAGCAAGCAGCACAAATGCAGCAAATGGCAGAGGTAGCGGGGATGACCAGTGCAGAAGCATAATATATTTGATGATTTAAAAAATGAACTTCTTGATAGCTTGAAAGAAGTTAGCCCCGATATTTCTCCTAAAGAATGGAACCCTCTAGGGGATATTGACGCTCAACAAAAAGACAATCAAGAACTCCACAAGCGCCATAACGACCTTATTAATAAAAAGTTCTTTGAAGCATTTAGTACTGAAGCAGGTCAATGGGTTTTGAATTATTGGCGGCATAAATACCTAGACCAGCCTACCTTTTCAACACAATGTGATGGGGAGCAGTCTCGGAACTATGCGATATGGCGAGACGGTCAAAATTATTGCCCAAGAGAGGCAATCACACGAGTTATCTCAGCAACGAAAAGGTAAGGGAAATGGAAGAGAATATTGTAGAAGAGCGTAGCTTATTAACTGGCGTAGAAGAGAATGATAGTGCAGAGACTAACCAACAAGATCAAGATGTTGTTGTTTTAGAAAATGGGAAACAAAAGTTTGATCGACCTGCCGACATTCCTGATCACTTTTGGAATGAAGAAGAAGGCTCTTATAAAGCAGATGAGATCCTTAAAGCATTAAAAGAAGAACAACAGAAAGCTCTGAGTCTTCGTCAGAAACTGTCCAAAGGTTTCCATAATGTTCCTCAGACAGCAGACCATTACAGCTTAGAGGCAGAGGATTTAGAAATTGATGAGGAAGAGTTAAGCCAGTTCAAAACGATTGCCCATAAGAATGGATTAACACAAGAACAATTCAACTCTTTAATCAAAGATTTGCATGAGACTTATAGTGAAGAAGAGGAGGCTAATGCTTATAATACTCAGCTGAGTGAAGCTTATGCTCAAAAGATGTATGAAGAGGAAATGGGAAAGCTTGGTCCAGATGGTAAGCAAGTCATAACGAATATTAGATCGTGGGGGCGTAGCCTCTTGAAACAAGGCGTTATCAATCAAGAACACTTTGATACTTTAGTGAGTATGCCTGTTTCTGCTAATGAGATTAAACTCTTAGACATTTTAAGAAATGTATCAGGTCACATTGCTAATATTCCAACAGGTATTGGAGAGTCCACCGACCATGCATCTGAAGCTGAAATTCATAAGATCCTAGCGTCACCTGATTATGAGAAGGATCCTGTACTCCAGCGAAAAGTAAAAGACTATTATGAGCGTGTATACAGGTAACCATAAGTTTCATATTTAAATATAATTATGTTATAATTTTATTGTGGATAATCAGTGAGATGACCCACTGACTCTTAGGAAAGACTAAGCTTGTCGGGCAAGCTAACCCGAGCAATCACCCCTTATGCAATGGCTACCTGATTTTTAAGTCAGCCCCATTAGAAGCAAAGGCCAAATGAGAGCGATTTCAATGGTTTAACTTTTAATGGAGCAGCATTAATGTCTGTACAATTACCAAACAGTTTTATCGCTCAGTTTGATGCTGAGGTAAAACAAGCCTATCAATCCGGATCCAAACTTATAGATACAGTACGGAAACGTACTGGAGTGAATGGTTCCACATACCGTTTCCCTAAAATGGGTAAGGGGATCGCCGGGCAACGAATCTTCCAGACCGATGTCACCCCGATGAATATCGATCATTCAGGCGCAGTCGCTAATCTATTGTCATGGGTTGCCCCTGAATACACCGATCTTTTTGCTCAGGCTCAAGTTAACTTTGACGAAAAGCGTGAACTCGTTCTTGCTGTCGCCCATGCTTTAGGGCGCCGCGTGGATCAACTCATTCTAGATAATGCTTTAGCAGTAGCTACCGCTAATACAGTTGCCGTCGGAGTGGGTGGTAGTAATGCCATGAATATGGGCAAACTTCGCGCTTACAAACAGATTCTCGATGACAAAGGTGTGCCTATGTCAGACCGCCATATTGCTTTAAGTGCAGCTGGCGTACAACAGCTTTTAGGCACAACAGCAGCAACCTCTTCAGACTTCAACTCTGTACGAGCCTTGGTAAACGGAGAAATTGACACCTTTGTCGGGTTCAAATTCCATATGATTGAAACACGTTTAGAAGGAGGCTTGCCGTTAGTAGGGGCAAATCGGACAGTTTATGCATGGCATAAAGATGCAATTGGTTATGCTGAAGGTATTTCACAATCTACTGAAATCAATTATGTACCTGAAAAAACATCTTGGTTGGTAACTGGTAAGCTTCTGGCCGGAGCAATCAACATTGATAACGACGGTATTGTCCAAGGTACTATCGATGACACGCTCGTAGTCTAATAAAGGAGTTAAGACAAATGGCATTTAATATTCAAGGTTTAGGTAAGATTGGGAATCAATCCCGTCGGGGTAAATCTGCTCAATTTTACAGTTATCGGACGACCGATACTCTGGCAACAATTACAGCTAATAACTATTTCCTACCAGTTGCTGATCAATTAGAAGTCGGGGATGTAATAGAAATTCAACACGTTGCTGATATTAACGCTCTTCCTGCCTCTATAACAGGTAGTAACAAAGTGGTCATCGGGGCAAAGATCCCCGGGTTCATCTTGGCTGTAAGTACAGATGATGTTGTCGTTCTAACCACTAAAATTGACGATGTATCAACCGCGAGCTTTTCAGAAATCACTGTAAATGTTGCTGGTACGATTTCTGGAATTACAGCCGTTCTGGGAGGAGCAATTGCAACTGCTAACGATGCAATCACTTTTACAATAGGAGGGGTAGCCGTTACCAATGGTAATATCACGGTTACCCAGGCTGGTTCTGGGCCGGGGAGTGTTTTCACTTCTACTCCGACAGCGGCAAACGTTTTAGCAGTTGGAAACGCATTAAGAGCTGCAACTAACGGAGCCTCCGATAATACCGTGCCTCTCTATGTGATCTACAAAGTAACTCTGTAAGGAGTGAGATATGGCCTCAACTAAATTCAGTGTGTGCTCCCTTGCCCTACTGGAATTGGGCTTGAGGCCAATTTCTTCTTTCCAAGATCAAAGCAATCTTGAAGCAGCTGGGATATGTGGCGAGTTGTGGGATCACTATTCAAGTTATCTTCTTTCTGTCTACCCTTGGCGCTTTAATATGTTTAAGCAACGGTTAGGACTCCTAGCTGATAAGCCCATCAATGAGTGGAATTATGCCTTTCAACAACCAACTGCAATGTTAAAGCTACATGCAGTATTTGAATCGGATTCTCCAGGTTATTCACCCTATAAACGTTATGAGTTGTTTGAGGACAAGATATATTCTGATGTGAATAAGCTTTGGGTAGATTATCAAAAATACGTTGACCCTTCTAAATGGCCTATCTATTTTACTGAATTTGCCGTCATGGCGCTCTCTGCCAAATTAGCTCCTATCCTAACAGATAAACAAGATCTAGCCGCTGATAAGTATTATAGAGCTTGGGGCTCCCCTCAGGATAATTTAAGAGGCGGACTTGTCGGGCAGGCAATGTCTATCAACTCTAAACAAGCCCCTTCAGAACCCATTACAAGCTATCCATTAATAGCAGCAAGGTTTAGCTAATGGTAAAGATTCGTCAAAACAGATTTACTGCTGGATGGTTAGAACCAAAAGCTGTGGCCTTAAATGATTATGAAGCTTACTTAGCCGGCGCTGCTGACATGACAAATGTGATTTGCTTGCCGGAAGGCGGATTTAAATTAAGATACTCATTAGAGTATTTAAATAAGGTCCACAATAAAGTTGAACGTATTGCTGGAGGCACCCTTGTCATCAATACTCCCAATGGTGGTACAGGAGTAAATGCTAATGATGATAACCCTGCAACCTTCTTGACAACAACAACGGCCATTGGGACAACTAACCCTTACATTGTGGTCCAATATGATTTAGGGGCCCTCACAAATGTTGCTTTTGTTGATGTGGTATCCGCCACCCTCAGTACCGGAACAGATGCAACAGAGTTTTTTATCCAAGGATCAATCGATAATGTAACGTGGGTAACTATTGGGACAGCAATTCCCATGTCGACTACAGCTAACACTCAGCGTAGAAGAGTTAACGGAACTTACCGGTATTTCCGGTTTGTTCGAATTGGGACCACTAACCTCGGAACTGCCACAGTTTCTGTTGGAGAATTTAATGTCTGGAGAGAACTAGCTGACATCTCTCAAGATAGACAAATTCGATACAAATTCAATATTGGACAACGGTATGTCTTATTGCTAACTGACAGAAATATAGCAGTTTATAGGAATGGTATCTTCCAGGCTGACATTAGGGCAACTGTAATTACTGAAGATAAATTAAGGACAATAAACTGGGCATTTGGGGGTGATAAAATCTTAATATGCCATGAAGATTTTGATGTCCAAGAAATAACTCGATTGGGAGCCGATGACAACTGGTCAGTTAATACCTGGCAACCGCAGAATATACCCTATTATGATTTTATCCCAAATAAGACTTTGCCGGCTACAACCTTGACGCCAGACTCTGTCATCGGGGTTGTAACTTTAACCGCAGGAGCTAATACTTTTACAGCCGCTGATGTAAACCAAATTATTGAAGGTAATGGAGGAAGAGCCCGAATTACTGCTTATACAAGCCCCACCGTTGTTCAAGCAATAACCGAGGTTCCCTTTTATAATATCAATCCGATTACAGCAAACAATTGGAACATACAGGGTGGCTTTGAGCCCATGTGGTCAGCAACACGAGGGTATATTAGGAGTCTTGCTTTCTTTCAAGGCCGGTTGCTGATAGGGGGAATGCGTTCACGACCCCGAACAATTGTTGGTTCTGTCCTGGGAGAATACTTAGATTTTGATAGAGGAGCTTTTAGAGATTCAGATGGATTCTACCGCGACCTTGACAATGAAGAGCCAATTGTCAACCTTCTAGCTCATAGATCACTGAACCTATTTACATCAGGGGGTGAGTCCTCAGTTCTTCTTCCAAGAGGTGCTGCTCTTACTCCAGAGACTATTAGCTTCTTCCCTCAAACCGAAGTCGGCAGTGAATTTGGTTTAAGGCCAGTTGTCTCTAATGGTGTGATCATGTTCGTTCAACGCGGTGGTAATAGCATCATCCAACTCATATTTGATGAAAATCAGCAAGCATTTACCTCAAGCAATATCTCAATTTTAGCCTCTCATTTAATCAAACAGCCAGTGGACTTTGATATTAGACGTAGTACCAGTGCAGATGAAGCTGACATGCTACTTATAGCTAACTCAGATGGAACACTTACCAATGGCGTCTTTATTAATGAAGAAAATGTCCGGGGCTTCACTTTAACAACAACTGATGGGTTAATAACCTCCGTCTGTGCGGATGAAGAAGATATTTATGTGGTTGTCCAAAGAACGATTAATGGTCAGCAAGTAAAGTACTTTGAAAGAGCCAATTATAATATTATGGGAGACTGTTCTGTCCGGAAGACAGTTAGTGGTCCTACCACTGTTTTCACTGGGCTGGATCATCTGGAAGGACGAGCGGTAAACGTTTTTGCTGATGGGGCTTACCTAGATGATCAAACGGTTGTCGGGGGCCAAATTACGACAGAAACCCCAGTCAATGAATACGTCGATATTGGGCTGAATTTCATCCCCTTGGTAAAGACATTACCTTTTGAAGCTCTCCAATTAATCGGAGAAAAAATGGGGGAAAAGAAACGGATAACCAGTTGTTATGTATGGTTTTATCAAACCACAGCTGCTGTAGTTAATAATATCCCCGTTTCCTTTCGAGGATATAATGATCAGCTCTTAGATAGACCCTTACCTGTCTATACGGGCATTCACCGAATAGAAGGAATAAGAGGATGGGATGCTTATGGGCAAGTTACCTTAACCCAAACTAAGCCTACACCCCTTACAGTTTTAGCAATGAAAATGGAGGCTAGCGTTTAATGGCATTTAGTTTCTCAAATATATTGAGCACCAAGCAACAAACCTTAGCGGATGATTCTATGGATCCTAGCAGATACGGCAATAGATATGCCAAAGGGTTATCATTGCTTAATAGGGCAGGAGGGATGGTTAATACTGCCATGGGTTTATATGCGAATAGATTAGCCTCCTCTATGGCTACAAATCGTCTTAATATGAGTGCTTTATGGCAAGAGTTACAAGCGAGCAATATTGAGACTAATGCCACAGAGCAATCCAATGCGATCCGTAATGAACTCCTCAATAATATGGCTTCTACTAATGCCCTCTTCGCCGCTAGGGGGTTTGATATAAGCTCTGCAGAAGGTGCAAATATCATTAGCCGCCGTCGAGCTGGTAATGATCTGCTAAATATTCAAAGTCAAGCCAAGCTGGATGCTATTGCAACAAGGGCAGCTGCCGCTCAAACTCGCAGTGATGCAAGTATGACTCGTGCCATGGGACGCTATGAGAGACCAGGGATGAAGGGTGAATTATTTAAGCAGGGTGTTAATTTTGTTAGCGGTTTAAGAGGATTACTATAAATGGCAGCAGATACATTGTATCAACAAAGAACGCTTGGATTAAGAGTGCCAAACCTTCCCCAAAGCTATGCACCAGAACAGTTAGCAGGTGCTATTCAACAGAATGCCTTAAAAATGGCCAATGAGATGGCAAATACTGCGGATGAGATTTATCAAACTGATTTTGAAATTTCTTCTCGTCGCATGATCTCAGAAATCTTTGCCAAGAACCCTAATAATCCTGATGCCCTCAGAAAAGATTTTGATGCGGCCTTAAAGGGGCTTACTAAAGACACTTCCCCAGACCAGCAATTAGAATTGGGTATACGCTTTGAAAGGTTAGCCATGCCCCATATATCAAAGGCTGCTGAGAATAGGATTTATCTTAATAATGAAAAATTAAAAGAGAATTCCTTAACTCTAATAGATCTGTCTTTAAACAATATGGAACATAGTGCAGCAAGTATGCTTAGCGATAATCCTGATGTTGCTATGGGAGCTTCACGCGCAGCACAAATGGACCGATTAACTTTAGAAACCCAACTTAATCAAGTTGATTCTCAAGGGATCCCACTATTTTCAGCGGAACAAAAAGTACGATTAAGAAGGCAAGCTAATCAAAGCATTATGGAAAATGGTACTTTAAGGTGGCTTGAACAGCAACCCGATAAAGCCAAGGCATGGCAGGAAATTAAGGACGGGAAGAAAACCTTTAAACTTTATGATGCTCAAGGGAAATTAGAGACAGAACTAAAGCCTCTAACAGATATGAGTTTGCATAATTTTGATAAGATTGAAAAATTCGTAGAGTCCGCTACCGCGATGAGTAAAGAACAATTGCAGACTGCAGCGGGTATAGAAAAAATAGGGGCTGTTCTGAATGGAGACACTTATTTGGATCCTGAATCACCCTTTGATAAGAAAGCTATAGATAATTATTTTGTTCAAAAAGTGATGCCAACTCTTGAAGGTATGGATCCTATCCAGAGAGGACAAGCAATATCAGACTATGTGGATAAAGTGGGAATTCTCCCAGAAACAGTTAAATCTAATATTAGAGCGACACTAAGAGCGGGAACTCCTGAAGAGCAAGTTTATGCAGCTGAGATTATAAGAACGATAGGTGATAATTCTTTTAAGACTCTCGAGGATATCGGTGATAAATGGCAAACCTACGCTATGAATCTGTCCGATTTGACCAGAGGCGGGGTCCCCGCAGCTCAAGCTGTCAAAATGGTTGATATGTCTTTTGATCCTGCAGAAAAAACAGTCAGAGATAAAAGGATAAATGAATTAAGGAAAATTCCTTATGATGCAGAACGCCAAATTAATATTCTTTTCTCCTCAGATGCTCCCTTTAGGCTGTTCGGTAAAAGCGCTCCTATTATTGATGTGCCTAATATAAGAGAAGGCATTATCGCTGACATGGAGGGTTTTTTCCAAGAAGCCTATGTTTATACAGGCGATATAAATGTAGCTAAAGAAATGGCGAGGCAAAGAGCCAAATCAGTATTCGGTATAAGCCAGGTAACAGGACAAGCAAACGTTGTACGATATCCTCCAGAAAAGGCAGCAGCTTATAACATTCCGGGCCTAAAAGATCAATCCTGGATAAAGAGACAACTATTAGCGGGTGTAAAAGCAGTAAAACCTGATCTAAATAATGAAGATATCTATATAACCACAGATAACCAGACCATTGCTGAAGGGGAGAGTGGAAGGCCCACCTATCCTATTTTATACAGAACAAACTCTGGTTCCTTTGACACGCTTAGAGATCAGAGAACAGGAATTACGCTGCGATTTGCCCCCGATACAGCTCCCGTTGTTAAGGCATTAAATGAAGATATTAGAAGAAAAGAACAAACCAGGATTAAGAATGCTGCTGAATATAACCAATTTAAACAAAGTATGCGAGGCTACGTATCAGAAGACTCCCCTTATGCTGCAGGTGATTCGATTATTGGGGCAGCTTTAGGAACAGCTACAGGCGCAGTTAAAGATAAAATTATTAAAGCTTCGGAGTTCGCCGCCAAGAAGAGGGCCGAAAATCCCAACCCCAACTACGAGGCAATATTCAAAGATTTAAAACGGGGAGATCTTGATTAATGGTTAAAGCATTTTCTCCTAAACCTACTTTAGATTTTCCTGTATTTGGCCCGGAGGAGAATGATCGAATAGCGCAGGAGCAAGAGAGAAGAATCAATGTGCCCGGAGTCGGTAAAGTATTGCTTCCTTCAGCAGAAACAGCAATGTTTGGTAAACCTGGCGTAATTCAGGAGGTGAAGCAAGAGTCACCCACCTTTGGGAGCCTTATAAACGCAAACTTTTTCGGGGGGAATCCTCTAGGATCCTTTATAGATGACGTTTATACAGCAACCGAAATACCTGATGAGATCACATTAAAACAGACACCTGACGACTTTAACCCTTTAAACGACATTATAGGATATGAAGAATATCAAGAGCGGCTAATAGAAGCTGAAACACCTTATCAACTAGCATTTATTAAAAGACGTATTGATAAGGAAAGAGAATATAGAAAGGTTCAGGAAGACGGTGGATGGTTAAATGTCGTAGCGGGGTTAGCGACAGGCATTGTTGACCCAATTAACTTAATTCCTTTTAGTACAGCAGCAAAGATATCCTTGAAGGCTGGGGAATCCTTTTTAAAAATGGGCGCTGCTACAGCAAGAGCAAATATCCTCAGCCTGTCTGCCTCTGAACTGCTGCTCCATTCTACACAAGAAACTAGAACGTTTGGAGAGTCTGCGGCAAACATAACTGCCGGTACACTTCTATCCGGCGTACTGGGTGGGGCTATCGGGGGAATTAGCGCTTATAGGGCCAGCAATCGAACCTTCGGAGAACTAGCAAATGCATTGGAGAATGATTTAAAGATCCCGAAAGAGGGAGAAAATTACTTAGGGGGAGATAAGATTCTCATTACGAGCGAAGATTTAAGTAATGATACTAACATTTATAAGTCTCTCGGTGCTGCCGCTCCTAATAAGACAGATGCAAAGTTACGAAAAATCTTAGGGCAGGGATTTGCTGAAAAAGCGGCAGGAAACCCTGTTGTTAGAACAGCTACCAGTGAAAGCATAGAGACACGCCGTGTAGCCCAAGAATTGGTTGATACTGGGCTCCAATACCAAGATAATGCCCTAGGCATAGCTTCTCCTATGCCTGTGTCTACCATTGTTGAGCAAGTAAAGCGTGAACGTTTGACCGTCTTATTCAATACAACATCTGATGCCTTTGCTAAGTATACCAAAAGAGAAGGGCCTCTTCCTGCCTCTAAAAGAACAGTAATAGTAGATGCTTATGGAATCGCAGCAAAAAATAACCTTCTTTCTTTAGAAGAATTTAAAGTTGAAGTCGCTAAAGCGTTACGCCGACGGGAGTCTCATCCTGTACAGGAAGTACGAGAAGCAGCGACTATCCTGAGGAAAGATGTACTAAATTATTTAAGAGACTACAGTATAGACGTAGGACTATTGGATGAAAAGTATAGAAGAGATGATACAGATTATGTTCATAGGCTATATGATAAGGAGAAAATCGTAACACAAAGAGAAGACTTCAAGCGAATTGTACAAGATTGGCTACGAGGTGATGCTGAACTAGCTCTGGATAATACGGAGCTAGGCGAGGTATCGGAACAAATCATACAGAACATTTTGGGAGGGAATGCAGACCGAGTCCAATATTCTGGAATGCTCATGCAAACAAAGAAGCGTGGTCCGCTTAAAGAGCGTGTCTTTAACATTCCTGATCTAATGATCGAGGATTTTCTAGTTAATGATATCGAGGTCATCTTAAAGCGGTATATTAATACTATGGCAGCAGATGCAACAGTTCAATCAAAATTTGGAAGCCTTGATCTTAAAGATCAAATAGGAAAAATCCGAGAAGATTATCAAGCGAAAATTAACAATATTAAAGTTAAAGATCCGAGCCTCCTTCAGCGCCGTAGTGCCCTTTTAGAAGAGCATGATAGAAACTATCAAGAACGAATAGCCTCAATTACAGAGCCTAATGAACTCAAGCTTTTGCGGGATTCCTATGCACAAGAAAGACAATTCATCGAACAGGCTACTCCGGCTGAAGTTCTATCAAGGCGTAATGCGATTAAAGTATTAGATCAAAGATTTCAAGAAGAGCAAAAAAATTTCCAAGAGAAGTTAGGGAAGCTCCCTGAGCACTCTGACAAAATGAAAGCTCGTCAAGAAAAGATGATTCTTGATTACCAGACATCTAGAAATTCTATTTTGAATGCCAAGCCAAAATCTGTCGTTATACTGGAGAAGATTAATGCAAGCCGGGACGCTGAACTCAACGCTTTACAATTATCGGATCCTAATTATGAGATCCGAGCTATCGATATAAATAATAAATACGACAATATGATTAATCAGCTTGGCGTGACGGATAAAGATGGTCTTAAAAAAATCAAAGCTCTAGAGAAAGCACGGGATAAAGATATCTCTGATATTCAGCTTATGGTCGAACAAATCAGAGGAACCTTTAATCTTAATGCCTCTAAAGTCCTCGATGCATATTCAGGTGCCCAGTGGCTCAATTTAGCCAAGTCATTAAATTATGCCCGGTTACTTGGGGGCCAAGGTATCTCTTCTGCATTTGATGTCGGCGGGATTGTCTTTGTTCATGGTATTAAGAACACAATTGGCGATACTCTGGTATCCTTTGTTCGAAACTTTGGAAGCATCCTTAAAAAGTCTAAAAGTAGTGTTTATCTGGAACGTCTTCAAGAAATCAAAGACTTAGCCGTGGTTAATGAAATGCTTTTAGGCACCCGTATCCAAGCTATATCAGATATAAGCTTATCTTATACAGCAGGGGGCCTTGAAAAAGTTAGCCGCAAGATGACAAAAGCCACCACCTTGCTCAGTGGCATCAATTGGATTAACGATAAAACCAAGACTATGGCGGCTTACGTTGGGGCTGCTAAAATTCTCCGTGCTTCAGTTTCTAAATCTTTAAAGGATAAAGAAATAATTGCGCTCGCCTCTTACGGTATCGATAAAAGAATGCTCTCCCGTATAGGAGAACAATTTAAGAAATTCGGGAAGAAAGATAAGGGTGTCTTAGTCGCTGGTGTTTCAGGCTGGACAGACAGAGAAGCAGCTGAAGTTTTCAAATTAGCTATATCACGTTTAGTGGACAATACAGTCATTACCCCTCGCTTAGAAAAACCCTTATTCTTTTCTACCCAGCTTGGCGGATTATTGGGTCAATTCAAATCCTGGGGATTTGCTGCCTATCAACGATACTTTCTAGCCGGGCTTCAAAGAAAGGATGCCGAAGTTGTACAAGGTGTGGCATCAATGGTTGGCCTCGGAGTCTTGCAACAAGTTCTTCGAGATTATATCGATCATGGTGAAGTTAAAGAACGAGACGTTGAAGAGTGGGTCACGACGGGAATCAACCGCTCAGGAGTCCTGGGATATCTTACTGATGCTACTAGTATGGCAAACAACTTTACGGGCGGTTTCATTGGTCGAGTGACAGGCCTTGAGAAAGAAGGACATTTCTATTCTGCTCAGAAGGCCATTGAGTCGCTCAGTCCAACATTTGGTATAGCTGGTCATGGATTTGGTATTCTGTCTAATCTGCTTGATGGAGAAAAGAAATTAGATAGCCGAACCCTGTATTCTATCAGGCAACTTATACCGACTCAAAATGCCTTCATGGTTAGAAAGATCTGGGACTATGCCGAAAATCAACTGAGAGATTCCTTAGGCTTACAGTTACGTGGGCAAAAGAAGCAAAAGAAGACAGTGTATTAAAGGGGGAAAAGTAAATGAGCCTTACAGAGAATCCAAGATTTAATAGGTACTTAGCGGCGGGAGGAGAAGCTTCCTATGCCTATACGTTCCCTATCTATAATGAGGCTGATATTCAAGTTGATCGTTTAAGAGGGACAACAGTTTCGACATTGGTTCTAGGAGGAGGAAATGACTATACCGTAACTGGTGTTGGTAACTCTGCAGGAGGAACAATCATCTTTAATGCTCCGGTGGTAGCAGGAGATGTCTACGCCATATTTGGTATTAATGAGTATCGATCAGCTACTTATAACCAGTTGGGTGATTTCTTTGCTGCTGATGTGAATACCGATATTGATAAGACAGTTATGATTGGCCAGCAGAATCGACGGGATATCAATCGATCTATACGGACACCTATGGTGGATCCTGCCGTTAATCTTGAATTACCCATTGTTTCCGAACGAGCAGGAAAATATATAACTTTTGATGAAGATGGTAATATTGACCTTTCTTCATCAATTGGGATTGATACCAATCAGATTACATCGGTTGATGGAGATATCATTGTCTGGGATGGGACTAATGCTGATAAAGTAAAAAGTGCTGTTCAAGCTGTAAGAGTCCCCTCGGGTGCAACTGCTGATCGCCCCGTTCCTCAGGCGGGTATGATTCGATATAATACGACTTTATCGCAGATTGAAGGGTATGATGGTGGCCAATGGGTTAACCTGTTAACAAGCGGAACTGGTGCCCCAATTGGGGCTACCTATATAGTCCAACAATCTGATGGAGTATTAACCAATGAGCAAGTTCTTGCTGATCTTGCGACGGGCCTTCTAAAAAATACGACTGGAACAGGCATACTGTCGAGCGCCAACGAAGGAGTAGACTACTATGCTCCTGGCGGCACAAATGTCGCTGTAGCTGATGGGGGAACTGGTGCATCAACTGCTACTTTAGCCAGAACAAATTTAGGCTTAGAAATAGGGGTAAACGTTCAAGCCTATGACGAAACTTTACAAAGCCTGTCGGCTCTGGGCACAGCTGCGAACAAGATGCCCTATACAACGGGAGTTGATACTTGGGCAGAAACTGATATTACAGCAGCAGGACGCGCACTTCTAGATGATAATAATTCGGCTGCTCAACGCACGACTCTCGGATTAACCATTGGAACAGATGTCCAAGCACAAAGTGCTAAGCTTACAAGCATTGCTGGTCTTGCGAGTACTGGTTTTTTAGTTGCTGATGCTACGACGGCAGTGGCTCGATCATTAACGGCAGGAACAGGTATTGCTATTACAAATCCTAATGGCACAGCAGGTAATCCCACAATCTCAACGGACATAAACAACTTAGCAGTAGATAATGCGCCTGATGGAGCAGCTGATTATGTTATGATCTATGATGCTTCTGATGCAACCAATAAAAAAGTACTCCTTAATAATCTGCCGGGTGGTGGGGGCGGAGGAGGAGGTAAAATACTCCAAGTGGTTCAAACTGTCAAAACTGATACTTTTATTACAGCAAGTACCTCTCTGATAGATATTACTGGATTGTCTGTAACGATTACTCCTACCTCTATTACAAGTAAGATTCTGATTTTAGCGCAAGTTAATGCAGGTTATGGTTCATATGGTTCTGCTATTCAACTTGTTAGGAATACTACCTTAATAGGAACTCCTGCATCTTCCGGAACTCGCATAGCAGGGACTATCGCTGTTCAATCACCTAACCCAAATAATAATGTTATAAGCGCAGGAATTATCTGTTTCATTGATAGTCCCTCCACCACATCCTCAACGACATATAAATTGCAAGCCATAGTAGGGACCGGTTCCTTAGCTATTAATAGAACCATTGATGATACAAACTCTACGTCATTTGGTCGTGGAATTAGCACAATAACCGCTTTTGAAATAGGGGCATAGTATGACAGATTACGCATTTATTCTTTCTAAAAACTACTCAGATAAAAAGTGGTCTATGGATGGGGAGTATTATGAGGGAATTAATTGGCTGGATATATCAGAAAAGCCCTCAAAAGAACAATTAGAACAAGAATATCAGGATTATAGAAATACCTATAGTTATGTGGACCAAAGAAGGCAGGCTTATGCTGAAATAGGAGCTACTATGGAAGCTTTAACTGTAGCGCTATGGGAACAGATTATCGAGGATAGGCCAGATTCAGCAATAGCATTACAAGTTTTAAGGCAACAAGTAAAGACTCAATTTCCTAAGCCTTTAGGAGTATAGATAGCATGGCAGACTTTAACAAAGCAATTCCCTATATCCTGGAAAATGAAGGGGGGTATATTGTTCATCCTAATGATCCAGGGGGAGCTACAAACTTTGGGATATCCTTACGATTCCTAAGAGCAATTGGTTTAGACATCGATCAGGATGGAGATATTGATGCTGATGATATTAAATCATTAAATGGTGCAAGTTCTTCAGAGATTTATAAAAAATACTTTTGGGAAGCTGCTGGTTACAGCATGATCAATAACCAAGTGATTGCAACTAAAGTATTCGATCTTGCCGTTAATATGGGGGCTTTTAGAGCTAATAAAATACTTCAACAATCAGCCAGTATAGCTTTAGCAAGCAATAAGATAGCCATTGATGGGATTATAGGACCCCAGACTATTCAAGCACTAAATTCAATCAACAGTGAATTGCTAGAAGATTTAATTTGCCAGGCCGCTGCTCATTATTATTCAGAGTTGGCAAATAAAAATCCTAAGTTAGGAATCTTCTTAACTGGGTGGTTAAAGCGTGCAAACAAACGATATGGAGGATTAGATGGTTGATTATATTAAGAACCAATTCAAAGACATTAATACTTGGAAAGGTATGGTTGCCTTAGGAGCAGCTATTATCATGTATTTTACCCCCGATGAAATAGACAATATTATAATGATGGCCTTAGGCACCTTAGGGATTACTGACATATTTGTGATGAATAAAAAATAATGATTGAGATAATAATAACATTATTATTTCTCGTACTTATAGCGGGAGGGCTTATTGTTAAGCTATCTCGCTCTCTTGGTTATATAGAAAGAGCCAATCAGGATTTAGAAGGAATATTAAGCATTGAAGAAAAGAGAACGGAGATTGCATCTAGGCCTCCTATTAGCGCTGACAGTCTGCTCAGCAGGATGCGCACAGAAGCTGGTGACAAGTAATTGCCCAGCTTTTCCTATACCTTCTAAACAGGTGGCAGAAGAATTACAGGCTAATTGCTATCCTGAAACAAAGTGCCCTGCTACCTGGCAATGGATCGATAGGCTATATGTATTAAAGGATAGTTCTGTTGTGGAGATAAAAAAAGCTGAATAAAATGGTTCCTAACTGCTTGTATAGTAGCTTTTTAAAGAAATATTTTGTTTTTAGATAGAGATAAAAGCGGATAAGTTTATACTCTTTTCTAATTTAGGTTAATTTTTCTCCCATTTTAATGAAGACATTTGTTTCTTTTTATATAATTTGAAAATAATTTCTTTAAAAATATAAGGCCTTACCATGTTTTTGCTTCTTCAGCTGATCAGTAAGCTTAAAAAGATTTCTATTCACTATTGTGTTCTAATATCTTTTACAGCTATTTCTTCTCTATCTACTTGGGCAATGGATACTCCCAGCGGAAGCCCAGATGCTTCTTCTGGATCGGAAGGAGAACTTATTAATGTTGACTTTAATCCTACTTTTAATTTTGTGAAAGATATTGAAGATAAATTGCTCAGTGAATGTTATAATGAATTGTTTCAAGATTCAACCACACAGCTAAATAAGCGGCTTGAGCCATTGTATAGCGTCCCCACCCATGAGCTTGATCAGTTTCTTGTCGAACTTACTGTTATTATAAGCGTAGAAAATTTATCAGCAATAGAGCGAATATGTCTTTTAGAGAAAATAATCAGATATGTGCAAGAATCAGAAAAAACAATAAGCTCCCTCAATTTGAGCATAGAGGAAAAATATGAGTATGAATTAGAATTGAGTTACTCACCGAAACAGCCAGGTAATGGAGAATTGAAAAATATTATAAAAGATATAGGATTTAGTTATAAGTATTTCCTTGAAACGGTTAAAAAAAATGTTGAGAAAAAGCAAACTATCGAAAAACTTAAAAAAAATCTTATCAAGCAAAAAAAATCGGGGAAATTATTAGGAATTAACTCTCAAGAAATGGAAAGATATTATAGCGGATTTAATTTAGTTTTAGACTATGAAGTTGCTAGGCGTAGAATTGATGGAGATATATACCATAAAGCTCCATTACTATTGTGCATTTATTATCTACTAGATAATCTTCATGATGATGATATTTTAGAAAAATGTTTAAGTGGCACAAATTATCTGTTTATGGGGGATGATAGAGAAGATTCTATAGACGATATATTGTCTAACACTCTTAACAAATATGAGCTTCGTGGTGATGATTGGCGTCCGGATAGCAAGTCAATTAGAAAATTTCTTTTAGATAAGTTTGCTAGTGATAAATTAAAAGAAATGTTGGAACGAGAACAACAAGAAGCAATAAGCGAATTGAGTATAGATGATGGAGAAGAGGAAGAAGAGGAATTACCTTCTAGAGGAGAAAAGAAACCTGTTCAGGGGAAAAAGAGCACCAAATTAAAAGTTGTGACATTGGTAGAGGAAGGCCCCTCTTCTGATAAGGGTAAAGTGAATAGGAAAAAACCGGAAAACAAATCAAGTGTTTCTAAAGTAAAAGGAAAGAAGTTATCTGCTAAGGAAAAGAAAAAAGATAAAAAGGCTAAGGGTCGGCTAACATCCTCCTCTAGTAGTACTGATTCAGAAAGCTCTTAATCAAGAAATAATGAATCAGCACTAAATTCTTAAAGGCTTAAGTGAGTATAACGGATGTTAGAAATTAAGTGGCCACGCTTCCGTTTGTTTTTTAGATAATTATATAGAATGCCTAGCATCATGAAATATCTCATTATTAGTGGGTCAAGGGACGCGGTTTACGTATAATAGTGTTATCTATGAAGAACTGTTCTATATCACTTACTCTGTAACGTATGAAGCGGCCAATCTTTATAAATGGCAGACCATTCTGTTTATTTGATCTCCATTTAGCCAAGGTTACAGTTGATATTCCCAGATAAGAGGAAGCTTCTTTAGAATTAAGAAATTTTTCGTGCATATAAATACTCATTTATCATCTTACTTACATAGAAATTATATAAAATTATCCAATGTATTCCAACACCTTATACAATATATATGCTTCAACTTTTATGTAACCCAACCAGAAAACAGAAAAATCCTTCATGCTCATCCTTTCAAAGTCGCTCTTTCTCATACTCTAAAAAATTGCCCAATACACTGTAAAACAGAAAAGTTTATCTGACTTGACATTGTACTACAAATGTACTACATTTTTAGTATGAGCAGTAGGATTTATGTAATTTACCGCGGGGAGAAATTAACCATCGAGTGGTATTACGATCAACGCGGCAGAAGCCAGGCGCTTAGTTATTACCAAGACCTGGATATAGAGCAAAGAAGAAAGTTCTTCTATCTTATAAGAAGTATGGGGGATCTTGGAAAAATAAATGATAAGACGAAATTTAGAAATGAGGGAGATCAGATTTACGCGTTTAAGCCAAAGCCTGATAGGTTCTTTAGTTTCTTTGCTTCTGGGGGCAAACTGATAATAACCAATGCTTTCTGTAAGAAACAAGATAAAGTTCCATCAGAAGAGAAGAAGAGGGCAGTAGACGCTAAGAAAGATTATGAGCGCAGAGTTAAGGAAGGAGTTTATTATGAGTAAGAATCAACTTTCTACATTTGAAATTGAAATGCAAAATGAAGAATTTGCTAAAGGCTTTGAGGAAGGGTATAAGGATTTTCTTTTGTCAGACATGATCATAGGTATAATGAATGAAAACAAAAAAACTGTTCGCGGATTATCCGAAGAGACTGGTTTATCTCCATCAATAATTCAAAGAATGAGATCAGGTAAACAGAAGGGAATCAATATTAATAACTTAATCGCTATAGCCAGAGCCTGCGGTTATCATATTGACATGTATAACGAAAAAAGGCGGATGAATATAGCATAATAGTCCTGAAGATTAATTCTTATAAAAACAGGTGAATACTTTTTATTTCAATAGGCTCAATCTAAAAACAAACCATCAAATTTTGCTGAGGATAGCTTTGTATAGATGACCGTATTGTTAATGTTAGAATGACCAAGGTAATCTTGAATGGCCCTTGTATCTATACCTTCGTTAGCTAACTTATACCCCGTTGAATGGCGAAGCATATGAGGGTGAATCTGTGGAATAGTGAGATTAGCTTTCTTGCCTAACGATGCTATCATCTTTTGAAAAGCAGCTGTATTAAATTTTGTTCCTCGATTAGTCATAAAAACATACGGTGAGCCTGGAGTACGATTTTCCCATAACTTCTTAAGAAGGCGTATCTCTTGATCTCTAATGGGATGAACTGAGTCTATGCCGCCTTTTTGGCGAGTTACATGAATACGTCTTGTTTCAAAGTCAATTTGTGACCATTTAAGGTTAGAGGCTTCTCCAGCCCTAAGTCCATGCCTATATGAGATTAGAATTAAAGCTTGGTCTCTAGTCTTATTAGGGCCACTAGCTACTTTTATCAGGGCATCAATCTCATGCTCATAAAGGTATTCACGCGGCCTTTTATCTTTATGCTTTAGTCGTAATATGTCTAAGGGTACTGGGCACGGCATAGCTTACCCCTTAACAAGAGTAAGATGATTTCTACTACGTGGCTTTGATAGAGAAGGGGGAATAGGCTTGTGTGCAGCTTGTTCTAGCGAGCGAAGGAACATGTAGTGATAGTAGAAGCAAGCGAAAGTGTTATGGTCTTTTTTCATATTTTTAGGAAGGCCAATCTTATCAACATTCTCTGTCCATAGCCTATGGAATTCCATCAGTGACATATCTATGTCTAAGCTATGAGTATGTTGTACTAAACCTTTTACTCTTTCTAAAATTTCAATAAATTCTTGATTATCCATGTCTGACCTTAGGCTATACATTATCAGTTATTATATATTTAAGTGTATTATGATATACCATGATATCTTTAAAAGTACTATATACCTTGACAAGAAAGATGAGAAGACTTATATATTATATGACCATGGTCATGTTATTATAGTCACTTTTATAGGGGGCCAAAATGTTGCAAATAGGAATAGGAGAGTTTAAAGCTAAGTGCTTAAAGCTTATGGATGAGAATCAACTCAAGAGAGAGACTATTATTATCACGAAAAGAGGAAAGCCGATTGCAAAGGTTACAGCCTATGAGCAGGAGCCAATACGGGCCCGGGGTTGGATGGCGGGAACTGTACAAATATTAGGTGATATCGTTGAGAGTACAGGAGAGAAATGGGATGCAGAAACCCCCTAAAGCTATATTAGATACACATACGTTTGTCTGGTTCTCTGAGGACCAAAAGATTGCAGATAAGATATGTGATAAAATTGAGTCTTATGCGAATAATGGTGAATTGTATATTTCTTCAATATCACTCTGGGAAATAGCTATGCTTGTTATGCATGGAAAAATAAAGCTTAACAAGAAATGCTCATTATGGCTTAAGGACGCTATTATTATGCCAGGCCTTAATGTGGCAAATATCACTCCAGAAATAGCCATAGGCGCAGCAGAATTACCTAACAATTTTCATGGTGATCCAGCTGACCGTATTATTGTATCAACTGCGATGAGTTTGGATGCTGTGCTCTTTACAAGAGACTCAAAAATATTAGATTTACCTTCTGAGTATGTAAAGTGTATTGAGGTATGACAATGAAAACTGCATGCGATGTAAAAGTACTGGATAAAAGTGGTATGCTGACAGATAAAAACAGGGGGCGCCAGATCTGGTAAGGCGCCCTGTTTCATTATACTAGGAGAATAAAGTAAATGTATATTAGATACTATATTTTTAAAACAGGAATGTTTTATTTATTCTAATATATCTTTTACTCATTTAAAATGGTACGTCATCATTGAAAAAATCATTTGATGATTTTGGCATAGGTTTTGTTAAATTTCTCAATGGGTTAACTTTAGGATTGAATTGCACAAGTTCTTCTATTGGACGCTGAGGTACATTAGAAGGATTATTGTTTGGCATTGAATTTAGATCCTGTTGAATAGGTTGAGGGAAGGGGACGCTTTCAAAATCAATGCTAACTGTCTTTGTCCGTTCCCCTAACAATACTAAATGCTTACAAATAATCTCTGTAGATTTGTGCTTTACACCATTCTTCTCATACTCACTAGTCCGCAGACTTCCCTCCACATAGATCTTTGAGCCTTTCTTAACATAATGCATGCAAGTTTTAGCTAGCTGATCATAAAATTTTAGGTTATGCCAAGTGGTTTGTTCTTTTTTTTGCCCTGTAGTTTTATCTTTCCATGATTCAGTAGTTGCTAAGAATAAGCGGACGTAGGAGTAGCCATTAGCGGTCTCTTTTAGCTCGGGCTCTTGGCCGACATTGCCCAGGAGAGTTACTTTGTTTACGCTAGACAATTCTTTGCTCCTGTTAATTGATCAATTTTAATTAGAGTGCGTTCAAATAAGTTAAGCTGATCAACAGTATTAAGTGTTTTAACAGGATCTTCTGTGACCAATAACCATTTATGGAAAACCCCCACGATACTCTCATTAAGTTTTTTAGTACGAGCAGGTATGGTAATCATTACAGAATCTGAATTTTCTTTTCTATTTACAAGAACTTTAACAACTGTATGATCAAACTTTTTACTTCTACGCTCAACTGATACCTCTATCTTCCAATATTTAGTATTATAACTAAGCATTCATTAAACCCTTAAATATTTCTTTTGAAGTGCCTCAGCGCGCTCTTGCTTCTCTCTCGCTAAACGGTCGATCGTTGGTTTGAGGTTAAGTAGGATACCAGTTGCTAACCCTCCAATTCCTGCCGCTAAAGCAAGAGTTTCCTTACATGTTCAGGAAATGAATCGACGATGCTGGCTCCCGCGAGAGCAGCTGTTGCATAAGCAACAATGCTACCACTTATATCAATTAGGTTGCCTGAAATCCTGCAACAGAATGCCTCTTTAGCACTATAGGCTTCTTCTGCTAATTCAACTTCATGTAGCCCACTAAGCCTGCCGTTATGTTGGGTAATTTCTTCATAAGAATGCACTGATAGTGTTAGCATTAAAAATAAAATTAAGAATTTCATGGTACCTCCTCTTTTAAGGTACCATGATACCATATAAATTTTAATTATATTTTATGAATTACTGTTATTTTTTAATGAATTTTTCTTTGATCTGTCGCGCTAACGATTCGCATTGAGACCGGACAAAATCGACATTTCTATACTGCCGTTCTTGAATAATAAGTTTTGATATGCCAGGGCAGAAATCATTAAGATGAGCACAATCAAATCCAATAATATATGAATCCTGATAAACCTCCCCATAAGTTACTCCCCCATGAACTTCTAAGTCTAAATCATTATAATCTTCACTTTCAGGTAAGGCTGATAAGGGAGCATAGATATAGCCGGAAAGTGTTCCATAATAATAATGCCTGAAAATAACACATTTTAAGCCGGTTCCTCTATCAATCCAAAGGATACAATTAGGTTCATTGTGCCACTCTCCGGCGGGCCAACCAACTTTATCAACTAAATAATCGGTAAATGCTTCTCTATCCGGTGACCATCCTTTAAATTCTAAAAACTTATATAGATCGTCGGTTAATTTTGAGACCTCTTTAATATTTTCTCCATAAACGACAAGACCATTTAAATTAAATTTACATTTATAACCGAAAGGATCTAATTTTTCTGATATATCCACACTAATCATAATGCTGCCACTCCGGTTGATTTCTAATAACAATGTGGGCAATTTTTTTATCTGCAAAGTATAATTCTAGCGGAACCCATCCTATGCTTCGGCTAAGGCTATATATATCTCTTAAAGAATTAATATCTACAACAGTAAAGTTTTGTGCAATTCTGGATTCATTTATTTCAAATCCTAACTGTTGATATGGTTCTAAAGCCTCTTTAGAATGAATTGGGTAATGTAATCCTAGGCTAATTCTCATGATGCTACCTTTTCTTTAATTGTTTCTTCTTGTGGTTTTGTATTTTCAATCTTCTCTAAAATACTTTCTGCGACTTCCTTTGTAAGGGGGGAAGGGGTTGCCGTTTCAGGGATGATGGCATCAACTATTTTATAGTCCATTGCTTCTTCCCGAGTGATGAGACCGCGAAGAGCATCAGCAAAGACATCTCGTAAGCCAAAACCCCGGGCACGCATTTGTAACATACGCTTTGGGTACTGAGACCAAGGGCCTTGTCTCCCGAGAAGACCAGCTTTCTTTGCCATATCTACAGAGAATTCAGAACGATGCGGTTCATGGTTAGCCCGTTTAATCAGACAAACTGCCGTAACATTTCCTTTGTCATCTTCTTCGATAAACTCTTTAATCCATTCATAGTCATGATGTTGCTGTACAACAGCAAGGGCTGCATCACCCCAGAGCGTCGGACGTCCGTTAATCACTGCGATATTTTGTAAGGATTGTAGAGGGGGTAGCCCAAGTTCAGCCCCCCATTGGATAGCGACAAGGATGTCCTCCGGTTTGCCCCTGAACTGTGTAGGTACAAAAGAACTGTTGCTAATAAGCCGAGCGTATTGGACGGCCTCTGTTAACGTTGTAGGGACTAGGCTAAATGGTTTTAAGTTACTCATTACTATCTCCCGCATAGATGGTTTCTAAAAGGCTTAAAGCTGCCTCAGCGTAAACATCATGGTTAAGTCCTCTCACTGTGCCATTCTCGTTTCGGAAAAATAGATCTGTTTCTACCATTCCCATAAGAGTCTTATCGAATTCATAGGGTGTCATCTTGATGTCCTCGTGATTGATAATTAGTTTCATTTTAAAATAAACCTCTTTGTTTCTTTTGTTTCGATATACTGCTCAACTAAGCTCGGATGCTCTTCCCTCAGCCGAGCGGTATTAACCCGTTGAGAAGTATATTTTTTCCACGTTACAAGCTCTTTTCCATTGGAGGCTATTAATAGGTCTGAATCACCTAATAGCCCACAAATCTTATCTTTTAGTTCATCTTCAACTTTGCATAAATTCTTGATCATCTCTTGGGTCTGTTTGAGTTTATCAATGAGCCTTATTGAGTCTTCGTTAGCTATAACGGCATCTTCTGGCAAAGCATCTAAATAGATTTGTTCATATGTTTGTTTTAGATGCGCATCTCGCCTTGCTACCCGTTCATTCTCCAGAATCTGCATCCTTTGCTCTGTCGCTTGGATAATATCCTCAACAGTTAAAGATCTTGGCTGAGATATTGGTATCGGCTTATGCTCTGGTTTGTACATTTTCAATCCTCCTCGTTATATTAATTAGGCAACGCGGATTGATGGCGAGTCAATTGTATCGAGCAAGTTGTTTGCTTCTTGGGAAGCTGGTCGGCTAGAAATTATCTTTTCCGTAGCTCGAATGCGATACATATCCTCATAGATATCTCCATTAAAATCGAGTTCACCCCATGCCTCTACAGTGTAGACAAGGCCGTCTTTTTCATATTCATAGGTAAACTCTAACTCTGCTGCATAGAACTCATTATTTTCATCCAATTGATATTCTAGGTAATGGCCCCAGGCACAACCTGAGTGACAGCTAACCGAAGCCTTTTTAACGACCATAGAATCAACTCTATCGTCATAAACCGATTCAAACATATCGGCGATTGTTAAGGCATCCTCATTCCAAAAGTTTACTTGGGCGGCGCTACAGATCATTGTCGATGCTTGTGTAATGTAGTTCATTATGCTGCTCCTAATCTCTTTGTTTAACTGATTAATGTACTGGTATATTAACCGATAATATTAGTATATATACCGGTTAAATTTTATTGTCAACAAGTTATTTAATGTGTATATGTATTGATTATAAGATCAATATGTGTGCCGTATGAAGGATAATAAAGTGACGAAAGCTCAAAGCAAGGGAAGCCAGTATAATGTTTCGGAGATCAATAGAGCTATTGAAATACTAGGCACAGCATCAACTTTAGCTAGAGAGTTAAAAATAACACCTATATCAGTTTATAAGTGGAGAGATTTAAAAGCAGTTCCCAGCCCAGAGAATTGTTTAAAGATTGAAAAAGTAACACGTGGAAAGGTGTTAGCAAAAGATATTAGGCCTGACCTTGATTGGGAAAGAATCTTAGAAGGACTAAGAAACATCATTTAAGGAATAATAAAAATGGAAGAAAAAGAAGAAGCTCAAGACAAACGGCCAAAAAATACTTTGGATAAAGTGTATAAGATATCAATTATTTGTGGTGTTGGCCTATTCTTAATAACAAAACCTATTGATTTATATAATGATCACAAAAATTTTGTTGAATTAAGAACTATTGCTTCATGTCACCTTATGGCTCTAGAAGAGATAAATGAATTAAGAAATTTAGTAAGAGTTTTGCATCAGTATCTCAAATGAAGCATATAAATATCAGAAAACTATTTGAATAATAATTTTTACTACAGGCTAAGCTAACTACAGTAGACCTGATAGTGAAGTGAAAGGAAACTATCTAAACTGAAGGATTCTCTGAAGTGTACGATAAAATCTTACAACTGAAACTTTAGCCGTCTGAAATGGTTAAATCATAAAGAGGAGAGGGGAGAATGAAAGTACTACAAGGAATAAGTAGAATACCTAAGATACCTGGCTGTGTGGATGTACCAGAGTGGCTATCAATACGAATGGAGATCACCTCGGAGGAAAAGATTGTATATGCGGTTATGGTTGATAGATGTGACAAAGATGATATATGCCGATTATCAGATTTGGAAATATCTCAAGCAGTTGGCTTACCAAGAGAAAATATTATTAAATTGAAAAGAAGATTAGAAAATGTTGGGCTTATAGCTGTAAAACCAGATGGGGTCTATTTTTTAGAGCATGAATGGATATCACTAGATTGGATAAAATAAAACAGCCCGCTATAAAGGCAGACTGTTTTATTCACATAACTAATAGCTAGAGTTAAAGCTACTATCCTTCAGATAATACTTTAATACCATAGGAGATTGTTAAATACAATATAATTTATGATAAAACATACTTGTTAATTTTTCTATAAAATGAGATAATTTTATTAAATTTAACGTTTGCAAATTATTTTTTAATCATCTCAATCACATAACTTAAATAACAGAGTTAAAAATGAGTACCAACAACAGAGAAACTAATTCTTCATTTCCTTCAGAAATGAAATTCATTAATCCCACTATTCGCAGTAATTTTGCTCCAATAGAGAATTGGTTAGGACGAGCAAAAGAAATTAGCTGGAATGCTAAAGGGCTTTACGGACGATTACGTCAATTCGCAGATGTAAACGGCGTTGCATATCCCAAACTGGATACTTTGGCTAGAGAATGTGGTCTTGAAAAAAGAACGGCTGAGCGAGCCTTAAAAGAGCTTAAAGACCATAAGTTGATCTATGCAGTCAAATGTAGAATAAAAAAGACTAATTCATATTTATTCTTATGGCATCCTTGGATGGAAGAGAGCGTCGATTCTAATTTAGTAGAATCCTTAAAAGAACGTCCATATAATCCAAAAGAAATCAATACGACAAATATGTCGCATACAACCAATATAGCACCAAATTTGTCGTCAACTCAAAAGACTCATACGACAAATATGTTGGTTAGCAATACGACAAATATGTCGTATCTATATAATAGAAGAAAAGAACATATAGAAAAGAACATGTATGTAGGCACTCATACACATTCTGGCGAAAACAGTTTTTTTAAAAAACGTGGAAATAGTTTTTATATGAAACGAGGGTATGGAGAGTACATCTCTAAGAAGCAGGATGGTACATCATCAGAAAATGATCTAGATCAAATAGATAAAGATTGTATAATATGTATTATGTTAAATTATAAAAATAATTAAAAGCTAATTAAGCGATATTGTTATGAAATTCATAACTTAGATCTTTAATTTAATTGTATGATTCATAGAGATTGTTTCACTTTATCCTTAGTATAAAATAAATAAATGGAGAAATTACAGAAAACGCGCTTGGGTTGGATAAAGCTCTATGAAGAAGTCCAAGATGCGGGGATTGTGTGCAGGAGATGCG
>JAIBEV010000164.1 GCA_019459505.1 Candidatus Paracaedibacteraceae bacterium | reverse complement strand
CCAAGTGAAGATAACCGGGCGGTGCGCTTTTTAAGTGAGGAAGAAATATACCAGCGTTTATCGAACAATCAGCATGGCCGTGTCCTTGACCTTTCTGGTACTTCCTTTGAAACTCCTAAAAGTATTCGCCTTCTAGAAGGCATTGCCGCTACCCAAAGTATCTATGAAGTCAATCTGTCCAATTGCCGTTTTACAGCTCCCGCCTTTAAAGCCTTATGTGAAGCCTTGCGGTTGAATGAATCCGTACGACAAGTGTATTTAACCGACGCCGTTCTGCCTCAAGGCGCCTTAGAAGGGCTTGGGGAGGCTCTTAAGTATAATATGACTTTAGACCACCTTTTACTACCCTTAGACCATCCCTTTACAGCAGAGGAAATTAGTATTTTCTATGACCATATTCACTTCAATACTGCCCTTGCTTTCATTGGTTGGCCACAAAAAGTTTTAAAAGAGGTTGAAAAGCAAGCTCAAACACACCCCACTGCTCTGGTTCATTTAGGCTTTCTTTATTCCTCACCTCTGATGACAATGTCAAAGCCTGCTAAAGACCATAAAACAATGGAGTACTTTAAAAAAGCAGACAAGTTAAAGCATCCTCTTGGCGCCTATGGCCTAGCTAAGATTTATCAAAAGCAAGAAAATTATACTGAAGCCCTCAAGTTTTATGAGCGGGCTGCAGATGCCGACCATGCTCATTCCCAGATGATCCTCTCAACCTATTATCGGGCTTTGTGGCCGCAGAAGTCCCCTCTTTTGTCAGAGCCTGATTATCTCCAAGCTTTTAACTGGGCTCGGCAAGCGGCTCACCTTGGGTTTCCTGAAGCTTTGTATCGCGTCGGGCGGATGTATGAAGCCGGACGCTATGTTCAACACTCTCTGACTAAGGCCGGAGCTTACTTTCATGATGCCATTCAGAAAGGACATCCCGAAGCCTTTACTGCTTTGGGCATGCTTTATAACAATCCGGACTATGCTTATTATGATCCAGAGAAAGCTATGTCCTATTTGGAACTGGCTAAGCGCTATACGCATCTTTTCTCAACAGCAACACGGCTGTTGAAAAACATTGAAGATCATTAAGAATAAAGGATGACCCTCAAAGCTTATGGCTAAAAATAAGAATAACAAGGAAAAAACCCTATGACCTCTCTCACCTCTTTCCAGCATCGGTTCACAGCCTGCTTAACCCTAACTTCTTTTCTGATGTCTACCCTTTCACCTTTGCAAGCTGTAGCCATGGAAAGAGATGAGGCAGAAGTTTCTTATGTGTTTGGCCAGGAAGGCCTTGGAAAAGAAGATATCTTTAGTGCAACGTCTCAAGGCTCTAGGAGGGTCAACTTTTCTCTTTCTAGTCTGGATGACTTACTTGCCGCTGATGAGGAAGACTTAAAACAGAAGATTGAGGCCGTTTGTAAACACCAACCTCAGCAAGGTACTCCGTCGCCTCAAGCCAGCTTGACAGGGACAGGCTTGGGGATGTATCCCCTTTCTCAAGAGAGAGCTTTAAAATTGGTAGGCTTGGATCTCTATGGCCAGGAAACGGGATGCATTGACCAAGGCAGCCACCCTGTGACTAACTTTGGTGGCGTCCATTTTAAGATTAATCGCGGTGAGCCTTTAACCCCAGCTCTAGAAAAAGCGGTCTATCTTTTTCAAATGCTGTTAGTCGGGGAAGGCATTACGCCATCCACCTTCTTAGTGCTTAAGGATGTTATGCAGTATGCTGCCTCTGGGTCTTCTTCAGAACCACAAAGCCCTATTCTAACTACTCACCTTATTCAAGCCTCTCGCACGGCCAAGGGCATGAGCCTCCTGGCCTTCTTTGAAGCCGTTGAACAAGGCCACCATACCTGGCAGGACCTTGACCCACAAAACTTTAGTGCTCAGATCCTAACGAGCTTACTCATTCATCCTTTTGATGCCCGCTCGGATAATTTTATGGTTGTGTTTGATGAATATGGTAAAGGCCATATTGTCGGCATTGATAATGACAAAGCTTTATCGGAGCCTGTGGTCAGAGAGACGTTTGGTCAGCGGGTAGCCCACTATGCCGGCAATAAAAACATCCTTTATTGCTTACAAGAGCTCATGGAGGAAAAGATCTACCCGCTTATGGTTGATCGAATCCTCGCTCACCATCCTTATGGTCTGGTCCTCAAGTGGTTGCAGAAGCTTGAAGAGACGAATGTCCAGTATCAAGCGTTAAGTCAGAGGAGTCCCCTTCTAACTCCAGAGACTCTAGAAAGCCTGGAGGTTCCGCTCCGTCTAGCCCCGGGTAAGGCTTTACAGCTGGTTGATCAACTGGCGCATATGCAAGCTTACTTGAGAAGCAATCCGCAAGGTCTAACCCATAACCAGCTCTTTGAGCTTCTTCATCCTCTCCTCTATCATCACTATCAAGCTCTGATTAAACACTTCCCCAACCCGATTGATGCGATCAGCCGGATCTTTCCTGGCCGCGGAGAAGAAAAGAGCTTACAACAAATGCTACCTCTCACAGCACGGCTGAAGAATGGCATGACCATCTATAAAGCCTTGCAGCAAGAGACAAGAAAACGACTGGCTCATAAAGACTGTACCCAACCCACAGCGCAAGCCGTGGAAGAGCTGATCAAACAGTGTGATCTCAGCCTTTATGAGATGACCCCTCATCATCAAGCAGAGCTCCTGCTGATAGCAGGCCAAACCTTCCCGCAAAGCCTGATCCAGGCCCACCCTAGTTGGAAGGATCCAAGCTGGGTCCAAAAGGTCTTGAGGGGGCAGATGCCGGTTAAAGTTATCTCTGTGCTGCCTCATTTAGGTATTGATGTAAAGAGTCTATCGGGTAAGTCATCCCTATTACATCAAGCCTTGGATCAACCAGCTTATGCTTGTGAGCTTATTGATCAATGGCTGGCTCAAGGTGTCCCTATTGAAGAGCGTGATTCAGCTGGCCGTACGGTCTTGGAAGTCGCTATGGAAAAGCGCCTTTATTCTGTTGTCAACCATTTGATTCACAAAGGCGCTCGAGAGGTCTGGGTAAAAGTAGCTCTTGAGTACTATAAAAGCTTAGATCCTAAAGACCAGAAATCCCGCTTAGCTTTTAAATATTTAGAAACAGAGAATCCCGACCTCTTATGGCACTGTACCCTCGAGGCTTTGTTACCTCCAACAGGGGACGGTAAAATCCTGTATGGGGCAAACAGTGCAAAGCGTGTTCTACCCTCAATTATAGCACAACAGCTGTTTAATCATAAAAATCAGATTATTAGGGTCAATAATTATGGCCGAAGAGAAGTGGGGCGCATTGAAAGAGGGGGATACAGCCTCTATTTCAAGCAATACCCTGAATTCCCAGGTACGGAACAGGGGGTCAGCTTGCTCATGCACCAGCTTGTAGGTCATGGCGCTCCTCAGGGAGAACTCTTCAATATAGAGGGCATACCCTATTATGTCTCTCAAGAGGCCAAAGGATCGACCTTACAAGATGTTCTCTATAACAAAATGCTTAAGAAAGCCCACACGCAAGAGCATGTCGAATCCTATCTCCACCACCTGGATCCTAAAGCTGTATCTGAGATGATTCTCATGGCGATGCTAGTCAATCCTGAGGACGGCAAACCGGATAACTATATTGTCTCTCCCTTTGCCAAGGATCAGTATCGCTTGATTGGCATTGACAACGACCATGCCTTTGGTCCCAATGTGGCTCGAGAAGAGCGTGGGGTTATTCCCCAAGTTAAGTGTATCCTTTATTGCCTGGATCAAATGCTGGATCCTGTGCACCTCGAGGTATGGGAGAAATTCAGGACAATTGATAGTGCTCAAGCCTTAAAGAGATGGTTGATTAAGCTCTCAGCAATCAATAATGACTATGTTAAGCTATTCCCTGATCCCCAACATGTTAAGCACCTACTGACCCAAAAGGATAAGGAAAGCTTCATTGGCGTTGCTTTCACACCCTTAATGCTCAGCCGGCTCTATGAGAAGTTTGTCCGCTTGCAGCATGCCTTGTCTAAAAAGGACCCAGGCCTAACTCATTTAGAGGTGCTCAAAGAAGTTGAACCCCTGCTGCATCATCGTTACAGCCGAGGCTTTGAAAGGGAGTGGCCAGACAGTAAAGGCAACCGGATTTGGCAGCGCTTTATCACCATAGACGGCCCTTATTATGGGAAAGACAAAAACGGTATTCCGCTGAGCAGTCATAGCATGGCCAGCTTCTTTACCTCGCTGAAGATTCCGCTCAAGCAGGACCTCATCGATAGTGTCCGCAAA
>JAIBEV010000163.1 GCA_019459505.1 Candidatus Paracaedibacteraceae bacterium | reverse complement strand
CTCGAGCATAAACTGAAGACGTGTCGTAGGATAGCTTGGATCCAGAGGAACATACGCCCCCCCTGCTTTTAGAATCCCTAAAATACCCACGATCATCTCTAATGATCTCTCAACTGCAATAGCCACAAGCGTATCAGGTTTCACCCCTAAAGCTCTGAGATGATGAGCCAGTTGATTGGCTCGTTCGTTGAGTTGTTGATAGGTGAGCTCTTCATTCTCATAAACAACGGCTATGTTGTCAGGAGTTCTTCTGACTTGCTCTTCAAACAATTGATGAATTGTTTTATCTTCAGGATAATCTACCTCTGTATCATTCCAAGTAATGAGAAGCTGTTGCTTCTCTTCTTGGGTAAGAAGAGGAAGTGTTTGAGAACTTTTTGCGCTGTGATGAGAAATTTCTCGAAGGGCTTGTTTGATATGATCTGAAAGTCTCTTGATAAACTCCTCATTAAAATGTTTTGTCTGATAGCTTAACGCGAGGTGAATTTGCTTGCCAGGTCCTATAATGATTGCCAGAGGATATTCATTCTTCTCTACTCCTTGAACACCTCTTATGACAAAATCAGAAACTATGTTATGAGTTTCCTCATCTAAAGGATAATTTTCAAAGACAAAAATGACATCAAATATACTCTGGCTGATTCTTGACCACGATTGAATCTGAGCAAGAGAGGTATAACTATAATCACTGAGCCTTTGAGTTTGTTCCTGAAGGTTTCTAAGAAAGGTTAGCGTGTCCTCTTCTGGATGAATGGCGATTCTTAAGGGAAGAGTATTGATTAATAAACCCACCATTTCTTCAACTCCAGAAAGCTCTATGCTTCTGCCGGAAACGGTCACTCCTAAAACGATCTCTTGCTGTTGAGTATAGGTTTTAAGCACCAGACCAACAGCTCCTTGAAAGACTGTATTAAGTGTTAAACCCTGCTGCTGAGCAAAATTCCTAATCTCATCTGTTTCTTCAACAGAAAGTACTATAGAGTAAGTGTCATAATCTCTTTCATTATTCTCTTCGATGATATCACTGAAGCTGAGCTTGGTAGGGCCTTCAAGAGAAGCAAGAGAGTCCTTCCAGAAAGCTTCCGCTTTACTGAGGTTTTGTTCTTTTAACCAAGAGATATAATCTCGATAGGGGCATCGAGAATTGAGTCGAACTTCTCTTCCCCGCCTTAAAGACTCATAAGCCTTAAACATATCACTAATAATAATAGACGTACTCCATCCATCTGTTAAGATATGATGCCTACTCCAAATCAGGTAAAATTTACGTTGAGAACATTTGATGAGAGTAATCCTAAAAAGAGGAGCTTTACTGAGGTCGAATCCTTTCTTGCGATCTTCTTTAATAAAATCTTCTAGTTTTTGATTTTGATCTATCTTTGTGAATGTTTTGAAATCTTTAACTTCAAAGGGAACTTCAGCGGACTCTAAAACATATTGGAGAGGGACATCAAGACTTTGCCATATAAATCCTGTTCTTAGAATTGGATGATGCTTACTTACTTTCTGCCAGGCCTTTTTTAAAACAGAAATATCTATGTGTCCTTCTAGCTCAAACACACTTTGAACAAAGTAGGCACCAGACTCAGGAGCATAGAGGGTTTGAAATAATAAACCAGATTGCATCGGAGAGAGCGGATAAGCATCTTCAATTATCTTATTATCCATGTTTAAGTATTCTCATTTTTTATTAATGATCTGATCAATAAGATTGATTTGATCCAGGTTAGCTAGTTTAAAGTCAGAGGGTGTATATCCAGAAGTACTTTTTTGGCAACAGTGTCGAATAAGTTGTTTAAGTCTTTCCATAAAAGCATGAGAGACCTTTTCTATCGTTTGTTTGTGATAATGATGGCTGCTATAAGTCCAGAAGAAACGAAAGAGACCTTTCTTGACCTCTCCATTAATATCCAAGTGATAAGACCGTGCATTCTTATCTGAAACATTGCGACCTGCCGACTCTTGAGAAAAAGTGAAGAGGCCTTCTTGTTCAAAAGCATTATCCCACTGTCCGAGGTAGTTAAATCTTAAACTGGGATGAAAGAAGGTAGACAGATACAACCCCTGCGTAAGATATGACAACACTCCATAGCCAATACCTTTATGAGGAATCTTTCTTAAGTCTTCCTTAACTGTTTTAAGGGCTTCTGCCAAGTCAGTTGGGTCGTCAATACTTAGGTAGACAGGGAAGAGCGACGTAAACCATCCTATGGTTCTTGAGAGATCAAAATCTTTAATAACCTCTTCCCGCCCATGACCTTCAAGAGAAAGCGTTAAAGAATATGTCCCAGTCCAATCTCCTACAGCCAGAACAAGAGCTGTAAGGAGAATATCATTAATCTCTGTCCGATAAGCTTGAGGAGCACGTTTTAAGAGAAGAGTAGTTTCCTCTTCTGTAAGCGAGAGCACAATTGTACAAGAAGACTCTCCTGTAGCTGCTCCATCATTAAAATCAACTGGAAGAGGATGAGTCAACTCTAGGATCTTTTGCCAGTAAGGAATCTCCTCTTTAAGAGACTGAGAAGAAGCATAATCTTTTAAGGATCTAGCCCATTGCTGATAAGAATGAGTCTTCGAGGAGAGAGAAGGAGATTCTCCTTGAGAGATTTGAAAACAGAGTGCTTCTAAATCCTCCAACAAGATTCTCCAGGAAACACCGTCTATAACAAGATGGTGAATAACAATAAGAAGACGATCAGACCTATTGCTTCCACACTTAAAGAGGACAACCCTTATAAGGGGACCTGTTTCGATGTTAAGAGTTTGTTGAATGAGAGAAGAGTGTTCTTTAATGCTCTGAGTAAGATGTTCTTCTAGCACAATATATGAAAGATCAGTCTCTTGAACAAAGAAAGGTTCTACCTCTGCTAAAGAGGTTTGTATCCAATTGCCTTGTATCTCTTGATGATATCTAACCCTTAACATATCATGATGAGAAAGAAGCAAAGAGAAAACTTGATTTAAGTGAGCAAGCTCTAGCGTCTTAGAAAGTTGAAGCAGCACTGTCTGGTTGAAGTAATTCCTATCTTCTATATCATTCTTAAAGAACCAATGCTGAATAGGAGTGAGAGGAATATCTCCTCCAATAGCTCTTTGATCTGGTTTTAAGGAAATGTCATTCTCTTGAGTTTTAGCGACTGAAGCAAGAGCCTTAATTGTTGGGTAGTTAAAGACATTTTTAACAGCAAAGTGAATCCCTCTCGATCGCGCTTTCGAGACCATTTGTATGCTAATAATGGAGTCTCCCCCAAGTCTAAAAAAGTTGTCATGGATACCTATTTTCTCAAGTTTGAGAACGTCTTTCCATACCTCACAAAGCTCTTGCTCCAGAGATGTCTGAGGAGCAACATATTCATCGGCAACAAGCCGCAAGGCCAAATTAGGCGCTGGCAGAGCTTTACGATCAATCTTTCCATTAGGAGTTAAAGGTACCTTGTCGATATATATAAAGAAGGAAGGCACCATGTAATCGGGAAATTTTTCTAAAAGAAATTCCCTTAACTCGGTAGATGAAGGAGTAAATTCTCCAGGCACCACATAAGCAACAAGTTTCTTATGAGTCGGCTCCTTTTTAGATTCCTCCGCGCTCGCCACCACAACCGCTCGCGATATATCACCATGGCTCTGAAGAACGGATTCAATCTCTCCCAGCTCAATCCTAAATCCTCGGATCTTTACCTGATCATCAATACGCCCTAAAAATTCGATGTTTCCATCAGGAAGATAGCGAGCGAGGTCCCCTGTCCGATAGAGTCTAAGGCTTTCTGGAGATAAGGAATAATCTCTCGGATCAAGTCCTTGATGAATATTGATGTCATCAACAAATGGGTTGGGAATAAATCTCTCTGCTGTCAAATCAGGACGATTCAAATATCCTCTCGCTAATCCAACCCCTCCAATGTAAATCTCTCCACTCACTCCTATAGGTACTGGATTTAGCTGCTCGTCTAATATATAGATCTGCGTGTTAGAAATCGGACGGCCTATTACAGAAGTAGAGTATCCTTTTTGATAGAGAAAAGTAGAAGAACAAATAGTGCCTTCAGTTGGTCCATAAGCGTTTACAAGTCTTCTGTCTTTTGACCATAACTCTATCACATGAGAGAGAGAAGATTCTCCAGCTAAAATTAGAGTTTTTAAACTTGGAAGTTGATCATGAGATAAATTTTGCAAAAAGCTGGGAGGGAAAGTTGCTAGATCAATAGCATTTTTATCAAAGAAGTTCACAAATAAATCATTATTTAGAATAGTTTCTTTATCTAATAGAAATAAAGATCCTCCTTTTAAAATGGTCGTAAAAATTTCAGAAACGGAGGCATCAAATCCATAAGAAGAAAATTGAAGCATACGGGTATACGCACTTATCTCAAAAATTTCACTTTGAGTTTTAGATAAGTTGCTGACTCCTTGATGATTTACCATCACGCCTTTAGGCTTACCAGTAGAACCAGAGGTATAGATCACATAGGCGAGATTATGAGGAGAGACAACTGATTCTGGATTAGCTGATGGCAAAGTTCCTATATTTTCCCACTCATCATTCAAACAAATAACCTGGGCCCACGTTGAAGGAATTTTATCAATTGTTTTTATGTCCGTGATAATAATAGGGGCCTTTGTATCCTCGAGCATAAACTGAAGACGTGTCGTAGGATAGCTTGGATCCAGAGGAACATACGCCCCCCCTGCTTTTAGAATCCCTAAAATACCCACGATCATCTCTAATGATCTCTCAACTGCAATAGCCACAAGC
>JAIBEV010000128.1 GCA_019459505.1 Candidatus Paracaedibacteraceae bacterium | reverse complement strand
CATTGAAAAAGCAGAACTTTCAGAGTTGCCAGTCACCCAACTTTTAGGAGCTTTGATTCAAATTAAAAATCAGTCTAAAAGTGAAGAAACTTTAAACCGCTGGAGTTTAGAAGGAGAAGCGGCCTTTAATAAAAATAAAGGATTAGTAGAAAACGAGAAGCCAATTCTTATAAAATTCCCAGTAGAACCAGATATCTCAGTTCGCAAGAAATTAAGATCTTTTGGAATGCGTTGGAATTCTGTCCGCAAGGAATGGGAAGGAATTGCTGATCCTATAGCAATTAAAGCTGAACTCAATCATATTGAAATGTCGCTCCAGGAAATCCACTAAAGGTGCTGGATTCATTAAGACCTATCAAGATTTAGAAGTAGAATATGAAATTGCTCTAGAACTTATAAAAGCTAGAAAACAATCTGGATTAACCCAAGAGGAAGTTGCCCTAAGAATGGGAACGACCCCATTAGTAATTGCAAGATTATAATCCGGTAAAGCAGTTCCTAGCATAAAGACCCTGGCTAAATATGCCCAAGCTACTGGCAAACATCTTCAATTGAGTTTAGTTTAACCTAGACTGTCTTGAGAATAATTTGGATCCTTATATCAGCATGGCGGCTAGTAGAGCTAAAGGGTACCCCTTAGATCAACTCACTTTAAAAAGCTCTATAATAAGTGGCTGAGCGAAGCTGTTGAGTAATAGATTACAAATTTCTTCAATTCTGCTTAAAGAAATTATAAAAATTAAGAATATTTTAGGACTATCAGTCTATCCTTAAGAATATTCTTAATCTTCACAAAGAATAATTTATTGAGATGAGGCCACTAGACGTTTGGAGACTCAAAGTATTTTTTGAAGTAGCACGCGAAGGCAGTACAAGTCGTGCTGCAGAAAAATTAAATATGACCCAATCTGCAGTAAGTAGAGCTGTCATTACTCTTGAGAAGCGCATCAAAGCTCAACTGTTTGATAGGGTACGAGGAATGCGACTTACTGCCCAAGGTGAACGCCTGTATATACTTGCTGAAAGAATTATGCATGAGACAGATAATATTGAAAAATTATTCTTCGAAGAGGAAGAAATCCAAGGTAGCCTTAAAATAGCTGCTCTCCCTTATATTGCCACTGATTGGTTTATCCCCAATATTAAAGACTTCTTGAAAAACTATCCTCACGTCGATCTCCAGATATTTCCCTTAGGTGATGAGATTCATGATATTAGTAACTATGATGTTGCCATTCGTTCATTTATTCCTCATCAACCTGATCTCTTTCAAGAACACCTTTTAAAGTTAAATGTTTGCTTTTTCGCTCATCCAGAGTATCTCCAAGAATTTGGTATCCCCCAGAAGCCTAGAGATTTAAATAAGCATCGTATTGTTATCTATAAGGAGAAATATTATACCCCTTATGGAAATTCAATTCTCACTTTAGGAAATAGTATTAATGAGAGACCAAGAAAACCCTATATTCAGATTGATTCTCTTCACGGTATGATAAAATGTGCGCTTAATGGATATGGAATTATTGAGGCCCCAGATCTGACAAGCATTGCTGAATCAGGATTAGTGGAGGTTCTCTCTGATATAAAAAAACCTGAAGCAGACCTTTATTTTATTTTTCACAAAGAACGCAAAAGATCTAAGCTAATTAATGAGTTGCTTAAGCATTTATTGACAATAAAAAGGTAAAGATAGAAAGTTTTCTATTGCCCAATCATTTTATCCCTTAGATGCTGTAATTTTAAAGATATTGTTGTTACAGGAGGGTGAACAGTAGCATTATTATATCTATATTTTATCTTGTTGATATTGAAGTTATATAGACTTCCCCTTACGTCCGAAGCCTATATACTCTTCTAAATTAATAGAAAACACTATAAAATTCTTATTTATTCTAACTAATCTCATAGGGAAGTAATTTTAGTTAAATTAGAAATTAAGAATATTATTTTTTAACTATAGAAATAGCAAAAGCAGGCTTAGCATCTTGATTTTCTAGAAATAGCCGGTGCATAACTTTTCTCCTTAATTATTATTAGTAATAAACTATAGGTTGAGTTTCAGAAATTGTTCAACCTACTTAGGCCCGTAAATTGAATAACTCTTTCCTCTAAAAAAGTCAATATCGGCGGACTTTTTCTAAAGAAAAATATAAGGCTTCTAGGCGCTCAATATTTATCTATTTACCAGTGCATCTATTTAAAAGAAATAGAGATAAATTAGCCCTATAAATATTAGTAAAATAAAATTAATAATTTCTACAATAGATTGTTTTATTTTTTATGTTTTAACTAAATTGCAGAACCGATGTACCTCGATCCCTTGTATGCCCCTTGCTTCTCATAAATTCTTTTAGATCGGTTTCCTAGTAAAGAGAAAAGCAAGTGTACTTATCTTTCAACCCATCAGTCCTTTCATAATAAATATTGATATATTATATTTTTTATCTATAATTTCATTATGCTTATTTTAGAAAATATTTTATTCTAAAAATTTATCCTCCTCCCGTAAAACGGCAGAAAATCTATAATTTACCCTATAGTAGAAAAAAATATCATACTTCTAACACCATCTTTTTGTTGGATTAATATTTCCATAAGCTTTATCACAACGATAAGTTGCTAAGAAAAACTCAGTATACTTCTGATGTGAAAATTTTATGGAAAGGTTCTTGTATGATTTTTAGTAATAAGAAAACAATATTTAATGAGTTAGAAGATTACGTTAGATCATGGTCTTTAGAAGAATTAGTTTTCTCTTATAAGCTTGTTTACTTAGTAACACCAGCCGGATTAGTTTTAACGCTGCATCAAGAACAAACCGGTTTCTCCTTAACAATAACTTTGCAACCTTCCCCAGGCTCTTTGCATATCAGTAAGTTTATTCTAACCAACGAAGAACGGTTAGAGAGTCTATGTCAGCCATTATATGATGCTGCTCTGATTGAGAAGGTTTTACAAGGATTAAACTTAATTGCCTTCTGTGTCAGGAGTTTTAATAAGCAAGAGATTAATTTTATGCTCGCTCAGGAAGAGGCAAATGACCTTATTTCCTTTAAAGATCTCTTTCACTCTATTTCTTCTCATTTGACAATTGCTGGCAAGCGTCAGTTGTTCACCTTAATTATAGGAAATGATTTTTTTGAAATGATGGAAGATATGAAAATGCAACTAAGACAAAAATTATGGACCTATCAAAAGAACAATAGTTTAGTCAGGAAATACTTCCAAAGCATGAGTCAGAATAAAAGGATAGGCTTGGAAGCCTTACTAAACCCTTCCTCTCCTCGAGAAAGTTCTACAAACATTATTTCATTCCCAGCAGGATCTTCTCATCAAGCTTTTATTTAATCATTAATCTTTATTTACCGTCAGACGGTCCTAAAGACAGAGCCTTATTATGCTTCTGGCTATGGACCTCTTTTATCTCATTTTTAAAGGAACAATTTTATGCAAATCGAAGAGCTGAATAAAGTCAAAAGGTGTGTCGGTCAAAGATTAAAGCAACAGCGCGAAACTCTTAATCTAAGTCAAATTGAGCTAGCTAACATACTTAAAATTTCCCCGCAACAGTTATCTAAATATGAAAGAGGAACTGATAAAATTCCGGCCCACCGCCTTTACCAACTGTGTAAAGCCTTGTCGGTGACACCAAACTTCTTTTTTGACGGCTTAGAGGATGTAAAGATCTCTTTTAGGGATCAGAGTATTTGGCTGTCTTATGAGACTCTGAAAGGCCAAAAAGTACAAATTGAACTCTGTGATTTAAGAGCAACCGTATCTAATGTGAAGATTTTATAGCAAGAGTAGAGATCCTTCCCCATGAACGCTTTGCCTTATTGCTTCTTCCCTACCAAAGTTGTCTGCATTGATGATGACCCAGGGTTAGTTGAAACACTACGCCTTAAGGGACATCAGAACACGGCCACTTTTCAACTATTTGATCAAGCCTACATTGCTCTCTCTTATCTAAAAGATAAAGAGAAGAGCAACATGCTATTTGAACGGATCTGGCAGGAGCAGGGTTATCCTTTAGATTGCAGCAGTGCAAGCTATCTTTATCAAGAAATCACCAACCCTCTCCGGCATGAAACAGTTTCTTGTGTCCTTATTGGCAAGCAGATCCACGATATTAATGGCTTGGAGATATGTCGCAAGATAACTGACCCTCGTGTTAAAAAGATTTATCTGACTCCCACTCTTGAGCAAGACATGGCTGTCATAGCTTTTAACCAAGGGCTAATTGATTTTTATGTCTCTAAGGACGATCCAAAAGCGCCTGAGATTATCGATGACTACATCAACCAAGCCCAAATCAAATATTTTGAGGGATTGGTTAATAGTCCTCTTCAGCGCCTTTTAAAAGAATGGCATTCCTTGAGCCGAGAGGGTTCAGCCTTAGAGGATCCTTTGTTTCTTGACTATTTTAGGTCTTTCCTTCAGAAGAATAAGGTTAAAGAATACTATCCTCTCGACTTGGTTGGTAGCTTTATTTGTCTCGATGCTCACGAAAAAGCAAGCGCCCTCTTAACGTTCACTGATCTTTCTCTGGCCCGCCATATGATGGATGGAGCAGAACTGATAGAAGCAGAGCCGCACTTGTGGAAAAGAATTGCAGAAAACTTAACTCCCTCGGCTTTTTGCATCCCTTCCCTTTACCATCCCGTTTTTCAAGATCCTGAGCCCTTCGTAATGCCTGTTTATCCTAAAAAGTTTGGGCATCAGCATTACAATCTAGCCTTTGTCTCTCAGATTGGAAATCCAGCACCTTCTCTGAGAGACTTGGGAATTCTTCACTTATAAGAAAGGAATCAAAATGAAGAAACTCATAACCAGTCTGATCATGGCCACGGCTTTAGTCAATATAGAAGCTTATAGCCAAGATAATATCTTATCTTCAGAAATCTTAGGATACTTAAAGGTCCAGGATGCCAATAACCTAGAATTTACGGTTGTAGGGGAAGCTTCTCAGAGTCTTCAGAAAGAGGGCGAATCCTCTACAGTCTCTCTGGCCAATCACCCAAGTGACTGCTCGAGCCAGTTCACAACTTATGCGTGGACTGCTGTTAAATGGGGGGCAGCAGCCACAGTGGTAGGAGCTACTCTTTTTTATGGCAATGCTGCCATTTTCTGGGAGACTTACTATACGGCCTACCATGTGATGTCTTGGTCGAATTTTGGCACCTTTAATAGTTT
>JAIBEV010000095.1 GCA_019459505.1 Candidatus Paracaedibacteraceae bacterium | reverse complement strand
CGACTACAATGCAACTTATCTGCATTCAACACTTGGCTATACCCCACCTAATACATTTGAACAAAGATTTTTAACCCATAACAAACAACACGACCCTCTTTTAAAATTCGCTTGCTAAATAGGGGGCATTACAGCTCTTCTCTTTTAAGGAGGGTGCCACGAATAACCTATATACTATCAAAAAATGCTCTATTAGTCAGAAAAATGGTAAGATCCATTAAGCTGATTTTTCTTCCAACATTTGGCTAAAGAATAACGATTCACTTTCTTGAATTTTAGTCGCTTGAATGATGAGGGGGGTTAATGTCTCAGGAAGAATTTTATAAGTCTCAATTTCTGAAAGAGGGCGCCAGACAAATTGATGCAACGCATGGTCAACAGCTTGGGGGGGATTAGCTAAATCTAACCCTGGAATTTCAGCTTTATAGACAAGATTTAATTCATGATAGATCCGCCCCTTTCTATCCCAGGTACACTCTAAAACTCCTGCAAATTCGAGGCTTGAAACTTCAACATTCATTTCTTCCTTAAGTTCTCTTTTCAAGCCTACAATTGCTGATTCTTTATATTCAATATGGCCACCGGGAAGAAAATAAAGGTCGGAGGCAAACTCCTTATTACTTTCTGTTACAGTCGTTAAAAGAATGTGATCCTTATGAGTAATGATAGCGCGTGCAATTATATTGACACCATCATAACGGTGCGCTGTCGCATTGGTATTCAGTTTAGTGACATACTTTCCATGTTTTTCATCTTTAAAGGGGGTTTTAATAAAGATATCGAAACAATCTTTTGTCTCTTCAAAAGTTGAATACTCACTACCAAGACAAAGGACATTGGCATTCAGTTTACTACGAACAGAGAGGGCATCTTCAATAGTTCGACACCAAGCAGCCCGTATCTGACTCAATCGATTGGCAGCAATTGCAACACCTTGCCCACTGCCACAAACAATTACACCCAAGGCATTAGGTCCATACTGGAGCTCATTAGTAAGCAGTTTCGTAACATCAATATAATCAAGAGAAGAACCGACCTCAATACCGACATCTTTGACGTCTAGCCCTAATGATTGTGCATGCCGTAAAAGGAACTGTTTCAGTTTTATCCCCTTATAATCGCTTGCAAAAATAATCTTCTGATTTTCCATTTCTAAACTCCTTATTCAGTTTTAAAAATTTCTTACAACAAGAATTTAAGGATGATATTCAAGAATTCCTTGCTTTTCTAAGCGCCTAAACTAGAGTATTTATAGCGTTATCTTTCCATTTTATGGAGTTAAAGATTAATGGTCCACGATGCACCTCTATAGCTTCCTGTCCCAACAGTCCTCTTTATACTGAAAATTACAAGGGTGTGAAGGAGAAGCAACGAAAAAGAGTTCCTCTCCCCTTCTTAAAATTAATATGCTGATCCTTTATAAAGGGAGGATCAGTAAGAAAGATTTTTCCCAACCAAGCTCTTCAATCCTGCTAAATATCGCCTCTTCTTAAAGATAATTCTTGATAAAAATTCTATCCCCTTAAAAATTTTTCTGTCTAATACTTAATTTTTCAGAAAAAATTTTTAGGCAAATATTTTTTCAATAAACCTAGTAATATTAATGCATAATTGTTAAGTAAGATAGAATTTTTTGTACATCCTGTATAATTACGGGATTCTTAGGTGATAAGTTTTTGCTGAGTCCTGCTTCATCTAAGGTAATAATAGGCTAATTGCAAAAAGGACAAACTTCTAACTATTAATGTCTGCCTTAATTCATTGAACTTACGAAGAATAAATTGTTGCAAAGAATCTGCCTTGTTAATCCGCCATCTACCCTTAAAGAGTTTCATAAGTATTCCCCAAAGGCCAACAAACAAACGGTGTGAGTAGACGTTTCTCTCTACCTTTCTTTTTTCCCATTTAGCGTTTATATCATTAAGCGCTTCTAAAAATTTATTGACGTTATAATCGACGGGGTTTTTCTTTATAGCAGAAAATAGAACTTTGCAATCGCATGCTGTCACCTTAGGCTACGAACAATTCTGATAAAACTCCAAAATATCTAAACCATATTTTCGTTCTTGTGGTAGTCCATTTCTTCCCTGTAAAAAGCTGAATCCAGCCTAGAGAAAGTGGATAGGGGCGGCTTTTTCGAGTGGGGTTTGTGAGAGAAATGGATCTTTAAAATAAGGCCTTGCAAGCTCTTTTAAACCCCCGACTGCTGTTTTAACTTGGCTAACATCAAGGTTGTAGATTAAGTCGCTTCTCTCTTCCTTATTAAAGCAGAGCATGCAGTCAAGTTTACCTTCATCATATACTTCATATATACTACCTCTGAGAGAATAGTTCTCCCTAATGACCGCATCAGCTAAAGGGGATGAGATATCAACTGCTTTTTAAAGCACTCGTCAAAGTAGCAAGCAAGACAATTGACCAAATTCTTATTTATTCTTTCATATTTTTTCTTCCTGATAATTTAACAGTAAAAATTGTAGGAAGTCAGTGGAGAATTTTTTCAAAAAAGATATAAGTTAATATCCCTCTTCATTCAAAAAATTTAACATGAATTTAGCAAAATTAACAACAATAAGTAAAAAATAAATATTTCTTACGAAGAATATTTCCCACAAGATTTTTAAGAAATATATTTTTTCGTTTAAAACTTCTTTAAAACTCAATTAATTTAAGGAAAAAATTTTACTAATTTCTCTCTTTTACCAAACAAGCAAGTAAGGGTAGTAATTACGTGAGGAAGGTAAAATATAATTATGTTAGACTCTATAAAAGCCTCCTAGTATGGATTTTATGCCCCTTTTTGCTACCATTCTCCTCTGATTTCCGGAAGTAAAATGGAGTGTTTTATTGGGATCTGCTGATGTTTTTCCCAATTATCTAGCTAAGAGTATGTATGGAAATTAGCATATTAATAGCATTATTTTAGTAACATGAAGAATTTGTACGTTTCAATAAAATACTAATCAGAAAACAGGATTAAGTCACATGAAGAAAAATTTTTTCTCTCTTCTATCGGCCTCACTCTTTATAAGTTCATCAGTGATTGCCGCTGAATCAGCTGACGATTTTGTAGCCGTAGGCAGAGATGTTTATTATACTATTCATCCAAAAAACATGCCTGAGCATTATATAACTTTTGCCGCTAAAGAAAATGATAAAGGACATTATGTGCAAGTAGCTTTCTCTGAAAATCCAGGATCTACTGATAGATGGAAAATCAAAGCTGCCACTAAGGCCCCTGGCTATTTCAAAATAATAAAGGACGATATAGCTTCCCAACCTTTTATAATTTATAATGATGAGAAAAGTGCAAAAGGCAAATATATGCAAATGACCTCTCTTAAGGAGCCAGGGGGTCGTGGATTATGGAAGATTAAGCCTGCCAAAAAAGCACCAGGTTATTTTAAATTAGTACCAAAAAATTTTCCTAAATTCTCTGCAACTTATACCGATGAAAGAACCCCGCGCGGATTCTTTATGCAAATAGCATCCTATAAAAACCCTGGAAATGAGCTCTTTTTTTCAGTAGTTCCCCATAACTATACACTTGCAACGACTTTAACAAAGTTTAATTTTGGCGATGATATAAATAAAAGACTAGAGGCTGCTGCTGTAGCCGACTATTCTAGTGTTCAAACTGTACAGGTGAAAGATAAGAATTTAGGTGTTAAAATAGGGGGCGAATACAAGAATGATATTGAAGAAAGTTTTACTTGGGGGCTCAATGAAACGCTCAATATATCTGTAGGAGTCTCTCTCAGCGGTGGCATTCCCTTCCTTGCTTCAGGGGAACTAAATCTAGGAGGCTCTTTTGAATTTGGTGCCCATCAAACTTGGGTAAAAAGCAAAACAAAAAGTTTTATTGCTAGGGTTGAAATGAACCCCTCAAAGCCGGGCACTTATAAAATTGGAAATATTGTCTATATAGCTAATAATGTTGAATTGCCGTTCACTGCAATGGCAAGATATACTGCCCTTTCAGAGGGTAAGCCATTGCTTACTAAAGGTGTAGAAGCCCTATGCAGGCATAATGGATTAAAGTCAAAAATAATAAGTAGAGATAATGATTCTATTAGCGTGGCTGTCAGTGGAACTTTGAAAGCAACTTACGGCGTTTACCAAGAAGCAGTAGCGGAAAAGATCGGTTAATAACTTTTCAGTTTATCTTATAGAGTTAAGAGAGGGGGGAGGGGCTTCAATGTTAGGGGCCTTGCCCCCTTGTCAACCTTCAAGATTTCCAACAAAGAGGAATGTTCAAGACCTGAAAAAAGAATCTCAAAGCCTCCTAAAAAATTTACTATTTTACACAGGTTTGGTTAATACTTAAGCAGCAAGGGCTTCCTTTTCCTTAATACGCTCAATATGGGCGCCACACTGCCGGAGCTTGGTTTCAATATGCTCATAGCCTCGATCTAAATGATAAACACGGCTGACTATCGTTTCCCCCTCAGCCGCAAGACCAGCTAAAACTAGAGAAACTGAAGCCCGCAAATCAGTTGCCATCACGGGGGCACCTCGTAGTTGACTAACTCCTCGTACCAAGGCAGAGGATCCGTGAACGGTAATATTAGCACCCATTCGGCATAATTCCGGCACATGCATAAAACGATTTTCAAAGATAGTTTCAGTCATCATGGAAGCTCCGTGACACACTGTCATCAAGGCCATCATTTGTGCCTGAAGATCCGTTGCGAACCCTGGATAGGGTTCCGTCATGATATCCACACCCGCAATGGGTTGGCCCGATGCCTTGACCCAAAAACCATCAGGACCTGCTTCAATGATAACCCCTGCTTTTTGCAAGCTGCTTATAAAGCTTGGCAATAAATCAATACTGGTATCTTTAAGATATAGCTCACCGCCTGTAATTGCTGCAGCAATAGCAAAAGTCCCCGTTTCAATACGATCAGCAATGACGCGATGCGTTGCTTTGTGCAATTTGCTCACGCCCTCAATGGTGATTGTGTCTGTTCCATCTCCCTGAATATTGGCTCCCATGGATCGTAAACAATTAGCGAGATCAACAATTTCTGGCTCTCTGGCTGCATTAACCAATTTAGTTGTTCCTTGAGCCAAGGTCGCGGCCATCATTAAGTTTTCAGTAGCCGTCACCGAAACGATTGGCATTGTAATTGTTGCCCCTCTCAATCCGTTTGGCGCTTTGGCGTTAATATAACCGTCTTTTAATTCAATCTCGGCCCCTAGTTCCTCTAAGCCGCGCAAATGAATATCCACCGGTCTTGTGCCAATAGAACATCCACCCGGCAGTGAAACTCGAGCCTCTCCGCACCGCGCAACTAAGGGGCAAAGCACCAAAATGGAAGCGCGCATTTTACGAACGATATCATACGGTGCCGTCGTATTGGTAAGGGTTTGAGCATTAAGGATCACCTTTTTGGACTTTAAATCCCGAACTACAGTCACGCCATGTTGTTCTAACAGCTCAATCATGGATTTAATATCTGCAAGCTCTGGAATATTTGTCAGCTCTAAAGCTTCAGGGCTCAAAAGAGCTGCTGTCAAAAGGGGTAAAGCCGCATTTTTGGCACCACTAATTACTATTGTTCCTCGAAGTGGCGTTCCACCAATAATGCGAATTTGATCCATTTTTGCTCCTGGCAATTTAAACATCTTTATATAAAAAATTATTTTAGATCTGTTAGAGAACAGATCTATCCTTATTCGTATATCACAACCGGTGTACCTTCTTCAACTTCTTCAAATATTTCATCTATTTCGCTATTCGCCACAGCAATGCATCCGGCTGTCCAATCAATCCAACGATGAAATTTTTGTAGAAAGTAAGGCACATATTGCAAATAGCGACGTATTCCATGAATACACAAGTGATCGCCAATGTTAATGTCATGTGCATCAGCCTCGGCTTTTTGTTCTGGGGTGGGATAATTTAGAATTAGGCTTTTATGGTAATCTGTGTCCGAAAGTTTACGGCGAATCTCATAATGGCCCTCGGGTGTCCGTTTATCATCCTTATCCATCTTTTGACCGACAGGTTGCCTTCCTAAAGAAATCTTATAAGTTTTCAGGATTTTATCATCCTTTACAAGGTTCAACTCATGACGATGTTTAATGATTTCAATACTATCAACCCGCGCAACAGCTGCCTGTATGATCAGTAAAGAGAGTATAAGAAATCGGAAAATAATCATCATAGCCGTGGCAAAGTAACCCCCCGTTGCCCCATGTATTTACCCTGGCGATCAGCATAAGAAACTTCACAGTCACTAGTCCCTTTTAGGAATAGAAATTGGCAAACCCCTTCATTCGCATAGATTTTCGCCGGCAAGGGAGTGGTATTCGAAAACTCAAGGGTTACATGCCCCTCCCACTCAGGTTCAAGCGGCGTGACGTTAACAATAATGCCACATCGAGCATAAGTTGATTTACCCAAACAAATAACTAAGACATCCCGAGGGATACGAAAATATTCGACTGTCCGTGCTAGAACAAAACTATTAGGTGGGATAATGCACACATCTGTTTCTTTTTCAACAAAACTACTTTCGGAAAAGTTTTTTGGATCTACGATCGCATTATGAACGTTGGTAAAAATCTTAAATTCCGGTGCACACCGGGCATCATAACCATAGGATGATACACCGTATGAAATCACATCTTGACGCACCTGTTTTTCAACAAATGGCTCAATCATACCATGCTTTAAGGATTGTTCACGAATCCAAGAGTCTGGTAAAATACCCCCATTTGTTTGAATCTGCTCTAATGTTTGTGTGGCAGTTGCAATATTCACGGCATACCCCATAGGTTTCAAGTCTTTTTAATCTTGAAAATACCAGGATTTAATGATCACTGTCCAATTGTTTTTGAGACACACGAGCCTGGTCGCGATCTCGCTGTTGTTGCTTGCGACGTTTAAGATTTTCTCTTAAGGCTTCAGCCATCCGGCGAGCCTTTTCTTCCGGTGTAATTTTTTCGCTCATAATTTGATTTATAAGAGCTTCATTTATTTTCTGCAACAAAAAATCTTGCATTTCCATTGTAAGATATGAGATTCTGCAGACATCATCTTTTGCCGCTGTGGCTCAGAGGTAGAGCACACCCTTGGTAAGGGTGGGGTCGAGAGTTCGATTCTCTCCAGCGGCACCATTAATTTCTTTCCCCCACCCACATTTTCTGAGATAATAACGCCAACTATATAATTTAAGAATCTGTTGTAATGGCAAGAAAATTTTCATCTCGCTCCTCCCGCTTGCTTCCCCCTGAAGTTTGGGATTTAATTCGCAAACGACTACACCAATTTTCTGGTTTTCTAATCATTTGTATTGGTATTCTCACCCTTTTAAGTATCGCTTCTTATAATCCAGCTGATGGATCCTGGAACACCGCAAGTGGGGTTAATCTTTTAAACTGGTTTAGATATCCGGGGGCCGTTATTGCTGACATTTTACTTCAATCCTTTGGGATTGGAAGTTTTATGGTAATTTTCTCTCTCTTTGTATGGGGTGGCCTTTTAATGATTGAGGGCAGCTTATCACGTCCCTTAACGAAATTAATTCTTTTAATCATTGCTTTAGCTTTAGCTTCTATGGCCTTAACAGCTGTCCCAACCCGTCGCTGGTTTTTTGATCTCCAGAATATTGGTGGAATTTTTGGATCTGTCCTTTTAACAATTTTGGTTAAATTAATTCCTCTTCAATTTAAAAGCGCTATTCAAATTGTTAGCGCTGCATTGTGTGGCGTGATTTATGCGGCAGCATTGGGCTTAAACCTTCATCAATGGTCCAGAGTTTTTAAGCGCATTCATCTCATAGGAAGCTCCATTCATAACGCCGGATCATGGATTGCCTCCCATCTTTTACGTCGCCCCTTCAAACCCCAACTTTCTTCCCAAACAGAGGAGCCCCTTATCCTTACTAAAGCCGTCTTGCGAGCCGATGTAACAGATAGAACTGTCACTAGCGGCGCAGGGGCATCGATGGCAATCCCGATTAAAACATCACTGTATGAAGAAACCAATTATTCAGAGGACGCTATAGATCAGTATGAAGAATCTTTAGTTAATCAAGCACCCAAGCCAAGGGGCGCCAAAGCTAATACCTCTTACAGCGTTGATGATTATCAATTACCTGCTATTGACCTTTTGGATATCCAAACAAAAAAAATCTCTAAAAATATTTCGGATGAACAACTGCAAAGTTATGCCGCTCAACTGGAACAGGTGTTGAGTGAATTCGGCGTACGCGGTGAAATCGTTGGTGTTTGCCCTGGTCCTGTGGTCACTCTCTATGAACTTAAGCCAGCAGCCGGCATAAAAACCTCGCGCGTTATTGGGTTGGCGGATGATATTGCTCGCTCTATGAGCGCCCACTCAGCCCGTATTGCTGTTATTCCGGGTCGCAATGTAATTGGCATTGAGCTTCCCAATCCGACTCGTGAAACTGTTTATATGCGGGATTTATTATTATCGGAAGACTATCAAAAGCATTCAGCCAGCTTAGCAATGATTTTGGGCAAAGATATTGGGGGTAACCCTATTATTGCTGACTTAGCCCGCATGCCGCATTTGCTGGTCGCCGGGACAACAGGCTCAGGAAAGTCAGTATCTGTGAACACTATGATTTTATCCTTATTGTACCGTCTGTCACCCGATCAATGTAAATTCATCATGATTGACCCTAAAATGTTAGAATTTTCCGTCTATGATGGAATTCCTCATTTGCTAACGCCCGTGGTGACAGATTCTAAAAAAGCCGTTGTCGCCTTAAAATGGGCGGTGCGGGAAATGGAAAGTCGCTATCGCGCTATGTCAAAGCTTGGCGTGCGTAACATTGATGGCTATAATGCGCGTATTCAAGAAGCGCGTCAAAGTGGCGAGATTCTGATGCGCCGTGTTCAAACAGGTTTCGACCCCGACACCGGCAAACCGATTTTCGAAAATCAATCGTTGGATGTCACCCCCCTTCCCTATATTGTCATTGTGGTCGATGAAATGGCTGACTTAATGCTTGTAGCGGGTAAGGAAATTGAAGCCGCCGTGCAACGTTTGGCGCAAATGGCACGTGCTGCGGGAATCCACTTAATTATGGCCACTCAACGCCCCTCTGTCGATGTGATCACCGGAACGATTAAAGCTAACTTTCCAACACGGATCAGCTTTATGGTAACCAGTAAAATTGATAGTAGGACTATTCTCGGCGAACAAGGTGCTGAACAATTATTAGGTCAAGGTGACATGCTTTACATGGTTGGGGGGGGACGATTACTGCGTGTTCATGGCCCCTTCGTTAAGGATACAGAGGTCGAACGCATTGTGCAGTTTCTTAAAACTCAGGGTGAACCGAGCTATATCGATAGCGTCACCGAGGACGATGGCGAGTTTTCTACCCCTAATGGCCCAGAGGCAGAGGGGGGTGATGCTTTGTATCAGCAAGCGGTTGAATTGGTCCGTCGTGAAGGAAAAGCGTCCACTAGCTTTGTTCAACGCCATTTACAGATTGGCTATAACCGAGCCGCACGCATGATTGAACAGATGGAGAAAGAAGGCCTTATCAGTCCAGCCAATCATGTCGGAAAGCGTGAAGTTATCGGATAAGGTATGCATAAGGTTAGGCTGCTTGACAGCTATTAAAAGGAGTAAGCAATGATTTCTATTCTACGCACCATGATGGCGACCCTGGGGATGATCGTGGCAACCCAAGCCGCTGTTGAGCCAGCCCTCATTAAAAAAGTAGAAGATTATTTGAACGGTATTAAAACCTATCGTGCCCGTATTCTTCAAACCAATAATAATGGCAGCATTCAAAAAGGCTGGTTTTATATGGAACGCGGAGGGAAAAAGCAATTCGGTAAAATGCGGATTGAGTATGAGGCACCTATTAAAGATTTAATGATTGTCGATGGTCGTGAATTTATCTTCTATGATGGCCAAGCAAAAGAAAAGAACACCTATGATATAGACGCAACCCCTGCCGCTTTCTTACTTCGCCGTAAAATTGATTTACATAATGATCTTAAGATTGTAGACAAGGCTGTTGACGGGAATGAACTCGGATTAAAAGTTATTCGCTCTGGCGATGAATCAGGGGCAGCTTTAGTTTTAAAATTTTCAACCTCGCCTATTTTTAAGTTGAATGGCTGGGCAGTTATTGACCCCCAAGGATTGATGACCCGGGTCCACCTGGAAGAGGTGAATATTGGAATGAACCTTGATGCTAATCTATTTAAATATAAGGACTAAGCCTCCATGACATTAGCATGGACTTATTTAATAATTGCAGGACTCTTAGAAATCGTGTGGGCAATCGGCCTTAAATACACCCAAGGATTTACTCAATTATGGCCAAGCGTTATAACCATTACTTCAATGGTGGCGAGTGTTTTCCTTTTAGCCAAAGCTGTCGAAACTCTTCCGATTGGAACAGCTTATGCGATTTGGGTGGGGATTGGCGCATGTGGGACGGCCTTATTTGGTCTTATGGTGCTACAAGAAACAGCATCCCCCTTGCGCCTTTTCTTTTTAGCTTTATTAATTGTATCGATTACAGGTTTAAAATTAAGCAGTAGCTCTTAAAATTTCATCCTTAATTCCTTATTTTGTAATAGGACATTCAGAAGATAGATAAAATATTCCTCTTAAAATTTACTAATCCTTCTAAAGGTGGTGATTTATTACAATCAAACAATCATTATCCTCCTCTCCCATCTCAGAAGGGATATCTTTAAAAATTACACAAAAAAGAGAATGGGGAAGGCGCTCTAAAGAGTTATTAATTGGAAAAATCTTTCCACGTTGGTTAAATTCTAATCCTCTATGCATTAAAACCAAGGTTATGTTTCCTGTCTTGATTGGAAAAAAATCTTTTTGTAATCTAATTGGATCAGCGGTGTATTCCTTATTCAATTCATAATGGTGAAAACTGCCCCAATTATAGAGGGGTTGGGTAGAATAGTCCGCGGCAAGAGAAGTTATAAGCCCATAGTTCCCTCCCGGAGGATTAATACCCGCAGATCCAGAATTTAGCTTAAAACTAACCTGAATTGGGAAATCGCTTAAGGAAAAAATAAGCTGAGCTCGAAGACTGGTTAATGCTTCATCCGGCGTTTCAGCTGTTGCTTTTATGGGAATCAGCATAAATAAAGACTCCGTATGCCTAATTTGGGGACTTAAGGTCTTCAGATGCACAGTGCGATTAGCTGCAGTTTTAAGGAAAACTTCAATTCCATCAAGATTTTTGAAGAAATAACCCCCAACGCCCTCAGGATCTTCCGTACGGCATGAATAAGCCATATCAAATGATAAGAAAGGATAAGTAGGATTTTCTTTAACAACTTTCAACAATCTTTTAAACGGAAAACGATGAGGGTAAGCCGCTAGCTCATAAAGGTCTAAACTTTGAATTTCTTGAGATGGATGGAGAAGATTAATATCATTGTTGCGGGCTAATGTTTTCCATAAGCGAGGCTCGGAAGCAACGGCTCGAAAATCTCAAGATACCTGCCCGGCATTTTTAAGATTTTCATAGTCTAAATTTTGGAAAATGTTTAACAAAATTTTAGAGGATAATAATGATATTGGGCTGAGATTTACTGTTTTACTGTCAGATTCTTCGATTTCATGGTGAGCACGCTTAGACGATAGATTTTCAATATCAGAGGGGATGACAATGGCAGAGGATTGAGAAGCACTCATCTCCTCGAAAGATCTTTTAGAGGAAGATGAAACTTCCTTATCTGGGGCTTCCATTGCGGTTACTCCCAGAGCACTGAAGAGAAAGATAAAAGGCACCATTTTTCTTAAAATTACGAGGATACTCCATCATTAGGGTTTAAAAAGTATACGCTTTATATGTAAGAGGGAAAAATAAATTTTCAAGAACTTTCACATTTGTTTGAAAGTAGGGAAAATTTTACCATTTAAAGGGATATATAGTAATAAGGGAGAAATGCTCTCCTAATTTTATTAGGATTCTCTCTACCCTTTTTATTCTTCTTAGTGAATATTCTATTCTGTGAAACTCTCAACCTATAAAATTAAAGATATAATCATAGGATCAAATGGTTTCCTAGCCGATATAGCAATTTTAGTTATACAGCAATTCAATAGCTTAACATTTAAGTGAAATAGATAACAATTATCCTATGGTGGGAGCTAACAATATGAGATAAAATTGGCTTATACTATTTTACTTATTTACTTACGGTGATTTCACGGTTATGAATTTTCTAAAAAATATTTTTGTGGGGAGCTGGCTAATGTTGACTCCTCTTTTGGCAAATCAAGCAACCCTAGACCATACAACCGTTGAACTGATGAGTGAAGTAGAATCGATTAAACCTGGTCAGCCCTTTTGGCTTGCTTTTAAAATAATGATGAAACCTGGCTGGCATACCTATTGGAAGAATCCAGGAGATTCGGGGCTTGAAACTCAATTAACGTGGGAGCTTCCCGATGGATTTTCAGTCTCTCCTATTCAATGGCTGCCACCTGAACGCTTGCAACAGGCAACCTTGGTATCGTTTGGCTATACCAATGAGGCCTATCACCTGGTCCAGATCATTCCTCCCCAAGATTTGTTACAAGATAAATATACTTTATCCGTTCAAGCCAATTGGTTGGTTTGTGAAGAAGCTTGTATCCCTGAGGAAACAAAATTAGCTTTGACCTTAAATCGGTCTCAAGAAACGGATCCCATTTATAGTCCCCACAAACCCTTGATTGACGAGCTAGTCAGTGAGCTTCCTGAAAAACTAGATCAGTTTGGAGAGTATCAAGTTAAGGGCGACAATATTGTTTTATATCTGCCCCCAGGGTTTCTAACCGACCGGAAAATCAGTGAAATTGTCTTTTTTCCAGAAGAAAAAGGGGTTATCCAGAATAGTACACCTCAACATTGGTCAGTTAAGGATAACCATGTGGTTATAACAATTGCTAAAAATCATACATTTCCCGATCGCATTACAGGCTTGATCCAAGCCACCGATGCTGAAACTAAGACCATCAAATCCTATCAACTATATTTTGGCAAAGTCGAAGTTGCCCCTATCCAACAAGGGTTAGAAAATACCTTGTGGGGTGTTTTATTGCTTGCCTTCCTAGGGGGGTTGGTCCTCAATGGGATGCCCTGTGTTTTTCCAGTTCTGTCGCTTAAAGCTGTGACAATTGCTAAGAAAGTTCATCACCAACCAAGCTTTGTTCGCCACCAAGGCTTGCTGTATACTGCCGGGGTTATCCTTACGTTTTTAACCTTAGCCATAGTTCTTATTGGTATTAAACAAACAGGCGAGACCGTGGGATGGGGCTTTCAAATGCAAAACCCTTATTTCATTGTCTTCATGACTTATTTAATGTTTTTTGTCGGCTTAAGCTTATCGGGTGTGGTATATCTACCGATCTTATTTGGCAATACCCAAGCGACTATTAATGATAAAACAAGCAAATGGGGCAGCTTCTGGATTGGCATCTTAGCCGTTCTGGTCGCCACGCCCTGCACCGCTCCTTTTATGGGCGTGGCCATAGGGTATGCCATGGGGCAACCTTCCTTCATTATTTTGCTTGTCTTCTTAAGCTTGGCGATCGGCTTCGCTTTGCCCTATTTGTTAATCAGCCTCTTTCCTACAGCCTTAAAAATTTTACCAAAACCCGGCCGTTGGATGCAAACTTTTAAAGAATTTATGGCTTTCCCTATGTATGCAAGTGTTGCCTGGCTGTTATGGGTGCTCGTCCAGCAAATGGGGTCGCGAGGCCTCATTATTTGCCTCATGGGATTGGTGCTGATGGCCTTTAATGTTTGGATTTGGCACCGTCACCGTCATCGCTCCCAAATGGCTAAAGTCCTTATTGCCTTAGGGCTCATAAGCCTCACCATTGCTCCTATTGCTTTTCTAGAGCCTCCCAAAGAGATTATCAGGGTTGAGAAATTTTCACGCCAACGCCTTCAAGAATTAAGAGCCCAAGGTCGTCCGGTATTTGTCTATGGAACAGCAGCTTGGTGTATCACTTGTAAAGTTAATGAAGTTGCACTGAAATCAACAACTGTTCAGTTGCTTTTTAAAAATAATGATATAGCCTTTTTAGAAGCAGATTGGACAAATCAAGATTCCCAGATTACCGATTATCTAGCCAGCTTTGGACGAAGTGGCGTACCGCTGTATGTGTTTTATCCAAAAACAGGGGACTCCCAGATTCTTCCCCAAATACTGACTGAATCTCTTATTGTTGAAACAATTATGAATGGAGGATAGATATGAAAAAATTGTTAACCGTGGTTTTAACAGGGTGTAGCCTTCTAACTGCCCAAGCAACTCAGGATGTTGCCAAGACTTCTGGGATCACCACCTCTCTTAAGATCCATCAAATGGCTCCTGACTTTGAGATAAAAGATATTCAGAAGAAGGTTATAAAATTAAGTGATTTGAAAGGGAAGTTGGTGGTTCTTGAATGGACTAATCCCGGATGCCCTTTTGTAAAAAAACACTACGAGAGTAAAAACATGCAACAATTGCAGGAAGAATACACGGCCAAAGGTGTCATATGGATTTCCGTTATTTCTTCTGCAACCGGTAAAGAAGGATATAAGACACCTGACGAAGCCAAGGCCCACGTTAAAACAGATGGGTCTCATGCAAGCCATGTGATTTTAGATGCTGATGGAAAAATTGGTAAAGCCTTCGGTGCTAAAACCACCCCTCACATGTTTATCATAAACAGAGAAGGGAAAATTGCCTATATGGGCGCCATTGATGACAAGCCCAATGCTCAAAGAGAAGATGTTAAGAGGGCCCATAACTATATTGCTCAAGGATTGGATGCATTGTTAGAAGGCAAAGAGGCTGTCACAAAGGTGACAAACTCTTATGGTTGTTCTATCAAATATGCTAACTAGCTAAAACAGGATGGATGATAAAAATAGGTGGGATTATTCCATCTATTTTATTTTCTATCAATTATGAAATATCTTTTGAGCGTGAAAAGGAGGCTATTGTCTTCTAAAAAAATGGCTGTTACGATGCCTGAGGTTATAGTCAATATTTAAGGAATTAACATGAAATATTTATCAGTTGCAGCATCTATTCTCGCTATTGCCTTATCTGGATGCGCAAGCCCAGCCATGCATGAAAACATGGTTGTTAACGGGGAACAGCTCCGCACAGTTGCCCCGGGATCAAAATTCCACAAAAAAATTGGCAAGATAACAGTAACAGGCGGCAGTGAAACAATCCCCATTTGGACTTCGCAAGTATCATCTGAAAGCTTTCAACTCGCTCTTAGCGAGTCACTAAACAAGGCCGGCTTAGTAACGGAGCAAGGGCCCTATAGTTTAAATGCAAACCTCGTAGCTCTGGAGCAACCTCTGATCGGTATCGGAATGACAGTTAAAGCTTCTATTGATTATAAAATTAAGGATGAAACCACCGGCGCAGTTCTAATTGATGAAACCATTGATTCTGCCTACACAGCGACAATGAGTGATGCTTTCATCGGGGTTAAAAGATTGCGGTTAGCGAATGAAGGTGCTATTCGCCGTAACATCGAACAGTTCTTAAAGAAAATTAATCACTCTTAAATCTTATTAAAGCTTAGATGATAAACTCATCTAAGCCTTGCCTCATTTATTAGCATTTTTTGTCTTTTCTTTCTGTTGAGCCTTTATAGCTAGCTTTGCCTGGGTATCTTCGAGCATAACAAGGGTCAAAGTCCGAACCTTGGCTTCTTCCATAACAGCCAAAATATTTCCTGCCTTTTTAGGATCCATTGCTTTTATGATTTGACTTAAGGCAGTAATATCTAATTTATTGAGGATAAGGGCCGCTTCTTCAGGTTTCATACTTACATAGATTTTCACCATCTGTGCTATATTCATTTTTTCTTGTTCCGTCAAAGCCTCTTTCGTTTCCTTTATATCTTTGCGAACCTCTTCTAGCTGGGTAATCTGATCTAGAATTTTACTTTCTGCTATTTTGGCAATTTCTTCTTTTTTAACCAATTCAGCTCGATCATCCGCAATGGTGGTATCTCCTTCTTTTTTAGCCATTGCTTTCAAAATTTTTACCTGATTTTCATTTAAATTTAAGGGGTCAAAATCAGTCGGTCCCTTTCCATTGGCTGTTTTCTTATCCTTATCAGCTTTATCGGCCGATAACGGCGCTTTATTATCAGGTTTCACCCCTTCCTGTAGGGCAGACGCTTCTGGCGTGCTTTCTGCTGCATTTGCTTGAGAAACAACAGAGGTGTGACTTAAATCAATAAGGTGTCGATGATGCCATATATCCTCAGCTCTATAAATAACGCACAATCCAGCGACCAGAATAACCATTAAATTTAAATGGGGGCGCCAGGATAAAAGCCGCAGGATTATTTTGATGGCTTCATGCTGCATGAGTACGGGCCTTGCTTGCTACTTTTTTAACCGCCTTACTTGAGAAAAAGGATTCTAGTGCCGGTTTTTTAGGGGAAGTAGGAATTGTTTCTAAAATCTGTGGCTCTACAATTTCCGGCAATGGTGTCGCCTTACCTGCAATCGTCGCCTTTAACTTGAAAGGGGCAATCGGTTTCAATTGTTTTTTAGACTTTGAGAGTTGTACTTTTTCTTGTGTCTCTAGGATTTCTTTTTCTAAAGTTTCTTTAATGATAGGGAATTCTTGTTGGCGACTTTTTGAAATAAGGGTTTCTAAATGGTTTGCTAATTCATTGGCGCGCGACACTAAAAAATCTAAGTCATTTTTAATCATCAAGGCAGGAGGAACCCTCGAGCTGATAATATGATCCACTTCGCCTGAAATATTTCTTAATTCTTGCATTTGAGTTCGTGTATCAATAAGGGTACGCGCATAATCCTTCATCATCGGTAACATTTCTGAATGCAAAACCTTAAAATTTGCTAAAGATTTGGATAGGCGTGCTGAATGAATGATTACGCCTACTAATAATCCAATCATAATGATATCAACTAATATTGGCATTTATGCCTCCTCATTATTAATAATATGATCAATTTTGATCGCTACGTTTCCTGCTTTTTTACCAACGGATCCCATAAATAAGGGAATATCACCACAAACAATTTTAACCAGCGAGTCAGGCTTAGCATTGAGTTGCAGTTGACTGCCCACTTTCCAATCCATGACAACTGACAATTCTAACATTATTTCATCGAGGATTGCGTCTATCTCCAAGTCTGTATGGAGTAATTCCTTAATTAAATGGCTTTCCCAAATAGAGTCACGTCCAAATTTTTCACCCATAAAGTTCTGTAATAAAAGCTCTCGGATAGGTTCAAGCGTGGCATAGGGTATCAGTAACTCGATACAGCCGCCACGCGTATCCAATTGGACACCCAGTCGTACCATAACAGCAACATTTGTCGGTCGTGTAATTGAGGCAAACTTTGGGTTCGTTTCCATACGGTCAAAACGAAAAGTAATAGGACATATGGGGTCAAAAGCAGCGCTGAGATCCGATAAAAACACCATGACTAATCGTTCAATCAAACTCATTTCGATGGTTGTAAAATGACGATTATCAAATCGCATCGGCGCATTGCCACGCCGCCCTCCTAACAAAACATCGATCATGGTGTAAATGAGATCCGTATCCACCAAGACAATGCCATGGTTATCCCATTCTTCTGCCAGAAATACATTGACCATGGCCGGGATGGGAATACTGTTCATATAGTCCCCAAATCGAACAGACGAAATAGATTCTAAAGAAATTTCAACATTTTCACCGCTAAAATTACGCATTGTTGTTGTCATGAGTCGGACTAATCGATCAAAAACAACCTCAAGCATCGGCAAGCGTTCATAATAAACGGCACTGCTGCTGACAAGTGATGAAATTCCTTGCTGGACGGCTGTTGATCCCTTTAGAAAATCAGAACCATTATTGTCTGGGTAAATTGGTTTAGGCTTATTCGAAGCAGCATCCGCCTCAGAGGATAGAGGCTGCTCTTCCACAATTTCAATTTCTGGTTTATCGTCTTGATCGCTCATCAATTGTCTCCAATTATTGAATCAAGAAGGGACCAATCAAAATATCAGACGCCTTATCAGGTGCCAGAATATTATTGGTCCGTGTGAGTAGTTCGTTCCGCACCCGTTGCAAGCCTGCTGAGCCGGCTAAGTCTTCAATATCTAGCCCTCTTAAATATTCTTGAAACTGGTTAATAAGGATTGGCTTTAGCTTTTCTACCTTTTTACCGACTTCTTCGGTGGGTGATTGCACAATAAAGGTAACTTTTAGAAAACTGGATTTACCACTTGTGTTTCTAAGATTTAACAAGATTTCAGGAAGGGTGGTAAAGGCAACCTTAGTCACATCAAGCTCAGAAGCAGCAGATTCTTCCTTTTTAACTTCCTCTTTAACGGGTTCTTTGTGGCCTAATAAACTTGCACCCACAGGGGTAAAAAACAAGCCCGCCGCCACAACAATAAGAAGAACAAGGACGCCAATAATAATAATTTTGCCTTTGCCACCATCGCTGCTTGTTGGTAAGCTTGCATTTTCTTTTTCTTCAGCCATAAAATCCTCGACAGTAAATTATCTATCTACTGTCAGGATAAAACTGATTTTGCTAAAATTTTATTAACTGAGTTTTTTTATTCTTATTTGATCAAGGCAACGGAATGGGTTGGTATTGCCGGTATTTCCCATGTAATCTGGTCGAATGCTTGGCAGCTAGGACAGAAAACATTCCATGAAAGTTGCATAGTGTGGCAATTATGACACATCCATTCGCCTTCGGCAGCCCCTTGTACAGCGAGTTTAAGATAATCAGCAATAGCTTGCGAATGGTTTGGGTGCTCGGCACGTTCTAAATCAGCAAACAATGCATAGACAAGTTGGGTGGGCCGTTCATTTAGAATATTAATGTGTAATCGAGCTTGCCCCCATAATTTAGCGGCGATCGCCAGAGTCGCTAGAATAGCATGGGAAGCACGGTGATCCAATTTTTTGCCGATAACGTTTTCTACATGGCGATATTGATCAAGAGCAACCTCTTGACCAAAAACAGTCTGGAAGGCCCCTAAATAGTCAAGATGAGGCAAATTTTCATAGCCCCGCTCTAGAATTTTAATACATTTGGAAGTTTGTCCCTGATGATAATAGTACTGAGCCAGCTCTAGCGTTGCTGCTGTTAATTTTGGATCTAATTTTAGACTTTGGGATGCATGCGTTTCAAAACCACTTTGATCCCCTAATCGCTTGGCCTGCACCGCCCGCAGCCAAGCCACTAAAGCTTGATAGCGAACAGATTGTTGCTTATCGAGATGACCGGTGATCCGTAACTGTTCCACCACCGTATTAGCCTTATCAAATTCAAGATGTTTTAAATTATAATCCAGCAGTTCCTTTAATACCCAAACTGAATGGGGACGGTCTTTTAAGGCTTCAATCAATAAAAGACGGGTTTCTTCAGTTCTGTTTTGCTTTTTACGCATCGAAATAAGACCGCGAAGCCCTAAGAATTTTGTTTTTCTACCATGCCGCAACTTTTCAAACTTTAATTCTGCTTGCTCGAATTCTCCCGCCATAAATAAGGCTTGCGCTTCGAAAATCTCATGAAAAGCATTTGCCTTATCTAACCCTTTCGATTTTCTCGCCATATCAAGAGCAACATCCAGCTCTCCGGACGACATCGCACTATAGGATTCTAAGAGGCATTCCTTAGCCCGCCGTAACCGGCGCTCCTGGAGCTGTTGCTTCAATTTAGCGGGCAAATGTTTTACCCAGGCTAAGAATTTGAATACATAGAAAGTTAGGACAATTGCCGCCACAGCACTCGCTGCCAAAGCGCCCGTTTTAATATCAATAATATAATCAACAAAACGTAGCTGTGTCTCTCCGTCACCGGGCAAATAATAAGCAGCAACAACCAGAATTCCAACTAAAACGAGTTTAAGAATAAAAAATAATAAGCTTAACCATGCCCGTTTCATTTATAATCTCCCGGTGGTGTAGACAAATCCTGATCCAAGTGTGTTGAAACACTAGCAAGAACGTTTCTTGTTTGATGACATTCTTTCACCCATAACGCCCATTCACTTGGCAAAGCGATGATATCCAAAGTTCCTAAAAAGCTAAAGTCTAATCTTTTTAATCCCTTGACAGCTTGTTCTTTCAACGGGGTGATTTCTGTTTTACGCACCCTCAGCCCCATAGAATTAATTGCCTTTTGCCACAGTGAATTGTCTACTTCGAGATTAATTTCTCGTTTTAAATTGGGCAATGCTTGAAGCTGATCCAGTAAGTCACGAACTGAAATAACAGATTGGGGTAATTGTTGATCGAGAGGTAAGTGTTTGTTGACGTCAATAACTGTGCGCGCCCGCACCGATCCTGTCGTTAATTCTTGTTGAAGACTTCTGAGGCTATACTTTGAATCTTTCGCCACAGGCGGGGTGAAAGGCTCGGTGGGCTTAGGCGTCTCGATAAGCGGGACCGAAGGTTTTTCAACTTTTTGCTCCGCCATTTCTTTCTGCAATTGCGCAAGATTTTCACTAAGATGTTGAATTTTTTCTTCTAGCTCAGAAGGGATTTTAAGGTTTGCTTTAATTGAGGCTATTTCCTTGGTAAGGACTTGTAAATCCTCCGGCTTGACTGAGGAAGGTAAGTCTTGGAGAGAAGAAGCGGGCCACAAAGAAACAATTAACATCGACACAACAGCTGCAACAGCGGCTGTCGCTAAAAGTTGTCCGATAAAAGGTCTCTGTTTCATAGAAGAATCCCCTGGTCGTTTATAATAGTCAACAATGCGTTGAGCCGATAGGTCAGGCACCACAATAACTTCTTTCCAACTAATTTGTCGTAAGCTGCGCGCAATTGCTTCACTGTGAGCCAGGGCTGTAACGCGCCTTAATTTATCGGCCCACTCACTTTTTTTAGCAATATCCACAAAAATCTCAGCCGTTCTAAGGGAAAAAAACGGCATTTGCTGAATAAGGCCAGCCTGCATAACGGTTTCTGCTTCTTGCGATAAACTCTGCGCTGCTTCGGTTTCATAAATAATAATCCTGTCAGCTTTAAAGCCTAAGTTGACTAACGCTTCGGCTAAATCTACATGGACCACCGCACCACCAATGTGAGCAAAGTGGGATGATTCTTTAGGACATTCATTGACAATCCGCTCTAAAATCTCTTGCGCAGAACGATTGACTTGAAAAATTTTCTCAAATCCTGCTGCTTTAGCAGCAGTCGCTGTTGCCTCCCCCACGCACCACACTGGAATTGTGATCATTGATTTGATATTGGATATCATCTCAAAAACCCGAGCAGACGTTGCAATTAAGTCCGTGACCCCTTCTGGCAACGCCACTCTTTTAGCTTTTTGTATTACTTTTAAAAGAGGGGAAGAGATTGTGGGAACGATTAATTTTGTTTTTAATTCTTGGCAATCTTCTTCGGGTCGAGTGAGTAGAACATACGTCACGTTAAAAGGCTCCTTACTACTTGAGTGGCGAGTTCATAAGGATCAGATCCCTCACCACTGGCGAATCTAACTTGTCCCTCATATTCTAAAACAGATCTCATAAATAGTATACCATCATCAGAGCGCTGTGCATATACACCGATGGGGGTATGACAATCCCCATTAATTTGCGCCAGCACAGCCTTTTCTGCCGTAATACAATCCCAAGTTGGCTTATGGTTTATGCGACGTAAAATTTCATTCGTCTGGCCATCCTTAATTCGACTTTCCAAAGCAATGACTCCTTGTCCAGCTGAAGGAATCATAAATTCTGGCTCAAGGTACATTGTAATTCTATGAGTCAGTTCCAGCCTTTTCAAACCTGCCACTGCAAGAATAATCCCATCTAATCCCATTTCCTCTAGACGGTGCAAGCGTGTTTGAACATTCCCTCGCAGAGGTATTGTCAGAACTGTCGGAAGCCGATGGTGCAATTGAGAAACACGTCGAGGAGAACACGTCCCAATAACAGAATTTGGCGGTAAATCATGGTAATGGGAATGCTTCAAAGAAACAAAGCAATCTCGCGGATCCTCGCGCTCGAGGACGGCAGTAAGCTGTAATCCCGCTGGGAAATGCCATTCCATATCCTTAAGAGAATGAACGGCAATATCAATCTTTTCTTCTAGAAGAGCCTGCTGCAGTTCCTTTGCAAATAATCCCTTACCGCCAATATCCCACAGCGGTTTATCAACAATCTTATCCCCTGTGGTATGGATAATGACAGTTTCCATCCTTTCCACCCCGGCAGCAGCTAATTGTCGCTTGGCTATTTCTGCTTGTCTAAGCGCAAGAGGACTTCCTCTAGTTCCTAACCGTAAACAACCCATAGAATCCTAAAATTTAAGGCGTATATGGGGCGATGCTAACATGGAATGCTAGCCAAGGCTACGGCTTTTTAGAGTTGTGAGCGTGAGTGTGCCTAAATAAATGATCCCACATAACAAAATAATTGTAGGGCCTGAGGGCCAATTAAATTGAAAAGACAAGATTAATCCAAGATAGCTACAAATTGACGCTATGACCATTGATCGCAAGGCTGTGGACCACACTTGTGTCGAAATTAAGCGGGCAGTAATAGCGGGTAACATCATAATCCCCAATGCCATTAAAGTTCCCAAAGCCTGACAAGCTCCCACCAGATTAATAACAACTAAGACCATAAAAAGGGCATGATATTTTCCTTCACGGGCGCCTAATAACCGCACAAAAGTAGGATCAAAGCATTCATAAACAAGGGGACGGTAAATGGCAGCAAGCGTAATAAGGGAAATAGTCGTAACACCAACAATGTACATCATTGTGGGATGATCAACGGCCAATACGCTCCCAAATAGAAAATGGGTGAGGTTCATATTTCCCCCTTTAACTGAAAGGATCAGAACGCCCAAGGCCAAAGCAATTAAATAAAATCCCGTAAAACTCGCATCCTCATGTAAAATTGTACGGCGGGTCACAAAGCCGCTGGCTGCTGCCACCAATAATCCAGCCACCGCCCCTCCCAAACTTAATCCTGGCAACCATAAACCAGAAATTAAATATCCCATCGCAATGCCGGGTAAGATGGCATGAGACAGAGCATCCCCCATTAAACTCATCCGTCGCAACACCAACAAAACGCCTAACGGACCACAGCTTAAAGAAATTGCCAAACACGCGAGTAAAGCGCGACGCATAAAAACATATTCGACAAAAGGATCAATAAAGATTTCATACATCAAAGGTGGCCTTTGTTAGGGTCTCAAGATTTAGAACATCGCTGGTGGGACCATAGGCAATCAAAGAACGTGCCACTAAAGCTGTTAAAGGAAATACTTGGCGCACAATCGGAATATCGTGTAAAACAGCCACAACCGTTTTACCGTTGGCGTTCCACTCACGAATCAAATTTAACAAATGGCTCACCGTTGGCTGGTCAATCCCCGTAAAAGGTTCATCCAATAAAATAAGTTTAGCATCCTGTGCCATTACCCGGCCAAAAAACATACGTTGGAGTTGCCCCCCACTTAATTGAGAAATTGACCGTTTTTCATATCCCGCAAGCCCAACCTTTGCCAGAATCTCTTGGATCCGCTGATGATCAGCTGCGCAGAGGCCACGGCCTCCCCTCGTTTTTGGCCACAGCCCCATCGCAATAACGTCCTCTACCCTGATGGGAAAAGTGCGATCAATTTCTGTTCTTTGAGCTAAGTAGGCAATATCTAAAGGTCGTAACTTTGGATGGTTAATGGTTCCTACACTAGGGGGAAACAACCCTGCTATTATTTTAATTAGGGTGCTCTTGCCCCCGCCATTAGGACCAATAATGGCAATTAAATCTTTTTCATTAATAGAAAACTGGCACGTCTCCAAAGCCGGGATCGTGCCATACGCATGAAATCTAATATCAATTGTTGTAAGTTGAGGCAAACGGCTATCCTAACGCAATGACCCCAACCCACAAGCCAACCAGCGGTAAAGAAACAATGAGTACACGCTCTATAATACCTGAAAATAATGGGTTCTTCATTTTTCGTTCTCCCTGTCTATATTTAACAAGTATTCTTCCTGAGGTTAAAAGTCAAGTGATATACAAAATTATGGCTCAAAAACTGAGAATTTTAGATAAATGGCCGAAAATGGATTTTGACCTAAAAAGGCATTAATCGTTCCCCTCTAAAAAGCTGAATAGTAGCATATTAAGGGTATAAAATTACCTTAGACTTTAAGCGTTTTCTGCTTAAAGACGTCCAAAATGCGCTATTTCGGCGCGCAGCTCTTCGATACCTATCCCTTTGAGAGCACTTGTCGCCATAACATTAGGGTGGGCCGCTGGATGTTTTTGCAATAAAGTTTCCACTGTTGAGCGAATGTGCCGAAGCTGGGTAGGCCCCACCTTGTCGCATTTTGTCAAAACAACCTGGTAGGACACGGCCGCTTTGTCAAGCTGGGCCATAATTTCAATATCATGCTTTTTTATGTCAACGCGAGAATCTAGTAAGATATAGGCGCGTTGTAACGTTGGACGTCCCCGCAGATAAACGTCAATTAATTGGCGCCATTCTGCCACAACCGTTTTAGGCACCTCAGCATATCCATATCCTGGCATATCGACCAAGTAGAGACGTCCCCCCAAATCAAAAAAATTCAATTGTTGGGTACGTCCAGGAGTATTAGATATTCGCGCTAAGGTCTTGCGGTTTGTAAGCGCATTGATCAGACTAGACTTGCCCACATTGGATCTTCCGACAAAGGCAATTTCAGGCACACCAAAATCCACTAAATCCGTCAGTTTTTGCACACCACGGATAAAATCGCAAGACTGAGCAAATAACCAACGCCCGTATTCCAGGGCGTCCGCGGTATAAGAACCATCGAGGTTTGTGAGCGGTGATTCCCTCATGAAACTGCCTTTATGGTTGTACGCCGCTCTTCAAGACGCATAATCCACCATTGTTGAGCAATCGACAGGATATTGTTCCAGGCCCAGTAAATCACCAAACCAGCGGGGAAATTTGCCAATAGAATAGTCATCATTACAGGCATAATCATCATGGCTTTAGCCTGGGCAGAATCCGCAGGTTGAGGGCTCAATTTTTGTTGTAAGAGCATTGTTGCCCCCATAATTAACGGCCAAGCGCCAATCATCAAGAAACTTGGGGGGGTGAATGGTAACAACCCAAAAAGGTTAAAAACACTGGTGGGGTCCGGTGCTGATAAATCATGAATCCAGCCATAAAATGGAGCATGTCGCATTTCCAAGGTTACGAATAAAACTTTGTACAAGCAGAAGAAAACCGGCGCTTGGATCACTATAGGCAAACACCCAGCCATCGGATTAATTTTTTCCTTCTTATACAGTTCCATAAATTCTTGATTAAGGCGCATTTTATCGGAACCATACCGTTGTTTCAATGCTTCCATTTTGGGCTGCAAAGTTTTCATGCGGGACATGGAACGGTATGATTTATTAGCAAGCGGAAACATGGCAACTTTAAAGATAACGGTCAACAATAAAATTGCCACACCAATATTACCCAATAGTTTGTTTAAGTATTCTAAAACGTAGAAGAGGGGTTTAGTTAAGAAATAAAAAATACCAAAATCGACGGCCAAATCAAATTTCTCAAACCCAAGCTTCGACTCGTAAGCATCTAAAATACGTAAGTTTTTTGCCCCCGCAAAAAGATGTTGAGTTAGCTCAAGAGATTGGCCGGCTGCAACTTCATATTCCGGAGTAATAGTTTCCGTTAAGAAACGATCCACACCATCTACAGTTTGTGCTCTAAATTTTGTGTGATAGGTGTTTTTTTGATCAGGAATTAAGCTTACCAACCAATATTTGTCAGTAATACCAAGCCAACCACCCGTACTGGTATAATCCTCAACACCCTTTTCTTTTAATTTATCATAGTCAATTTCAACCAATTTACCATTCAAAACCCCAATAGGACCCTCATGCAGAATGTAATATCCCCCTGTTTGCGGTTTATTGACACGGGTAATTTGCCCATACGCATTAACTTTGAGGGAGTTAGCGGTCTTATTCTCAACCTTATCAGAAACTGTAAACATATACTGATCATCAATACTGATTGTCCGAGTAAAGTGTAACCCTTGACCATTGTCCCACCTTAAAACCACCGGTTGAGTATCCGTCAATTCAGAACTTGATGCTGTCCACAGTGTTTCGGGGGTGGGCATGGATTGGCTTGCCCCACTAATCCAACCAAAATCAGCAAAATAAGCTTGTTTAGATTTTTTAGGGGATAACAGGATAATCTCAGAGCTGTTTGCCTGGGTTGTTTCATGGTAATCTGCCAATGTCACATCATCAAATCGAGACCCTATCAGATTAATAGATCCATGAACTTTAGGGGCCTTAATTTTTACGCGCTTTCCACCCAAGGCTTGGTTGCGATCAACTAACTCTTCCACTTTAGATACTTCAACAGGCATGGAAGCTTTAACTTGCTTTGCAATTTCTGCTTGATGCTTGGCTTTGGGTGTTTCCACAAAATAGTTGTAGCCTAGCAAAACCGCCATGCTAAGAAAACAGGCTATAATGACGTTTTTTTGTTCATTCATGAACGCTCTCCGAAAGTTGAAGATTGAGGTTGAGGGACGGGATCATAGCCGAAATTCCCACCCAGCTTTTTTATAGGATGGCAACGCATTAAACGGCGCGCTATTAAATAAAGACCATGCTTTAATCCGTGATGCTGCAAGGCATGCACAGCATAAGCCGAACAAGTGGGTTCAAAGCGACACCGTGGTCTTAAGTAAGGTGAAATCAACCAGCGGTATCCATGCACAAGCATAATAAGAAATTTAGCTATCATCGGGAGGTTTTTTCTTTCAGACATTTTGTAATTGCATATTTTAAGTCACGCAATAAATAGTCAAACGGTGCATCTACAGTCGCTGACTTAGCGATTACAACAATGTCACATTCAGGCAGATCTAAGAGAGGAATAAGACGCCGAACGGCTTCACGTAATCTTCTTTTTGCTCGATTACGGCGTACAGCCCCACCAACCCGACGACTTGCTGTAAATCCGACCCCAATTCTATCAGAGGAAGAGTCAGAATCTGCAAGCATTAGTTGCACAACAAGAGTCGCCGCAGAACTGTAAACACCTTCCTGGGCGACCCTTAAAAACTCTCGACGTTTTTTTAAACGTCGTTCCATAATACCAACGCTTTCTTAAGCAGAAAGACGCTTACGACCCCTGGCGCGGCGTGCCGCAATAACTTTACGACCCCCAACGGTTGCCATTCTGGCGCGGAACCCATGACGGCGCTTGCGAACGAGTTTACTGGGTTGATATGTTCTTTTCACGGTCTCAATCCTTATTTTTGGCACGCACCCCAGTGCGGGCTATTAAACACAGTTGTCTGTTTATAACCAATTTTGAGATTAAAAATCAAGATTCTTTATTCAAAAAAAATTCTATAAAATTAATTTACAATCTATATTATTGAGTTTTTCCTATGGTCACGACCTCTAAAATTAATGCTCCCTCGCCTATTAATACTCTCAAAACTTCAGCCACCCACGCAAAAGAAAAAAACTCTACAAAATTTAATGCTAAAGAATCTCCTTCCGCTGCCCCAACCGGTGAAACCTATCAAACATTTTCAGTAACAGCCCTTTCATCTCTGTTTTTTGATGATAATCGCCGTCAAACGACTCATCAACAAGTCATCGTATATGGTCATGATCTGCTCGATCAGCTTGATAAAATTCGTATCAGCCTTGTAGCAGGAAATATTCCTAAAGATGATTTAATTCACCTCATAAAGATTTTGGAAAACCGTCCTCAAGTTAACATTGATCCTGAGCTTGAAAATCTTATTCGGGAGATTGAAACTCGGGCTGCGGTGGAACTGGCGAAACTTGGCGCTTAGTCTGCTGACCATGCCATTGCTGACGACCCTTTTGCAACGAAAGCGTGGATCCACAACGTTGTTCTTGGGGTGAACAAGAGGTTGCTTCTTCTTCGCGAGGCTCGGGTGGCGTTGGGTCTTGTGCCTGACTAACTGCTATAAAACAACTGAACAACAGAATATGTGGAATAATGCTGTATTTCATAATCGTATCTCCTCAGACTATTATTATGATCTTACAGCCTTTAAAGAATGTTTAACGGAGGGAGAAAAATAGTCATTTAAACTAAAAATTAATAACTTCCCTTAAAAGGTGGGGGATCAGACGAATTCAAAATTTCCTGACGATTCGAGGTTAAAACTACTCTCCTTTCTAGCTTCTCTGGACGCCCCATAACTTTAGTCATAGAAATAGAAATTGAGGATTTTTTGTACAACCCTTTAATGGTTTCTTATATTTTAATCTTCCTTATGTGTAATGCCAATTTATAAAGTCTTAAAATGCATATAAAATTATCAACTCTAACCGGTTTGCAATTTTATACGAGCTAAATTTAGCGTCTTTAACCCCGCCAAAATTGATTCCCCCTCGCCCACACTTTTTTGAAATTTCTTATTGAAAATGATCGGATTGACGTCCTTTATTTATAGTGATATGTTCTGTTCATGAACAAAAAAACAAATTAATAATAGTGGCTGCCTTTCAAGAAACGCGAGAAGATACTGAACAAAAAGTTTTCGTTCATCTGTTAAGCGAGATAGAACGCAATCCAACATTTACTCAACGTCGCCTCGCCCGGGAACTTAACATTGCCTTAGGCTTGATGAATCAATACCTCAAACGTTTCATCGCTAAAGGATGGCTTAGAGCCACTCAGGTATCCCCGCGCCGAATTAAATATTTCATTACGCCCACGGGTTTAAAAGAAAAAGGATCGATGGTACGAGACTATTTATCCCGATCTCTGTCCTTTTTTCGCGATGCCCGTCAACAGTGCGAAGAGGTGATCACCCTTTGTCAGCATAATCAATGGACCTCTGTTGCGCTGGTCGGACAAGGAGATCTATCCGATATTATGATGCTTGTCGCTCAAGGAAATTCCCTGACATTAAAGGTTGTGGATATAACAGCCGATTTTTCAAACTTTGATGCCGTCATGGTTACGGACATTCTTGATCCTTATGGCGTCTACAAGGCCCTTGAAAAATTGATTCACCCTAACCACTTAATAACTATACCATTGCTCCACATTACCCGATCCACGAAGGAGAGCTTGTTATGAAACAGTGGTTTGCTGTCCATACTCAACCTCAAAAGGAATGGCTCGCGAGTCAGGAACTAAAGCGACAAGGCTTTGAGGTTTATTATCCGAAATTTTTAAAAACGCGCCGTCATGCTCGGCGGACTGATGAAATCATTACTCCCTTGTTTCCGCGGTACATTTTTGTTGCCTTCGATCTAGAGGAAACACCATGGCGATGCATTAATGGGACGCGCGGTGTGGTTCATCTTCTAACAAACAATAACAAACCTGTATGCCTACCAGCGCAAATTATTATAGGCCTAAAAGACCGTGAAACCCCCTTAGGTGTTGTTCCCTTGGAGACATTGTCATTATTTACAGGGGGCAACAAAGTACGTATTGTAGAGGGAGCTTTTGAGGGATATAATGCAACCATTATTGCACAATCTGACCAACAGAGAGTTCAGCTGTTAATTGAATTTATGGGACGTCAACTTCAGCTTGGCATTCCCGTACAGATGATCGAAGCTGCCTAAGCCTTGATCTTTTTTAACTTTAGAATCTATCTCTGGGAATTTTCACCCGGAGTGCGGTAGCATTGGAAAAAATATGACACAAGAATTACGATTTGGATTTGGTAAAAACTGGGCAAATTTTCTTCAGCAATTGGATGAATCTCGGATCCAAGAAGCTATAAACAGCTTAAAATCATACTTAGGCGTTGATTCACTTGCTGGAAAAACTTTTTTGGATGTAGGATCAGGGAGCGGCCTGTTTAGCTTGGCTGCTTATAAATTAGGGGCTACAGTTAAATCTTTTGATTATGACGAAAATTCAGTTGGCTGCACCAAATATTTACGTGATACTTATGCCCCTGATTCTTCTTGGGAGGTTTTTCAGGGCTCTATTCTAGATGATGGATTAACCAAGAAACTAGGAACCTATGATATTGTCTATTCATGGGGCGTTTTGCACCATACAGGAGATATGTATAAGGCATTTGAGAATGCAGAAAAATTAATTAATTCCAGCGGAACATTATTTATTTCTATTTATAATGATCAGGGTCTTCCCTCTAAAAGATGGACATCTATTAAAAGAAAATATAATCAATGGGGGTATATAGGGAAAAAATTTCTTGAATTTTACACACTCTTTAGGCAATGGATTTTTACCTTTGCAAGAGACTTTTTTAGGACAGGAAATCCCTTTAAAACATGGACTAATTACGCCAAAAACAGTCGAGGTATGTCAGCTTACTACGACCTAATTGATTGGGTAGGGGGTTATCCTTTTGAAGTGGCAAAGCCGGAAGAAGTTTTTGAGTTTTTCAAAAAGCACAACTTTGAATTACACTATCTCAAGACATGTGCCGGCGGCTTAGGATGCAATGAATTTGTTTTAAAAAGAAAAAGTTAAGAAACACAAAAAATAATGTCCACCCCCTCCATCTTATCAGCTCTCAAAAAGCTAAGAATACTCTTAAGTCGCCCAGAGAAAATCAAAGCACTGTGGATTGCAATTTTTGCTGTTATTTCCTCGTTTTTCGAAGTCATAACAGCATCCTTAATTGTTGTTTTTGCCCAAGTATTGAGCCAGCCAGAAATTGGCTTAACTTATCTCCGCAAACTAGGAATTACAGCAGAGTTAAGTCCTGGGCGAACCATTCTTTATTTTGCTGTCGCCGTGGGGAGCATCTACTTTGTAAAAAATTTAGTTGCTGCTGTTGAAATCTTTTTTCAGAATTTTTCCATTCAACAAATGTGCTATAATTTTAAAAATAAGCTTCTAAACAAATATATTGAAGCGGATTACGGCTTTTACCTAACCCGTAACTCTTCTCTCGGTGCTCAGATAGTAGGAAACGACACCGAACTTATGTTTAATTCAGGAATGAGTGCCTTTGCCAGTATTATCTCAGAATCTATTGTGTTCTGCATTCTTATCAGTCTTATTGTGTACCTAAATCCGAGCTTAGCTATTATAATCTTTACCCTTGCAGGCTTAATTGGGTTATTACTTACAAAAATTATCTTACCAAAATTCTATAAATTTGGACAGCAGCTGCAGCAAGCTTCCCTTATGGGGTTCCAAACTTTACTGCAATTCTTTCATGCTTTTAAAGAAATTATCCTTCTCGGTAAGCGGGAGCAATTTATCAAAGCGTATGCTTATCAAGCCTTCAAAAAGGCTCATGTTCAAGCGTGGCAAACTTCTTTGAATGCTCTGCCGCGCGTTATTATTGAAGTTTTATTTGTGGGATTATTTGTCATAGCCATTGGCATTTTAGCTTTAGAACACGATAGTCCCTCGCAAATGATGGGCGTCTTAGGGGGATATCTCTATGCAGGGTTTCGTTTAATGCCCGGCCTCAATCGTATTATTAATCAATTGAATCTTTTTAAATCAAGTATTCCTCCTATCGAACGTGTTTATACTGATTATACAACCATTGCCCAGTGCCAAACTTATAAGGATATACCTGTCTTCCATTTCAATACAACCATTAGCTTTAAAGATGTTAGTTTTAAGTATATCAATACAAACACGAACGCTTTACAGAATATTAATTTTGAAATCAAAAAAGGGGAATGTATTGGTATTGTTGGAGAAACGGGGTCTGGCAAATCAACTGTTGTTGACACCCTTTTAGGATTATTAACGCCTCAGAGTGGAGCGGTCCTCATTGATGATGTTTTTCCTGTCACTACTGTCCAATGGCATCAAAAAATAGGGTATGTTCCTCAAACTCTTTATCTGCTCGATGACACGGTCGAAAATAATATTGCCTTTGGGGAAACCACTATTAACCAAGATGCCCTTGCCTTGGCAATTGACGCTGCCCAATTAACGAAATTTATCAATAAACTACCGGATGGTATTAAAACAACGGTCGGTGAGCGAGGGGTACGTTTATCCGGTGGCGAGCGTCAACGCATTGCCATTGCGCGCGCCCTTTATCGCAACCCAGAAATTTTGATTTTTGACGAAGCTACTTCCGCTCTTGACAATGAAACGGAAGCAAAACTTATGGAAACTATCAATAAATTGAGAAAAGATCGGACTGTCATTATGATCGCTCATCGTCTTACTACGCTGAAAGATTGTGATCGTATCTTGCTGATGAATAAAGGTTGTCTGGATAGAATTGTTAACTATAAAGATTTAATTAAATCTCCCAAGAAAGAGAAGACTAATGCTTAAAAATTTTCTGATAAAAAAACCTGATCTAGACAATAAAACCATTCTTGTCACTGGCGGAACAGGGTCTTTTGGTCATCAATTTGTACAAGCAATTATTGATAACTATCAGCCAAAAAAACTGATCATTTTTTCGCGCGATGAACTCAAACAATATGAAATGGCGCAGAAATTTCCTGAATCAAAATATTCTTTCATGCGATATTTTATTGGTGACGTTAGAGACTATAATCGCTTAGAAATGGCTTTTCGAGGCGTAGATATCGTGGTGCACGCGGCCGCTCTTAAACACGTTCCAATTGCTGAATATAACCCTTATGAATGTATCCATACCAATGTTATCGGAGCAGAAAATATTGTTCGGGCTGCATTAAAATGTGGTGTTAAAAAAGTACTTGCCCTCTCAACCGATAAAGCTGTTAGTCCAATTAACCTCTATGGTGCCAGCAAATTAGCTGCAGAAAAGATTTTTATTGCGGCAAATAATATTCGCGGAGATGACCCAACTATTTTCTCAGCTGTCCGTTATGGAAATGTGGTAGGATCACGAGGCAGTGTAGTTCCTTTCTTTAAACGTTTAATTGCAGAAGGAGAAACTTCTCTTCCCATCACAGATGCTGAGATGACACGTTTTTGGATTACTTTGCCTCAGGGTGTCGACTTCGTTCTCTCCAATATTGCCTTAATGACAGGGGGAGAGATTTTTATTCCTCGTATTCCGAGCATGAAGATTATTGATCTTGCCGCGGCATTGAAGCCGGGCATCAAAACTCATATTATTGGCATTCGCCCCGGTGAGAAGCTGCATGAATGGATGCTGACATCGGATGAATCCCTCCAAAGTGTGGAGCTTGCTGATCGTTATGTGGTTTTGCCTGCCACCTACAACCTATCGGATTGGCCGTGTGAGTTTAATTACCAAGCTGTTGGTAAGCGTTTAGTTTACTCGAGCGAAACCAACGATGAGTGGTTAACTTTGGACCAATTAAATGCAATGATTCCTAACTCATGATTCCTTACGGTCGTCATCATATAGATCAACAAGACATTGATCAGGTTATCGAAGTCTTAAAAGGCGATTGGCTGACTTGCGGGCCAATTATTGAGACCTTTGAAAATGAACTTGCCCAGCAGGTTGGGGCAAAGCATGCTATTGCTTGTTCGAATGGAACAACGGCCCTGCATCTAGCGATGCTGGCCCTTAATATCGGCATCAATGATATTGTCCTAGTCCCAGCCATTACCTTTTTAGCATCCGCAAATGCTGCCCGCTATGTGGGTGCTGATGTGGTCTTTGTTGACGTTGATCCTCAAACAGGTTTGATGACTCTCGACACCTTAAAAACAGCCATTGCAACCAATAAAGATAAAAACCTTAAGGCGGTTGTAAATGTCCACTTAGCAGGCCAATGTGAAGATCTGGAAGAAATTTATAAAATTAGTCGCCAGCATGGATTATTCATCATTGAAGATGCGGCGCATGCGTTGGGGACAACCTATACAGATGAAAGAGGTAAAAACCATTTGATTGGCGCCAATAGCTTTTCCGACCTTACGACATTTTCGTTTCATCCTGTTAAAACCATTGCCATGGGTGAAGGGGGTGCTCTCACCACTCAAGATTCTCAGATCGCTGCACGATTGAAATTATTACGTAGCCATGGGATGGTTCGGGAAGCATCTCAATGGCAAGGGGGCGAGACAGGCCCCTGGTATTATGAAATGCAAGAATTGGGGTATAATTATCGCCTTAGTGATATCAATTGTGCTCTCGGTGTCAGCCAATTAAAGAAATTAGAGTCTTTTGTAGCAAAGCGGAGCGGCATGGTTGATCAATATGATAGAGCATTTGCCCTCTCCTCTACTATGACTCCTTTGACTAAGCTGACAGCCTCAAGAACAGCGTGGCATCTTTATATTGTACTAATGGATTTTGCAAAAATAGGGCTATCTCGCGCCGAGGTCATGAAACAGCTGAAAGATAAAGGAATTGGCACCCAAGTTCATTATATTCCCTTATATCACCAACCTTATTATAAAAATCTTTACGGGATGATCACCCTACCAGGAGCGGAAGCATATTATACAAGCTGTTTAAGTTTGCCACTTTATGCTAGTTTAACCCAAAAACAGCAAGATGCTGTAATCAAAGCAATTTTAAACTATGCCTAATCGATTCTCTATAGGAACAGCTAATTTTTCTCAGCCTTATGGTGTATTTTCTTCTGGACATGCTCTATCATCCGTTGAAATTGATAAAATTCTGTCCATTGCTAATCAAAACAATATTACAACATTTGATACTGCAAGTGCTTATGGCGACCTGTCACCCACCTTCAAAAATCTAATAGATGCTGAGATCGTTACAAAATTTAGTGTTCTTTCGGATAAGAACCACGTCATAAGACAGCTTAATAAACTCCGGGAGCATCTCAGTATCGATTCCATTTATGGTATCCTTATTCATGATCCTCAACATCTTAATTATATTGAAAAACAAGATTTTCAAAATTTTGTCAGTCGGCTCCAAACAGAAGCGAAGGTTAAGCATGTCGGTATTTCTGTTTACACCCCGGCTGAATTATTCCAGTTTTCAGATATTTATATGCCATCGTTAATTCAAGTCCCCCTAAATCCTCTCAATCAAGCATTTCTAGAGGATAAAGTTCAAGACTTCATCCAATCAAATAGGATTGAAACACACGCAAGATCCTTGTTCTTACAAGGTATTTTATTAAATCAAGACTTACCTGCCCATTTGAGCGACCTTTCGGAGCTTGTAAAAAAATTTAAACATCAAAGCCAGGGATTCAAAAATGAATTGAGTGCTATCCTCTGTTGGGCTTTGAAGCAAAAACTTATTACAAAATGGGTGGTTGGTCTTATGTCGGCCGCTCACCTAACAGAAATTTTATCGACTGCTTTGGAAGTTGATAAACAAGAAGCGCCTGATTTTTCATTTTTCAAAAATAATTACCACCCTCTTATTGACCCAAGAAATTGGAAAAAGCTATGAAAAAAGTTGCCATTATTCAAGCCCGCATGGGTTCTACCCGCTTCCCAGGCAAAGTGTTAGCCTCTTTAAAAGGTAAAGTTTTGCTCCAACATGTGGTTGAGAAGGCAACACAAATTCCTACAATCGATGAAGTGATCGTGGCAACCTCAACTTTAGAAATCGATAACCCCATATATGACTGGTGCCATGTAAATAAAGTTAACTGTTTCAGGGGGGACGAAGCAGATGTCTTAAGAAGGTTTTATGAAGCAGCCAAAGCCAATAAGGCTGATATTGTGGTCCGCATCACAGCAGACTGCCCTCTTCTTGACCAAAATCTTGCAGGACAGGTTTTACATCTCGTGGGTCACTGTGACGCTGATTATGCCAGCAACATTTTGCCAGCAACTTGGCCGGATGGACTGGATTGTGAAGCCTTTACTTTTGCTGCCTTAGAACAAGCCTATAAGGAAGCCCGCCGTCCCAGTCATCGCGAGCATGTGACCCCTTATATTCGTAACAATCAATCCCAATTCAAGGTGATGAATCTTCCGGCTTCTATCCCAGGTTTACAAAGCTATCGATGGACCATTGATTCACCCGATGACTTAAATTATATCGACCAATTACTTTCTTTAAGTAAAGATAATCCAACCACTTATGATATCCTTGAAACAATAAAAAAACACCCCGAGGTAAAACAACCCCTTTATATTCGCAATGAAGGTTTTGCCAAGTCTCTTACAGAAGAAGAAATCTATTGCACGGATGTCAGTAAATCTCATAAACTATTGCAACGCGCTTTAAAAACCATTCCCTTAGGGTCCCAGACATTTAGCAAAGCCTATATTCAATATCCAGAGAAGACTTCACCTCTATTTTTAACGCACGGCCAAGGGAGCCGCGTTTGGGATGTCGATGGCAATGAATATATTGATCTTGTCAGTGGCTTACTGCCAAATGTCTTAGGTTACAATGATCCAGATGTAAACTTTGCCATTCATCATCAATTACAAAAGGGAATCTCTTTCAGTTTATCAACTGAACTTGAAATTCAGTTGGCTGAAAAACTCTGTTCAATTATTCCTTCCGCGGAAAAAGTTCGTTTTGGCAAGAATGGTACTGATGTAACCTCCGCTGCTATTCGGCTCGCGCGCGCTTACACGAATCGTGAGAAAGTAGTAACCTGTGGGTATCATGGATGGCAGGATTGGTACATTGGAGCAACCACGCGTAACAAGGGTGTTCCAAAAGCTGTTTGCGATTTAACAATTCCTGTTCCGTATAATGAACTTGATCAGCTTGAAACACTGTTGAAAACAAAAGAGTATGCTGCTGTTATTATGGAGCCTTGCAATACCACACCACCAGCAGCTGGGTATTTACAAGGAGTAAAAGGTCTCTGTGAAAAGTATGGCTCAATTTTCATTCTGGACGAAATTATCACCGGCTTCCGTTTTGCTTTAGGAGGGGCCCAACAGTATTTCGGTGTTACCCCTCACCTCTCATGTTTTGGCAAAGCGATGGGGAATGGTATGCCGATTTCCGCGATTGTGGGGCGCGATGATATTATGAGGGAAATGGAAGAAATTTTCTTCTCAGGTACGTTTGGCGGAGAAGCTTTATCAATAGCCGCTGCTATTGCGACGATCAATAAAATTGAAAAAGAGAATGCCAGTGATAAACTCTGGTCCTTTGGAAATGATTTATCAACCCACCTTCAAAAAATTATTAATGATCACAATTTAAATGATGTCATTGGTATTATGGGGTTAAATCCGTGGCATATTCTTTCTTACAAAGACAGTGGAACCTCTAGCAGCTTTGATATTAAAACGTTGTTTATTCAAGAAATGACTAAACGTGGCATCTTAATCAATGGATCATTTAATATTAGTTTCGCCCATACGTTATTGGATCAAAATAAAATTGTTGAAGCCTTTGAACAAACAGCCGAGATTTTGTTCCGAGCAGTTTATAAGAATGAAATGTCCCACCTTCTGTTAAATCCAACCATCAAACCCTTATTTAAAGTGAGATAATCCATGCTAAAAAAATGTAAAAAATGTGGCTTACCAGAAACCTATGAAACTCTTGTTTTTAATGATAAAGGAATATGTAATATCTGCTCTCAACATTCCCATAAAAATGAGAAAATAGACTGGGAACAACGGCATAAAATACTTGAAAAATTAATCGAAGAGTATCGCGGAAAATATGATTATGATTGCCTGATCCCTTTCTCAGGCGGTAAAGATTCAACATACACTCTATTATATTTAATCAAGACTTTTAAAATTAAACCTCTTGTTATCCAGTTTGATCATGGATTTATGCGTTCTAACCTTAAAGAAAATAATTTAAGAACATTTAAAAAATTGGGTGTTGATGCTCTTTCCTTCACTCCGAATTGGAAGATCGTAAAAAGATTAATGTTAGAAGCCTTAAAACGTAAAGGTGATTTTTGCTGGCATTGTCATACGGGTATCTTTAGCTATCCTATGCAAATCGCGGTCAAATTTAATGTTCCGCTAATATTTTGGGGAGAACCATCTGCAGAGTATACAGCCTATTATAATTATTCTGATAATGAAATTGAAGAAGTTGATGAGGAACGTTTTAATAAATTTACCAACCTCGGCATTACGGCTGAAGATATGTATGGCATGATTAAGCATGATACCGACCTATCACCTCGAGATCTTTTACCTTATACTTATCCAAAAATGCGAGATTTACGGAAACTAGGATATAGATCGGTGTGTTTAGGATCCTTTATTCCTTGGAATCCTCGAGCTAATTCACAAATTATTAGTAAAGAATTAGGATGGCAAGGAGATCAAGTTGAAGGGATGCCTTGGGATTTATATCCTTATGAAAAAATAGAATGTTCAATGCAAGGTACACGTGATTATATTAAATATCTTAAACGTGGATACTCACGCGTCACTCAAATGACAGCACTTGATGCGCGTCGAGGCTTAATATCTCCCGAAGACGCTAATAAAATTATTCATGAATATGAAGGTAAAAGACCACCATCACTTGATCTTTTCCTAGAGTATGTAGGATTAACAGAAGATGAATTTAATCAAATTGTAGAAGCTACTGTCGTACCTCCTCATAAACCTAACTTTAATGATATAGAGCATGCCCCTAAAACATGGGATTTTGAACAATGGTTCAGAGAGAAATCATGAAATGATAGGAATTTTAAAAGTAGGATACGGAAACACTCAATCAATTAAAGCCCTTATTGATCGCTTAGGTTATGACTTTATTGAAATTACAGATGAATTATCAGATTTTAATAAAATTACCCATCTTATCATCCCCGGGGTGGGTAGTTATGCCCAAGCTTCTGAATTATTCCATAATTCTAATCTAGCTAAAGAAATCAGTGAATTCATTAATCAGAAAAAACCTGTTTTAGGTATTTGCTTAGGAATGCAAATTCTAACTTCTATCGGCCACGAATATGGCAAAACAAAAGGTCTAAATATTGTAGGAGGAGAGACCATCTTATTGGAGGGAGAAGAAAGTTCTATCCTTCCCCATATGGGCTGGAATACTGTAAACTTCACTAATTCTCACCATGTTTTTCAAGGAATTAAAAATGGTGTTGACTTTTATTTTGCTCATTCATATGCCATAGAGGGTGTTGAGGAAGCTTATATTTATGGGCAAACATTCTACAATAAAAATTTTCCCTCTATTATCATAAAAGATAATGTAATAGGTGTACAATTTCATCCGGAAAAAAGCCTAAAAAATGGAATTAAATTAATGGATAACTTTTGTCAATGGGATGGTAGCACATGCTAAAAAAAAGAATTATTCCTATCCTTCTGCTAAAAGATGATCGCCTGTGGAAAACATCTCAATTTAATTCAGCACGGGATGTCGGTTATCCTACTACAGCCGTTCGAGTATATGAATCTCAGCAGGCTGACGAGCTAATTATCATAGATATTACAGGAGATGAGTCATCCTTTCTCAGACTTGTGAAATGGATACATACTCTTTCTCAAGAATTTTGTGCGCCTTTAACTATTGGTGGAGGAATCCGTAATTTTACTCAAGTACAAAAGTTATTTGACAATGGAGCTGATAAAATTCTTCTTAATTCAATTAACTACACAGATCTTACTGTTTTAGATAAAACTGCTTCTGTGTATGGAGTACAAGCAGCTGTTGTTGGAATAGATGCTAAACGAAACTCTCCCAACGATGAGTATCAACTTTACTCAAATAATGGAAAGGAAGCCCAAACCATTTCTTTGTCAGATCATATTAAAAAATGTGATCAGAGTGGTGCAGGAGAGTTTTTTGTCCAGTCAATTGAATTAGATGGAAAAATGGAAGGACTTGATCTAGAATTAGGTCAGCAAGCTTCTGCAGTAACACAGAGACCTGTTATCCTCGCAGGAGGAGCTGGTTCTTACTCTCATTTTGAAGAAGCCTTCAATAAAACTAATATATGTGGTATTGGCTGTGGAAGTATTTTCCATTTTACAGACAGTAATCCTCTGCGCGCTAATGCTTATTTGCTCAATGCAGGTATAGATATTAAAAAGGTATAAATCATGCAAATTTCTGAAAAAATTATAGGAAATACCATACATTTATGCGGAATCCCGTCAGATTGTATTTCTCCTGATTATATTGAATGGATGCAGGATTCAGAAGTAAACCGTTTTTTAGAAACTCGCCATGAAGAATGGACGCTTTGTAAGATTCAAGATTTTGTTCAAAAACAGAATGATTCATCTGATCAGCTTTTATTAGGCATATTTGTAGGACAAACCCATATAGGAAATATCAAGTTAGGTCCCATAAATTCTATTCATAAAGTTGCAACCATATCACTCATTATTGGGAATAAGAATTATTGGGGAAAAGGTATTGCAACTGAAGCCATAACCCTTATTAAGAATTATGCTTTTGATAAGTTGGGCATTAAAAAGCTTACAGCAGGACTATATGCAAACAATCTGGGCTCCTTAAAAGCATTTCTTAAAGCAGGCTTTTCTCTAGAAGGAATTTTTAAAAATCATTACTATTCAGTGGAGGGCACGCGGACTGACCTTCTTCATGTCGGCTGCACCTTATAAATAAAGTATTTAAGAATGACAAAGAAAGCTTTTTTCAGATTTGATGCTTCCCCCCTTATAGGAGCTGGTCATGCCATCCGCAGTTGCGTCATTGCTGATGAGTTGGTTAATCAAGGCTGGAGCTGCTCTATTATTACCTCAGCCACAACTTATGATTTTATTCAGTCATTGGACCGTTTTCCGCGGTTAGATCCTGTAGAGGTTGACCAGACTCCTCAATCCTGCGATTTATTGGTTATTGATCATTATGATATAGAAGTCACCTACGAAAGTCACCTGAGACCTTTTACAAAGAAAATTATGGTCATTGATGATTTAGCAAATCGAAAGCATGATTGTGATATTCTGCTTGACCAAACTTATGGTCGACAACAAGCAGACTATCAATCGCTGGTGCCCCATTTTTGCAAAGTTTTAACAGGCATCAATTACGTTCTTTTACGTAAAGAAATACGCGACCTACGTGATAAGGCCCTTAAGAAAAGGCAAGAAACAAAGAGCATCAAGCGTATTTTAATTACGATGGGCGGAAGTGATCCCAAGAACTTTACTCTTAAAGCTTTAGAAATGATTCAACGATCAAGCTTTAAAGGAGAAGTTGACATTGTTCTTGGATTCTCCTCTGAAAATCTTGAAAGTGTTAAGCAATATGCAGAGAGTTTAGCAAATAAAATTACGATCCATACCAATGCTGATATGCCTCACCTAATTTATGAAGCTGATTTATGTATTGGCGCTGCCGGCAGTGGGGTATGGGAAAGATTGTATCTAGGTTTGCCATCTGTTTTAATACAAACAGCGGATAATCAAGCAATTATTTATAATTATTTAACGCGCAAGGGGCAACTTAAAGAATTAAACCTTAATTTTGACGCCAACGATTTAAAAAATTTATTTCAACAAACAGCCCATATAATTCAAAAAGATAACTTTGTCAATCTCATGAATAACATTATCGATCATCCATTAGAAATAAAAGATAAACTTCAGTTACGTAAGACCAAAATAGAGGATTTAGATCTTGTTTATGGGTGGCAACAATTAAAAGAAATCCGGAAATTTTTTAATAATCCTTCTCCCCCCTCTTATAGGGAACATAAAGAATGGTTTATTAAAAGGCTAAAAAAAACAAGTGAACCCTATTTGATTTTAGTCTATGAAGGAAAAGATATCGGAGCTGTGTCTTTAACTATAAACTCAACCCAAGAATATGAATTAAGTTGGTATATATTACCGAATTATTGGGGTAAAGGGATCGGCAGCGCAGCTTTAGAGCTCATAAAAAAATATGGATCAACGCATCCAATTCGAGCATTTGTTAACGAAGGAAATATCGCATCGCATAAATCCTTAAAAAAAGCAGGGTTTAAAGAATTAGGTTTAGGGTATTATTACTATGCTAAGTAATTATGTTATTGCTACTATTAAAGATTGGCATCTTAATGAATACAACCGCCGTAAAGAAACAGATTTTAAGAATTGGAGGCTCATCAATCATCCCGATAAACTTACAATGGAACTATTAACAAAACTCAATCCTAAATATATATTCTTCCCTCATTGGAGTTGGATTGTTCCTGGTGAGATAGTTAATGCATTTACATGTGTTTGCTTCCATTCATCTGATGTTCCTTATGGACGCGGGGGTAGCCCTATACAAAACTTAATTATTCGCGGTCATACTGAAACCAAGATTTCTGCCTTAAAAATGGTTGGGGAAGTCGATGCAGGTCCTGTCTACATGAAAGCTCCTCTTTCTCTGCATGGCAATGCTCAAGAAATTTTCGAAAATTCTGCAAAAGTAATTGCCGATATGATGATTGAGATTTCTAAAAATAACCCAGAGCCCATACCACAAATAGGTGAAGCTACTGTTTTCAAACGCCGTAAAAACACTGATAACACAATTGCCACGGATAAAGATCTAACTTATGTCTACAATCAAATTAGGATGCTAGACGCTGAGTCTTATCCAAAAGCCTTTATAGATCATGGAAATTTACATTTAGAGTTTACGGATAGTAAATTAGAAGGTGAAGAATTGATGGCAACCGTGAGAATTACCCAAAAAGCATGCTGAAACAAAGAAAAATACTCATAATTGCAGCCCATCCCGATGATGAAACATTAGGATGTGGGGGAACTATTTTAAAACATCAACAAAATGGTGATAATATCTATCTGATCTGGATGACCAATGGAATTAATGCAAGAGTTTCAGTGTCTGCAGAAGAAAAATTAGCCCGGACCCAAGGCTATCAAGCAGCTTTAAAATTTATTAAGCCTGAAAGTTATAAACTGTTTGACTTTCCCGATAATCAAATGGATACAGTACCGTTGCTATCTGTGACTCAATCTCTAGAATCAGAAATTATCCAAATAGCCCCTGATATTATTTATACTCACTGTCCTCAAGACTTAAATGTCGATCATGTAATGACATACAAAGCTCTCATTACTGCTACTCGACCAGGCAGCAAATCTTTTGTAAAAGAAATATATGGTTTTGAAGTTCCCTCGAGCACCGAATGGAATTTTGGTGCCCCTTCCTTTGAGCCAGATACATTTGTGGATATCACTGATTGGATTGACCAAAAGAAAGAACTATTAAAATGTTATAAAGATGAGTTACGCTCTTTTCCTCATGCTCGATCTATGGAAAATATTATCGCATTAAATCAGGTACGAGGAGCAACAGCAAATTTACCCTATGCTGAGGCCTTCATAACATTAAGGAGAGTAATAAATGCCTAAGCCTTATATCATTGCCGAACTTTCAGGAAATCACAATGGCGATATTAAACGTGCTTTCCAAGTTATTGAAGCAGCAAAAAACGCAGGCGCTGATGCTGTTAAGTTGCAAACTTATACAGCTGATACAATGACAATTGATTGTGATAAGGATGATTTCTTAATTAAAGGTAGTCTTTGGGATGGCTACAAGCTTTATGACCTTTATCAAGAAGCTCAGACGCCGTGGGAGTGGCATCCTCAATTATTTGATTATGCGAAGAAACTTGGTATCACAATTTTTTCGACTCCCTTTGATGAAACAGCGGTTGATTTTCTTGAATCACTGGAGGCTCCAATTTACAAAATAGCCTCTTTTGAATTAGTGCATCATCCCTTAATTGCTTACGTGGCACGCCTTAAAAAACCGATGATCATGTCAACCGGGATGGCTTCCCTAGAAGAAATTAGCGAGGCTGTGGAGGTTGCTATGAAGAATGGTTGTACAGATTTAACCTTGCTGCATTGTGTGAGTGAATATCCAGCACCCCCTAAAAACTGCAATCTTGCCACTATGGTTGATCTAAAGACAAAATTTCCAAAGTGCAAAATTGGTCTTTCTGACCATACCATGGGAACGACCATTTCCATTGCTGCTGTCGCTTTGGGTGCGACCATGATTGAAAAGCATGTCACCTTAAAACGAGCGGATGGAGGAGTCGATTCTGCCTTTTCCTTAGAGCCAGAAGAATTAAAACAGCTGTGTGAAACTACGCGGGATGCCGCTTTGGCCCTCGGTAATGTTAACTATCAACGGAGTGATTCTGAACGTAAAAATATGTCTTTCCGACGCAGTATATATGCCGTAAAAGATATTGCGGAAGGAGAAGAATTTACAAAAGAAAATATCAGAATTATTCGCCCAGGATATGGTGCTGCCCCCAAAAATTTCTCACAGATTCTAGGGAAGAAGTCAACAGAAAAAATTATGCGTGGCAATAAAATTAATTTATCCTAGTCGATTTCCTGGCCTTTAAAGTTAATAAAATGTGGCAAATAGAAAATATATTAAATACGGACAAGTATTCCTCTCAAGAAATATTAGACCTACTTCGGAATAAGAGTAATATTCACCAGCTATTTCTAGATTTTGATCCTATTAAGGCAACAGAAGATACAAGGTTTCTAACTAAGTATTTTGTACAAGAATTGCATACCCACTTTGCGAAGGAAGAGAAAACGAATTTACCGCTTGAACTTTTTTCGAGGATATATTCTCCCTTTTTGTATTATTTGATTGCTCACGTTTATTGGAGGTTCTCCTTTAATCTGATAAGCAAGAAAATAGAAATTTATTCTTCTAGTTCAGCCACAACAATAGAGAGTATTGCTTGTTTGCCTCAAACCAGTGAAGAATTTTTCAAGAATATTTTTTCTAACAAAGACCTTAGGTTATTAATAGACTTAATTATTCTTAACAAAGAGATAGAAGCTGTCAAATGGACTCCTCTTCAACCCAAGGTACAACCATCTCAAGAATCTAATTTAAAAGATAAAATAATTAATCTTATAAATTCTGTACTTCCTTTCAAAGGAGTGTATGGTTTTTCCATTTATGAAAATATTTTTTTATCAGCTATCTTAGTGCTCAAATCTTTTACTCTTAAATCAAAAAAGGCGATTACTTCGAGAGAGGCGGTTGAAGACCTTAATATCGAGATTTACGACCCCTCCTTAATACAATCCATCAGGACAGCCATATCAATCCTTTTGCCTCCTGAATTTAGAACAATATTTAGTCGCAGGAAAAAATTCTCTTTTAAAAATATTTTGAGAGCGCCTATCATTTTTGATACTGTCAGGCTGTATTATAGTGACCAAGTAATAAATTATGTTGCGCAACAAACACATGGCCTAAGGATCTGTTTTGCGCAGCATGGAGGGTGCTATGCTACTTTTAAGAATCGTCTGATCCCTGAATCAATTGAATTTTTATGTGATACATTCTTTATGTGGGGAGATATGCTTCCTCACAGCAATTCTTGTAAATCCATAAAATATGCACCAAGCCCGATGTTATCTAAAGTCGCCTTAAAGGAGCCTGTATTATCTAAGGATATAATTTTTGTCGGAACTGATATTTCACCTTATTGGGATGCGATTGTTCATCCCAATCCTTACCACTTAGGAAGCTACCTACAAGAAAAGTATAATTTTTTGTCTAATATCTCTTCAGAAAATTTTTCTACCACTTTTTATAAGCTTTATCCAGCACCCATATCGCAGGATTTTAATGAAGAAAAGTTTATAAAAGATCTATTCCCACAATTAAAATTACTTAATAAATCCTATCATCTTGAAGAAAAGATAGCTGCTGCTAAAATTTTTGTAATAGACTCCATTGAATCAACTACCTTTTATAAATGCATGGCAGCAAACCAACCAGCTATTTGTTATAATGGACTTGTCTTTTTTGAGCTAACCGACCATGCTAAGCAGATATATGAAGAATTAAAAGAGGCTAAAATTGTATTTGAAACAGCTGTTGAAGCTGCAGAATTTTTAAACTCTAAAACTGAATGTATTAATAAATGGTGGGATTCAACAGAAGTACAAATGGCCCGCAAGCGTTTTTGCGATTCATACGCAAGAACAGATAAGAATTACCTATGGCAATGGGTAAAAACATTACTAAAACTATAAAGTAGGATAAAATGTTCAATAATTTTATAAAACCTGCGCTCCGCCCCGTATGGAGAAAGATCTATCAGGGATATGAGGCTACGCGCACAAGCTATTATACATTTGAAGTTCCAATAGATAAGCTATTAAGAGGGGGCGAAAATGGAATTAGAGCTGCTCGTTATGCGGAACTAACTGATAATTTCATGAGGCCTTCCACTCCTATAACCGAAGGACCGCATGTTAAGCTTTTACGGTTATATGAAGAAATTGGTGACAAAGTTTTTGAGGATAAAGTTTTTACTGCCACTGATTATTATAAGAATGCATTAGAATGCTTAACATTAACAGGCTCCTATTTTTATGATCATCCAGAGAAAATAATCCAGTTAGCTAGAAGGTTTATTAATCAATATAAAGGCAAAGATTTATCTTTACCGTCCCAGCCAGGCCAGAGTAATTCGGGGCAACCTATATGGGTTAGACCTATCAAATTTTCTAGTTATTATGAAGTTATCGATGGAAATCATCGAATTGCTCGTACTATCATGGGAGGGGAAAAAACAATAAAAGCTATAATATATGAAAAGGAACCAGTATTTACTCCACTTCAAGAATTGCTTCTAGATTGTCTATGGATAAATAAACAAAAATGGCTATATCAACCTATAGAAGCCCCTGAATTAAAAGATCAATGGACATTAGTTCGGCAATCTATAGATCGTTTAGAAATGATGAAAAACTTCTTAACAAAAATTGATTATAATATATCGAAGAAATCTTATTTAGACATTGGGTCAAGTTATGGATGGTTTGTTAAAAACTTTACAGAGATGGGATTTAACGCCTTTGGGATAGATCGAGATCCATTTAGCATAAAAATTGGTATGAATGTTTATCAATTAAAACCACAACAAATTACGAACTCTGATATTATTCTAGGGCTTAACCATATGATAGATCAGAATAAAATATTCGATGTTGTTTCTTGTCTAAGTGTGCTCCATCACTTTGTTCTCAACAAAAGCTCAACTACAGCAGAAGATTTTATAAAGAAAATAGATAAGCTGACAAAAGATATCCTTTTTATCGACACTGGTGAAGAACATGAAGAAGCTTTTGAAGGTAGCTTGAAAGGATGGAATCCTCAATATATTCAAGAATGGATACTAAAAAATACTTCATTTAAAAAAGTTATTGCTTTAGGTGTCGATCAAGATAAAAAACCACCATTTAATCAATATTACAATAGAACACTTTTTGCTTGTACTCGGTGAGGATAATATGAAAACTGTCATTTTAGCAGGCGGCTTTGGAACACGCATACGAGATGTGACAAACGATATCCCTAAGCCTATGATTCCAATTGGAAATTACCCCATTTTATGGCATATTATGAAAGGGTATGCTCAGTATGGAATCAAGGATTTCGTATTATGTTTGGGGTATAAAAGTGAAGTCATCAAAGACTACTTTTTAAATTATCAACATAGACGCAGCGATTTTACGCTTGACTTAGGAACCCATGAAATTGAGCAGCACACAAGATCCATATCAGAAGATTGGAGGATTACTTTTGCAGAAACCGGACTTTCCGCTCAAACTGGCGCACGTATTTTCAAGGTAAAAAAATACATAGAAAAGGAAGATTGTTTCTTATTGACCTATGGCGATGGTGTAGGGAATGTTAATATTAGTGAGCTTATTAAGTTCCATAAATCGCATGGTAAAATAATGACAATAACCGGTGGGCACCCACCAGGACGCTTTGGGGAGCTTGAAACAGATGGCAATCAAGTTGTGGGATTTAATGAAAAACCTCAGGTAACAGAAGGATGGATTTCTGCCGGATTCTTTGTTTGCAATAGAGAAGTTTTAGACTATCTTACTCCAGAAGATGACTTAATTTTTGAGAAAACTCCGATTGAAAGTATTGTAAAGGATGGGCAAATGATGGTCTACAAACATGAAGGTTTTTGGCACCCTATGGATACTTCTAGAGATTATCAATTACTCAATCAATTATGGACTCAGGACAAAGCCCCATGGAAAACCTGGAAATGAATAACTCTTTAAAAGATTTTTACAACGGTAAAAAAGTTTTTATAACTGGTCATACAGGATTTAAGGGATCTTGGTTAGCCTACTGGCTAAGTGAAATGGGAGCAACAGTAACAGGCTATGCTCTAGAACCCGATCCTAAAGGATCGCTTTTTGAAGCGTTAAATCTCAGAGAGGATATATATCATACCATAGGAGATATCCGGAATAAGGAGACTTTACAAGCCTCCTTACAAGCTGCACAACCAGATATGGTTTTCCATTTAGCTGCACAAGCATTAGTTCGCCACTCTTATGATGATCCTATTAATACATTTAGCACAAATGTTATGGGTTCACTGAATGTCTTAGAAGCAATCCGCAATCAGCCCGCTGTTAGATCTCTGGTCTATATAACATCCGATAAATGTTATTGGAATAATGAATGGGTCTGGGGGTATAGAGAAACTGATGCTCTCGGCGGACCAGATCCTTATAGTGCCTCAAAAGCATGCGCTGAACATGTATTTAAAAGTTACTATTTATCTTACTTTAAACAGCGAGAAAATTTTGGGTGCGGCTCAACACGGGCAGGAAATGTCATCGGAGGAGGAGATAGATCAAAAGATCGCATTGTCCCCGATATTATCACAGCAGCCGAAAAAAATACACCTGTTGTGCTCAGAAATCCAAATTCTACTCGTCCATGGCAACATGTTTTAGATCCCTTACATGGCTACATGGTCTTGGGAAAGTCTCTTTATGAAAATCCAGATCATCATAATGGAGAAGGCTGGAACTTTGGGCCTTCAAATCAATCCATTAAGACTGTCTATGAGTTAACAAAAAAACTTACCAGATTGTGGGATAACATAATAATTGAAGCACCTATGATGCGGCATCAACCCCATGAGTCTGGATTATTGCATCTTTCCATCGATAAAGCACAAACCCTTTTAGGATGGGAACCTAAACTGCATTTTGATGAAGCCGTTAAAAAAACTGGGGAATGGTATAAAAGGATCCAAAATGGAGAAAATGCTAAAAAAGTTACCCAGCAACAAATTAAGGAATTTATGAATGCGTGATTGGATCAGATTATCACGTAGTGCCATTGCAGAAGAAGAAAAGCAGGCAGTCCTCAGTGTTCTAGATAAGGGTTACCTCGGTATGGGAACCGAAGTAATGCAATTCGAACAAGAGCTTGAACAATTTTTTTCTAATAAAGTATCTGTCGTTTGTGTTAATACCGGCACCTCCGCTTTACACTTAGCTATCCAAGCTTGTGGGATTGGATTAAATGATGAGGTTATCGTTCCCAGTATAACCTATGTTGCCTCTTTTCAAGCTATTTCTGCAACCGGTGCAACACCAATAGCATGCGATATAGATTTAAAAACTGGCTGCATAGATATCGAGGATGCTCGCTCAAAGATTACAAGAAAAACTAAAGCCATAATGCATGTCCATTATGCCGGCGGCGTAGGCAACCGCTCACAAGCATTTGATCTTGCGAAAGAATTTAAACTTAGAGTTATTGAAGATGCAGCTCATTCTTTCGGAGGGAAAGATGGTAAAAGTTATATTGGTGAAGAGGGAGATATTACTTGCTTCAGCTTTGATGGGATTAAAAATATAACCTGTGGCGAGGGAGGTGCAGTCGTTTCATCAGATCAACAACTTATTGCGACTATTAAAGACCTTCGGCTTCTGGGAGTAGAGAGAGATTCTGAACAGCGTTACTCTGGTAAGCGTTCTTGGCGTTTTAATGTTACTCAACAAGGATGGCGTTATCATATGAGTAATTTATACGCAGCAATAGGACGTGCTCAATTAAGAAAAATAAACGAATTTGCGATCCAACGCCGAAAGCTTGCACAGTTATACAAACAAAACCTTTCACGCCTTTCATTAGAGTTTTTTGATTTAGATTTAAATCAGGTGATTCCTCATATTTTTCCTGTCTTAGTTTCGCATGGAAAAAGAGACGCTTTGCGAGACTATTTATTGTCAAAAAAAATTGAAACTGGGATCCATTACCAAGCTAATCATTTATTAACAAAATATAAGCAATCAGGATGTCCTCGTTCTGAATACTTTAGTGATAATATTCTAACTTTACCTTTACATGTTAATCTTACAGATGAAGATATAAAATATATTACCATGCAAATCCTGGATTTTTTAAAACATGAAGCTTAAATTTTATCAAAAAGAATGGTTTGGAGAAAACTTAGAAGGCCTTGCCAAGCATTACGGGCATAAGCTGACTGACTTAGCAGGCGATCAAATTTACAGAGCAGTTTACCAAAAATTATTATCAAATCAATTTACGAATATTTCTGAAAATTGGATCCTTAAAAAAGAAGCATTATCTCATTACCTTAGTAATATTCTTAAAAGTTTTAAAATTGAGCACCCCCATATTTTATCTGTTGGGTGCGGAGTAGGTATTGTAGAGCATTTTTTAATCCGGCAAGGATTCAATATTGACTTACAAGAATGTCAAGACTTATCCATTCAATACTTACACACTAAGTTTCCAGAAGAATATAAAAGCATTAATTTTATTGAGTCTCTAGATTTAAAGCAAATAGATAATTCTTGCTATAATGTTGTAATGGCAATAACTTCAACATATTGTTTACCCAATACAATCCTGGCAAGTTTCTTGGATTCCATTAATCGCATAACTTCGTCTAATGGTTATTTTATTTGGTACGAGACAGTGTTAACAAAGCAAGAGATTATTAATGCTTTAAAAAACCTTGTACGTGGCAGGACGACAGAAGGCCTATTCTGGGGATGGAAGCGGAGCACTTCCTCGATGATTAAACTTGCCAAACAACATGGTTTTAATCTAGTTAAAAAATCTTTTCTTGATAGTAATAATGTCCCCCTTGATACAAATGGAAATTGGCCACCTAAACAGGCTGCCTGGCAAATGATGGTGTTTAAAAAAAATGATTAAAGATATTATTAAAACCCCTCTCAAACAGTTTCATGATGATAGAGGAAAAGTCATGCATATGCTACGATCTACAGATAAACATTTCCAGGATTTTGGAGAAGTTTATTTCTCGTGGGTATACCCTCATGCTATAAAAGCCTGGCATAAGCATGTGAACATGATTATGAATTATGCTGTTCCGGTAGGATATATAAAGCTTGTTCTCTATGATGATCGCAAAGATAGTCCTACCTATGGGGAAATAAATGAATTCTATATGAATAGTGAAGACTACTATCTTTTAACGATCCCCAACGGATTATGGTACGGATTTAGGGCTGTAGGAACAACCCCAGCCATGATTGTTAATTGCTCCACCATCCCGCATGATCCCACAGAAATTATCCGTATTCATCATGATGATCCATTAATACCTTATAATTGGGATATTCAACATGGATAACACTCCCCTTATTTCCGTTATTATACCCACTCATAATCGCCCAGATTTTTTAAAAAAAACGCTCCAATCTATTTTATCTCAAACCCTTACACAGATTGAGATTATTGTCGTTTCGAATGGAGTTAATGATAAAAATAGACAGACAGTAGAAAGCTTTAATGATCCACGGTTATTCTATGTTGACCAAGAAAATTCTGGAGGTCCCTCTTCTCCTCGTAATCATGGAATTCGCTTATCAAAAGGCAAATATATTGCTTTTTGTGATGATGACGATTTATGGGTAAAAGATAAACTAGAAAAACAAGTAGAAGTCTTAGAAAATAACCCAGAATATGGTTTGTCATATTCCAAAATGATGAGATTTGATGATAAGAAGGAATGGTCAGTTGCTCATGAGGAAGGCCCAGCAGATCTTAACTCCCTTCTTCGAAATAACACTGTGCCAATTTCCTCTGTGATAGTTAAAAAAGAACTTCTTGAAAAATATGGTAGCTTTTCTGAAAGCAAACTTGTTGGCACCGCAGAAGATTATGAATTTTTGTTGCGACTAGCCCCTGCAACTAAATTCTTTTTTCTGAATGAATACCTCATCCATTATTGGAGTGGAAATAATAGGATCACGACAGCTCTCCCTTCAGCCAAGGAAATATTAATTCACCGAAAATATCTGTTAGGAAGCTATTTTCTAGCATGGACACACACAAGGTTTGCCTTAAGTAAATTGATAGTTCCTTTAGGCCTTATGGTTCAATCAACAGCTAAATCTCTGTTATATCTGGCTTATATGCGCTTTAGAAAAACTTTTGGTTGGTAACTAACCAGTAGAAGTTAAATGCATGTAGTTCTTATTATTTCTTCTCTTTCTGCCGGTGGCGCTGAACGGGTTTTATCAGGCCTTGCTAATCACTGGGCTAAAAGAGGCCATACAGTGACTATCCTGACTCTTGCGCCATCTGATGCTATCCCTTTTTATCCTTTGGATAAAAAAATCAAGCTTGAGCAGTTGGGGCTAAGCGAAATAAGCCGATCTCTTCCCCACCGTCTTCTTAATATTCTTAAGCGCATTTTAACTCTAAGAAAGACAATTAAAACTCTATCCCCTGATGTGGTCGTTTCGTTTATTAGCTCTATGAACATCACTACCTTGCTGGCAACTTGGGGATTAACGATACCTGTGGTAGTTTCAGAAAGAACCCATCCTCTTTATCATAAACTTCCTCCTCTTGATAATCTCTTACGCCGACTGCTTTACCCCAAAGCCGCAAAAATTGTTGTACAAACTCAAAGTGCCGCCGATTATTTTTTGCCGCTCGACAATATTGCTGTGATTCCTAATAGCGTTAGGATACCCCCTATACTTGCTCAACAGCAGGAGGATGTTCATCACATTATCTCAGTAGGTCGATTAATTCCTTCCAAAGGGTTTGACAGCCTTATCCAAGCGTTTGGTAAAATTGCACACGACTTTCCTAAGATCCATCTCACACTCTATGGCGAGGGGGAAGAAAGACGAAACCTTGAGAAATTAGTCTCTGAGCTTAATTTAAAGGATAGAATTGATTTACCAGGGCTGGTACAAGATGTTCAAGCTAAGTTAGCCAAGGCGGATCTATTTATCTTTCCTTCTCATTATGAAGGATTTCCTAATGCTTTGTGTGAAGCCATGGCCGCTGGTTTGCCTATTATTGCCTCTAACTGTAGTGGAAATATTGATGTCATTCAAGACGGTGTCAATGGTCGTCTTTTTCCAGTAGCCGATATAGGAAAGCTCACCCATCTTATGCGTGAGCTTATCCAAGATCCTGCTCAGCGCCATCGTCTCTCAATAGAGGCACAAAAAATTACTGAACATTTAGCAGAAGATAAAATTTATCAGATGTGGGATGATCTTATTTGTCCCCTTACAGCATTTGCAAAATAGCACCCGTTCCCTTCATCCCCATCATAAACCCTGCCAAGCTTATGTAATGCCCCCTATTTAGCAAGCGAATTTTAAAAGAGGGTCGTGTTGTTTGTTATGGGTTAAAAATCTTTGTTCAAATGTATTAGGTGGGGTATAGCCAAGTGTTGAATGCAGATAAGTTGCATTGTAGTCGTCGATCC
>JAIBEV010000044.1 GCA_019459505.1 Candidatus Paracaedibacteraceae bacterium | reverse complement strand
AATATTAATGTCCATATGCCAACTCGGTTTGAATATTGCTACTAAAATACGATCTTGTATCCAAATTTAAAATAGATATGTTGATCTAGTACTTACTCTAGTTCCATTTTACTGCAATTCAACAAAAATGAAACCATTATTTGCTGTTGCAGTTACCTTAACTATTTTGCCAATACTATATTCACCACCACCACTTACAATCCCCCAATCCGAATTATTGGAGCTAACTGTAACCACAGATGTGGTTTTTTTATTCACTTGCAGAGTGGCAACATCTGAAATCACTGAGCCTATTGAATTTGTAAATACTGCTCTATATTGATTGCCATTATCATTTAGAGTTGCTGTAAAACTTAAAGTAGTTGATGTTTCTCCAATAATATCGTACCAAGTTATTCCTTTATCCGTACTTTTCTGCCATTGTACTGTAGGCATAGGCGTGCCACTTGCTGTTGCTGTGAAGTTTACAGTTTGCATATCAATTACGGTTTGGTCAGTAGGTTGGCTAATTATTTGCGGAGGTGAAAGGTGAGTGAATTTTACTAATATACCATCCCCGGCTCCATTATTTATATCTAGTATCTCACCAGAATTAGAAGAGCTTGCATTTCCAACTGCTGCATATCCTCCATCATTAGTTTGAGTAACATCTAAGAAGAAATCAAGTTCTGTACCTCCGAATGATTCATCCCAAACCCACTTACCATTTGTATCAAACTTAACCAGTAAGCCATCATACACACCATTGTGTGAATATTCCAATCAAAAAGATCATGCTTTCCGGAGATTCAGAGCACCCCAATCCGGAAGGACAGAACATATCATTCCGGATAGAGTGCAGTCATTAGTTAGGAATCAGTATTGTGAGTTAGAGGTCCCTTTTGCTAATTGCAATAAGTGCTTCACATAATCATCAGATTCCATTGGATCGTTATTATCGTGCATAAGCTCTAAGTATATGCCATAAGCTTCATATTCATAGTATCTTCTAGCCAGGTCAGACAAGATTTCACTGCGCACATATTCTCTATATGGTGGAGTTAGATTCAGGCTTAACTTGTAGCGGGTTTTAACAGTCTCTGATTCAAGATGTTGGATATCTTGGATGAGATAGTCTATGAGTATACAGAATTCATACACTAGACTACAGCTACTACAAGGGCTATTCAATTCTGCCACCTCGCTTTAATGAGGACTTCAAACCATGTCGTTCACGCATGGATATCCTGCCTTCAATCATAATTTCATGGCTATTATGGATAACACGGTCGATTATTGACTCAGAAATAGTTGCATCGAATTCATTGCCGATACGACCATACCAGTCACCTGGTTCGAACTGGGTGCAGAAGATCACTGAGCCCTTCACGGACCTCGCTTCAATGATTTCCAGAAGTTCTCTAGCCTGATTACTTAACACTGGGGATAGCAGGAATTCATCAAGAATTAAAAGATCTACTTTCTGGTAAGCCTTGATAACCTTCTCGAAAGTGCCCTCTCCGTGTGCCACTGTAAGGTCATTGAGAAGGTCAGGAAGCCTTATGTATCGTACTTTGATGAAATTCCTGCAGGCTGCTATACCAAGTGCTGAAGCGATGAATGTCTTCCCGCTGCCGGAGGCACCTTTCAGGATGATGTGGTGATTATCGACAATGTATCTACAGGTTGACAGTTCCAGTAACTGTGACTTTGCAAGCTTTCTGTCAGCATGGTATTCTATGTCTTCCATGCAGGCATTAGGATATCTGAAGTTAGCGACTTGAATCATTTTTTGAAGTTTACTATTCTTGCGCTTGTCCCACTCCTTATCTACCAGCATCCCGAATCGGTCTTCAAATGACAGTTGGTGAAATGCCCTATCATTGGATTGAGCTTCGAAGGCATCTGACATTGCTGAGAGTTTCAAATCATGAAGCTTAACAATTGTTGATTGACGAATCATTAACGTTCACCTCCCTTGAAGTAAGAAGCACCCCGGGTTATTCCGATTGATGCTATTTTTCCAGAAGAAAGTGTTGTTGATTCAATTTTATCCTGACCGTTCTTCGGTGTTTGTCTGGTGTAAATAGAGCAAGCAAGAAAGAAGCTTTTATTAAAGAAGCCCTATTACTAAGACAAGCTTTGTCGCTATGCCGTTCTCTACTAAATCCTGACCAAAGATATGAGGCGGCTTATTTCGAAGCAGTCAGGACTTTGCTTACGCGAATCACTACTGATGGCAAACCATTATCATTGAGAGAGATAAATGCCCAAATCAATGAAATACTTAAATCAAGTATTAAGAGCGAAGACGTAATCAATTTATTCTCTGATATTGATACAGGGTTCTCTTTATTTGACCCGAAATTCTTGGAAGAAATTTCCAAGATGAAGGAAAAGAACCTTGCGGTTGAAATCTTGAAGAAGCTTCTTGCTGAACAAGTAAAACTCTATCGTAGAACTAATCTTGTTAAGTCAGAGAAGTTTTCAGAAATGCTAACAAGAGCAATGAAAGCTTATCTTAACGGTATGCTCTCTAACGAAGAAGTAATTGCTGAGTTAATGAAGATGGCAAGAGATATGGCTAACGCTCATGCTGAGGGTGATTCTCTTGGACTAACAGATGAGGAACTCGCATTCTATGATGCATTGACTCGACCTGAAGCTATTAAAGATTTTTATAAGAATGAGGAACTCGTTGCCCTAACTCATGAACTTACTGAATTGCTTCGTAAAAACCGCACAATTGACTGGCAGAAGAAAGAGTCTGCTCGTGCTGGCATGCGTCGTATGATTAAGAAATTACTCAAAAGATATAAATACCCACCAGAAGGTCTTGATGATGCAATCTCCACCGTCATTGGACAGTGTGAGATGTGGGCGGATATGTGAAGCAAAACTTTTACAATATAAGATAAGCTCCTGATTTTTCAGGAGCTTTCTGATATCATTCATTAGGTATTAATTTATAGTATGGTTCAAGCCTGAAAACAGATTTACCCTCTGTTACTAATGCTTTCAGATACGGATATGAAGTTATTTGGGGGTCATCTATTGAAGTCAAAATCTTAGGCTCATTCTTAAAATGTAAGATTAGTTCCTCAACTCCTCCAGAATATTTAATTCGCAACTTGATTTCTAACATACCAGGTTCCAAATCCTCTTCATTTATTCCGAAATAAGTCATAGTGTCACTTCCCAAGTCATTATACGTTACTAATAGTCTATATGCTGCGAAGTCTTGGATTTCAGTCCATAAAGGAAAGTCTAAATTTTCGGCAAATCTTTGCCAATCACTAAGGTTACTTCTACCGTTGTTAAAGTCATGAGTTAGATATTCAAATGCTACCCCAGTAGGTAAAACTTTTATAGATTCTATCGATATAGGTTTAAGGGTCCTTGGTGCAATGATAATATCATATACAAAGAATGTATATTCAACTAAATCCTCGTCATCTATAAACTTAACTTTTGTTAGATTACAGAAATTTGACTGAAACGAATTACTTAACGTTGAATTACCATCAGCCGAAAAAAAATCCTTCATCGATTGCGAGATGTTGTGATTGTATTTATCGATAATTTCATAATTTTTATTTGAATTACAACTCAAAATAAATAACGAAATAAGAATATACAATACAAATTTTAAAATACGTTTCATACGCGCCTCTGTGCTTATATTAATTTCTATGACTTATATTTATTCGTTTTACAGAAATCATTCTAACAATGGCTACAATTGTTAGAATTGTAAATGGAAATACTAATGGTTGCGTCAGATTGCCAAAAGATGCATTGTATAAAAAGGCTGTACCGAAGCTCAAAAGTAATAGCACCATAACAATAATATAGTTTAATCTAATGAAAGAAGAAATTTCGGCTTTATAGCTTATGATTGATATAGCTAAAGCAAGTATAAATACTGCAGTTATAGCATACTCAAAATATAGAGAGAGCTTTGAAAACCTTTGGAGGTAAAAAAATTGATCACCACTTATTTTATCATTCAGTGAATACATATTTATGTAGATTGCCTTTTGGATTTGAAAGAAAGTATGAACACAGAAAAGCAATGTAAATGCAATTAGGTACAAAGTATACAGTTTCTCTTTCAATTCTATTTTATTAATCATTCTGAACCTTACCTCCCTGATTCATCATATTTCAAAAACGTAATAAACTTATTCGGTATATCCCTCTCAAATACTAGAAATCGGTAATTTTGAAGCTATCTACCTTATATTTCCCATTGGTGCTTACTATCCTTATTAGACCAGTTACTATTTCTTCTGTGAAATTTCCATCATTATATGTATACTTTATATTTGCTTTGAAGGAAAGTGTTCCTTCAATCTGATTGTCTGCTTTTCCGAACTTGATTCCAGTAATTTTTGCAGTTGCGATATTTGATTCCAGTACATCCAACTTAGGTATTAATCTGTTCGAAACAAGTGTATCTATAGCATTTCGAGTTAGTAGTTCATCAAAACTTTGTGTAATAAACGTCTCCATCTGCTCTTCAGCAAATTGTAAATTTTTCAGCTCTACAAGGTCGCTCCGTCTTTCAAACTGAGCATAATATGATGCAATAAATTCTGCTGCTACCCTCTCCTCGTTATTAATGCCACAACCAATTAATGTAAACACAATCATTAATGTACATAGAAATCGAAGAAGTTTTTTCATAATCCCCCCTAGAACCACAAATTATTTTTTCATAAATGGCAAGAAAACATAAGCATTTTTGTTTCTCCCACAGCACCAGATTGTATCTCCAAAGTTTTCATGCATTAAGTCTATCTAATGGTCAAATGAAAACTCATCACTTAAAAAAATCAAACTAAGTAATCACTTCGCAGATAATAAGAAAACTAAAAATCACAAAAATATCTTAGTGCTGTTATTTAGATTTATTGTACCACACTTGAGATTAAAATATATGTATTACTATATTTTGTTTCTTAATTGAGTTCTATACCTTTAGTTACGCGTAAAAGTATGCCCCCCTGTGCAAAAAGCACCAAAATCGGGATTTTTGCCCAATTTTGGTGCCTGTTTCGCAATTTTTATGTTTTGATTAAATCGCTATACCCCTTGGCGTTCAAGGCTTTTGCTTCTCTATCAAGACGACTGTCTCAACGTGTGTTTAGGCAACAAGAAGATACTAATACGCATAATTGATTTACGCGTAAAAGTATCCCCCCCCTACCTTAGAATATTAGTAAGTGGTTGTCATTCGAAACGAACCCACATGTTCCAGAAGTTGCTCTTCGTTAAATTTACATATTCAATCTATCTTTATCTATTGATAAATAATATACTTAATCATTAGACAGGGCCATGAATAGTACTTTGCATGAATTTAATAACTCTAACGATGGGAATTCGATTCTTGCTATTTCTTCTTTTTCACATTGTTTGCAATCCAGTTGTCCTTTTTCTTCTGTACTCTAGCTTTCTCATCTGCTTCATTTTTCTTTTTTTTCTTATATCCCGCGTACCAATCGCAAATCAATATGGACGGTGTTACTATAAGCAACCAAGGAATCAATAGATAATATAGAGTCAGGACATCCAAATCCAATTTCGGATTTAAAGATTTCATGGCTATAAGTAAGGGTACCGTTGCATAGAGTTCTATAGTTGCAACTAAAGATATGAGAGGTACTGTTCCATTCTTAGCTTTATACCAAAAAATGATATTCATCCATTTAGGAATATAGCAACGAAAATTATAGTCATAGTTAACCGTTGTAGCCCCAGATATCCACACAAGCATAAGAATTATTGTAATCAATAGTCCTCTATATTCTGATAACAATGAGGATTTCATCTGCTCACCTCTTATAACTAGTATGGCATCGCATAAACATTCCCATTTCGGTATCCCCCACTTCTAACTTTTGGGGTGAGCATTTTACTTAAATAAGTAATAGCCGCACCTCCCACAATATTGGTGAAAATTGCTTTTGCGCTATTAACCGTGATGCTAGTACCTACCGTTGAGATTACTCTCCCCGCTGCATGATTTAATGTATATGATTTCGCGTTTCCTGCGATAATTTGAAATACAGCTGATTCCATTCCTTTAAGTGATTTTCCAATTGCACGAAAAGCTCCAGAACCCCCTATAAAGCCACTAGCCATACCCATCGCAATACTCCCTCCCATCACCCATATATTTATCTTTTCACCCTTCTCTGCTTGCAGTGCAGCATAAGTAGAACCTCCAATAATTCCATTACCTATTATCGCAACGGCAAGAGACGCACTTGAACCTGCTATAGCACCAGCTGCAGCACCATTTAGAGCTGCAATCCCAATTTGCTTTAATGTTATTTTTTCATTTAACATTTTTGATGTCGCCATGCTGGTTCCAATTCCAATTATTGCTCCTATCCCAGCTCCAACAGCCATAGAAATAAGCATCGGATTATACCCATTGCTGTCCATTAAATTTACAGGATTATTGTATGAATAAATGAAAATATTATGAGATAGCTCAGTGCCCACGTCTCCACTAAATCCATCCGCATTTACAAACCTGCCCCACTCCGGATTGTAGTACCTTGACTGGAGGTAGTAAAGGCCTGTCTCAGTATCATACCTGTATCCCCTATAGCGGTATGGATTCTTAACTCCAATCGTGCTCGCTAGACTTCCCGTTGTTGTGATCAGCTTGCCCCAGGTGTCGTATGTGTAGCTAACCACAAGATTCCCTGCATTATCAATAAGCCCTGTGATGTCCCCCTGGGCATTCCTGGTGTAGTAATACTCTGAACCGTTCAGGTTCATGGAGAAGAGGTTCCCTGAGGCGTCATAGCTGTAGTGGATCTTATCTGATCCTGTGGTCTCGAAGCTGACCTTGTCGCCAAATACTGTGTACTTGGTGGTGATGCCGTTGACCGTCTTCTCTGTCCTTATCCCGTCAGAGTTGTATTTGAAGCTGAGGCTGGTGGAAGCATTGCTTAAACTCTTCAGCTGCCTGCCATTCTCCCAGGTGTAGGTCCAACCATCGTAAGACAATGGATTTCCTATTGCATCATAGGTTATTGACTTGCCGTTGTACGCTGTAAGCTTGTCCTTCCAGTTAGTGTCCCCATAGGTATAGGCTATGGTGGACAGCACTGTACCAAGTGTACCGTTGGTGTATGCATGCTCCTTCTTGTTAAGGATGTTTCCACCGGCATCGTATGTATAGGTTATGGATTTGTTCAGGTAGCCGTTGTCTTCCCTTATGACCTCGTTCAGCTCATTGTAGTAGTACTTAGTGAACTTGGTCCCGTCTGTTATGGTCTCTATGTTCCCGTTCTGGTCATAGGTGTAGGATACAGCGCTTCCATTGTTGGTTATGGATGCTACCCTTGCTGTGGT
>JAIBEV010000042.1 GCA_019459505.1 Candidatus Paracaedibacteraceae bacterium | reverse complement strand
GAAGTACGCGAGCAATCTAAAAAGATTGGTACTGGTCAACGAATTTTCTTCCGCATGTTTTTCAGAAATCTGCTTGATCGTGAAGGCGGGACTTACAAATCTGTTCGTGACTCGTTGGAAAAGGCCCGGAAGCGGGCTCTCGCTGAGGTTTGACATGGAAGGAACTCCAACCGTTGCTGAGCAGGCTCATCACAACTACAAGACTGATCCTCTACCGGAAGTTCAGCCTGGGTATGAAGTTTATTTTTACACTAAATTCGAGCCTAACGAAAAAGAGATAGCACATGTCTTTGCGCCCGACAAACTGGGCAAAAAAGACGTCAGGGTTGGATGGATAATTCCAATATTATCCATATTCTCTATCGAGCATGACTTTGGTGAAGACAAATACTTCATCAAACATGCTCATGAAGCAATAAAACTCATCGGCGAACTGTCTTTAGACGAGAGAACTTACATTGTAGTTCTAAGCAAACGATATATGTCCGAAGCAGGAATAAGCTCGGCTTCCGAGCTTTCGCTCAGCTTTCTAGAATTCGGAATTTATCCTTTCAAATCAAATCACTCGAAAGTTAGACGCTTAGCTGGCAAAGATTTTCAGAAAGCGATTCATGTGACCAAGGGGTTCGACATAACCAAAGCCAAAGGCTTTTTTGAGAGTTTGTTTCTAGACACATTGCAGCTTGAGACCAATGATTACGCCAGGTTCATGCTAATATATCAGCTTTATGAAATGGCGATGGAGCTCGTTTTTTACGCAACAATAGCCTCATATAAAGCAGAAAAGCTACCTTTATCAAGCATTCGGGAAAAATTTTCAGATCTCTCTAGCGAAAGAAAGTTAATCAATCTTCTTTATACTGGCATGGGTGGCTCTCCTTTCCTTGAAGGCTTGTCATCTGAAATGAAAGCTGTACTTGGCGACACCAAAGAAGATAAATACTATGATCAAGCGTGTGTCGCCAATTACATCTATGACATTCGCAATAGCTTAGTACATAACTACTATAGATCAGGATATAAAAAGCAAATTCAATACTTCACCAACTACTTGGAACTAGAACTCATTAGAGTAATTCGATATCTGTATAACACTCATAATTTTAAGGAGGAAATTTTAAGCACTTACTTTTCCGGGGACTGATAGTAGACTCGGCAGAGCAACTCACTGAGATTATGGCATCCCGCCCATTACAAACGGGCTTGGCTGCACACGGTTTTGCGCCCTGCGTGTTGTCATATACACGC
>JAIBEV010000020.1 GCA_019459505.1 Candidatus Paracaedibacteraceae bacterium | reverse complement strand
ATTCCATCAAGGCTTAAAGAGGAGGAGGCAACATTATGAGTTAACCTATAAATAAGTCACCTTAAAGTTGATCAATCCTGTGTCAATTTTAAATCGGTGTTTGCTTCAATTCTGTATCAGTTTTATTTCGGCGTTGACACTGCAATACCTACTCGACATCCATTGCCTATAGCATGGCTGACTGAATGACTAGAATCGGCTAGATCCCCTGCAGCAAATACTCCGGGAATACTGGTTAACCCATCGTGATTGACTTTGAGATAACTACAATTCTTTGTCTCTTCTATGGCGCACCCTAAATCCAAAGCTATAGAATTTGCCATTTTAACCGGGGTATTCAAATATAATATATCCAAATTGACCTTTTTCCCTCCCTCAAGCATGACACTTTCTATTGTCTCTCCTGCTCCGTTTAGCCCTTTAATCAAACCAGCCTCAATTGTTCCTCCCATCGCCTGAAGTTCACTTATTTTTTCATTATCGACCTCTACTCCGTTGGTAAAAATGATTAAGTCTTTACTCCACTCTAATAATAGGCGAGCCATATCAATTTGCTCAGGATGAAGAATGACGATGCCCGTCCGTTGATCTTTAAACTCATATCCATGGCAATAAGGACAATTAACAACAGTGTTACCCCACTTCTCTTTTAATCCCGGTAGAGGAGGAAGTTGGTCAACAACGCCAGAGGCAAGAATAAGTTTAGAGGCATGATACTCTACACCATCAGCAGTATGAATAGCAAATTTTCCTGATAAGTTTTCAGCCTTTTTTGCTTCTACATTCTTTATGGTAACAGATGAATAAGTGGAGAGCTGTTTATGGGACCGCTCAAGAATTTCTAAGGGACTGAAGCCATCAAAACCAAGCACGCCATGAGAGGCTCGGGAGGCTCTATTTCGGGGGGATTTCTTGTCAAGAATAAGAACCTTTCGACGGGCCCTACCGAGTTGTAATGCAGCAGAAATACCGGCAAAACTACCGCCAACTATAATCACATCATATAAGCTCATTATGTTATCCTATAAATAGTTCTAATTTTATGAAAAGACTCCAAGCAATACACACTTGTCTCAATATTAATTAAGGTGCCATTTATAACGTAAGCTTATACAATTTTTAATATTTTTAGCATATGAATGCTTAGTTTACGGTAAGGGAGACCTTATAGAGAAAATAAGATTACTTGTCTTTTGCTTACATCTATTTTTAATGATTGCCTTAATTATCCATTAAGAAATTAAACAATAAATTTTATCATTTATATTTAAAAAGTAAAAATGAATTTTTTTAATATTTATTATTTATATTTTTACATAAATTATTTTATTGTCTAAAATATTAAAGATTTAAATTAACGATTGGCCCGTGTTCTTTTTTCAGTATTTTAATCTTAGTTTTCTTTCCCCTGAAGAGGTGTGGCGAGATATAAGTTGTACCCTTATCTTCAAACCCTTCACCTTGTAAAGCGAGTGTAAGTATCCCCTGACATTTTATTGTGTCAAAATATTAAGAATATAAGGGTCAATCAACCGGCATGGGCAATGTTTCTGGAAATATTGAATAACAATTTTCTGCCGGGATAGGAGATATTTTTTGTAAATACTTTATTAAAATATTTTTAATAAGGATAATTTAATCGAATTTCATCCGTGAGAATGATGAAAACTTCATCAATAACAAATTTTCCAAAGCTACTGAATTGGTTTCTTTCAGAATTTCTTCTAGAGGAAGTAAGCTAGAAATTTTTGTACTCTTGCTCACTAATAAAAAACTGCTTCTAAGAATTAAATGGTGCTCTATTAGGATTTAACTTTCTTAGTACGGTAACCAACTGCTGCGATACGGTGCGTAAGTCATACTGCCGAACGGTTGTAAAGCCGTGGTCAATTAACTGATGAAGTTCGGATTCTGATAATACGAGCATTTTTTCGATTGCATTGGCTAAAGCTGTGGGATCTGTATGGTTACATAACATTGCATTTTCCCCATCAACCAGAAATTCAAGAGGCCCGGAAGTGCGAGTAGCAACCATTGGCATACCATAAGCGAGAGTTTCAAGAGCGATAATGCCAAAAGGTTCTTCCCGAGAGGGAAGGCAGAATAAGTCCAGCTGTTGATAAAAGGCTCGCTTATCATGAACCCACCCAATAAAATCTACAATATTGTCTAATTTTAAGTCAGCGGCTAAGATTTTAAGGTTGTATTCTTCAACACCGCCGCCACCCAAAATCGCTTTGATATTGACGCCGCGATCAACCAAAATTTTAATAGCCTTAATATAGTCTTCAAAGCCTTTCTTTTTGACAAATCTTCCCATCGTTCCAATGACCAGGGGGGTAGCTCGTGATTTTAAGGCAATCGGTTGATAATCCTTTAACTCAATCATATTGGGAATGTGAAAGGCATGCTCTTTGTCATAGCCAGTTTTTAGTAAATGATTTTCCAGAATGTATTTTGAAACGCTAATAATAGCACCAGCTTTTAAAAGGTATTTAATGCTGAAATTATGGCAAAAACCAACAATTTTAGTGCCGACAAGGCCAAAAAAGCATTTGACTCGTAATGTCATTTTCAAGGGACGATTACCATGACATAAAATCAGGTCAGGTTTAAACTCTTGGATGAGCTTATGAAGCTGATAAATTGCGATTGGATCCCAATCGGCGAATTGGCGGATTTTTACGGCGGGTATGGTCAATTGATTCTCAACAGTCGACTTTTGATCGATAATACACAGTTGCTCAAAATCGGAGAAATTGTGAATAGCATGAGCCGAATTAACAAAGGCTTGCTCAATCCCTCCGCGGCCTTGACTGAACATTAAATTCATTATTTTCATTGTGTACTCTTATATAATAGTGGCGAGTAAAGTCGCGTTGCCGCCGGCTGCCGTCGTATCTTGCGTATAGGTCCGTTCATGAACAAATCGTATTAGATAGTTGGGGCCACCCGCTTTGGGGCCAGTGCCCGATAATCCTTCACCGCCAAATGGTTGTACGCCGACCACAGCTCCAATAATGCTGCGATTAACATAAAAATTCCCCACATGAGCATGACGCCTTACATAGTCAATCGTGGTATCAATGCGGCTGTGCAATCCCAGAGTTAAGCCAAAGCCCTTAGCATTAATATCATTGATGATGGTTGGAAGGTCTGATCCTTTAAATGTGACAACATGTAGAATAGGACCAAAAACCTCTTTATTAAGTAAACTTGCATCTTTTAATAACCACGCTTGAGCGGCGACAAAGGCTCCTTCTAGATGGGGTAATTTTGCTTCTGCAAGAAGGGTTGCTTTATCTTGAAGCCACTCGATATGGTCGAGCAGTTCTGATTTCGCTTTTTCATCAATAATGCTGCCAATATCGGTTGAGATAAAGCGAGGATGGCCCATCTGCAATTCAGCTAAAGCACCTTTTAACATAGCAATAGTTTTTTCTGCTATATCTTCTTGAAGATAGAGTAACCGTAAAGCTGAGCATCGCTGCCCCGCGCTTTGGAAAGCAGAAATGATAATGTCATTAACCACTTGCTCTGTTAGAGCCGAAGAATCGACGATCATAGCATTAATACCCCCTGTTTCTGCGATAAGAGGAGCAATAGCGCAGCGTCGAGCCGCTAAAGTCTGGTTAATCATCCAGGCAACATCGGTTGATCCTGTGAAGGCAACTCCGGCAATTCGAGAATCTGCTAAAATTTTCTCACCCACAATGGGGCCAGAGGCTGGAATATAGTGTAAGGCATCGCGAGGAATGCCTGCCTCATACGCCAGCTCGATAACTCGACGCGCAATAGTGGGAGTTTGTTTGGCCGGTTTAGCCAAAACAGTGTTGCCTGTCACAAGAGCTGCTGTGACTTGCCCTAGAAAAATGGCTAGGGGAAAATTCCAGGGACTGATACATGCCATAACGCCGCGTCCGTGAAGGCTAATCTCATTGCGTTCTCCGGTTGGGCCTGGGAGAGGAAGGGGGGTATCCATAAGCTTGCGGGCTTGGTTGGCATAGTAATAGCAAAAATCAATGGCTTCCCGAATTTCAGCAATGGCATCGGCAAAGGTTTTCCCTCCTTCATAGACAAGTAACGTAATAAATTCATCATAAGCTCCGGCGATTTTATCGCCTAAAGTTTCTATAACTTCTGCACGTTTCTGAACAGGAACAAGGGACCATGCAGAGAAAGCAGCTGTCGCCTTATGCAACGCTTGTTCTAATTCAGCTTCAGAGAGTTGTGGCGTGTGGGAGACAATCTGCTGAGGGTTCGCTGGATCATGAAGGGTCACAGTATTTTCTGACACTGCTTCAATATTGGCGAGATTATTTACTAAAGGAAGGTTGATTGCAAACTCAGTCACCACTTGCTCTAAGCGATTGAGCTCTGCTTCATCACCTAAATCTAAGCCAAAGGAATTACGGCGGGTTGGTTGAAGGAGATGGGTTGGTAAGGGGATAATTGAATTATGGTGCTGATCATGGGCGTGAGCTTGTTCAAGGGGGTCCATTAATAAATCTTCCGTCGGGATAGCAGAGTCATGAATTTTATTGACAAAGGAGCTGTTAGCGCCATTTTCTAACAGACGGCGAACCAGGTAGGCGAGGAGGTCTTTATGATCACCGACGGGGGCATAAATACGGCAAGGTATGCCGCGGGCAACGATTTGTTCATGTAATTTTTCGCCCATACCATGCAATCGTTGAAATTCAAAGTGAGCTTGGTGATGGTCTGCATAAGCCATAATTGTGGCTGCTGTATAGGCATTATGTGTGGCAAACTGCGAATAGATTCCCTTTTCATTACGCAACATCTTATCCGCACATACCATATAACTGAGGTCCGTATTAACCTTGCGGGTGAAAACAGGATAATCCGTTAGCCCTCGCTCTTGCGTGCGTTTGATCTCCATATCCCAATAAGCACCCTTGACCAATCGAACACAAAAGCGCCGCTGGTGATTTTTAGCGGTTTCCGATAGAAAATCAATAACCTGGCAGGATCGTTTTTGATAGGCCTGAACCGCCAATCCCAATCCATCCCAATCTTTTAAAGAAGATTCTGCAGAAAGTTTGGTTATAAGCTCGAGGGATAATTGTAATCGGTCAGATTCTTCGGCATCAATCGTTAAGGCAATTCCAGATGATTTTGCCGCTTCACATAAGTCGAGAACTTTAGGATAGAGCTCTTTAAAAACGCGTTCACGCTGGGCCAATTCATACCGGGGATGGATCGCCGTGAGCTTGACAGAAATACTGGGTTGCCCATAAATATCCTGATCATTTTTATAATGGGCTATTGTTTTCAAAGCGTGGGCATAAGATTGGAAATAACGGTCGGCATCTTCTGCTGTTTTGGCGCCTTCTCCTAGCATGTCATAGGAATGGCGATAGCCACGCCGCTCTGCTGCTTGTGCCTTTTTTATGGCCGTTTCAATAGTCTCTCCTAAAACGAATTGCTGCCCTAAAATCTTCATGGCCTGCCCCACAGCTGAACGGATAACGGGTTCAGAAAACTTGCGGGTTAATGTCCCCAGGGCATTCTTAAACCCATCCTGGTTTAACCCCCAATTGAGAAAGGAATCGGTTGTTGCCAGTCCCATGGTGACAAAGTTAACAACGGTAGAGTCAGTCTGACCAATATTGAGGGCCCATTCCACCGATCCCACTTTATCTCGGATTAGTGCCGTTTGGGTATCACGGTCGGGAATACGCAGATAGGCCTCTGCCAAGCACATCAAGGCTAACCCTTCTTTGCTACCCAGATCATAGGTTTGCAAAAAATTCTCGATACTCAGAGGCTTAAGTTTCTGAGACCGGACACCCTCAATAAGAGAGATAGCGGTGGATCGGATCATTTCTTTTTGCTGAGGAAGTTTATCCAAATAAGCCAAGAGAGCACTGACGGCTTCATTCTCATTGAGGCGATAATACGGATTTAGACGTGCTGACAAGTCTTGTGTCATTAAATTTCCCCCCCTTAAATGACTCTTTTTGTGCATTACGTAAATAGTTCACTGTAATTTATGACCACCATACCATGATGGCGAAGGAGGGGGAAGGGGACTTATGGGAAGCCCCCCTTAGGAAATTACCGAGATGGAACCAAGCATTCCATAATTTGGATGGCATTCAAGGCAGCCCCTTTGCGGACATTATCACTAACCACCCACAGATTGAGTCCATGCTCAACGCTGGTATCTTGCCGGATGCGACTGACGAAAACATCGTCATCGCCCGTTCCCTCTAAGGGAGTGGCATAGCTTAAATTATTAGGATCATCCATCACGGTCACACCTTTAAATTGACGCAAAGCTTGGCGTGCTTGTGCAGGGGAAATCGCTGAATCAAATTCAATATTAACAGAAATGCTGTGGCCAATATAAACAGGAACCCGCACACAGGTAGCTGTTAATTTAATAGTGGGATCTAAGATTTTGTGGGTTTCCACCATCATCTTCCATTCTTCTTTAGTATAATTATCCTCTTGGAAAACATCGATTTGTGGAATCACGTTAAAGGCAATTGGTTTGTTAAAACACGCCGGGGGAACCGTCATGTTGGTAAACAATCCTTTGGTTTGTTGCGTTAACTCATCCATAGCTTCTTGGCCAGCGCCCGATACCGATTGATAAGTGCTCACCACCACGCGCTTAATTTTAGCCCGATCATGCAACGGTTTAAGGGCCATCAAAAGTTGAATGGTGGAGCAATTAGGGTTGGCAATAATATTACGGTTCTTGTGAAGTTTGAGCGCCTCCGCATTAATTTCAGGGATGACCAGAGGAATATCCTGATCCATCCGGAAATGGGATGTATTATCAATAACGATACAGCCCTGGGCCGCTGCCTTAGGAGCATATTCAGCAGAAACTTTAGCTCCAGGGGAAAATAAACCAATATCATAGGTTGAAAAGTCAAAGTTATTTAAAGGTTGCACCGTCAAAATATCATCTTCTCCATAGGAGACAGAGCGGTTGGCCGAACGGTTGGAGGCAATTGCCGTAATATTAGAAGCTGGATAGCCTCGCTCAGCTAAGATTTGTAAAATGGTGCGACCCACATTGCCGGTTGCTCCGACCACAGCGATTTTGACGGATGATTTCTTGATCATAATTCTTATATTTTCTTGAGGGTTGATTCTCCATTTATACATGAGCATTCATGACTTCTCAAGCGCTGTATAAAAGGCAAGATAAGAGATTCCTCTAAAAGATGGGGGCAATCTCTTATCAGGATTTTTAGAAAAAATGCTAGTTTTGAGTGAACCAATCAGGTTCCCATGGAAAAACAAGCCATTCATCTTGAGGAACGTCAACAGCAAAGAAATCAGTGGCATCTTTGCCTTTTGGTTTTGCATACAAAACGGCAAATTCTGCTTTAGGGTAAAGGGAGCGAATCAATTTTAAAGTTTTACCACTATCAACCAAATCATCGATAAATAGATAACCTTTCCCACCGTTGAGTAGCTCGGGTTTGTGAATGATAGTGAAGTGACCTTGCTTACCGTCATTCCCATAGCTTGAGATAGAAATAGTACGGATATCCTTAATTTCTAACTGTTCTGATAAATATAAAGTGGGGCCTAATCCGCCACGTGTGATAGCAACTAAGCCATGGTATTGGTTGTGCTTGATAGTAGCAGCCAGCTGTATGGAAGCATCGCGAATTTGAGTATGGGATAAATAATTTTTAAGGATCAAAGTCTCAGTTGCCAAACTCAACGCTGCTGGGGGGGATGTCATTGTTTCTACTCCATGGACAGGCTTTGTCATTATTGCACTAGAAACAATTATAATAGTCAAAATATTTTTTAACATCTGTATGTCCTTTCCTTCTACAAATTGATAATATAATCCTGCTTCTCTGTCATAAGCCCGAGCTTACCCAGCGATTCAAGATCGTATTTTTTAGATTAAATAGTAAGAAACAGACATCCGTGTCGACAGCGGATGTATTGTAAGTTCGCTTTAATACTTTATAAATTAAGCGAATTTCAAACAGAATGTCATAATTGCAATTCTTTTTGCAATAAAATTTTAATATTTTTTAAATAAATTTTTCCAACGGATTGATCGTGCCCTTTGGCCATCTTTTTCCCTTTTGCGACTATAAAAAAAGGAAGAAAAATTCTTCCCTTTTTTCAAAAAAACAAACGATGGGTATGTTTTTATTTCGCTAGAGTCTTTTGGACTGTTTCAACGATGGACTTGAATGTCTCTGGATTGGACATTGCCAAACCAGCAAGAACTTTACGGTCCATCTCGATGCCAGCTTTGATTAATCCGCCCATGAAGGTGGAGTAATTTAAGCCATATTCCCGTACACCAGCATTAATACGTTGAATCCACAAGGCGCGGAAAGTACGCTTTTTGGCGCGACGGTCGCGGTATGCATATTGCAAACCCTTTTCGACGCGTTGAATTGCTGGACGGAAACAGGTACCGCTACGACCGCGATAACCTTTAGCCATCTTAATGATTTTTTTGTGACGAGCGTGTGTGGTTACACCTCTTTTAACGCGTGCCATATTCTGTTCTCCCTAAAACTAAACGTGGAAATAAAAGGTACGAACTTTTTTGGCAAAGCTTTCATTCATTGTCGTCATACCGCGGGCATTACGAATGAATTTATTTGAACGCTTGCGCATACCGTGACGTTTACCAGCTTGGCCCATTTTGACCATACCAGATGCTGTGAGCTTAAAACGCTTCTTAGCGCTGCTCTTCGTTTTCATCTTGGGCATTTTGTACTCTCTTAAGTTTAAAGTTAACTGTTTGTGTTTCGGCATGCCCGACAGTCAATTCTCTTATAAAGAACCCTATCATCGCCTGGACACAATTATACTCGATTGCAATCAAGTACCTTAAATTTATACAGTATATTGGCGAGAAAGAAAAGTGGAATTTACCCTTTTGAGAAATCAAATGCTTCGCTCTTATCCAGAAGAAAACATGAGAGAACAGTCTAAGAATATAAAAGTTTATTAATAAGCCACCGTATTAAAGAAGTTAAATATATTTGGTTAGGCGATATTTCTATACTTTTATCAGCATTTTAAAGCTTTTCGGGGTGAAAGGATCAGGGATAAGGCTTGTTGGAGTGGATTTTTTCTTACCTTAATTTTCATCCTCATGGTAATTTAGCAAAAAATTATTTAACTGAATAAGTCGATGGCCGACCGATTGAAGACTCTTCTGGTGCAAGAATCTGACCGACTGTTCTTATGGTTTCCAGTGGGAATGGGCGTCGGTGTTGTGACCTATTTCTCTCTTTCCGCTGAACCCAATCTCTGGGTGTCCCTTTTTTGTCTTGCTTTAAATGGAATTCTCTTGCTTTTAAGCCGTCGAACGCGCGCCTTAAAAATCTTTTTAGCGCTTTGCTTTAGTATCAGTTTGGGCTTTACCGCTATTCATTATAAAACTTGGCGATTAACCACAATTGAAGGGGTGCTGCCGCTGCAACAAAAAGAGAAAGGACAGTTTATTGGACAGGTTCAAGATATTGAGTTTATGAAAAATCGTCAGCGCTTTATTGTTCGACTTAAGGATGGGCGGCTAGTAAGACTGTCCGCCAAGGAAACTCAGCCAATTTCAATTGGTGATCAGATTTATTTCCGGTCTACTTTATTACCTTTTTCCACTCCTGTGTTGGAGGAGGGATATGATTATGGCCGCTCGGCTTTCTATAAAAAATTATCAGCCACTGGGCGCATGATAGATATTGAAATCTTACAACAGTCTTTGCCTGCCTCATCCATAATTCAAGCCCTTCGAGCTAAGGTAACACAAAGTCTTCTTATGGCGATACCCGGAGAATCAGGAGCTATCGCGGCTGCTCTCGTAACCGGTGAAAGAGGACGCATTCCTGAAGCAACACGCCAAGCCTATGCAGATGCCGGTATTGCGCATGTTCTCGCCATTTCAGGCTTACATCTGAGCATGATTGCCGGCCTTATTTTCGTGATTGTGCGCCGAGGATTATGCCTGAGCATGACCTTAGCGGAGCGTTATAATTTAAAGAAGATTGCAAGTTTTCTAACATTTCCTTTTTTAATTGCTTATTTAATGATTTCAGGGATGGGGGTGCCGGCCATTCGTTCTTTCATCATGGTTAGTATTGTCCTCGTGGGGACGATTGTCGACCGGCAAGCTTTATCGATGCGGACCCTCGCGTTAGCGGCAGTCGCGATTCTCTTAATTCAGCCAGAAAATTTAATATCTGCCAGTTTTGCTTTATCATTTGCTGCGGTGGCAGCCTTAATTGCTGCCTATGAAGATGGATGGGCGCCTTTAAGAGATTGGGCAAATAAAGGGGGAGCATGGCGTCGCATTGTTGTTTATGGTGTGGGTATCGTTGCTTCTACGATTATTGCTACAGCAGCAACGCTTCCCATTACACTTTACGTTTTTAATCGGATCTCTATGCAGGCAATTATTGGCAATCTGGTTGCTATTCCTTTAATGGGATTTCTCATTATGCCTCTCCTGTTGATTGGCGTGCTCCTCTTACCCTTTGGACAGTGTAATAAGGTGTTTAATATATTGGATCAAGCCATCGCCTGGATGACGAAAGTAGCCCATTGGACGGCAACCTTACCGGGTGCTGCTATTCAAGTAGCAAAACCACCAGAGACTTTTATGTGGCTGATGGTGTCAGGGGGACTGTGGCTATGTTTGTGGCGAACCAAAGGCCGCTTTTTAGGAATAATTCCTTGTCTTATTGCCCTCAGTTTATTATGGCATAAGCCTGCTCCCTTTATTTGGTTGTCGCCTGAAGCGCAGATCTATTGGTATGACGGACAAACACTTTCCACCTTTGCCAACGCTCGCCCCAACAGTTTTGTTCGGGAAGTCTTATTACGGCAACTTGGATTAAAAAAAATCCAGGCGGTGACAACGGATACCATTCAAGCAATGATTACAAGGCAGCCAGTTGTTTTGTTTAATGAGAAATTTTCATATCAGAATCATGGTTCTGTCTATCAAAACGCGCAAGTTATTATCTCATGCCGTTATCTGCCGGCCTTTTTAAGAGGTAAGGCTAAGATTGTTCTCGATAAAACTGATTTAGGAGCCCGGCGCGGTATCTTTGTTCGCTTTGATCATTTTCAACCTTATGTGGTGAGAAGTGTTCAAAATCGGCCGTGGCGAGTAGGAGAATAAAAAGGCTCACCATGTCAGTCGAAAATAATATGACTTCTGTTGGTCAGTAAATTTTTGTAGCCTACTTTATAGGGAGGAGGAAGAAAACTAAACTCAATCATCTGATGCCAATGATCTAAGTTCGCTTCGATTTCCCCTAAGATCGCTTTTATAATGGGGGGAAGTAATTGCAGCTTTTCTTGAGCAAAATAATCGATAAAATCAGCACGTTTTAGGTGATTTTTTTTACCATTTAAGGGAAGAGCTAGTTCTTCTATGGTATTGGTCCCCATGGCAAGGGTTGTATTTAACAAATCATAAGCAGGGGATAAAGAAACGATATTCTGCCGGATAATTAAAGAGAAATTTTTAAGATGCATATCTTCATTGCCTGTTAAAAAATTGAAAAGCGTTAACTTAAAAAGTTTCTCCCTCTCCAAAGCAGGGAAGGTGCAAAACTGTTCAATAATTTTGATAACCTTTTCCATTGTACTTCTATACTTCGTATGGCGGCTCTCACCCGATAATTGAGCAAAATCTTCAACCGGTAATTTGTGGGTTAAGGGTGATTTTAAAGAAGGGCGATCAAAACGCCGAATCCAATAACTTAATGACTCATCTTTGCAGTAAATAAGGCCATGGAGAGGTACTTCAATGCCAATCGCCTGAGCAAGACGCATGGTTAAATCTTCGTTTTCTGGTAAGTGTGCCCATTGATTATTTTGTGGTTTGATAATGAATGTTCCGCCACGCTCGGTGAATTCAAATCCTTGCTGACGCGTATTAAAAATAGCACTCAGTTTTGGCTGTACCCCTTGAATCGCCATTTTAATGGCTAGACTTTTGGCTTTTTCAAGCTGTTCTGCCTGGGTATAAGAGAGATCATGGAGATAAGTTAAAGTCCGCGACAAAAGGGCTAGCCCTTTTTTGCTATATTTAACTTCATCAACAGTCAAGGTATTATAGGTGATTGGACAACGTAGGATCATTTTTTACTCTTTAATTCATGAGCAGTTACCGACCCTACCAAATCTTCGCCAACGATGGCGAGTTGCGTCATATAGTCAGTTTGGTCAATTTTGCATCGTCTTAATAACGCTTCTAATTGGATCCCCTCTGGGAGCAATCCATCAAAAAAAGGCGGAAAATTATCAAATTCATAGGGTGTGTTTTTTACAGGTAATGTTAAGGAGATAGATGCCCCATGGTATTCAGGCAGATAGCTAAACTGATAATGGTTATTATCCTCTAGTTCCTGCAAAATTCCACAGGGAAGCCCCTGGTATTTAATCAGAAGTTGACGCATGAGTCGGTGCCTTTAAAAGAGAATGATCAATTGCAAGTTTTATATTCAGTACGGTTAAAACTTTGAATAGGGTATCAAGTTGGCAAGTTGTTTTCCCGGATTCGATGGCTTGAATGGCTGTTCGACTAAGTCCAGCACGCAAAGCTAAATCGCTTTGACTAAGTTTTGTTTGTTTTCTCAACCATCGAAGCTGTTGCCCTAGCTCTAGGATATCCCTTAAGTAAATCATTCTGTTTTCTATAGAAGTCAAAATCAATATTATGTTTCTATATTGCCAGAAAAAAATATTAAAACAAGAAAAATGATTTCTCTAAAAATCATTTGAGAGATTTTTATTTATTTAAAGAGCTTTAAGAGGGTAAGAGTAAGATAAATGTTTTTTATAGAAGTCAAAATTAATGGCTTAATTCATTAATAGAAAATTAACTTATTTTTTTATTAAAATAATTATAGAGTTCAAAGTGTTAATTATTTTTAAAAGAGTAGAGCCATGTTTAAGTATGTTTCAATTGGGCTTTTATTAACCACCGTCGCGGCGAATGCGCAGGATGAGAGGAATGAAATTAATGAATCGTCCTCTTCTGTCGCGTCTTTAGATCTTTCTCCGCAACAAGAGATAAGGAATGAGATGGCTCAGCTTTTACCTAGTCTGCAAGAAAAAGCAGCTAAAGAAGACCCTCTTGCTTGTTTTCAACTTGCTTCTTTCTATTATGCGACGGCACCTCAAGATTATGCGGCGGAAATTGTTCGCCTCTATACAATTGCGGTAAATTCTAAACATATTGATTCTTGTTATATTTTAGGAATGGCATTTTATGAAGAACAGTTAGGGTTAAAACAAACAGATCCGCGTTTGATAGAGTATTTAACAATGGCTGCCAATGCGGGGCATACGGAGGCTCCTTCTTATCTAGGATTAGCTTATTTACATGGATTGGGTGCCCCTAAAGATATTAATGTCGCAATTGAATGGTTAGAAAAGGCTGTTAAGCTTGACCATGTGGTGGGGCTCTGTACGTATGGCGTGTTGCTGCGTACAGGTGATGAAGGAGTTGAGACTAACTATCTCCGGGCTAAGGAATATTTTGAGAAAGCCACGGCAAAGAATTATGCTTATGCAATGACACAGTTAGGGATGATGCATCACCTTGGTGAAGGAGGGGATGTAAATATTCCTGAAGCTGTTCGGTTATATAACCAAGCTGTTACCGCAGGTAGAAGTGAAGATCCGCAAGATCAAGCTTTGTGTAATTTAGGAGTATTGTATCTTGAAGGGAAACAAATAGAACAGGATATTGACAAGGCCCAACATTATTTAACCACAGCGGCGGATTGGGGGAATGTAGACGCGCAGTGCATTTTGGGAGCATGTTTAGCCCAAGGTAAAATTCTTGAAAAAAAGAGATATAGAGGACTAACTTATTTGGCAAAGGCAGCGGCCCACGGTGATGAGGGAGCCAAATTGCGACTCGAGGTGGAGAAAAGCTTATTAACAGTCGAAGCGAATGAAGGCGATAAGGAAGCCCAGCGAGTGCTTGGTATCTGTTTAATGGATGATAAGATTTTTGAAAAAGATATGAACCTTGGATTGCAGTATACGATAATGGCTGCACAACAAGGTGATGAGCTAGCTAGTTTAATGCTGTCAAAAATTAAGAGTTTATCCCTGCCCAGTTAAGGAAAAACCCCGCTTTCAGCGGGGTTAATTAAAAGATATCAAGCCTTTTTAGCCCACTAACTCTACGTGAGCAAAGAAATATGCAATTTCGATGGCTGCGTTTTCTAAAGAGTCAGATCCATGAACAGAGTTTGCTTCGATGGATTCGGCAAATTCTTTACGAATAGTACCAGCATCGGCGTTTTCTGGGTTTGTTGCGCCCATAACTTCACGATACTTAGCAACAGCATTTTCACCTTCTAGGGCTTGGACAACTACTGGGCCAGAAATCATGAAAGAAACCAAGTCATTAAAAAAGGCGCGTTCTTTATGAACGGCATAGAAGCCTTCGGCTTGTGCTTTTGTCAATTGAATGCGCTTTTGAGCGATAATGCGTAGCCCTGCTTCTTCAATTTTTGCATTGATTTTGCCGGTTAGGTTGCGACGTGTCGCATCAGGTTTAATGATGGAAAAAGTTCTTTCGATTGCCATTATATTCTCTCCGATAAATTAAATTGCCTTTAGGATAAGGGACGCATTCGTGCCCCCAAATCCAAAAGAGTTAGATACAGCAACCTTAATAGGTCGTTGCTTTGCGTGCTTTGCGACTAAATCCAAATCACATCCTTCAGAAGGGTTCTCAAGATTGAGGGTTGGAGGCGCTACTTGGTCTTTTATAGCCAAAGCACAAAAGATTGCTTCCACACTACCAGCAGCACCCAAAAGATGTCCGATAGCAGATTTTGTTGAGGACATGGATAGTTTATAAGCGTGCTCTCCGAAGGCCCGCTTTACAGCTTTAATTTCAATGGGATCGCCAGCAGGTGTGGAGGTGCCGTGTGCATTGATGTAGTCAACTTCTTCAAGGTTAATTTTTGCATTATGCAGGGCCGCCTTCATGGCGCGATAAGCGCCGTTTCCATCTTCAGCGGGCGCAGTGATATGATGAGCATCGCCTGACATACCATAACCGATAATTTCCGCATAAATTTTGGCGCCGCGCTTTTTCGCATGTTCGTATTCTTCAACCACAACGATACCGGCCCCTTCACCCATGACAAAACCATCACGGTCTTGATCCCATGGACGAGATGCTTGTTCCGGAGTATCGTTGAAATTGGTCGATAAAGCTCGAGCCGCTGCAAATCCCGCCATGCCAAGTCGACAGACAGCGGCTTCACTGCCGCCTGCAACCATAACATCTGCATCTCCAAACATAATCATTCGGCATGCATCTCCAATAGCATGGGCACCTGTTGCGCAAGCTGTAACAACGGAATGATTGGGGCCCATAAATCCATGACGGATAGAAACATGACCAGAGGTTAAGTTAATCAACGAGGCGGGAATGAAAAACGGTGAGACCCGACGCGGGCCTGAGGCATCTAAAGTAGCCCCTGTTTTGTGAATTTCTTGCAACCCACCAATACCAGCACCAATAATGACGCCTGTCCGCCAGCGTTCCTCATCTGTTTGAGGGGCCCATCCAGAATCCTCGATGGCTTGTTGAGCGGCGGCAACACCATATAGAATAAAGTCATCAACTTTGCGCTGATCTTTTACTTCCATGTATAAGTCTGGATTAAAAAGTCCTTTGCCATACTCGGTTGCTGCTCCCCGGGGGATTAAACCGGCAATTTTAGCTGGAATATCAGATACATCAAATGTATCAACAGCCCGAATTCCTGATTTGCTGGCTAAGATGGCATCCCATGACGGTTTGACACCATCCCCTAAAGGGGTAACCAAACCAATGCCTGTAATAACGACTCGACGCATATGATTCTCTGTATTTTAGTGAGTTAAAAAGAGGGCAGCGTTTGGACACTGCCCCACAAAATCTTAAGGTACTTAGGCTGCGTTAGCTTCAATAAATGCGATCGCATCTTTTACGGTTGCGATTTTTTCTGCAGCTGTATCGGGAATTTCAATTCCAAATTCTTCTTCGAATTTCATGACCAATTCCACTGTGTCAAGGCTGTCAGCGCCAAGGTCATCAACAAAGCTTGATGTTTCTGTTACTTTGCTTGTATCGACCCCTAAATGGTCCACAACGATGTCTATAACGCGGTCTTTAACGCTACTCATTATTTATTCCTCTAAAATAGGTAATTAAATTTCTCAACTACAATTATCCGCTTTTTTATCAAATTTCAAGAGGTAGCTGCAAGTTAAAAGTAACTTTTTGGAAAAAAGGGGCTTTTATTTTAATATTCTTCTTTATATTTGATAATAATGGTTTTTGCCGGTAAATGGAAATCTTTTCTATTTACCCATTAACAAGAGGGACAGGTTTTTTATCTTCACCAATGGCAACAAAGGTAAACCGACCTTCGGTGACTTGCTGTTGGGCATGTCCTTCTTTGCGTTCCACAATAACGTCAATTTTAACAGTGATGCTTGTGCGTCCAATCTTTTCTGTAATCGCATAGCAAATCAGACAATCGCCAATGAAAACAGGATGATGAAAGACAATATTATCGATGGCCACGGTTACCACTCTGGCGCGCGTATGTTTTCGAACATGCAGGTATGCTGCCAAGTCCATTTGGCTTAAAATCCATCCTCCAAACATGTCTCCATCCGGGTTAAGGTCGCGTGGCATAGCAACAACCTTAATAACTAACTCTTTTTCGGCCATAATCTTCTCTAAACATTAATATTGGATTGAATAATAGCACTGTCTCCTCAGGCATAACAGCAAATAGTGTTTTATGGGTTCAGAAGTTTTGCTCGAGTTATCCTATAAGTAAGAAAGGCAATTTAACCTTTTAGAGAATTAAATAGCTTGAGATTTATTGCTCTTTCCTATTTTTAAGTTATTTGATAATACCGTTTTGCTAATTACATTTATTTCATTAAGCTTAATCTAAAATGATTGCTTACAAGACATAACCAAGTGGCAATCAAAATTCTGTAAAGAGTGCTATCTTAGCAGATCCTCATAAGACAAAATTTTCCATTCACCAGAAGCTTCCTTAGAATAATTTTTAGATGTTATTAGTTAAAAATTCTAGAAATTTCTCTTAGTGGTGCCTTTACAACTAACCAAGCTACCGATTATATCATGCACTAGAATAGCTTAGTTAAAAGAAATAGGGCTATTTCTAAGCCAGCTAAATATTGTGATGGTTAAGCTTTATCTTTTCTAGAAAAGTTTAATTTATATACTTCATAGTTGCATTAATTTTATTCACGAGGTTCAAATATAATGCGAAAAATACTAAATTTATTTCTTCCTATCTTTCTCTTTGCGTCCCCTTCTTCTGGTGCCGACAAAATACCAGAAGGTGATCTTATTCCTGTGAAGAGAGTACAATCGGGTGACCAAACTTTAGAATTATATACGGGTGTGCCTTATCACATAATCAATAAAGATCATTTTCTTGATAACAACGATTGGCATCCAAATTTTCAATCCCAAGAAAAGCTAAGTTCTGACCCTAATTACATCTATCAAATCTGGTATATCAAAGAAACAGGGGAAACTAAGGGAACATATAAAATTCTCAATAGACAAAACAACACAACGTCAAAACTGCATTTCCTTTTTAATAATGATGAGAAGGGGTTAATTGAATTAGAACCAACAGACCGCCAGGCCTCTGATCCAAAATATGCCTATCAAACCTGGAAGTTTAGAGATATGGGCGATGGAACATTCAAAATAATTAAATTAGCTCATGGTAACCACCCAAAGTCCTTTCTTGATAATACTGATGATTGGAAGTTATCTTTATCCGCGTATGATAATCAACCTTCTGAGAGCTTCTTTAAGAACCAAATATGGAGATTTCGTCCAGTAGGGTATACGTTTACTGTTAATATTGATAACTTTACCTACCCAAATTCTACTGAACTCCTTGAAAAAAGTGACAAGCAAGTTAGTCTACTATTAAAAGCTCATATTGATAATCGTGACTCTGCAGCAGAGTACTCTGAACAATTCTTCCAGAAAAAGGATCTAAAAGAGACTTTCGCCTTGTCATTTAAGGAGAATATTAAGGCGATTGTAAAGACGACCCTAGAGGTGCAAATACCTTTTACAGTGTCACAAAAAACAGAATTAGGATTAGAGGCAGGGTTTGAAGCTGGTCAAACGACTACCACAGAGAGATTAACTTCGATTGAAGTAAGGAAGGATGTTAAGGTTCCTCCACATACATATGTACAAATAGAGTCTTACGTAAAATTTGTTAATGATCTCAAGCTACCTTTCACTGCAAGAGCAACAATAAAGGCAGAAGTCGATCGTTTGGCAAAGGATAACGACACTGCTCGAGCTAAGGTTAAGAATCCAAACAGCGTTAAACACTTTCTAAAAGATAGTGACTTCAAAGTAAAGAAGATTACAGGTGTTAATGGTAATGCTGTATTAGCAAAACTGACAGGCACTTTTACAGGATCTTATGGAATTGACAGTTATACGAATCTCACCGATCCATATGGTAAAGATGCGCCTAAATCTTAAAGCAAAGAGCCTGCAACAACTGTAAAAAAATTAAGTAAGTAATTTTAAATTTGTAAGAAGGTAAAATCTTTTTGCTATACTAAATAAAGGCATTAATTAATATCTCTCTTAGATAGATTAATGCCTCTTTTTTCGTGAGAATCCATATTTACTACAATAAAGTAAAACTTCTAGCTTCTTAACGCTTATGGAGGCTTGCATCATTTATGGTGCTAATAAAAAATCAATAATTGCTCATATGCTTACTTAGAAAGTAAAAGGTCACAGGGTAAGGGGTAATTTTAAGTGGCGACATTCCCATACTGCAATAATACTAAGCTGCCTTAAATGGTATTGTGAGTATAGGATTAGCTAGTGTAACCTTGGAGGAATAATGATTGAGAGAGGATTATGCATAGAAGCATATACTTTGTGTAACTTAGAATAAAATCGCTCGAGGGATTATTTTAACTGTTTAAGTCCAATAAAAATGTTATTGGTTCACCTCGTGACAACAGCAATCGACTTATGGTAGGGGTAGAAATGTATTCTCAAATTCACTATAGTTGAGATTAATCTTATTACTTATTTGCGAGAACAAGAGCATCATGTCAAAGAAAAACGTTGCGGTATTGATGGGTGGGTGGTCCAGTGAGCGAGAGGTTTCCTTAATGTCAGGAAGTGATATTGCTCAAGCTTTGCGGGCAAATGGTCATACAGTTCGAGAAATTGACGTGACACGGGATATTACTAAATTAGCCACTGACTTATCACCGCGTCCCGATGTGGCCTTTGTGGCTTTACATGGGACGGGCGGTGAGGACGGCGTGATCCAAGGTGTGTTAGAAACTATGTCCATTCCTTATACCCATTCAGGTGTTACCGCTTCAGCTGTAGGAATGGATAAAGTTCTATCGCGTAAACTTTTTCAATATATTGGATTGCCAACACCCGTTTCCAACGTTGTAACCGTTGCCTCTTTAAAACAAGGCCATCCGATGTCGGTGCCGTATGTGATTAAACCGATTGCTGAGGGATCGAGCCGAGGGGTTTATATCATTCGTGACTTATCAGGGACCCCGCCAATTGACCCGACCTGGCCAGACTCAAAAAAAGTTTTAATTGAAGAGTTTATTGATGGCCGAGAAATCCAGGTTGGTGTAATGGGCGACCAGGCTTTAGGCGCCATAGAAATTTGCCCTCTTGCAGGGTTTTATGATTATGAAGCAAAATATACGGATGGTAAGGCTGTTCATAAAATGCCAGCTCCACTTTCCCAATCTGCCTATCAACGAGCGCTCGATATTGGTCTGCAAGCGCATCAGCTGCTTGAGTGTACGGGGATTTCTCGATCGGATTTAATCTATGATGAAGCGAAAGATTGTTTTTATCTCCTTGAGATTAATACGCATCCAGGTATGACGCCTTTATCATTGCTGCCCGAAATTGCAGCCCATGCGGGGATTAGTTATAATGAATTAGTAGAATGGATGTTGAGGAATGCCCAATGCCATCAGTAAAGCGTGCTAAATCTGTTCGTCGACGACAAAATCACGGTAAATTTTTATCACAGCATTTGGAGACATTTGTTAACCTGTGGAAATCTCCTAAACGGTTGCGGGGCAGTGTTGGAATTTTAAAACGTCGTCTCATTATTGCTGGGAGCTCTGCCAGTGTAACCCTTTTATGTTATCTTATTTTAGCTGGCTATCCTGGAGTTTTGTGGAATAAAGCAGGCGATTATTTAATAGAAAAATCAATAAAAGTAGGTTTTTCTTTAAATGAAGTGTATGTATATGGCCGCAATCACACTGAATCACAGCGGCTGTTAGAGCAGGTACAGCTGCGTAAAGGCGATCCAATTTTTAAGTTCTCTCCTGAAGAAATTCGGCAGAATATTAAGCAAATATCATGGGTCAAAGATGTGACGGTTCAACGTCGCTTACCGGATACCATTTATATCTCTATTGAGGAGCGCATTCCTGTCGCTTTGTGGCAGCATCGGCAAAAGCATTATTTGGTTGATGCTGATGGGGTTATTATATCGGACAAAAGTATTCATCAATATTCGCATTTGGTGGTTGTGGTCGGAAGCGATGCTCCGCGGCATGCGCCTCATTTATTAAAATTACTGGACCAAGTTCCTCAATTAAAGAAACGCATTTCAGCGATCGTGTGGGTAGGAGAACGGCGGTGGAATTTGTTGTTGGACAAAACCATTGAAGTTAAGTTACCCGAAAAAGATCCTGAGGGGGCCATCAAACGCCTGCTTAAAGTTTTAAAAAATGATAAATTAGATTTCACTCAGATTAAGTCTATTGATTTGCGACATTTAACTCAGATTTCACTCCGGCTGACCACTGCAGCAGAGATTCAACTTAAAGGCAAGGGGATTGAGGCTTAGTTTTTTCTGGTCAAGCTTGACTTTCTTTCTCCGCTTATCCGTCTTTTTCTTTTCTTGCCTATCGCTCTTCCTATTCCCCGCTTGTGAGCGGGGATTTCGATCAGCCAGACGATTACCCTCTTGTACTATCAGGTTTTCGGGTCGCACTGCGCTTGCCCGGAAAAAGATATGGGAAAGGTTAAGGTGTTACATTCTGAAGACACCGAATTTCATCTCCTCGATGGGCTTATTTAAGGAAGCTGCCAGAGATAATCCCAATACTCGGCGGGTATCTTTGGGATCTATAACACCATCATCCCACAGGCGGGCGGAAGCATGATAAGGGGATCCTTCTTTTTCATATTTGGATCGGATAGAGCTTTTGAATTTTTCAACTTCGTCAGCTGGCCATGTTTCTCCTTTATGAGAAAGAGCATCTTGCCGAATCAAGGTAAGGACTGTTGCTGCTTGTTCCCCACCCATGACGGAAATGCGAGAATTAGGCCATGTCCACATAAACCGTGGACTATAGGCCCGTCCACACATGGCGTAATTACCAGCCCCAAAGCTGCCCCCAATCGTTACAGTAAATTTAGGCACAGTGGCACAGGCAACAGCATGCACGAGTTTGGCGCCATCGCGCGCAATGCCACCCGCTTCATACTTGCTGCCGACCATGAAGCCACTAATATTTTGCAAAAAGATTAAAGGAATTTTTCGCTGACAGCATAATTCGATAAAGTGAGCTCCTTTCAGAGCACTTTCAGAGAATAAAATACCATTATTGGCAATAATACCTACTGGAAAACCATAAAGACGGGCAAAGCCGCAGACGAGCGTGGTCCCATAGAGCGGCTTAAATTCATCAAGTCGGCTGCCGTCTACAATATGAGCAATAACATCTTGCACCTCATAAGGTTGCCGTGTATCTGTTGGGATAATGCCATAAATATCATTGGCATTAACTAAAGGTTCTTCAATAGACTCTTGACGTAACCATGGGGTACTTTTCGGAAATGTTTCAACAATTTGACGAGCAATTTGAATTGCATGTTCGTCATTATTGGCTAAATGATCCACCACACCAGAAGTTCGCGCATGGAGATCACCGCCACCTAAATCTTCAGCAGTAACTTCTTCACCTGTCGCCGCCTTAACAAGGGGAGGTCCCCCCAAAAAGATGGTTCCGGTCCGCTTGACAATAATCGATTGATCGCACATTGCGGGGACATAAGCCCCTCCTGCTGTACAGGACCCCATGACGATGGCAATTTGAGGAATGCCTTTGGCTGATAGCTGGGCTTGGTTATAGAAAATTCGTCCAAAATGGTCGCGGTCTGGAAATACTTGGTCTTGAAGGGGTAAATAGGCCCCGCCTGAATCGACCATATAAAGACAGGGAAGATTATTTTCTAAGGCTATTTCTTGAGCGCGGAGATGTTTTTTGACAGTTAGAGGATAATAGGTTCCTCCCTTGACAGTGGCGTCATTGGCCACGATCATACATTCTCGTCCATGAATGCGACCAATCCCAACAATAATCCCGGCGGCGGGGACCTCATCTTCATAGACATTGTGGCCGGCTAGGATTCCGATTTCAAGGAAGGGACTGCCTTCGTCCAGGAGGAGATTAATCCTTTCACGGGCCAATAATTTATTCCGGCTCTTATGCCGTTTTCGTGCTGTTTCGCCGCCACCTTGGTGGATTTTAGCAAGGGTTTCTTGTAATTCAGTGACCAGGGTGAGCATATGATCTTTATTGGTTGCAAACTCTGATGAGTTGGCAACCAATTGAGTTTTTAAAGTTGGCATTATGAATCCGAAGAAGAGGTTTATCTTAAGTTAATTTTACAAAAACCCTTCTCAACAATCAAAGATTCATTTTAGAAAACTCTTGGGGAATTTCTGATTGAGAGCTATTGATGCTAATGAATGGATACGCTTCTAATAAATCTGACGTCTTAAGCAAAACTGATCCTATTTTCATTTTTAATCCTATGATTACATCAGGTTGTTGGTAAATCTTAATGGTGGCTTCCATGGTAAAGAGGATATAAAAGTATGCTGCTAAGCCTTAAATTAAAATGATTTAAATTTGTATGTGGATATTTCTTATTGAATCTAGCTAGCAAGATACCTATCTATTTGAAAGTTAATATTTTATGAGGTTTTTAAAATGCTTATTTGGGGTTATTCAACAAAACTTATCCAAGGATTAATACTACCCTATGCTTGTAGTCATTGTGAGACGATGAATTTGCATGTTTATGGAATAAAAAAAGTATTTGATGTATTTTGGATACCTTGCTTTCCCTATAAAACTACAAAGACGGTAATTTGTAATAATTGTGGTACTAATTATGACCCTGATCAATTAGGTATTGAAGCCAAAGATATCAAGATAAAGACCCCTTTGAAATATTTTTCAGGATTAGTCGTTTTTCCTCTTTTATTAGCTGGAGCAGCGATATTAGGGGAAAATGCAGTTAGACATACCCAAGAAAAAACACAAGCTTATCTGGCTGACCTTCAAGTTGATGATAAAATTATTATTAGACAAAAGGTGGATTCAAGTTTTCCTTACTCCCTTATAAAGATTACGTTTGTTGATAAAGAAAAAGTTGCATTTGTATTCTGCTCCTATAATTTTTCAGGTCTTAAACATGCACGAAAACACGTTAGAATTTCAAAAAATGGTGATTACGAAACAGAAGAATTTTCTCTTACTCTAGACGAAATAAAAGCACTCAATATCCAGGATATTATAAGATAAGACCTTATCTTGAGGAGAGCTTAAAAAGGTTGATTTTAAGAAGAGGTAAAAACGATGTTATTTTAGGCCTTATTTAAAAAAGCTTATCCTTCCATGACTGTAAAAGGTTAACACTTAAGAAAAACCCCGGCAAAAGCCGGGGGAAAATTATTCGATGTCAATGGCGCCATGGCAATGTTTAAATTTTTTGCCAGACCCACAAGGACACAAGGCATTGCGCTGAACGCGACCTTGAGAGGCAGAAGCTTCTGGAGAGCGACCACCCCCTTTTCGAGCCCGCTGAGGCTTTTCATTCAGGCGAATAATATCAGCTTCTTGGGCTGCTTCAGGGTCTTCCCACGTTGGGGTTTGTTCCTCGAGGCGATCAAAATCCATATCAGGGTTGAGAAGCTGGGATAAGACACTTGGATCGGGTACATCAATTTCAAAGTGGGCGAGGGCAGAGATAGTTTCCTCCCGCAGAACATCCAGCATATTTTGGAAGAGAATAAAGGCTTCACGCTTATATTCATTTAAGGGATTCCCTTGAGCATAGGCGCGTAAGTTGATGCCTTGGCGAAGTTGATCTAGCGTTAGTAGATGATCTTTCCAGCACTTATCGAGGATACGCAGCACCATATTGGTTTCAGCTGTCCGCATCATAATCTCGCCATATTTTTCCTCTTTAGTTTTCATATGATCGGTGGCGGCGTTCATAATCCGCTGAATAATTTCCGCGTCAGCAATTCCTTCCTCTTGGGCCCAAGCTTTGGCATCAATCGTTATCCCAAAAATGCGATGAACTTCATTTTCTAGACCCTCTAGATCCCACTGCTCAATAAGGGCATCATGCGGAATATGACGCTGAACCAGGCTTTCAATCACATCAGAACGCATATCTGTGATCATTTCAGAGATATCATTGCTTTGCATCAGATCTCGACGTTGTTCATAAATGATCTTGCGTTGATCATTCATGACATCATCATAGCGTAATAAGTGCTTGCGAATATCAAAGTTACGAGCTTCGACTTTCTGCTGGGCCCGTTCTAATGCCTTGCTAATCCAGGCATGGGAAATGGCTTCTCCTTCTTGAACACCAAGACGGCGTAACATTGAATCCAGTTTATCGGATCCGAAAATACGCATGAGGTCATCTTGCAAAGAGATGTAAAACTTTGATTCCCCAGGGTCCCCTTGACGTCCGGAACGGCCCCGCAATTGGTTGTCGATACGTCGGCTTTCATGGCGTTCTGTTCCAATAACATACAACCCACCCGCAGCCTTTACTTGTTCTTCTAAGGCTTTGATTTCAGCTGTGGCATGGTCGACAGCTTTTTTAATCTCTTTTTCATCTGTTAAGCCTTGAATTTCTTTGGCAATGCGGGCCTCTAGATTCCCGCCCAACTTAATGTCAGTGCCGCGTCCAGCCATGTTGGTGGCAATGGTGATGGCACCCGGTGCTCCCGCATCCGTAATAATAGCGGCTTCCTGCTCATGATAGCGAGCATTCAACACTTGGTGCTTAATTTTTTCTGCGTGGAGCAATTTTGAAATCATTTCAGATTTCTCAATGCTGGTTGTGCCTACCAGAACCGGCTGTCCTTTTTTCTGGCATTCTTTAATTTGAGCAATCATTGCCTTGTATTTTTCATCTGCTGTCAGATAAACTTCGTCATCATTATCCTTACGAGCAACTGGACGATTTGTAGGGATATCAATAGTGTGCAGTTTGTAAATTTCTTCAAATTCGTGGGCTTCTGTCAGGGCCGTACCAGTCATTCCAGATAGCTTAGGATACATACGGAAAAAGTTTTGATAGGTGATGGAAGCCAAGGTTTGGTTTTCCATTTCGATCGTCACATTTTCTTTGGCTTCTAAGGCTTGATGGAGACCTTCTGAATAACGGCGTCCATCCATCATGCGACCTGTAAATTCATCAATAATGACAACTTTATCATTCTTAACGATATAGTCTACATCCCGCGTAAATAGGGTATGGGCCTTTAGGGCCTGATTCACGTGGTGGACAACACTGATATTGTGGATATCATACAGAGTATCACTTTGAATAATATTGGCTTGGCGCAGTAATTCTTCAATGCGTTCAATACCCGCTTCTGTTAAAGTAACTGTCCGTTGTTTTTCATCTTTTTCGTAATCGTCAGGTGTTAAGTGAGGGATTAGATCATTAATTTTTTTGTATAATTCTGAAGAATCTTCGGCGGCGCCTGAAATGATTAATGGTGTTCGTGCTTCATCAATTAAAATGCTGTCAACTTCGTCGACGATGCCATAGTTAAAGGGACGCATAACCATATCGCTAAAGCGGAATTTCATATTATCGCGTAGGTAATCGAATCCAAATTCATGGTTTGTTCCATAGGTAACATCGCTGTTATAGGCAATACGGCGCTGCTCATCAGACATTCCATGAATAATGCAACCAACGCTCAGTCCTAAATAATTATAAAGCCGTCCCATCCAGCTGGAGTCACGGGAGGCAAGGTAGTCGTTGATTGTGACAAGGTGAACGCCTTTGCCGGTCAAGGCATTGAGGTAGACGGGCAGGGTGGCTACGAGTGTTTTACCTTCACCTGTCCGCATTTCTGCAATCATCCCCTGGTGCAAGACAATCCCACCAACAAGCTGCACATCAAATGGACGCATTCCGAGAACACGTTTAGCAGCTTCGCGGGTCGTGGCAAAGGCTTCAGGTAAAATATCATCCAGGGTTTCATCTTTTGCTAGACGGTCTTTAAAAAGTTGTGTCTGTCCTTTAAGTTCTTCCTCAGACATGGCCTCATAAATGGGCTCTAGCTGATTGATTTTTTCAATAACCTTTAAATATTTTTTGACCATACGTTCATTGGCTGACCCAAAAAACTTGGTGAGTAAAGAAACTAACATTCACAAAACCTTTTTGTTGTGGCAGTCATAAATTAAACAGTAATTCATTAAAATTTAAAACTGGCTCTTGCTTGACATATTAATTCTAGTGTAAATCTAAAATTAAAAAGACTCAATGATTAGCTTTGTCTTTTAACAATGAATAGCAATTTTTCGAAAGGAATGGAAATGTTTAAGTTTTCCCGCCTCGCAGCCTTGGCGCTTAGCTTGACGGTCGCCTTGCCATCTGTAGCGGCAACAAACGACTCAACAGTTGTTGCCAAAGTTGATATCAATGGAAAAAAGGTAGAAATTACTGTCGGTGAACTGAAACGCCGTATGAAATCACTCCCTCCCCAATTACAAGGCGAGCCTCTCGATAAAATTTTTGATCCCTTAGTACAAAGCTCTGTTGATATGGCCATTATTACACACTTGGCTAAAAAAGCTGGCCTTGATAAGGATGAGGAAGTTAAGGCGCGCATCGCTGATTGTCAAGAAGCAATGTTGCAAAAAGCATATCTCGATAAACAAATTGCTCAACTCCAAACAGATGAAGAGCTTAAGAAAGCGTATGACGAATTAATTAAAGTTATGCCTGATATGGACGAAATCAGTTTTTATCAAGCAATTTTCCGCGATAAGAAAAAGGCTGAAGAATTTATTAAATCCATTAAGGCAAAAGGCGGAGACTTTGAAAAAGCTTTGAAGGAAGGCCAAGAAAAAGATCCTGAGCTTAAGGGTGGAAAAGCTGATTTTGTTAAGATTCCTGAGCTACCTCCTGAACTGAGCGCTGCCATGGAAAAGGCCAAGGGTGGTGTGTTGATTGATAAGCCAGTTGAAGAAAAGCTTGGTGCCCAATCAGTATTCTTTGTTGTTAAGGTTATTGAACGCCGTAAAGCTAAGAAGCCAAGCTTTGAAGATGCAAAATCAGATCTTAAGGGGCTCACTGTTCCAAAGTATGCTCAAGAGGTTATTGAAGCCGCTCGTAAAGACTTCAAGATTGAAAAGTTTGATATGGAAGGTAAGCCTGTAGCTGAGAAAAAAGAAGACGCATCTGTTGCTAAAGCGGCCCCTGCTGCTTAAGGCACCACAAATCTAGAAACAAAAAGCCCTAGTATAAAAGCTAGGGCTTTTTGTTAAATGAGGCGGGTTTAATATCAAGCCTTCCTATAGCTAAAAGTCTAAACAGGGCTCTATCCCTTGAGAGGTATCCTATAAATTTTTTTGTCTTTTCTCACTTAATTAAAAAAATATAAATTTTTAACAACATATTTGTTTTCTAATATTGGTTCTGTACAATATTTATAAAAAAGAGGGACTAAGCATGAATTTCCAAAGCGATAATACGTCAATTGTAGCGCCACAAGTGATAGAGGCAATTTTAAATGCGAACCATGAAACAGCCTTGTCTTATGGGCAAGATGCGGTGACCCAAGCGGCAAAGCAAAAGTTTAATCAGATTTTTGAAAGAGACGTAGAGGTCTTTTTCACATCCACCGGTACGGCGGCTAATGGATTAGCCCTTGCAACTCTTTGTCCTCCTTATGGCGCAATTTTTGCCCATGAAGAGGCGCATATTATTACTGATGAGGCCAACGCTGTTGAAGGGTTCACAGGGGGCGCTAAAATTATTCCGCTTAAAGGGCAACAAGGGAAAATTGATCCAGGGGAGCTGGATCAGCGTATTCACACCTGGAAAGGTCGGCGGCCTCATTCTCCTCTGCCAGCTGTTTTATCCTTAACCCAGGCAACCGAGACGGGCACCGTTTATACAGTTGATGAAATTAAGGTTTTATCTAAAATAGCCAAGGAAAACGGATTATATGTTCATATGGATGGGGCACGCTTTGCCAATGCTCTTGTGTCCTTGGGAGAGACGGCTGCTGCAGTGACTTGGAAAGCGGGCGTTGATGTTTTATCTGTTGGGGGGACAAAAAATGGTGCAATGGCAGCCGAAGCCGTTGTATTTTTTAATCATGATTTATCTAAAAACGCCGATTATGTGCACAAACGCATGGGGCAGCTTTTTTCAAAAATGCGGTTCTTCTCTTCTCAATTTCTAGCTTTGTTTGACGGAGATTTATGGTTGCGACATGCATATAATGCCAATCAGTTAGCCACCCAAGTCGCCGAAATTTTGCAGCGATGCGAAGGCGTAAAGTTACTTTATCCTGTTGAAGTAAATGAAATTTTTGCCATAATGCCGGCTAGATTAGCTAATCATATTCGCGCCCAAGGAATTACTTTTTATGATTGGGGAGTACCAGGCCAAAATCAGTATCGATTTGTTACGAGCTTTAATACCCATTCCTCTGCTATAGAAAGCCTCAAGATTGCTTGTAAAGCAAATCTTGAGAATAGCCATGTCAATATAAATTGATCCATTTTCTGTGTGCTCCGGGGGTGCCTTTTCTTTTCTTTGAAAAACTTTCCTTAGCTTTGACTCCGAGCGGTTTTCAAGATCCGGAAATGCCTTCAAAATGTCATCATAAATCTGGATCAGTTTATACTGACTGGGCTATAGAATATTCTATGCAAGTCATTTAGCGATATTGTTGCATTTCGACCCGCGCAAAGGAGTCAGAGCGGTGGTCATTGTCGTTAGGTGACCCATCCCAATGGAAAGTGATAGTGGCATTGCATCCCGGCCTGTGGGTGATCTCAAAATTATAGCGAGGGGCTTCACTGGCTGTCCCTATATTTTGCCATTTTGCTTCGGAAGAGGAAATATAGTTGATGCTTTTGATGCAGCGGCGATTGCCTGAAATATCCCAGCTGGGGTGATTGCCGCCCCAGGCTTGTATTTTTAGTGTTGTAACCATATCAGTTTTGTTTGCCTGGGCATAGCCTGGATCAACGTTAGTAAGCAATACGACAGCAAGTAAAGCGAATTTTTTCATCCTGAACTCTCCAAAAAATAGTACATCGTGTACTGTTGCCTTGTCATTTAAAAATGACAGTGCTCTGGTCTCTAATCTTTCTTCCACTTTTGAGTCAACCATATCTTTTAATAAATTAACTTCATCATTAAAAATAATAAGACCAAAAGTCCGCCCAATTAATACTCTAAAATTACCTGCTATTTAATAGGGCAACAATGTCTATAGCCTAATCTGTATATAATGCATCAAACTTGTCTTCATAAAGCTATATCAATTTATACGGGTACGGCTATAACTTAAATATGGTAACCAGCTTTTTGTAAATAAAATGTAAATTGCTCAGTAAATTTATTCTTAATAAGAAGATAATTAAAGCAAGCAGTTAAAAACTGAAGAGGTGGAAGAAGGAGGGGGGGATATTTAAAAGAGGAATCGGTTGTAAAGAGTCTTGTTTAGATTTTTCTTTTTATTAAAAAAGGTTGACCGTGAGTTTATACAGTCAACCTTTTAAGTTGTTAAGATAGCACCACAATGATGGATGCTTAACCCACAGCGACTGAGGTGGGACTCGATACTAATTGAAGCATTGGTACGGTCTCAGAAAATTCTTTATCACACCCTGCTTTAACATGTTGAAATTGAGCCATTTCCTTTTTGTCGAGGCGCACAGCTGGCAACTGTTTAATGGCCAAGGGGTTTACCTGTTGACCATACGAGATGACTTCGTAATGTAAATGGGGGCCAGTTGAGCGACCGGTTGTTCCAACTGCTCCGATCATTTGACGTTGGCGTACTTTCTGTCCCGTTTTGACATTAATTTTACTCAGATGAGCATAGGCTGTCGAGTATTGGCTGTTATGTTTAATGAGAATGTAATTACCGTAAGCGCCATTCCATCCTGCCTTCATAACCACCCCATCACCGGCAGATGAGACAGGAGTACCGGTAGGGGCACCAAAGTCAATCCCCTTATGAACCTTGGAGTAGCCAAGAATAGGATGGGTCCGCCGTCCAAATCGAGACGTAATGCGCATTTTTGTAGCGTCAAGCGGTGTTGCAAGCAGTCCTTTTACGACACTTTCGCCTTTATCGTTATAAAAGCCAGCCCCACTATTATTTTTGAATGCGTAAATGTTTTTCCAGTTACCTTGAAGAGCAAAGCCTGCAAATTTTAGCTCACCGGCTCTGATAACATTTCCCTCTTCATCTTCCAAAACTTCGAAGAGGATCTTAAATTTATCATCCGGTTGCGGGCCTTGGGACCAGTTGATATCGTAACTGAGAGCAGCAATGGCTTCTTTAACAATACTAGCGGGGACACCCTTTTTTAAGGCAGCAGAGTAAAAATTAGAATTTATGCTCCCTTCCACTTTTCTTAACGTCTTTGTAAGTTTTAATTCAAATTTTTGAGCTATAAACTGGTCATTGTGATATTTGAGCTCAATTAAGTTACCGGCTGTGGTCTTAAAATTTAAAGACTTAAGTTGGGCAGAACTTTCTCCCTTTCCAGCTGTATACTCTATAGAGATTTCTTGCCCTTGTCTTAGAGCGCGAGGATTGTAAATCTTTTTTAGCTCAGAAATAGCATGGGTTGCATGCTTTCGATCAAAACCTAGATTCGTAAAAATCGTCAGCAAGGTTTCGTTTTTGTTGATTGAAATTGTTGTTTTTTGGTCTTTTTGTTGATCGACTTCTGTTATCCCAATGGGGGTTGCTTGAATGCCCGGTGTACCAGTTCCTGAAAAGGCAGCTTCTTTTTCATTAATGTTTAATAGATTGCCAGCTTGATCAAGAGGGGAGGAAGAAGGAAGGTCGGTGAGATAACTGTGAAGAGCAATGGAGGACGCAAGAACAATTGTAAGGGTACCAATTATATTTGATCTAGATAAGCTTAGCAAATCGTTTCTCCCATAAAAACCACGTGTAGTACAAGTAAAATAAAAAATTAACAAAGGATTAACAGTTTAAATACTGCCAGAATACAAAAAAGTTGTCAATCAATCCTATAAAAAAAGCCCTCTCTGCTAAGCTTAGAGCCAATTAACTTTCTTTAACGCAGGCAAGCTGGCACAGTTAAGCCGATTCTCGACTTGTATTAGCGTGATGAATTATTTGGTTAATTGGTTCAGGTCTACCAAATAAAAATCCTTGCCCTATTTCCGCATTAATTTTTAGCGCCCTATTAAAGTGGGTATTATTTTCAATGCCTTCACAAACAATGGTTAGGTTGATTTCTTTAGCAAGACCAGCGATGGCATTAAGAATTAAGGTCGTATTAGGCTGATCGGACTGCATCATTGTTTTATCAATTTTGATTTCATCCACTTCTAATTCAACCAAAGTTCGCATGGAATTATAACCGGTCCCAAAATCATCCAGAGAAATTCGAATCCCCTCGCGTCTTAAAATGCTAAGGCTACCCGCAATCACATTATAATTATCTATTTTTTTTGATTCTGTCAGTTCTAAGGTGATTAGATTAAGCGGGACATTATACCGGCGCAACGTAGCAATAATTTGATGAGCAAAAGCTGGACTCATGCTAGCTGGTGATACATTGATAGCAACCGGCAAGTTTGATTGACCTTGGGATAAGATACGGGCCACTTGCTCGGTCAACCACAGTGTAAGAGGGGTTATTAAATTTCTTTCTTCTGCAATCTCAATCCATTGATTAGCAGGAATTAAACCAAATGTCGGATGGTTCCACCTTAATAAAACTTCATGACCAATAATGTCAAAGTTTTTTAGACACACTTTCGGTTGCAACGTGATTGTGAGTTGATTTGTTAAAATAGCAATGCGGAGATCATGCGAAGTGAAATGTGTCATCATTTTTAATAACCAAATTTATTTCAATTTTTACCTAACTGTCAGCTTTGTTATAAAACATCACAAATAATATTTTCAAGCAAAAAAATTATGATGGTCATTGTTAGAGGGAAGAGGGAAGGAAAAAATAATTTGATAAGGGAATTAATTCCTTGAATATAAATAATTTTTTTATCTTAGGGCCGTGATTTAGTATATAATTTTCACGCGATATGCACTTTTTTGATAAAAATGGCTTCTCTTTTAGGGGGTATTCTGATATAAATAGTTTATCTTTTGGGGTGTAGCCAAGTGGTAAGGCAGCGGGTTTTGGTCCCGCCATTCCTGGGTTCGAATCCTAGCACCCCAGCCATTTCATTTAATTAGTATTATTTTTCAATTAAATCCTAAAATCGACTGCTAGATTTCGAAGTGAGTAAAGCCTTTTATAGAGTGCCCTCTCTTAAGCTTTAAGCATTTTTCCTAAGGGATAGCCCTGCTCATCTTATAATAACAGATGATATTCTCAAAACTTTAGAAACTTCCCTAAAGCGCCCGTTAGCTTATTCTCTTTGCCGCCAGGCTTTCCATTAGCATTGGCATTACCATCTTCGCTACTTTGATCACCACCCATAGCGTTACCACCTTTCTGATGAGTGAATTTATTGATGATGCCCCCGAGCCCGCCAGCACCTCCTAAGCCTGCCAATAAATTATCTTTTTTGGCGGGAGCTTGAGCTTGTTGTTGGGATGGAGTCTGATTCTGTTGAGTTTGAGGGGACGAAGGAGCAGGTTGATTATTGTTAGAGGATTGATCTATTTGGCTGTCTGGATCATCTTGATCATCAACATTCGCATTACTTGATACCGACTCTGCTTGTGATTTATTGCTCCCCGAAACTGGCCTATTGGTTGAAGTAGCTTTAGGAGAATGCTTTTTGGCCGTAGGGCGGGGTGCAGTTTTATGCTTTTTCCGGCCTTGAGCTTTCTTTTTAGTTTTCTTTTTGTGGACCTTTTTCTTTACTTTCTTTTTTTTAACAGGTTCTTCGCATTCTTCCTCCTCGGCACTTTCTTTATCTTCAATAATAGGAGGATACTTTCCTTTATACTCTGCCCCTTTATCGCGCCCTAAGCCTTTATGACAGGTTAACCCCCCTAAAGGTGCAGTGTCTCGGATATCATCACCACCCGTTTGGATAGCAGGAAAAGAAGCGATAGTTTGTGGAGTTTGACCGTTCTCTTCAGCTGCCAGTTGACGCAAAGCAGCTTCGGGCGGATAGCCATTGTAAAGAAAATCTAGGCAGGCTCGAGCCAAGACTTTGCGATCTATTTCTGGGATCATTTGGATGGAAGGAGGCGTGCAAACTGTATTAAAAAATAAACGCTTGTCGTCTCGAAGGGCGTTGCGGCCTTCTCGTAACTGAACTGCAATGTGTTGTATCACACTCTCGGCACTTTTTTGTTTATCGGGACGCGCATTATACACAAAAGTCTGGGGATTCATTTGATATCTTTTAGCGCCGTTGTTAATGCAATGAGACCCCCGAAACTCTCCTATATCCCCACAAATTGTGGCGCATACAGAAAGAAAATTCTTAGAACTTCGGCATCCTTCGCCAAAATTTTTACGACAGATACCCCCTTCGCCACACATGGCCTGTTTATTGCCTTCTAAAAGAGTATTTTGTAGCTGGTGGATATAATCTATACCTTTAAGTTTTTGTTGGTGTTTTACTTCTGGATGATTTGGATCGTTTGGAACGGTATTAGTCGGTTGGTCTGGTTGGGAAACGGTTGATATCTCGGTGGTGCCATTGGGATCGGAATCCATCGTTTGGTCGCCATCTGTTTGAGCTGTTTGCATTTGTTGATAAGGGGATCCGTCTGGATTACTTTGTGTGTCGCCATTAGGATCAGCTTGAGGATCATCCATTCCTTGAGGTGCTTGGTTCATATCCTGGGGATCGGTTGGCGGTTGGAGATTATCCATTTGATCGGCGCCATTATCATTCCCATCGGATCCATCAGTATTGCTATCATCGGGGTTTGCACCATTATCGTTATCGGCCATTGCTTGCTGTTGACCCATAGATGCTGCTCCGACTTGGGTAGCTGGTAACATAGAGGGAGTCAATAATGATAAAATGATAAGGGCAAAAAACTTAGTCATAGGCGTAATCCTTTTCCATTCTGTATTTTAATTTTAGGGATAGCCTTATTAAAAGATCATTAATTTAGGGAAAAATTTTAAATAAGTTAAAGGTTGGCAGAGCTTAATCTTAAAAGTTTAAGTTAAACCGAATTATTGCTTGCTGATTATGTTGAGTTAATTCAATTTCCCCTACCTAGAGTAGGGTCACTGAAATGGCAGGGGTTAAGAAGACTGTTTCTGTGATGGGAGAAGGTGGCAGGAAGCAATATCGTATATTAAAGGGTAAAGTGAATGTTCATTTTAAAAGATGTATCTTTCTATTAATTTTTAATTATATAGTAATATTCTTGAAAGTAAGTAGATCCCCCTTTAGCCCTATATTAAAAATAGTTCTAAAAGCAGAAAAATTCTCAAGATTCTCCTATACAATATTTGAGTAACTTTAAATGAAGGATAATTTTTCTCATATTAAGATAATCATCACCATATATATTTTGAAATCTAAAATCTTTTTAGTATCTTATAGACATAATCTAGAAATCTGGTTCAAAATATGTGGCAAACAATTGTTTACACCCCAATCCTTTACCAGGATATTATCCTTTAATAGGGCGCTGAAACCTTAGAGAAACTAACATTTATAAAGTGATCTAATTTTAGTGAACAGTTATAAAGAGGGAATAATTCATTTTTAGCGTCATCTTTCCAATAAAAATCCTGTTAGGGAAGGTCCCACAGATTTTGTCGATAGTCGGTATAGGGATAAGGAAATTACTACCTTGATCTTGATCAGTGCCAGCCTTGTAAACCTTATGGCCCTATTCTCCCTTAGCTAAGTTGGCTGTATCCTTCTAGTTCCAAATTTTTTCAAGGAAAAGTTTATTACGCATACCGACTGTTGATTCAATCAAGGATAGGATTTCTTGGTTTAGATTTTCGGTAAACAGAACCATCTGCTTCAATTCATTAAAATTCTCAGCAATACTGATCTCCCCCTTTAAAAGTTTAGAAACTAAATCACGCTTTTTATCTCTTCCTTCTTGTTTCAGAATGTCTATTGCTAAGCCACAAGTAGCATCAAACTGCGAGACTTTATCTTTTAAAGAAGTAGAATGAATGAGCTGGCTTATAGAGGAAGGGATAAAGGATAAATAAGTTTTTCCATTCGTCAATTTGACTTATAGAGCATGCGGACTTCGTCCCTCAGCAACCATTTCCATATTAACACCTGGGATTTGGGGGTTAACTTTAAGACAATTGATCATAAATCCAGGCATAGTAAACTTTGTAAAAAGAGTGAGGTAGGCATCAATAGACGTCTGAATATGAGAGGCCAGCTCCGATAGCAGGGAGCTTTGTACTAAAGTATCAGTCAGTCCACCAGCATTAAAATAGCCTTCAAAGAATATCATGCGCTCTTTCATATGAGTTAGGTTATCTGTCAATTCCTTGATCGTGTCTTTTAATTGTTCAGAGGAGTCTTGGTGGCCCTTTTCATCATAGATAAACAACGATTTTGGGAAATGCGAGTTGAGTCTTGAGTCACTAATTATAGCCTGGGTCAAATATTCGAAAGCTTTATTATAATCTTGGTCAACAGCTAGTCTCTGCAGATACATCTCCCCAAGAGAACATTGAGCAAGAGCATTTCCTTGCGCTGCAGATTTTTTATACCATTTGAAAGCTTTCCTATCATCTTGGTCAACACCTCGTCCTTGCAGATACATCTCCCCAAGATTACATTGAGAACGAGCATTTCCTTGCGCTGCAGATTTTTCATACCATTCGAAAGCTTTATTATAATCTTGGTCAACAGCTAGTCCATGCAGATACATCTCCCCAAGATTACATTGAGCAGCAGCATTTCCTTGCGCTGCAGATTTTTCATGCCATTCGAAAGCTTTCCTATCATCTTGGTCAACACCTCGTCCCTGCAGATACATCTCCCCAAGTTTATTTTGAGCAAGAGCATATCCTTGGGCTTAAGAAGACCTTAAAAACTCTCTTAGAGAAAAGTAGAAAAATCAACCATTAGGGATAAGAAGGAGAAATTCATTATGTATCTCCTAATATAGATAAAGAGATACTTCACCAATTAATTATGATGCAACAATCTATTTAGAGCTTTCTTTATTGAAGGCTCACTTGAAGATTTTTTAGTTTTAGCTTGAGTGTTTTTAGTATCTTAAATGATCTCTCTTAATGTTTCTGATTTTGCCTCTTCTAAAGAGGTATCTCCCTTAATTGGGGTAGATGATTTGTTTATTCAATTCATCCCTAATGGCCTTTGTTTTATTTTTGATAGAAGAGTTCTACAATATATTATTACATACCTCATAATTTTTCCGTGTAAGAATAATTTTAAAACTTAATTAATAGGAGAGTAAATAAATGGCCTTAAATTAGAAGAAACCCAGATAACATGGGTACCCTCTCTATCTCTCTAGAGAAAGCTACTCACATAATTTCTTAGCAACGTCAAAGGCAAAGTAAGTCAAAATCCCTTTGGCGCCAGCTCGCTTAAAACCCATTAAGGATTCTAAGATCGCACGATCCCCATCGAGCCAGCCATTTTGAATGGCGGCTTTAAGCATAGCGTATTCACCGCTGATTTGATACGCTAGCGTTGGAATATTAAATTGAGTAGAGGCGCGCTGAATAATATCCAAATAAGGCATACCTGGTTTAACAATGATCATATCTGCCCCTTCTTGAATATCTTGGGCAATTTCCCGCATGGCTTCATCACTATTGGCGGGATTCAGTTGATAGGTTTTTTTATCTTTGAGATTACTTAAAGTGGGATTTCCCACAGCTTGTCGAAAAGGACCATAAAAACTTGAGGCATATTTGGCTGCATAACTAATTAAAAGGCGGTCTTTATGGCCATGATCATCCAAATAGTCACGAATGGCGGCAATTCTACCGTCCATCATGTCTGAGGGGGCCAGGGCATCAGCACCAGCTTGGGCTTGAATATAAGATTGTTGCTCTAAAACTTCGATGGTCGCATCATTATCAAGAACCCCATTAATAATAATGCCATCATGTCCATGATCAGTATAAGGATCAAGAGCAACATCGGTAATTACCCCAATATTAAGATTTAAAGATTTAATGGCGCGGACGGCTTGACAGATAAGATTGTTTGGATTAAGCGCTTCACTGCCATCCGGGCTGCGTAAGCGGGAAGGGGTCGTGGGAAAAAGGGCAATAGCAGGGATGCCAACATCCGTTGCCTGTTGAACAGCTTCAGTTAATTCCTCAAGGGTTAGACGGTTAACCCCAGGCATGCTGGAAATTAGAGAGGGTGTATTTTCGTCTCGCACAAAAATTGGCCAAATTAGATCTCTGGGCGTTAAATCATTTTCTGCACATAAATCACGGATCCATGCGGCTTGGCGTAAACGTCGTAAGCGTGTATTTGGATAAGTTCCCCAGGTCATAAATTCATCCTTTTGTTTTTAGCGAACTCTCGTTAAGCTAATCTTATAGAGTTTCCTAAAATTATGCATCATGGATTTTTATCTCGATTCAGAACATACGCACCTCAAAGCCATGGCAGAAGCTTTTGCCGATGAGCATCTGCAGCCTTATGCCGCAGAATGGGATCATAAGGAAATATTCCCTGTAGATACAATGCGCCAAGCTGGTTCGCTGGGATTTGCTGGACTTTTTATTAAAGAAGAATTTGGTGGATGCCATTTAAACCGATTTCAGGGGGCCTTAATTTTCGAAGCCTTGGCACGGGGTTGTGTGGCAACGGCGGCTTATTTGTCAATTCACAATATGGTTGGGGGGATAATCCAACGCTTTGGAACGCCTGATCAACACCACGCCTGGTTGCCAAAACTGGCTTCTCTTGATTGGTTATCCAGTTATTGCTTAACAGAGCCCAGCAGTGGCTCCGATGCAGCCTCCTTAAAGACAAAAGCTACCCGCGACGGCGATCATTATATTTTAAACGGAGCCAAAGCATTTATTTCTGGAGGCGGCGTGAGTGATCTCTACCTTGTTATGGTGCGCACCGGGCAAGACGGGCCTAAAGGAATCTCGGCTGTCATTGTGGAAAAAGGTACGTCAGGATTAAGTTTTGGCAAACCAGAAGAAAAAATGGGCTGGCGATCTCAACCCACCTGCGCAGTTAATTTTGATAATTGTCGTATCCCTGTGACCAATCGGCTGGGAGAAGAAGGCGATGGTTTTAAGATTGCCATGATGGGCTTAGATGGGGGGCGAATTAATATTGCAGCCTGTTCTTTAGGCGGCGCTCAACAGGGGTTGGAGTTAGCAAAGTCATATATTAAGGAACGGCAACAGTTTAGTCGCCCGTTGTCGGATTTTCAAGCCTTACAGTTCAAGCTTGCCGATATGGAAACAGAATTATCAGCGGCCCGACTTATGGTTTATCAAGCAGGATTTATGCTGAGCCATGAGGATCCAGAGGCTACCCTTTACTGTGCCATGGCCAAACGTTTTGCCACCGATATTGGGTTTAAAGTGGTTAATGAAGCCCTACAACTGCATGGGGGCTATGGTTATATTAAGGATTATCATATTGAACGGTTAGTGCGGGATCTGCGTGTTCATCAAATCCTTGAGGGAACAAATGAGATTATGCGGGTTATTATTGCCCGCAAAGTACTGAGTTAAAAGGGAGGAGCAAGACATGGGCGCCGCAGTAGCACAGGCAATATCAGAATCAGAGGTGCTCATTTCAAAAAGGGGGCAGGCGGGCATTATAACACTTAATAGGCCTAAGGCTCTCAATTCTTTGAATTTAGAGATGATTCGTACCATCATGAAAACGCTAAAACAATGGGAACGCGATGATCAGGTGGTATGCGTCATTATTGAGGGAGCAGGCGATAAAGCCTTTTGTGCAGGGGGTGACATTCGCTCAGTCTATTTGGCAAAGTTAGAAGGACGGCGCGATTATAAAGATGCAATTTTCCGTGAAGAATATGAATTGAACTATTATATCAGTAAGTATTCTAAACCGTATATTTCCCTCGTGAATGGTATTTGTATGGGGGGTGGCTTGGGTATAAGTGTGCATGGAGCCTACCGTGTGGTGACAGAGAAAACCATCATGGCCATGCCGGAAACTGGAATTGGTTTTTTCCCCGATGTGGGGGCGAGCTATTTCCTTAATAAATGCCCGGGCTCCATTGGCATGTTTATGGCTATTACAGGAGAAAAAATTACAGGAGCAGATGCTCTCTATTGTGGTTTGGCGACCCAGTATGTTTCCACCGAAAAAATAGAGGCTTTGCGCGAGGCGTTGACACAGATTACCTCTGCCCACCACGTGCCTCAAGTTATAGCCCAGTTTATCATAGATGCCCCTGCTTCTGAACTGGCTGATTATCAGTCCTTAATTGATGAAATTTTTACTGGTAAAACTGCCGTAGAAGTTTTGGATAAATTGTATCAAGCCAAACATCCAAAAGCCTATGAATGGGTCCGTAATTTAGCAAAGAAATCTCCGTTGAGTATGGCTATTGCTTTTACCTTGTTAAAACGGGCGCGAGGGAGGTCTTTAAAGCGATGTTTGCCGTTAGAGTTTCGCCTCAGTCAACGATTTGTAGAGCATTATGACTTTTTTGAAGGCATTCGGGCATTGTTGGTTGATAAAGATAATGATCCTAAGTGGCAACCGAATCATATGAGTAAGGTTACGCGTGACATGATTCGCTCCTACTTTAAGGATTTGGGCCTTAAAGAGTTAAAAATGATATAAGGAGTTAGTATGCACGCCCAATTTCTTCGAAATTTTATGGCGGAAAAAGTTCCCGTGACGTCCGCGATGGCTATTGAAGTGGTCGATTCTTCCGTTAAAGGGGTAACGTTGAAAGCCTCAATTGAGGCTAATATTAATGATAAAGGGGTTGCTTTTGGCGGTAGCTTGTTTAGTGCTGCCTCTTTATGCAGCTGGGCTGTTATTGATTTTATATTAAAACAAAATCATTTAGAGGCTAATATCTTTGTTCATACCAGCCAGTCAAAGTTTTCAGCACCCGTCCTTTCCGACTTTACAGTGTTTTGTCCAGCTCCTTCTAAGGAACAAATCGCTACATTTCTTAATTCTTTTAATCGGAAAGGGCGGGCTCGATTAACTCTGCGTGCCACCATCTATGAAAATGAAATGCTGGCTTTCGAGTCAGTTTCTGACTTTGTTGCGGTGAAAAAGTAATTTTTTTAGAATTTTTTAATGTTTCCAACGAGGAAGTAATGATGACAGAACCTCATATTCTAGTTACTCAAGAAGGCCCCCTTCTATCCATTCGGATCAATCGACCCGATAAAAAGAATGCCCTTACGAACGAGATGTATGATGGCTTGACAGAGGCACTCCTACGGGCGTGCGAAAATGATCAAATAATTGCTGTTAAACTTGAAGGAGTAGGCGATTGCTTTACAGCTGGCAATGATCTTATCGACTTTTTATCAATGGAAGGACTGTCACCGACTGCCTCTGCTCCAAGATTTTTAAAAGCTTTGGCATCGTTTCCTAAAATACTAATGGCTGTTGTTCAGGGAGCAGCAGTGGGAATCGGTACAACACTGTTACTGCATTGTGATTTTGTGATTGCAGCCAATAATACCCGTTTCCAGCTCCCCTTTATTAATTTGGCGCTGGTGCCTGAGGCTGCAAGCTCCTTGCTTTTACCGGCGCGAATTGGCTACCTTCGAGCTGCTGAACTCTTGCTCTTCGGAGAGCCGTTTTCTGCCGAGACAGCGCTTCAGTTAGGGATTGTTAACCGTATTGTCGAGCAAGCCGACTTAGAGGCTTGTAGTGGGGATATTCTTAATAAGTTATTTAAAAAGGATCCTGCCGCATTGTTTGAAACCAAACGATTATTGAAGTTACAGTTAATTGACGTAGAAGAGCGAATGAAAGAAGAGTTTAAGGCATTCGGTACTCGTTTGGCTGCACCTGCTTTTAAAACAATGGCTGAAGCCTTTTTTCAATCTAAGAAATAGCAAAATTAAGATAGAATTCTTGATGGCTTTTTCCTTTACTTTTTCGCTACTACCCAAAAGTTTTGGTTAACAGTAGCTTTAAATGTTAACGTATAACTTTCAGTAGGGGGACCAAGAGTAAGTAAATATTGAGAAGGGATGATGGCATCTTCTAATTTTATTTCACTGCCTAGAGGGATATTATCCCAGACATATGGAAGACGAAATTCATTCATCGGAAGAATTAATGTCAATTCTAGGGTTTGCTTTCCTGTTTTTATATTTTGATAATCAGATTTAAGATTGTTGCTTCTTAAGGACAAAAAGCTACCTGCCTTAAGCGGAGTAATATCCATGGCTGTCGTCCTAAGAGCAGCTCCTGCCTCAGCCGTTCCATTGCGGAGCATTAATTTAATGGGACACGAACTTGCATTATTAATCATGAGGAAGGGAGGCTCTTCCTGAGCCTTTACCTTAAATAAAAGACACATCACTAGAAATAAATTTTTAACCATATCAATATTTTTTTTCTATAAAGTTATGAGAAGTTAAATGATAAATACTATATTTTTTATAAGGATATTTCTTTACCTTTCTTTCGCTAGGAAATGAGCAAAACTTTTTATGGAGAGCAATAAATTAAATTTTAAGATAAATTTTACAAAAAGATAAAATTAAAAACCCCACTATTTCAAGAGAAAAATAAATAAATATTCACTTAAAAGAAAATGAGGTAAGAGATTGCTTCCTTTTTTATCCCCATAAAAGACCTTAAAGCGGCCGTGTTGCGGATAGAGAAAAAGGGCTGTGAAATCACCAAGTAGGGGTCTTTGTATTCATGGTTTTAGAAAAGACTTTTATGCTTTTATGGTGGGGTATTTAATGGGAACTGTGTAGGGAAGCCCTAGTTCAATAAATT
>JAIBEV010000107.1 GCA_019459505.1 Candidatus Paracaedibacteraceae bacterium | reverse complement strand
TTATCCTTATTCTTCTATCCACCTTAATTGGGGGTGCCATTGGAGGCGGCTTTATCCATTACTTTATGCCGCCCCTAAGCCAGTTAACAAAGACACAGCTTGAATATGGGGAGTTCATGCTGAAAGTTTGGCCTAAAATGGACTCTAAGGATCGAGAGAAACTTATTGCTTTATCTAAGCCAACTAGAAAACACCTCTAATATCTTCCCTATGAATGAAAGAGTAAAAAGACATGATCCATAAAAAATCAACCTTAAGCTTAAACTCCCAGCCTCACCCTCTAACACAGGACAAGGTGGCTCAATTAAAAATCTTTTTTGAGACGGGACAACACCCTCCTCAACCGCTCTCACCTCAAGGAAATAAAAAAACTCCTAAAGCTAATCAACAGGAAACGCCTGCAAAGCCTAAAGTGGATTCTAAGGAAAACGACCAACCCCTAAGATTAAAAGCTAAAAAAGAACGAGATAAGAACCGGCAGGCAGCATTTGAGTGGCTTTTAAGGACTTACCCTCAATGTTTCAGTGAGAAAAATCCTAAACCTTTAAAATTAAAGATTGAAAAAGACATTTTTGCTGAACTGCCAGAAAATCTCCCTTTTTCACGCTTGCACCTACGAGAAGCCCTTGGGGTTTATACACACTGGTCTAAGTACAGGGCGGTCTTAGCCCAGAGTACTCACCGTTATGATCTATGGGGAAATGCTGTTGAAGAATTATTAGCAAGCCATAAAACTCATGCTCAACAACAGTTTCAAAAGCATTAAAAGAATTTTATTAAAAGAAGCATGCTTAAGAAGTTTTATTTTAATATCATTCCAAATAAAAATGTTGTTGATACGATCCATTGTAAAGAAGTAAATTTCCTGATCAAATTCTCGTAGCCCACGAGGGCTTTGTTAAAGAATATGTTTTTGTACTTTTAACAAAGGTCTACTTCATTGGAAAAATGTAATAAAGTTCTTACGAACTTAATGGAAATGCTTTATTTACCAAAGGCGTTTCATATCATGAAACCCTATGAGCAGCTTAAAAAACAAGCTAATTCTTATGTAATCCCTCTCCCATTACTACTCACAATATTCCTTCTTCGATTGCCAAAATCTTTTAGAATAAAAAGATATTCACAACTCTTAGAAGTAAAAGGAAAAATTTCTAGGTTACGAAGATCTTCACACTAAGAGGTACTAATTAGGGACAATCAAGCTTCAATAACATTCTAATATATTTTAAGGAGAAAATATGGTGAGGTTCTCATATATAGCTGTGTCAATAAGTTTTATTAATGTATTTACAGGCCTCTATAGTGTTTATGCTTCTGAGTTTGAACAAGCACTCAAGAAGGAAGAATTTTTAGGACAAGAGTCCCATCTTTCTGCTGAGCAAAATGTAACGCCTGGGACTACATTAAATAGTTCTCCCTCTCTTGATACAGGAAATGATATAGATAAAATTTTAGAGCAATATGAGTATAGGAAGTTAGAAATACTTGTACAGATGCTAACAAAACTTAGTAAGGATAGACAATTAGATAAGTTAGATAAGCTATATCTTTCGCAAGAAAAATTTGCTTCTGAATTGGGAGTTAAACGTTGGAAAATAAGGAAGTTATTAGGGGAGGAAGAAGAGTCGAATATAAAAGATCCAGTTCAGATATGGAATAGTTTAAAAGACAAACTCCCTCATATCCTTGAAACTTATACAGGTCAAAAGATAAAGGATGCATTAAATTCATATATAGAAGCCGAGAAATATTATGCTAAAAAAACCAAAGAAAATATTATGCAAAATATTGATAGCATCAAAGGTGATATCCAAGAAGCATTGACAGAAGAAGGCTTAATAAAAATTATAGATTCCGCAAAATATAAAAAGATGTTGGCTTATGCGGATGCTAGTTATGAAAACTATTGGCAAGCAAGATCTTATAGCAGCAATAAAAGTGATTCTTCGGCGGCTTCGGAAGATTCAGCTGATTCCTTCATAAAAGTAGAGTTTGATAAATGGCCAGAGCAAACTTGGCAACAAGCTTTATGCGGTTGGCTCTTTTTCCCAAAAGAATTAGAAACTTTATATGATCCTATTTACTCTATTTATGGTAGAGAACACATCCATTTCAAACTTGCGTATGCAGCAAAATATAATAACCCTTTAGCGTTTTACCATTTATACAACCTACTTCAGTTATACACTGATATCTTGGAACCTACAGATGACCAGGATGAAATGGTAGAAGAAGGAACCCTTTTAACAGTACAAAAACACTTCCTTGATGAGTTTAAAAAATTAGCCAAATACACTGAAGATTCTCCCCCTTATATAGTGGGTTTGTTCTTTTCCTGGCAAGAAGAACAGGAAAAGGGCCGAGATTGGTTTAGAAAAGCATGCCTTAACAAAGATGGTAGGGCTTACTATCAACTTGCCCTACGAGCAGAAACTCTTGCGGATAGGAAAAAGCATTTTGAAGAAGCTAATCAATTAAACTACAAAAAAGCTTTACTTGGCATAGCACGCATGCAAAACAATGCGAAAGAAGCATTCGACAAATACATAGAAGCAGGGAAGGTAGGTATTGCAGAGGGGTATTACCAAACTGCAAAGACAGTGATGAGTTATCCAGATGAAATTATATCTACCCCGGATGAGCCTATTACTAAAGTTTTAATTTATCTAGATGATGCTGCAGAGTTAGGAATGTTGACCGCGTATGATTTAGCAGCGGAGCTTTGTATTAAGAAAGATAAAATCGATGATGCTAAAAAATACTTCCTTAAAAAAGGGCATAAAGGTGACCCTAGAGGTTTTTATGAGTTAGGGCGTCTTCTTGAGAACCAAGGTGAAATAGAGGAGGCAAAGTCATCTTATCAGCAATCTGAAAGATTGACTGGTTATTTTGATGCAGCTCGATTAGAAAGCTCCCTGGAGGAAGCTGAAAAATTAGAGCAAGAGGCAGAAGAATACTATAAGAGCCATTTTATCAAGCTAAAATCTATCACAGAGAAGAAAGAGTAAACATTATGAAATTTAAGATTGTATGCCGTATATTAATTTGTTGTATACCTTTCCTAACCTATGCTTTAGATGATCTGGAAATTACTTTTTTTAATGTTGGACAAGGGAATTGTACTTTAGTTCGATGCCCTAAGGGGCCTGCTTTATTAGTTGATGCTGGGTCTACTGAATGTCCAGGTAACACATCCACAGCAAAGAAGCAGTTTAAAAGACTAAAACTTGATAAGATTAAAACAAGATTAAATGCTTACTTACCAACCATCAAAACTAAGGATGACGATATCGATTTAAATGTTATCGTTAGTCATGGGGATACTGATCATTATAGTTGGGTTGAAGGAATTGTTTCTCCTTGTATTGAACAGGGTAAAAAAGTGAGGTTTCTGCTTGGAGGGTCACCTCAAAAAGAATATGGTGGAAGTTTTATTAAATTTGTAAAATTTAACCAATCAGCAAAATACTCTAAAATATGGATTGAAGAGTATGCACCTACAGAAATTTTTCCTCTAAACTGTGGAGAAGTTGAATGTAAAATATTATCAGCTATGACAGATGGTACAGATAAAAATTATAAAAGCATTGTTCTTAAGCTTTCTTACGGATTTCAATCTGTGATATTAACGGGCGATGCAACAGGCAAAACAACCGATGCAATACTAAATAATAAGGATTTAAAGGAGCACTGTTCAGCTAGTATTTTACAAGCAAGTCATCATGGTGCTGATACGGACGAAGCAAATAATGAAGAATTCCTTAAAACAGTAAATCCAAAATATTTCATACTTAGCTCAGGCGAACGATCAGACTACTCTCATCCTAAAAGAAAAATTGTAGAAAGAGCGTTGAATTGTTGCAAGCTTTCTTCTTTAGAGAAACCTCATAATATTCAATTCCATGCAGAAAGGCCACTTTATGATTATCATAGATTAAGCCCTCTTGAACCTAAATTTAAAACTTATGGTCTATATGAATCAGGGTATTCTTTAGGAATAACAACTTATGGTATATATCATACCTTAATGCAGGGAGACATAACATTTAGTTGGGGAGCGCAGCAGGAACCAACAAAAATTTCTCTGGAAAAGCATTCAAGCGAGCCAATTAAAGAATTAGCATTGAAAACTATACCACAAAGAACACCTAATAAAAAACTGATCGCAGTTAATCTGGAAGCTTTAGAACTTGAAGACGAAGATATAAAATCTCTCTTTTCTTCGTTACCTTCGTCAGTTATTTCGATAAGCCTAAGAGATAATCATCTTGAGCTTAATTCTCATAATTTTTTAGAACTGTTTAAGAACCTTAACGTTCGCGAATTAGATTTATCCGGAAACCACGTTTTTTCACCCCATGACAAGATTTTACTGGAAAATTGGAGTAATCGAGGATTTAATATACCGACTCTTGTTGAAAGTTTCTCTAATAAATTAGAGAAACTCATGAAGCAAGTTGAGGGAACATTACACAGCAATATAAATGAACTAAATGAATTTTGGGGCGAAGTTAAAGAAAGTGGCTTGCTAACACCAGCCATTGCTACTAATACGGAGATGAAGCTACAGAATTTAGAAAAGCAAGGAGAGGAGAATCCGATAACTGATGATGAGTACTATGAAAAATTGAAGGAAATATTAGAGAAATCTCTACTCTTACTAAAGTTACATTATCATAGATCATCAAGAAATTGGCATCCGGCCTAGGACTTCGTCATGGTTAAAAGTTTCCTGGATAGCTTTTTCCTGACAATTCCCTGTATGGGAATAAATTCATACACTGGATTAAATTTAAAAAACCTCTCATTCTTCTTATAAAATTTAACATAATTATAATTATACATAATATGGATATCTATATTAGGGCATTGTCACATTAAGTTTAAAGATTTAACACTCAAAATTGGGAGGATATTCTTAATGGTTTGCACCTTTCTTTGGAAGATCTGGCCACTATTTTGAATAAGCCGCTAGATGATTTAAAGAGAGATAAAGATGCCCATTCAAAATTCTTGGATGTATTCGATTTCTCCGTAGAGTAAATTGAATTAGGAAATTAAGTTATAGTTTTATAGAAATATTTATCATTTGTAAACTCGTTTAATATAACCTGTTATTATAAGTATTTTAAATTTTTCCTTTTTACGGATTAGAATTATAAATTCCAAATTTTAAGATATTAAAGGGATTTAAATTTTTATATTAAGGGTGCATCCTTAATTAAGCTAAATTGTCTACTATACGTCTTTACAATGGATACGCCCTGTAATACCTATTACACTATAAGCATCTTTTTCTAATAAGAGAGCATGGGTAAGTTTCAGAGTAATCGAAAGCTTTCTCTGACGTAATCTTTTCATTTATACTCTAACCTTGAAGACTTTCAAATTGCTGGAGCTCCCTAAGGAAATCATAAAGACTGATAGCCTCTACATTGGGTGCTAAGGGGTACCGTTCATGGCCTGCATATATAACAAAAGATCGAGCCGGCTTTAAATCCAATTGAGCATAATAAAACCCTTTCTGGACTTTTGGGGAGAGACTCCTTTTAATCTCTATAGCCCATAAAGACTTATCAGGCATTTCTAGCAATAAGTCTATTTCCGCCCCCGCACTTGTCCGATAGAAATAAGCGTTGGTGTGTAAAGGTGCACAGTTTAGGCAATTCTCAATGACAAATGCTTCAAAACTTGCCCCCATAATCGGATGACTTTGTAAGGCCTCCGCATCTTTAATCCCTAAAAGGGTATGCACCAATCCTGAATCGCGAATATAAACCTTTGGAGACTTTACAAGCCTTTTTCCAATATTGGCATGAAAAGGCTGTAGACGCCTGACCAAAAGAAGATCCACAAGTAAATCAATATAGCGTGTAATGGTTTGGACACTGACTCCTAGATTCTGTGCTAGTTGAGATGCATTTAAAAGGCTTGCCTGCACATGGGCCAGCATCGTCCAAAACCGCCTTAATGTTTCGGAGGGAATTCTTGGTCCTAATTGGGGAATATCTCTTTCCAAATACGATTTTATAAAATCACGTCGCCACTCAAAGCTAAATAAATCATTCTCTTCAAGAAAACTGTTGGGAAACCCTCCCCTTAACCATAACCTCATAAAGTCTTGCCCATATTGTGCAACTTCTATAGCCGTAAAAGGTGGAAGTTCTAGTTGAGCAATGCGTCCTGCTAAAGATTCAGACGACTGCTTAAGTAAATCCAGAGAAGCAGATCCTAAAAGCAAGAAATGTCCAGCTGGACGGCCTTTGCGCCGTCTTTCGTCAATCAGCCCGCGCAAAGAGGTAAAGAGATCAGGCACTCTTTGAATTTCATCTAGAATCACCAACTGAGATTCATGAGTCCGTAGGTATAAAAGAGGATCAGAGAGTTTTTGGAGATCTTCGGGTGACTCCAAGTCTAAATAAATAGAATTCTGCTTCTCACTCACTTGATAAGCAAGGGTTGTCTTACCGACCTGTCGGGGTCCTAAGAGAACAACGGCAGGCTGCCTTTCTAAAGCTTGCTGTAAATTTTTTTGTAAAGATCTTATAATCATAACATTGAAATAATACCATGCTATGGAAAATTTACAAGGTTATTTTTATAAATTACTTTTTTTTTATAATTCTCCCCTTCCCCATAAAATTTATAAGAAAATCACATATAAAAATATAAATACCTTTACAACAAGAAAGTATTCTAGATTTGGACGAGGTCTGTTTAAAGCCATAATTCCTATTAAAGCGGGCCTAAGTAAAATTCCTCAATATGCTTTAATTCCGTTTATTGATAGAAGAATCCAAGAAAATGAATACGCTAGAAGAAAAGATACCAACCGAAGAAATTAAAGAACTAACCAATGCGGTGTTCTTGATGAATGGATTACAGTCCAAACTAGCCCAAGAGAGTAATCTCATTGCTACATCGGTTGGCCAACTGACGCTAATCTCAAAGAGTTTCCAGGATTGCTTAACAGTACTGAGAGAGCAAAGCCAGCAAATTAGGCCGACAATCCAAGAAGAGGCCACCAACATGGCTAAAATTGTTGCCAACGATATTGGACAACAGTTTGTCCAAGCTTCTTCAGAACAGATTGAGCAAATCCTCAATAAATTACAAATCACCACGCGTCATATTGAACAGAGCCTTACCACCTGCAATAGAAGTGTTAATTTCTTTTCGCGTACGACACTTATTCTTGTTCTTCTATCGACGTTAATTGGTGGCGGAATCGGCGGAGGACTGGTTCATTACTTTATACCACCCGTGAGTCAGCTAACAAAGACCCAATTGGAGTATGGGGAGTTCATGCTGAAAGTTTGGCCTAAAATGGGCTCCAAAGACCAGGAGAAACTGATTGCTTTATCAAAGCCCGCTAAAAAACACCCATAATATCTTCCCTATGACTAAAAGAGTAAAAAGACATGATTCATAAAAAATCAACCTTAAGCTTAAACTCCCAGCAACACCCTCTAGCGCAGGATAAGGCGGCTCAATTAAAAACATTTTTTGAGACGGGACAACACTCTCCTCAACCTCGCTCACCTCAAGAAAATAAAAAACCTCTTAAAGCTAAACCACAGGAAACGCCTACAAAGCCTAAAGTTTATTCTAAGGAAAAGGATCAACACCTAAGATTAAAAGCGAAAAAAGAACGAGATAAGAATCGGCAGGCCGTATTTGATTGGCTTTTAAGCACTTACCCTCAATGCTTTAGCGAGGAAAATCCTAAGCCTTTAAAGTTAAAGATTGAAAAAGATATTTTTGCTGAATTGCCAAAAAACCTCGTTTTTTCACGGCTCCATATACGCGAAGCCCTTGGATTTTATACCCGTTGGTCTAAGTACAAGGAAGTCTTAGCAAAGAGCACTCACCGCTATGACCTTCAAGGGAATGCTGTTGAAGAATTATTAGCAAGTCATAAAGAATATCCTCAACAAGAAAACAATTTAGAAAAGAAATTATAAATCAGAACAGCATAAATTCTTAAATTTCTTTCGTTTAGTGAATTGACATTCTATAGTAAAATTACTATATTATCCAGTGAAGAGTTATTCGTGAAAAAACCAATATATTGGGTTGGAAGTTCAAAAGATAATTTGTTGGAATTTCCTGAAAGGGTTCGAAATGAAGTTGGATATGCCCTTTATATTGCACAATTAGGCGATAAACATCCTTCAGTTAAGCCTTTAAAAGGATTTAAAGGAGCGGGAGTACTCGAAGTGGTAGAGGATTATGACACTAATACTTATAGAGTGGTTTACACGCTTAAGCTTAAAGACGCTATATACGTACTCCATGCTTTTCAAAAGAAATCAAAACATGGAATTTCAACTCCTCAAAAGGAAATAGATCTTATTGAAGCTAGATTGAAACGCGCTGAAGAGGACTATTATAGGAGAAAAGAATGATGGATATTATTAAAGCTGATGAGAACATATTTGCCGATTTAAAGGTCAGCGAACCTGAAGAAGCAATTGCTAAAGCTGCTCTAGCTCATAAAATTCATAAGAGTATTATAGTAAGAAAGCTTACACAAATTGAGGCAGCAGCAATTCTAAATATTAAGCAACCGGATGTATCCGACTTAATTAGAGGAAGGTTACATAAGTTTTCAATGGATCGACTCATGCACCTATTAAATCTTCTGGATTGGGACGTAGAAATTGTCGTGAAGAAAAAAAGGGCAAAAAGAAAACGGGGAATAACGCAGGTAATTGCCGCTTGAAACATGTGGTAGAGAGGAAAGTGAAATAGCATCCCCCAATTGCTCTGCAAGACAATAAAACTGAGAGACCAAATTCTACAATGAGTGATACTCAGGCAGCTAAATCACCAGAACTTCTTTAGTAATCTAATCCAAAGCTTAATCAGACGGTAAAGAATGTAAAAAACTCCTCCCCAGAAAATTAGATATAAGAGTATAAATATAGTTACGCCTATGAGGTATTCCGGATTTGGAGGAGGTCTTTCAAAAGCCATAACTCCTACCAAAGCAGATAAAACCACCAATCCCCAATATGCTTTAATTCCGTTTATTAATAGAAGAATCCAAGAAAGGGTCAGACAAAGCAAAATTATACGACGCATGACGATTTTCAATTTTGGTAATTTACTCATTCTCTTTACCTCTAGATATAGATTCAGCAATGGAGGACAGTTGATGGTACTTAAACTTCACCTGTCCTACCGGGTAATTGCCTGGTAATTTTATATATCCTTCCAGATCAGGTAATTTCATTAGCTTATCTGCATTAATGGTCGCCTTCTCACGCCTTTGATCATTTAAAGAAACTCCATCTCGCATCTGATGGGCTCCATAAGAAATATTCTCAATAGCCTCCGATATCTCTTGTGAGCCTAACCACTTTGACACCCGTTCTGCCACATCTGCGCCAGCAATTCTGAATACCACTTTAGTGCTGCAAAGGTTCGCAATTGATTTCACCAAGTTATGGCCATAAACTTCATCTAAGAGAGATAAATCTTGAGTCCCAACAACCGCACACCCCCCATATTTTCTGGCTTCTGCCAACATGGTGTGAAAATCCGGCAATTTCTTCAATGCCGGAAGCTCATCTATTACAAACCATAAACGGCGCTCTGAGGACGGTTTAAGGCTCATTAAAGCCTTGGTGGCAATACTTGTCCAAGCTGTTAATAAAGGTTTAAGGGCTTCCCGCATCTCTGGGACGGAGCTTAAGAACAGCCATTCCCCTTGATGCTCTTCTTGGTCGACCCATTGCCTTATCGAGAACGGTGTTTTGGTCTCTTTGAGCCATTCTAAGCATTTAATATAAGAGGCAAGCGTTGCTCGCACACTCACAGCTGTTTTATCAGCTTTTTCATTCATGAAAGAAGCCACAGCCGTTCCTTCATAAAAATCGATGACTTCATGGAGAGGCTTAATGACAGCTTGATCCATAAAGTTCTGAACCCTATAATCACCGTTATCCTTAAGTTTTTGGGTAGTGGTCACGAATAAGGCTCTGGCAGAATTGACCCAAAAATCATCCTCATGTTTGGAGGGTAAAAAGGCAGATGATAGCGCCTCATAATGATAAGGCTCAGTACAGTCAGCCCAGAGTGTCCACTCTTCTGAACGTTGATCCAAGGGATTGAGAATCTTATCAATGCCCGGCCTATAGTATTTTTCGATAAAGCCTCCGGTGACATCCACAATAACGGCTCGTTGTCCTTTTTTGCGAATCTGTTGCAAGAGTTCATGGATGCAGTTTGACTTCCCTGAGCCGGTGGTTCCAACAATTAATAAATGTTGAAGTTCTTTGTTTTTAATCAAGGGAATCCCCGCTAAGGTAAGGTCAGAAGCTTCTTTCTGACGCCGAACAAGCCTTTTAAGAATCTTCGCTTCCACAACTTGGGTGCCCGACAGAATCTCTTTTTCTGAGCCAATTCTTCCCCTCCAGGTCCAAAACCCAATGAAAGAAGCTAATATTCCGCCCATAACCATGAATGCTTGGAGAAGAGTCTGAACCATTCGTTCTTTAATAAGTTGGAGTTGATGATTGACATGAGCGTTCCTCAAAAAATCAATTGATCTTATTTTTTGCCAGCCTCCTCTAGGGCTTTTAACGAGTTGAGTTGCTTGATGAGACTTTCCTCCTACTATGCTTGTTTTAAGGGTGGCTTCTAAATAAGCCCTTATAATCTCGCGTTGATAAACGGAGGTCTCTTGCCAGGCTTTTATGCAGAAGAAAGCCCCTCCTCCCATGCAGCAAGTAAAAAGAGTAACTGCTAAGACCTGGCGAATCATCCGCAGCTTGTGGAGAGTAATTTGGCCGCCTTGGGTAAAATCTTTAATGAGGCTCATGAAGAACTCCTATAGACACTCCAAAGGTTGAGAACGATCAATATAAGGGATGCCTAAATTGCTAAACTCCTCCCCTTTTTCTAAGGATAAAGTTAAGAAATTAGCAATCCATGCTTGAGGAATCGGATCGGCAAGATCCCATTTAGGAGGGGTATTTTCTGGTAGACTGACAATCCGAACCTCTTGATTTCCCATTTCCTTAAGATGATGAGCCAGCTTTTGCATGGCCTCGCAACCAGCAGGATCATTATCAGGCCACAGGATGATATCTCTCTGTTTTAAAGGTGACCAATCTGTTTTCAAAACAGCTTTAGCACCCCCAGCCCACGTTAAAACACTATAATGAGGAAAAAGCTGTTGGGCTGCCTCCGCGGTTTTCTCCCCTTCAACAATTAAAATGAGGGCTGTGGTATCTTTAATTTTTTCTAACCCATAAGGAGAGCGCTTCTCTCTAAAACCTTTCCAATACCAGCTCGTGCGACCTAAGTTGCTTTGGCAATAGGTGAGAGTTGGCGTGATCTTATAATTATTCTTATCCTTTAAACGGACCACATACCCTAAAAGGTCCCCTTGTAAAGAGCAATAAGGATAAATCGCCTCCACAGTCCTCTCTTCCATTAAATAATTCAAGGGGGCTTTTCTAAAATCAGGCTTAGGGGCACCTGGAGGGATCGGCATAATAGGTGTCCAAATTTCTTGGAGATTTAACCTCAACCAATGACGCGCCCACTGACATATAGATCCCGTCCTTTAATTCCTTTAGTGTGGCTAATAAGGTCTAAAGGGCCGCCCTGGATATCTTTTTCAAAATCATAAAATCGACCTTGATGGGCTCCAGAGATCGTGATAGAAAGGCTCCCCTTTTGCCCATAACGCCATTCCACAGCTTTTTTAAAGGTTGGTTCCCCTAGAAGCTCGTAGGCTAAATCCATAATTTTGATCGATAGCTGATCATTTAACTGTCGGTAATAATCACGGTAATCTTGCATAACCCATTCTTCCTAAATTTCTCCGTTTACAACAGCCGGCATTTAAAGGGGCACAAATCCTTGAAAAAGCATGAATTATTAAGAGATTTATGATATAATTTTTAATAGTTAAGAGATTATGGAAAAGAGAATTACAAAAATGGTCCAGTCGGCTGCTCCTCAAAAAATTCTTTCTCCAAAACTGAGGTTTTATCGTAATAAGCGCATCATAGGAGCTGCTTTGGTCAGCTTGATTGCTCTGTGCCTGACTGGTAATGTCATAGTTTGGATCCACTCTTATATCGGCGCCACCTTGGTTCTCGACTGGTATTTGTTTAGCTTTAAGGGCTACAAAGAATCCACTCCAAATTCGCCGGAATTGTTGCAACAAACCTGTGATGTGACACCTGAGCAATTGGATCAGTACACTAATTTTACCCTTAAAGTAAGACGTATATCTGTTGTGGTAAGTGGTGTTATTGCTGTAATTACTATGCTGATGATGACAGACGATTTCTTGGCTGAAATTGCTTTCTCGTTGAGTTATGCCCTTCTCTCGATTGGTATTACTGCTGGAGCAGTCTTGTTTGGTTATGTGAGTTATCCGTACGGTCTGGCGACTGGAGAAAGGGTGGTAGACTGCATGCCTGATAATATGAAATTTGGAAGATATAACCCTCTTTCCAATTCGACAATCAACAATCCTTTTGCCGCTGCAGATCATTTGAAGCCAGGTGGCCCAAGCGGTTTTATTGATTAAATAAATACTAACCATTTTTCATCTTTCTCCCAGCTTTTTTAATTAAGTATTCTTCATCTTTCTGTTTAAACTCTTTCCCTAGATCCTTAAGCTCAATCCCTGAATTTTCTTGATTTATCATTCTAGATTGCTGGGCAATTTGATCCACAGAACTTTCTTTATTCTTTTGAATTTTCTGGTCAAGACTTTCTTTACTAAATCCGACACCATTTTGTTCTCTCAACAAATCTAATTGTCCATTAGTGACAGCATTTATAATCCGACCATCATTTTCTAAATGGTTCGAATGAATATCTGGAGCGGAATCTAATCCATTTGATGAGGCAAAATTACTAAGAGTTGCTTTACGCTGCTGCAAATAGGAGCTGACTTCGGATTGATAAATGCTTGGGTTCTCTGATTGCCAAGTTGCAGCTGCCACTTTATCACCGCCAAAGCGTTTATTGGCGACATAAGTTAAAACAGAATCATTAATATTACTACCGGATGCTAAACTCCGTTGCTCATTCATTGATGCCGTTTGGCTCCACATTTTTGATTCATTGTAACTGGAGGAAGCTTGCTCTGAATAGGATTGCGCTTGGTTAAAATGCTTCTGCATTTGGTCAAGTGATTGCCGTTGGTGACTATCACTTATTGACCCTTTATTGTCTAACATATATTGCAAGCCAGAATTGAAATTCTCAGCAAATTGTTTTGCCGTATCACTCTTCAATGATTGAGTAATGGAATCAGAATTTCTTCCAACTGACTGCATCTGACCCGTAGCTCCTAAAGATAGGGCACCCTTAAGCCCGCTTAAAAATCCACTTCCTGCCTCTGCGGAGGCTCTAACTCCCCCATCTAACATAATTGAAAAAGCTTTATCTTCACTAATACCGTGATCCTTGCCAAATTGGCTCACCATACTCATGGCATTATTGAGAGACTTTTGAGCATTTATAGCCTCACTAGAGCCAAACGTCTCTGTTGAACCAGTTGAACGGGCCATGCTTGTTGCCAGAGAAAAGAGTTCGTTACTTCCTTGCTGGAATTGCTCACTAGCCATTCTTTGTTTACTATAAGCTGTTTGAAGAGCCATTTGACTCTGAACGCCCATCATGGCACTTAGAGCATCATTTTGTGAGACGTTTGTCCCGAGCTGGGTTTGCTGTTCTTGCAAAGTCACTTGTCCTCCGGTCCCATAAAGGGTCGTCATTTTCCCATCATCAAACCGAGATCCATAATTGAAAGACGACCCTAATTGTTGTTGTGCAATTTGAGCATTTGCAATCGAACGATGATGCAAGGTTTGCGAGTCAAACGAAACATTCCCGTCAACAATTTCGCTACCTGCCTTTCCGGCAAAAGACTCACCCGTTTGAGATAAAGAGGAAGCGAGTTGTGAAAAGGCATGACCGCTAGCTTTGGAAATCAAAGCCCAAGAAACAAAGGGAACAGAATATTGTAGACCCATAACCCAACAATAAGCAGTGTAGGCAGCATCGGCTAACCCATTTTGGGTCATTAGGGTGAGCCCTTCCCCGTATCCTATTTGGCAAGATCGGGTTGCTTGTCCGGCAAACATATACCCTAAGCAATTGAGGACAGCAAAAAGCACTGGCCAAGAGGCCAGCCAAACCACCACCTTAATCCAAGTCGTAACCCAGGACATCCCTCCCGGTAAAAAGGTCATGGGCGCCATAATAGTGAAATACATGAGAGCAATGGCAAAGAAAATCGTGTGGAGGATGGTCACATTAGTTCCGGATAAAGCGGCTTTAATCAAGAATGAGCTGTTTTGGAAGGCTTGACCACGTTCGGCATTCAGGTTGATCAAGTCGGAATTATAACGCCCCAATCCGAGCTCATCTCGTTTATCGAGGAGAGCACTTCGATAACTGTTCAACATCAGTTCTTGTTGGATAACATGAGCGGCATCACTGGTTCCTTTGGCTAAAGATTGCCACGCCTCCCCAAAATATTGGTGCAAGCGGCGTGTTGCGCCCTCCGGATCTTTCCCACCACTAAACATTTGAGAAGCAAGATATTGTAACCCTGTTTCAATTTCAAGGGGAATCACTTGCCGGACTTTGACGGCACAGGCACGACAATCAACAAAGCTTGCTTGACCATTGGGTTCGCGCCAATAAATACCCAGGAGGGGGTGAGGATTGGCTTCAATAAACCCCAACATATCGTCCGTTTCAAGCGCCGCCTTCTTGCCCGGATCAAGGTTAGAAAAAACATACGGCCAGGCAAAGCATTGACGCGTAAAATCTTTTAAGTTTTCGCGCATGAGAGGATCTCTGATGGTCAATGTATTGGCAGCATGAATCAACTTGGCGCCAAACAGGGGCCCGACTTTAGAGAATCGTTGCGCATCGCTGGTGGTAAAAACAGTTTCAACTGTCTCGGCAAGATAGGTACTGAAGTGGGTTGACAAGGAAGCAACTGCTGCTACCCCCACAGGGATATTGTCAACCTTGTTATATTCAAAATTATTATCCACCTTATCAATAATATGGACACTGGCCTTAGGCCCATAAAATAGAGCTACAAGGAGGAAAGTCGGTAAAAACCAGCTTTTAAAAAATAAAGAAAAAGAAGCTTGAGGGATAGCCCGGGCCGCAATATAAAGTAAGCCAATTCCCATGGTTAAGGTGCCGACCGAGGTAAAATAAGGATTGTCACTTTTGAAGAGTAAGGCGACCCCATTAAAGACCTTACAAAGAATCTCCCCTCCTCCATAAACATATAAACTGTATTCCATGACTTGTTATCCTTCTTTATTGGACTTTAAGTATTCTTAGCGATTATCTCTTGCTCAATGGCTTGAATGGTCTGATTAAAGTTTTGAATCGATCCAGAATTGGCGCCAATCAATAAGGATTGAACACGCGACCGGGCTTCTTGCAAATTCTGTTTAAACTGCGCTATCGCCGTATCTTCTAATTGAATCTTTTGTAACGCGTCTATTGCTTCAATCACTTCACTCATGACGCGATCAAATTGAGTTAAGAGAACACTAGCCGCTATATACTCAGCCGTATCTTGCATCATAAACGGTGTGCCGGCAGCCACACTCACTTGAATATAGCGGTAAACCGGCAAATTGACGGAATCATTGAGGAAGGTGAGTTCTTCGGCTGTAATTGTGCCTTTGCTGATATATTTGGTCCGCAAATCACTAATCTTTTTGATGACCTTCGCCTTCATAGCATTGTCATCTGAAATAGTTATTTTCTGGACAGACGGCATTAAACACTTATCAGCCTCATTACAGGCGAGCTGCGAAGTCGCACCTCCTTTAAGGTAAGCTGCGATAAATTCTTTTTGATCGGCTCGGGGCTCAATAATTCGCAAGCGAAAACGATCTCCCTCTTGTTTAGAAATTAAGGTCCCGGTAATGGACATGATGAAGTAAGCAAGGTCTTTATTGTCTTTATACTCAGGCATCTTTTTTAAGGCATGCCAGACTAAATTGTATTCTCCCATTAACAGATCTTTATGCTTGTTTTGGGCTGCCACCACTTGAGAAGTGACTTTATTGCTATCTTCACAGTGTTTGCGAGCACCAAACCAATCGTTGTTACTACTCCCCTTTTGATCCATACAAATTTGTTCACTGGCGGCAGTCCCTTTCGGCCATAGCCCACCCACAATTTGTTGGCTCGCTTGACAAGAGTTCAGCATCATACTGTTCATATCTTGGACATATTTTCGTAACTGCGTTAAGAGATTCTCAATTTGAGGTGATTTAGTTTTAAGAAAGAGTTGAAAGCCATAAGTGGGGACACCTGTGGCAATTTGACGGGCCATTTGAATAAGCTCTTGGCCTTTAAGGAATGACATTGATCCAAAATACATATCAAGATTGTTACAGCCAGCACCAAGACGCGGCAAACTGATGTTAATCGGATTGATTGAGGTATTGCCTTGGCGCATGACATAACCGCCGCCTGTATAATAGCCGGCCGCTTGATCTTGGTAAGCGCCTGGGGTTGAGTGATTAACTTGGCCTCCTAAGCTTTTAAAAAACTTATCCAAGGGGTTAGCAGAGGCCGACGATATCATTAAAAGGGTTAAGAATTGTGAGAGAAGTTTTTTAACGGCCATGCTGAAGCCCTTTCAAGGAGTCGATAATCAATTTCATGTTGCTGCGAAGTTCCGATAAATTAACGAGTCCTCGAGAGAGCGGAATGACATCTCGGGTGACAGGATTTACCAAATACAGAGACGGATAGATTCCTTCTTGATTGATAATCTGAAGGGTTCCATTATCGGCAACAGCATCCGGAAAAGAGGGAAGCACCTGTCCATCTGGGGAAATGGCTTTATAGTCGAAGCCATAGGTATCAATAAATTGGCGCACAATTGGAGCGAATTCATGGCAATAGGGACAGTCTTGCTTAAAGACAAAGAATACACCAAAGCTTTTAGCCATTTTCTTAATTTGATCATTGAGTTGCTTTTCTTCTTTTTCTTGGTAGAGTTTACGGTGTGCAGGAAATGGCTGGTCCTCTTCACGGTACCCTTTAGCATCCAATAAGGAAGCTAACATCCATAATTTTTCAAAGATGTCTGCTTGATTCATCATCACATTTTGCGCTTGATGCAAAGACTGTACATTTTCTAAAGTTGGCTCCATTACAGCCTTCGCTTGAATCTCTTCGAAATCTTCTTGGGATTTTTTCAACTTATCTCGGTAAGTCAACGGCAACACCGGTTGCGTCGACGGTTGATTTTGATACGCCTCTTGCTTTTCAGGTTTCTTTTGTAGTCTTGGTTGAGGAACTTTTTTATACCATAACCACCCCTTTGAGGCTTGAGAGTACCAAGAGTCTGCTTGTGCAGAGTTAATAATTAATCCTACTGCTAAAATATTTGTAAATATTTTAAAACTCACCATGCTTGCGTCCTTGAGTTATATGTTTTTTTCGATCAGTGATAAGCCTTGATTGATCACTCAGTGATTGTTGAATGCCTTGAGAAATCTTGGTGGTGTTGGGAAGATTAACTTTACCCATGATGTCTTGAAACAATTCCGAGAAATTGATCTTACCAAAATCGATTTGAGTGAAATGGGCTAAGGTTAGAGCATCACATTGGGGATGTTTGGCTGAGCCAAACCCGAGACCCAGTTGACTGCGTCCTTGTTCGTTGATAATGCGAGCAAGTTTTGTTTGATAACAACAAAAGCTCGTCTTTTTCTTCGTACAAACCCCTAACCGTTTCTGGGCGCAATAGGTTCCTACTTGAATACATTTATTGAGCTTGCGCTGCTGAGCCAGGTCCTTTTCTTCAGCATTACAAGAAGCAAGACCCACTTTCATCCCCCAGCCTTTTTGAACGCAACAGTTTTTAAAGCTGGCGGGAATTCTTGAACATTGCAGGGGCTTTCCTTTGAATACACTCTGCGTGTTGGGATCCATATCTTTTTGCATTTCTTTAAAGATTGCCAGCTTTGATAAAGAATCAGCCATATCTTGATTAGGCGCCCACGATTGATTGATACAATCCCCATCTAGACAAAAGGGTATGTCTTTCCCTGTGATGCTGGATTTAGCTAAAGATGAGCCATTATCGCATTCAAAGGTTTGCTCCCATTCAATACACTCCTCCCCTTCTCTCGTTTTGCAAGTCGAGTTTACTTGAGTGCATCCCTTTTCTAATAAAGCTGTACAAGTGTTTTGAAGTTGAGCATGACAACGATACGTTAATTCTTGTTCCCAACAATCCGCTGTTAAGCTCACGCCTTCAACGATTTTAGTCTTGGTGTTATCTAAACAGTGGATGGAAGAGATTTCACATTGCCCTTGGTCAATTAAGGCTTCTAAGTCTTGACACGATTCTTGCCACATCAACTCAAAAACAGGGACATCAACTTTAGTAATCACAACAAATTGCTGGTAGTTGTCTCCATATACCGCCGTATGCCCATGTTTGTGTTGTTGATAATAATAATTAACAGTTCCTCCATGACCATGCGAATAAGTGACGGAAACAACTGTATTGGGATCAATATCAACCTTCTGACCAAAATCTTTTAAAGCCGCTTTAAAAGTAGAAATCTTCAGAGGGTGAGCCGGTTGATAAGGGCCGCATAAGATTTGAGTATAATTACTGCGATGAAGACTGAGACCACTGATATCAATTCTATGAGTCTTTTCTTCTTGACGGACACCCATTTGACGAGAGACGAGAATCCGTCGACATTTTGCCTCATAAATCTCTTGTCCTCGCCGACATTTATGCAAAGTTTTCTGAGAGCCTGCGGGTTGATTTTCTTCTTTCCCATTGCAGGGTCTTACCCCCTGTTGATAAGAAGTCATTTGATTTCTTAAATAAAGGATCGTTGATGACATCCATCTCATATGGTTGACGTTGATCAATCGACTCTTTAACCAGATTAAAAGTTTCACTTTTAGCAGCAGCGGCAAATTTTGCAGATTCTATACTGGCAGCATCATGTGTTGCCTCGGGAATAGAGGTACCCGCATAGCCAAATGCATCATTGGCCGTGTATTCTTTTTCTGCGGCTTCTTGAGCACTGTCACTCAGAGCAGCGTCCGCTTCCTGACTGGTTTTTCCCATATCAACACCAGCCTCACTCCTAACAACAAAGGTCATTAAAAGGGTGAAAAGCTTAAGACCTCTTTGCATTAAAAATTACTCCTTAACCGCCGAAGGAGATCTGACGCCAATCGTCTTAATTCCCCTTTCTCTTTAAATTTTGATAAAGCCTCGTCGCTAGAGATATTCCCTTGGATGCGATCAAACCGCTTTCCTTGAGCATCCGTCAAAATAAAGGTTGGAACAGCGGTGACTTGGTAAGACTCAAATGGTGTAGGATCAATTTCCGCATTAATTTGAGCCTCTCTAAAATAGAGCTGCGTCTCCTTAAAGGAATTATTGATTAACCCTCGAAAGATTAATCGGCCCCCGAGTCGACTAGCATCAGTTGATAAAGCCTGTAAAACTTGTTTGGGTAAACTCGTAGAGACAAAGATCAATAATTCTCCCTGAGGCTCTGCCTTCTTCGATTCTGTTAAATTTTTTATCTTTGAATAACACGCTTGTTTGGGTTCAACTGTCGGTTGTTTTGCAACCTTCAGTTGTTTTTCATGACCTTTCGAATCCCTAGAAGGAGACTCGTTGGTCTCTGGGATCTGATTGAAAAACGCTAAACCAGAGGATTCAGCTGATTTAGCTGCTTGTTCAGCCTCAGCAATAATTTCTTCTCCCACTTGTTGAGCCTGAGAAAAAGAAGAAAACTGTAAGAGTAATAAAATGGTCTTTAGCATGAGTCGTCCTTTCTCGGTCTTAAGGTATGGCTCGCAAGCAGCAATCTCTTTTCCGCCAGACCAAGTAGCCAAAGTCAGAGCCTTTATAGGGAAACTCTTTATTGCCTTGCCACATAAATTCTGTATGCCCTAAGGCATAACAATGACGAGAGGTCGGAATGGGATAGGTCATTTGCAGGCGATATTGGCTTTTCTTGATGATCGGCATCGGATACTTATCACATAAGCCTTTAATACCGTAAGTGCCAAACAGCAACCCTTCCCGGTGGAGTTTGGCCATAAAGCGCCCGGTAATGAGGAGGCTGGCTTGAACGCCGCCCATATGCTCTGTCACGGTACCACTAAAAGGATATAAACTGCCTTGACACCCATTACACCAGAACAAAGAATCAAACGGTAATTTCACCGAGGCTGCCAGACAATCAGCAACACAAGCGGCTTGCGCAACCGTGCGGCCAAATAAGCCGGCTTCTGGATTAATGATGAGAGATTTTTCATCATCGCTCCAAAGGGGATCCAACTCGGTTAAATAAGATAAATCAATAGAAGAATTATCTAAGCAGATAAAATCGGCTAAGACTTCCAACCAATAAATCACCGGATAAATATACCAATGGACGTGATAGAAACTATGATGGGTCCCATTCGACGGGTCTTCTTCGACATCGCCTCGACCATTGACACCCATTGAGGCAATCTGTTTACCACCCATATTGACTAAGCAATAAGGGGTTCGCGTCACATCAATAAGCCTCACCGGCTCCCAGAAACTGATGGGAATACCGGGCACATTAACTCTCAAAACCTTACTTGGGCATGAACAAATAGGACTATTGGACCCTTTAGGGCTTGGATTTCCTTTAACAATTTCAACACCAGCAATTTTTAAAGGAAAAATGCATTTCCAGCAGATATCAGAGATAGGGTTGAGGAAACGGCCGACGCAATTAGCCTGACCAGAAGCTATAAGATTGCAGAATAAGAATATAAAGATAATACCCTGACTAATTAAGCCAATTCCCCCATAGCTTTGATTATTTTTTTTGGTTAAGATCGAGTGCTTCCCCATTGATTTTTCCTCAATTTAATCAATTGCTATCATTTCAATGAGAAGCTTTTTACCCTGTTGGCTAATTCGAGCAGGCACTTCATGGATATCCAATTTCTTAAGCAGCAAACTGCCTTGATCAAAATAGAAAGTTTGATTGTATTGTTTCATTAATTGGATGGGGGAGCCTTTCACCAGCACCTTTTTCCCTGGTTGCTTGAGGGCCCACTCAACTTGAGCCGGATCATCACCATCAATAAAGAGGAGAGGTTCACCAAAATTGACATCATCCAGAGGGTTATAAACTTCCCCTTGACGCACGATAATTTGGTTCTTGTGATCCTTAATATCTTCCTTAACGACAATGGAAGGATCATAAAGCTTCGTTGACGGCGTTGTTACTTTTTGGACAGTGACCATAGGATGCGGCCTTTCTATTGTTTGTTGGACTCTTTTTTGTAATTCTTGTTGATGCTTTTCTATTGCCCCTGTTTGGCTCAGGTGCTGAAGCTTTTCCTGGATAACCTCGAGAAGACTCTTTTCTTTAATTTCAAAAACTTGAGAGAAGGTTCCTAAGTCTTTGGCAAATGTTATATGCGAGCTTATGAAAGTTACGGCAACGGCTAGGGCTTTAATGGTCATGCGTGGCCCTTTCTTGGTGCGCAATGACCAATTCAATGGCTTCTTCGATACTCGCCCCTTGGGATATAAGACTTTCGATCATCCCATACTCGGCTGCATTGGTTGAGTATAAAAGCCGACTAAAAGAATCCAAGCGCAAGCGGCCAACAATGCCATTAATTCCGGGGCCAAAAATGGCAATTTCTGAATAATGTGGCGGCTTTGAGTGAATGGATCTCAATAAAGCTTCTTTATAAGGAGACTCCACAAATCCTTGGAGTTGCGGATGATGCTTCAACGAGGTAATTACATCGCCTTCTTGATAAAGAATACATTTCCAAGCTGAACAATTGAAAGCTTCGGTGGCACCTGGGGATTCAGGTTTAAAATAGTCTGTTAAATGTTGAGTAGCGAGAGCAATGGAGCCTTTATATTTACGGGCGGTTCGACTGATCCCAGAAATAAAAGCAGCTGTGTTTTTACCACTCAAGAGTTTCCATGCTTCATCAATCATAATGATGAAGGGCGTCTTCCGATCCCCTTTTGCCATTTCCTGATTGATTTGAATAATCAGCATCTGCACCACTACAGCCATTAGGCTGGGGTAATTCCTTAAATGCTCCGTTTCAATCACCACCATAGTATCTTTAAAGCTAGCGTTTGCTGCTCGGTTGAAGAAATGACCAAAAGATCCTTGCGATGAAAAAGCATAAAGAACTTGGGCTAAATTTCGAGCTTCCTTCTCGCTGTGATTTTCTAGAAATTCCCTTACTGTGTCGACGGAACTCTGTGTTTGATACTTTTCCCAAGACCAGCGCACGGCTTGTTCGATATAAGAATTTTCCAATTGGTCAGTTTCTGGATTGGTGGCTGCCATAGCTTGAAAAACGGGGCAGATTAAAGCCAGCATTTCTTCCCGTTCAAGAAGGTTTTCAGCCGTCTTGCCAATCGGGATATTCGTAAACGGATTTAAACAAATCGGATTGCGAATATCAAAATCAATATGTTGACCCCCTAAGATCTGACAAGTCTTTTTGAAACTATTGCCATAATCGAGTACAAAAACTTTGCCCCCCACGCCAAGGACAGTTGCCATGAGCTCATTCATGAAGACAGATTTTCCGGATCCCGACTGGCCAGCAATACATAAATTAAAGTTATGATCCGTTTGAGCATTGGTTTCTGTAGGCAAAAAGGCTGAGCTAAACGGATTCCAGAAAAACAGTTGACCCCGTCGCCCCATTAACGGCATACCGGGTGCATTTTGACCTTTCCATTCAGCAACAATCGGGAGTAGATTTTGAGCTTCCGTTGAGACGGTCTTCTTTGCTTGGCCAACCGTATGTAACGCGGTGCCATAACCAAATATTTGCTTGGATAAAAATTGTTTATTTTCTCCAAGCGTCCAAGTCATGGGAAGGGTTGATAAGAGGAGAGGAAGATGGTTGTAGCGTGTGGCTTCAAAATCCCATCCACTATCATTCCAAATCACTTTCATGAGCTTTTCATTCTGATAAATTTTTTCAGCAGGACTGAACAGTGTAAAATTGAGAGATGAGATAATGGCTCGTTCTCCTAATTGGAATTGTTCACAAATCTCCATACTTTCTTCATATTGGTCACGAAGATTGGGAATCAGTTTTTCCATTCGACCTTTGAGGGCATTTTCGAGTGTTTCGCGCTTACTGAAAGCTTTTGTTTTCGCTCCTCCTTGATTAGGGGTGACAAAAAAACCAAAGTGGATCAGGAAGGGGCAAGGAATCTTATGACTGACCTTTAGAGAATCACCAATAAGACGATCCATATGTCCCAGCGCCCAACGGTTAGGAGATTTAACCGGGACATAACTGCGACAAAGGGTGTGGCCGTCATTTAAGGAAAGGTGATTCGATTGCCAGCCATAATTCTTATCAAGACTAATAATTTGCTTCGAGAGAGACTCATACTCATTCCATTGAGCCGGATGCGGCATCGTGTGGTTATGAATATTTAAGATAGTGCCTACCTCTTGGATTAATCCTTCTGCATCCAGGTTGGTTGCATAAATTCCCAACATTTCTAAAACTGAGATCAACTCTTGCCGGACCATCATCAAGTCTTGCTGAGCCACAACCTCTTTTAAATGGCCAGGAACTGTGTAGGAAATCAGTAAACGAAAATCCCGCACTAGATGCCCATCAGCATCGTGGTAAGCTTTCGCTTCCAGAAATTGACGTCGCCGTTCCGCGAGTTTTTGAAAAATGGATCCTTCTCGGGCGGATTGCCAATAATTTAAATGAGGGGAAATGCTCGGGCTTGCAAACATTAAAAATTGCAAAGAGGTTCCTTCAGGAAGGTTGTCTTTCCGACGGAAAAACTGGGCCATTTGTTGCTGATCATCTAAGCCGGCCCCCACAATAGGATTAGCCCTTAAGACGAATCCTGTTGATCCTTGATTATAAAATAATTGGCTTTCAGGATCATAGCTTTCATAGGGAAGCAAGTGGTGTAACCGCGGAAGGTTAATCCATTGCTGTAAGATATCCTCAACTTTTGGCGTTTCCATCATGAGTATTACTTTTCTGTCTAAAGGTCTACAGGATCAGGCAGAGTAATAACCTTACTCATTTGGTCAGGACCATAGTAGATATGAATTTGACGCTTCTTTTGGGTGACTTCTGGCATATCGTCATCTAGATCAATTTGGTGTTGGTCCACCATCTTATTGACCTTCGAAAGGGAGGCACACCCTAATCCTTGGCCATAAGGGCAATCAAAATTATTGGAATAGGTCGAACAGCCCGTTAATGTTAAGCATAAAAGTAACAAACTAGATTTCATTGACTCTCTCCTGGCTCTTGATTTTGCTGACCATAAACTTGCATCTCGGTTTGCTGAACAGGGGATAAATCAACACCTGTTTTGAAGACAATATCGACGACCCGGCCACTGGCCACCATAATGACCGGTTGCATTTGCTCAGCCCGCTTGATCGAAAACTCCGCCAAACGATCTAAAGCACTGCCCGCTCCTGAAGCAGCTGCTCCTTGAAGGGCCTCTTTATTACTTAAAGCATTGGTGCTCCCAAATGGAGTCACAGGATAGACGCTGCTTTGAGCTTGAAATTTAAAGAAATTTGAAATTCCTGAGAGAATGCCGGCGCCAAAAGCTTCTCGAGCCACCTCGCCCGAGCGGTCCACAACTTGACCGCGGATACCGGCCCGCCCATCTTCACCAATGACCCAACCCTCGACCTTTTTCTCAACTGTTGTCCCGTCAGGCTCGACCCAAGACATTGTCTCGAGTCGACATAACACCCGTTCACTCGAGATATCTCCATAACAAGCTCCGAGAATGACAGCATCTTTAACACGGCTTTTAAATCCGCGCGGTAAGTTCCCATCATCAACCAAGCGCAGCATCATCGGTTGCGGGTTACTCTGAGCATTAGTCGCGGTTGAAGCCGCAACACCGCTCGTTATCACGGCTTTACTGTAAGTTCCAGCGGGAAAATAGAGATCAGTTGTCTTGTAAGAAATTTGAGATAGTTGACCGCTACCAATATGAGCAATTTTAGGACCTCTTTTCTTTAATGGTTGATTATGTCCGAACCCCTCTATTTCTGCTTCATCCTGAGGCATAGGGGAGCTTGGAAAAGATTGAGGAGCAGGTTGCCTGAGCAAGGGTTGCTGCATCGGCATTGATGTGTTAGGATGTGGGTTCAAGGATTGGATTTCTGGAGGATTAAGCGGGCTTTCCTTGTTAAGAGCTTGATTTTGAAAAAGATCCTCCAGCACATCAATTCTTTTCTGTAGAAATTCATTTTCTTGCCGAACTTTGGCTGCTTCTTCTTCGACTTTTTTGGTTTTCTTCTCAACGCGATTCACCCAGATTTCCCGTTCATTAATTGCTTCAAGGGGGGTCGCCAAATCAGCCATTTTCTGTTCAGAAGGTTGACCCTGAGGGTCTCTTGATACTTGAGCTGATTCTGGTGAAGAAAGAAACATATAACCCACTCCACTTAAAACAGTCGTTCCAACAAGCCCTCTAATGAGGGTTTGCCTGGATTTAAGAGAGTCAGGCGAAGACAGGGAGGAGGAGACTCCTCCCTTCCAAGCTAACACTTTATTTTTTATTTCTTTAAAGTTGATCATGTTAGCTTAACCCTGAGAAAATGGCCCCACTCTTAGCTAGCCAAACACCAATGCCAATAAGGGCCGCTAAAAATAATTGTCCAATCCCTTTCATTACATGTCCCGCATAAATAGTAACACCGCCGCCAATAGCAAGTCCGCCTCCCAACACAGTGCCCGCAACTTTGCCTAAGACGAGGTCACTTAGTCTCGTTACTTGTTGGTCAAGGTTGGCTTCTGCTGCAGTGATCAATAACACCCCTAGAGCGACGCTATAGCTTATTCCCTTTAACCAGGAATAACGCTTCCAATAACTTGTTTCTTCTTCCTTCATTTTTTATCTCCTTAAATTTTTTGAATAACATAGAGTTTAGCTGTTTGGTTGGCCTCCAAATGAGGTTGGTCAAAAGCGACAGCCAAATCCCCCTCCTCCCATAACAACCGATTATCTAAGGTAATAGTCTCAGGGGTTTCATTCTTAACCGTATAAATGACGACTCGGTAAGGCGCCTTTTGATAAGCGGTCTCAACCACACAACTGATCGCACCCCGACTTCGACTCACCTCTTCTACGTCAATGCGATAGAAACCTGTTGGAATAACACCTTGGATAAACTTTTCAAGAACCGTACTTGACTGCTCTAAAATTTCCTTTTGTTGCAAGGCCTCATCTTCAAAACGGAGAACAATAGGCTCTGGCTTTTTCGAAGAAGGAGATAAGGTTAAATCTTGAGCCACTCCCCGCTTGGTTATTAACGTGACATATAAAGGGCCTTGAAGGTCGTCAGCGACGACAAAGACATGACCACTTTTATGGTGGGTAATATTATCGGCGTATTCCATAGGGTAAGCATAAATGTCTTCAATCCCTTCATTTTCTATAGAGATCCGGGTAAGTCCCTTTTTAGAAATTGGAAATTCAAGCACTTGACCCGGATTGAGAGCCGTTGAGCACCAAACAGGAGGTACACTCAGAACTCCTACCAACAGTAAAGCCAGTTTATTCATCTTTGATCTCCTTAAAATCTTTAAGCAAAATGATCCCGTGAGCTCGCACATCCCACGAGGCTCTATATTTTTTCTCTGTCACGACGGGGGCTGAATCTGTGCCAAAATAGGCAATGTGCTGTCCTTGAACATCAACAGTTTGGCGAGATTGATTGACCTTAAATTGTTTAGGGTAAAAAACTGTACTGATCCGGTCCTGTTTAATCAATTCAGCATCTTTGATGAGTTTTTCTTTGAGGGAGCCATAATGCTGAACAGATATCTTGAGAATCTGCTGGGTTTTCCAGTCAATGCTGTCTGAGTTGACATTCAAAATTGTACTAACGATCCCATTCGCCCAATCAATAAAGTAATCATCAGAATAGCTGCTCGCGGTCATCTCGAGACGGTGATCAATATCAGCTTGTGGAATCAGCACCCAGTGTTCTTCTTGGCCGAATAATTTTATCACTAGGAAGAGATTGGTGAGGGTTAATCCCCCACAACACCACAGCACCAAGTCACGCTGTTTCAGTACATTTTGCAGGGTCGATTGATTAAAAGAAAATTTCATGGCAACCAAAACCGTTTCCAGGATTCAGGAAATTGCTTCGGCAGCCCTAACCTGACCCCATATTTCCAGTGCAGAAAAGACAGGAGGGAAAAGCCAATAGCAATTTTCTTGATCCGCTTTAAAACAAAAACGCCAACCGTGCCCATCATTAAGAAGAAGAGCTTATAGAAAAGAGTTTCCAAAACAATAAAAAGGAAGATTGACCCAATTAAGATAAATAATTCATCTAAAGTAAGTCCCGCAATCCGAATAGGTTCAGACATGTATTTATAGATACGGTGTTCTTTAATATTCATTCTTTTTCTAAACCTTAAATAATCTAATATATATTTCTCTTAGAAGTTGTTTTTAATCAGCGGTTGATCTTTTCAACCGAATGCACCACAATCACAAAAAATTAAGGCTTTTAATATGACATACGATATATGTCATAATTATAAAATATACTTTATATAAACATATTATGTATGTCAATCGGTGATTAATGAATTTACTACGTGTTGAAAATTTAAAGAAAAAGCTTTCTGAAAGCCGTTTGTCTATGGCAGCAATTGAAAGGAAAGCTGGATTAAAGAGAAACTATATACAAAACATCGTCTATGGAAGGACAAAAAATGTTCCTTTAGAGCATATTAATGCTATTTCAACAGCGCTTGAATGCAGTCCTGCTGAAATAATTGATGTTGATTTGATTAAAGAAAATCTTGACCTTGATCAATATCATCATATTGAATGGGACCGTTTCTTCTTTCTTATTGTACTGAATAAAATTGAAAATGAACTCATCAAACAAGAAATTATTCCGACTCTCGATGACATTATCGGTATGGTGCGAAGTTGTTATGTTTATGCCTTTGAAAATAAGAAGAAGGAATTAGATGATGATTTTATTAGCTGGGTTGTTAAGAACCATTTTTCTTAGCATTTTTATGGTTATAGGAAGTGCTATGAGTACTCAAATAATTCAAAGTGACTGGACAGACATTCACTCAAAGTATGACACTTTTTTTGTTGATATCGTCGGCGTTATGTATGATGGAAAGTCCCCTTATCCAGAAGCAGTTGATTTTATTAACTCTTTAGACTCTAGAAAAAATATTATATTTATTTCCAATAACCCTCGCCCTTCTCTTCTTTCGATAGAGAAGTTAAAACAATTTGGTATAACCAGACCTTTCAAAGTTATTACCTCTGGTGATCTCGCCCAATTTGAACTTAGTAAAGCTGAACAACAGAAATTTAAGTATTACCATTTAGGAGCTCATGTTAATAAAGATATTCTCAAGGGGATTTCCCTCCCTTTAACAACAAAAATTGAAGAAGCCGACAGAGTCCTCTTAACATTATTTGCTGAAGAAAATGAAGATCTTGGACAGTATATGGCACTCACAGACAAAATTTCTCAACAGAAAGTTCCTACTTTTTGTGCTAACCCAGATATAAACGCAATGTATGGTAAGGAGATGCGCTATTGCGCAGGTTATTTTGCAGATCTTATTAAACAAGGCGGGGGAATTGTTCATCTGTGGGGTAAACCAAACCCTCAAATATTTGAGTTTGTACAGCAGCAGTACCCAGATCTAATAATAGATAAAAGTACATCTATAATGATAGGGGATACCTTAGAAACAGATATACAAGCGGCTAACCTTTTTGGAATTGATTCTTTACTTGTCTTATCTGGAATCTCAGGAACACACAAAACTGCTCTCTTAAAATCAGATGTATATAGTTCTAATTCCTCCTATACTCCAACTTATGTAATGGATAAATTAAAAAATATTCCTCATTAAGAATGGGGCGGCTTAGTTAACCTCTAATTTATTAGATTATAAGTCATTTAAACCGCTCTTTTCTCTCTCTTCTTTAGCCAAAATATTTATCTCATGCCCGTTCGATAGCGTGGATTATTAACATCAAAAAAGCCATTTTTAACAACGGGTTCTATAAATATGAAAGTAAATGTTCCGTGCAATTCCTCCTTATATTCATAAGTGAATTTTAAATTTTTAACTTTCTTTGCTCTCTCTATCAGATCAGGCAAACTCTCATTATGAGATTTGAATAGATTATCCGGTTTAATAGCTCTTGTATGTCTAATTATAAGTTTAATATGCTTAGTATCCTCAATTCTAATTGTTTCCGAAAAAATATGTATTTCGCCATTAGAGCGCATTCTAGAGGCTGCATACCCCAGCACAGAAAGGAGAATCCCTTTAATCACATCGTACTTGCCAGTAAAAAACAATTCTTTAATTTTAATGTTTTTTCTTACTATAACGCCTAATTCTCTTATAGACTTTAAATGAAATGTAAGACACTCCTCTATTAAATAACCGATGTTAAGGGGAAATTCTTTTTCTTGGAGCCAATCATTATTCATAATTCTCTCAATGTCCTGGATTAAAGAATCCGTAATTTTACCTTCCTTATTCTCATCCGATTGAAGGTTAGACAGTTTATCAGCTATCAATTTAAGGTTACTTGAAATGTTAAATTGATAATTATGATAGTATTTTTCTTTTTCTTCGACAGAAATTAAAGCGTATTTAATGCTCGACGACAGCATGTCCAAACGCTTACTCTCCTCCCTCTTCTCTTTTTCGAAAGCTAAAATATCTGCCTTCAAACTATCTAAGCTAATAATTGAAGAAGCCTCTTTTTCTTTTTGAAAACTCCATCCATTCAAAGCCCTTTTCACATCCAAAACCAACGTTCTATATGTGCTGACTTGAATACCTAATAAAAACAGGAAGAGATATAAGGGCAGAAAAATTGTATTTTCAGCGATAATCCACCATAGTAATTCTTTAGGTTTAAGAGATAATGTAACTTCCATCTGTCGTTGATTATCTTTTATAAATTTTTTACGAAAGAAGTTATTTAAGTGCCCTTCCTCTTGTTGGTCGTTTGATTTCACAAAAAGCTGATTATCGATCGAGATTATGAACTCAAAACTTTCATTTCTGATCGCTTTTTTAATAAAAGTCAGGAGCTCATTATAGGCTAAACCTAATACTAGAAAACCCTTAACTGTTCCCTGGTCTTCTACGCCTAAAACAGTCGGAATAACTAATTTATTACTAAAAATTGACCTTTCTACAGGAGATATTTTCAATCTCTCAGGATCTTCCAAAGCAGAATTAAAATATGATCTGTGATCTATTTTAAGGGTGCCATTCTCAAGGACTCCCCCCTTCCCGCTCACTTTTATAATGCCGTCTTTATCGGCCCAACTAATATAAGAACTTGCAAGAGATTTATAACTGAGCTGATGGGTATCTTTAATAATATTAAGAATATAAGGATCTTTGAAACTTCCATTCCTCTTTAATGTAGAAGAGAGATACTGAAGGAGATTTTCATTTTCTAAAACAATGGACTCAACTTCTTTAAAGATTAAGTCAGAAACATACTTTGATTCCTGTAAGTATCTTTTATAGACGAGAAAAGAAGAAGTAAGGGCAAGGATAATAAGCATAAGCCCTAGATGAAATTTTCTTAAATACCCGAGAAGGAACACAGCTTCTTCCTTTTTTTATAGAAATATACACTGTAATAACAGAAATGGCTTAATTCTAATAATATATTTTAATTGGTTAACTATATATTACCCCCTGTATTAAAACACATAGGCTTTAATAGAATTCTAGGAAATAATAAAAACCCTATACCTTTCTCCCATTAAATTCTGTAAAATATTAGAGTAATTCCGGGATATCCAATCTCTTTTAAAAGCATTAGGAGCTTCTATTTCAATTGATGTAGAGGAAAGCTTTATAGGAGTATCTTTAAACCAAGAAATAAAGATTTCCTTTCCAACAGCTTTGAAAATCTCGCGCTTAATTTCTTTAACGTTTTCTGGAGAGGAAGAATTGTCTATCTCTATGAGAATAGCATTATCTGTTACAAGGCATTTTTCCTGCCCTTTAATCCCGAATTGTTTCTCAAAAACTCTTTGAATGAAATCAAATTTTATGGCGGTATCGAGAACTATTTTATAGCCAATTCTAAGTTTTCCCATCAGGTAGTCACTTGACGTTAAGTTTATGCAGTATTCTTTCCATTTTTGGAAATCATTATGAAACTTATGCTTGAAAGCTGCTATTAAAAATCGGGCTCTATTTTTTGTAAGCTCACAGTGAATCTCTGGATTAATGATCTCATTCCAAGTATCTAACAATTGTTGAGCAATTGGTTTTTTAAAAGTTTCTTTTTTAGCAGCCCCATCTTTTGATTTATTAGAGTTTAATTGATTTATTAAAATTTCTTTTTTTGTTTTCTTATCTATATACATTGGGTCATTTTGATCCGATGATGAGGTCAAATTGGCCCTATTAAGGTCAAAAGTATCTTGATCTGAAGTTGCTTCATTAGCTGGTAAAGAAATATCATGGGTATGGATTATTTCAGCAATGCGCTCATAATTGATGGTATACCAATTTGTCCGATTACTCTTGAAGGAAGAAAGTTTTTCGACCAATAAAATACCTAAATCTTTTAAGTTTTTTACGGCTCTCTTAATAGTACTAGACGATATAATTTTTAGATCTGTGGACCAGCACTCGTAAGAATTAGCTATCCATTTCTTTTCTTGATAAAACTTGCCTGTTATTTTGGGATTTTCTATCCAGTAATGAATTTGTTGTAATAAGAGAGCTGCAGATTTTCCAACAGCCTTTATAAGTTCAGGTTGCATGACGAGGCATTTATCGCCAGTAAGCAACGCTTTCGATTTTGTCATGTGCAGTTTTCCTTTTAATTGTTTATTTGGCACATGAACAATAACAATCATTTGACATTAAGTATGAGTAGTACTAATATCAAATAAGAAATAGAGCTGACCGTTAAGCTCATGTGCTTTTAAAACCTTCTGCGCCAACAGAAGGTTTTTATTTATAGTATAGGCATCTTCGCCATTAAATTTCTCATCCTTATCCAATAATCTTTGACTAATAAGTGAATGCCCTAAAAAATCAACTTTTAGTATGTCCCATAATAATATTTATCATTCTTAAAAAAGCAAAGCAATCTATTTTCGCAAGATTTTAATAAATAGATTGCACAAGCTCAGGAGTTATGTTTTTATTAAATAAATGGAGATTGTTATAATGAATAGTTTTTCATCAATAGGTATTACACAAAAAATGATCTCAATTTTGGCTGGGGTAAACCTTTCTACAGTCAATAGATGGATTACAAAAAATAATGTGCAGGCTTTACCTAAAGCACATGAAAACTCTCGGAATGTTAGGTATCCGATTGGCGAAATAAGAAAATTTTTTCAAGAATATGTTGTTTTAAAAGAACTTAAAAATAATGACTTGGTTCTGAGTTTTTATAATTTTAAGGGTGGTACAGGTAAAACAAGTATTTGCTATCAAGTTTCTACTCACTTAGCCTTAATGGGATATAATGTTTTAGTAATTGATGCTGACCCTCAAGGTCATCTTTCAACATCATTAGGATTTGATAACAATCATAATTTCCCCACCCTATTTGATGTAGTACAATCAAAAATTACCATTGATGAAGCAATAGTAAATATTTTTCCCGGTTTGAATTGCATTCCCTCAAACCTTTCTCTTACACGCTTAGAAGTTGTTTTAAGTAACTCAACAAAAAGAGAGGAAATATTACTGAGACAATTAGAAAATTTAAGGGGAAAATACGATTTTATTATTTTTGATTCTAATCCGACAATAAGCCTATTAAATAGAAACATATTAGTCTGTTCTGACTTAATATCGATTATTTGTGAAACTCAACCATACAGCTTGAATGGCTTAAAAATGCTTATGGAGGATATGACCGTTTTCTTTTCTGTTATGAGAATGGAGCTTCCTGAAATTTTAATTGTTCCCAATAAATATGAAGACAGATCTACAAACTCCGCTGAAGCTATGACTGTTCTTCGACAGTTTTATTCTCAGTTTATGATGACTGATTTTGCTTTCAGGAAAAGTGAAGATATACCAACTTCAGCGAAACAATCTTTGCCACTAGCGTTTTTTGCCAGAGCAAACTCTTTGGCATTAGAAGATACCAAGGATTTAATTCCCGCTATTCTAAATAGATTACAACTATCCCTAAACATTGACGAAAAGATTGCATAATGAGAAAGATTAACTATAAAGCTGCTCCAAAATCTTTAGAGAAATTAGCTTCTCCAGATTTTCAAAATACAGGTCGTTCTAGTTTAGGAATGGAAAACTTTGTAGGAGAATATTATTTTTTAGATATAAATAAGCTTGTCCCTTTTAAAAATCAGGCTAGAAAGTATTTTAATGAAAATGAAATTAATGAACTTGCATCTACTATAAGAGAGCATGGCATTCAAAACCCCCTAACTGTACTAAAAATTCAAGATGGAAAGTTTGAGGTTATAAGCGGAGAAAGAAGATTAAGGGCGGCAAAGTTAATTGGGCTGGAAAAAGTTCCCTGCATTATTATTGATAATATTGAAAAAGCAGAAGAAATAGCTCTAATTGAAAATATTCAAAGGACAGATTTACATCCTGTAGAGTTTGGTGATAGCTTAAGCTCCTTATTAGCTAAAGCGGGATGGGGCGATATTTCTAAGCTTGCGCAAAAATTAGGAAAAACTCAACCTACTATATCTGACCATTTAGCTTATTCAAAACTTCCTGATACTATTAAAAAGTATTTAATCCAAAACAATATAAAAACTAGAGAAATCCTTAGAAAACTCCTTAAGTGTCACTCCATCGAAGATATGGAGGCATTATTAGGTATACGTTCTACATCTGAAAAAATAGCTTCTAAAAGTGTGTTAAGAATTAACGTCAAATCTAATAATTTTATTGTTCAAGATAAAGCTATTTTGAGTCTTAGTAAATTGCAGAGAGACCATTTAAAAGAATGCTTGAAAAAAGTAATAAGTAGAATAGAAGATTTAGATTTTAAATGAATTTATCGCGGCCGCGATAAATTATATCTTTAAAAAGATAAGGAACCCTATTTTTTCCTTGCTTTATTCCTATCTTGATTCTTTGTTAAGTTGACGATGCCATGTACTGCCCCCTATTTAGCAAGCGAATTTTAAAAGAGTCTGGTGTTGTTTGCTATGGGTTAAAAATCTTTGTTCAAATGTATTAGGTGGGGTATAGCCAAGTGTTGAATGCAGATAAGTTGCATTGTAGTCGTCGATCCA
>JAIBEV010000078.1 GCA_019459505.1 Candidatus Paracaedibacteraceae bacterium | reverse complement strand
GGATCGACGACTACAATGCAACTTATCTGCATTCAACACTTGGCTATACCCCACCTAATACATTTGAACAAAGATTTTTAACCCATAACAAACAACACGACCCTCTTTTAAAATTCGCTTGCTAAATAGGGGGCATTACATCTTCCCCTTAATTGTGGGTCCTCTTAACAGAGAAATTCATGTTATTCTACTTTTAATCTCTTCTTTTATTGCGATATCCCTTATCTATTGGACTTGTTTTATTAGATCTAAATCTAATTATGTAACTACAAAAAAACCTGATGCCCTTTACAAAACGCTAGGAATTTGCATTCTATTAACTTTACCTTTTACTTCTACGCTTAACACATTTCTGTACTGCAACCACCTCGGCGGCGGTTTACCGATTCAAATTATTCCAGAAGGAAAACAAGGTGGTCAGTTCGCTCTCCTTGTTATGGATCGAGAAGATAATTTCATTGCGTTTGATAAAGAAACACAATCGAGCAAAATTTATATTAAAAGCGAAGTTTCTTGGAAACTTGCAAAACCTGTCTTGAACTCAGAAAATAATAGTGTCACTATGAGCTCAACGCAGGAGGGATAAGCGTGCTGACAATTCCAAATATTTTGACATTTATCCGGATCTTGTTGATTCCGGTCGTCGTAATAGCTTTTTATATTGATACTGTTTTATGGCGTTGGCTGGCTGTTTTTGCTTTTGCCAGTGCTTGTGTCACCGATTATTTGGATGGTTATCTTGCTCGTCTCTTAAAACAAAGCAGTAAGCTTGGTACTTTTCTTGATCCTATTGCGGATAAGTTGTTGGTGGCCACAACCCTTCTTTATATGGCAGGCTATGATAAAATATCTCGATTATCTTTACTACCCGCCGCTATCATCCTATGCCGAGAGATTATGGTTTCAGGTCTACGCGAACATCTAAGTGAGATTAATGTTCCCCTTCCCGTGAGTAATCTTGCAAAATGGAAAACAGCAGCACAGATGGGAGCTATTACTATCCTCTTAATTGGCGATGTTTCAAAACGTCCTATTGCCTGGGTTGGTGAGCTATTTTTGTGGATTGCTGGTATTTTAACTGTTATGACGGCTTATTCTTATCTATCAAAAACTATTAAAAACTTTGACAATTAATTTTTTATCGGGTTTTAAAAGATAATTAACTCAAATTAGTTACGATGCATTTAAGGATAACCCTTGCGTGGATACCATCGTCATGAGAGTTTTTACGATTATAGCCTTAATTAGTACGGCTTTCTTTTATAATTCAGCGTTGGCTGATACAGTTTCTGACTCTTCAAAAGGCTACACAAGAGTTATCGTTGGTGAGCATAAGAGTCCTATTGAACTATTTATTCTCGGTCATAAAGATATCAGCAAAGAAACCCGTGACTTTTACAAACAGCATGATTATATTGCTGTCTGGTATCCTCAAGGCGAAGAAAGTGTTGCAGCCAAGACAGCAAAAGCCGTTTTAAGAGCGGCTGATATAGAGGGCCTTAATCCAAGTGATTATAAGCAAGGATGGACTTCGAATTATAAAGAAGATTGGACGGCGGCGGAGGTTAACCTAACAGATACATTTTTGAAATTTATTGATCATGTTCGGGTGGGCCGTGTCCCGGCTAAAGATTCGGCTCGGACAATAAAACTCACCTCACTCAAAACGGACCCTGTCAGTTTACTTACTCTTGCCTTAAGAGACCCAAGCAATAATTTTGTCACTCTTGCACGTATGGCCCCCGATGTATCGGCTTATCAAAACTTGAAAAGCTTATTACAAATCTTTAGAAACTTGTCAGCTAAATGGGGGGATCTTCCTCTTATCAGAAAAGCAAAAGTTAAGGTAGGACAAACTGATCCAAACATCCCTGCAGTCAAGAAAATTTTAGCCGTTTATGGTTATTATCTGTCAGGAAATTTTGATGATCTTTACACGCCAGATTTGTTCAATGCCCTGGTTGATTTTCAACGCCATAACAATTTAGAAGCCGACGGTGTTATGGGCGACGATACCACTCGAGCCTTAAATATCCCTCTTAAAAGGCGAATTCAACAAATTATCATTAATATGGAACGATTACGCTGGTTTCCCGACGATATGGGTGAAAAACATCTTATTGTCAATGTGGGGGGATATGAAGTTTTAGCGGTCCGTAACAATAAAGTAGAAATTCGTATGCGCGCCATTGTCGGTCAAGTTGGTCGTAAAACTCCTCTATTTTATGCTCCTCTTATTAATATTGTCGTTAATCCTTCTTGGGGCGTTCCAAAAAGCATTTTGGTTCGCGATAAACTGCCCAAGATTATTAATGATCCAAGCTATGTAGAACGAGCAGGATTTACTGTCTATGATAATGCTGGCAACCGTCTTGACCCTTATCATGTCGATTGGGAGAATCGAGGTTCTACCTTTAATTTACGCCAAAAACCAGGATTCCAGAATGCTTTAGGACGGATAAAATTAAACATTGATAATCCCTATACCATTTATTTGCATGGCACCCCAACAGCCAATTTATTCGATAAAGCTCGTCGTAATTTCTCTTCCGGTTGCATTCGGTTGCAAAATCCTAATGAATTGTCTGCTTGGGTCCTAAAAGATGAAAATGGTTGGGATGAACATAGAATTCAAAAAGAAATTAATTCCGGTCAAACCAAAACTGTTTCTTTAAAAACCCCCATGCCTGTTTACTTTACTTACCAAACTGTATGGCTTGCTGATGATGGCAAACCTCATTTCAGTCCAGATGCCTATAAAATGGATGATTCATTAATAAGTTTGTTAAAACTTGAAGAACTACCCCTGGTGCAGTTTGCTGAGAGTACTTCTCAATTTAAATATGGTTGATTAAAGAGTCTCTCACAATGAACCTATATTATTATTCTTTAGGAGGAGAGCGAAGAAAATAAAGTACCAATTAAAATTGGTCGGAACGGCGGGATTTGAACCCACGACCCCTACCCCCCCAGAGTAGTGCGCTACCAGGCTGCGCTACGTTCCGTGATAAATGGCGAGGACTAACAAACATTTCTCAAGAAAACTCTAGAGTATAATGGTCGGTCTAATTATCCTTTTACCTTTTTTGAGGACACATCCTGTTCATCTCAATCTCATCAGAGTCGATAATAAACTCAGAATCTTTTCAAGGTACGCTTCGCTTTACACCTTAAAAAAATTCCCACTCAGACGTGGCGGAAGGGGTGGGATTCGAACCCACGAAGGAGTTGCCCCCTTGCCGGTTTTCAAGACCGGTGCTTTCAACCGCTCAGCCACCCTTCCATAATTTAGCTTTCGCTAAATATACTCTATTTATTGCCCAAAACTTTAACCAACGTCAACTGAATTATCTCTCCAAACTGATTTTTTATATCCTTACTCTCAATTTCTGCACATACCTATTACATATTCCCCTCACCAATTGAATTGGTGTAGGTCTAGCGCTCTTATAGCTGTTAGCTCCAGCAGTTAAGCATATGCATTGTCATAGTAAAATAATTGGATATCTTGCTCAAAAGGTCTTTATATAAACTTCTTACAGAACCCTACAAAAATATCTCATATCCTCTTATGAGAAGGTTAAAATACAGAATATAATAATTGAGAAGCTTGAATTAAAACGAGCAACCGAGAAAGATTAATATTGAATTATGCATATGTATAAATTATAAGAATTCATAACAAACAATATGGATGAAACTATATAATGATAAATAAATCTTCTTTATACTTAATTTATTTAATTTTTATGAGTATTTTTACCATTGGGCATGCATGCCAAAACAATCATCTTCTAAGGGAAAGTAAGCAGCATCATTGGAATCATATTAAACATGCTCATCATACACAAAAGCATTTCTCTAAAGACTTCGAGTGCCCTTCAACCTCTCCTATTAGATTTAAACCGGGAAAGCAGAGTACTTTTATTTTATCTCTTTTAATAGTATCAAATCTTCTACCAACCTCTATAGCCGCAACCCCAACTCAAAATCCGTCGATTAGCTCGCCAGATAATTCGAGCGCACTAATTCTACCTCTTAACTCCCCTTTGATGCCGAACCTTTATCAAGAGAACTTTACTGCTCCCATTGCCTCAGCCCTCCCCCGGCTTCAGCTAGAAAGTCCGGCCCTATCTATAAGCTCCAAAATTTTTGAAATTCAAACCTGTTTTCAACAAACTATGGACTGCTTCAATTCAATCGATTATCCAGAAGAACACCTATCACAAGAATGTTCGCACACAGCTGAAAACTATCCTGAATTGTCCCTCGATGACCTTTTTGAAATATATTCTAATTTAACCCCAGTCAATTTTGGCAGCGAGCACTGTATTTATAAAGCCACATTAAATTATGATCGTTTAGAGACGCCTAAAGGTGCAGCAATTGCTCTAAGAATTCATGTAATCCCTAAACGGAAAGAAAACAGAAAAAACCATCGTCATTCGCTTATTGCCTATGGATTTCTTCACAAATTACGCCAAAATGGTATTTCAAATTACATTGCACCTTATTATGGCCACTACTATGCTCCTGCCCTTCCTAATTTAGGTTCTTACATACGCCATGAAGAATACATAAAAAAATTTCCAAGCTCTTCCAATTTTTTTTCTTATACTGAAATGGAATACATGTCTTCCACCTATGACAACGAACGATTTTTTTCCACTAAACCATTAACTCCTCTCACGGCTCGCATCGTTATAGAAGAAACTATAGGAGAATGGGCAGTTCAAAAATTTGCCCATCTTAAAATTGAGGATGATAAGGCTAGACAGTATGGGCTAGTAAATGATGATCATTATTTAGTTTATAAAATAGGTGAAAAGAAATATCTCTTTGATCCAGGCTTTTCACCCAGGCGTTTAGACCTCGATCACTATCATTTTTATTCCTCTAGTCCAGGATATAATCCTAATAAAGAATATAATTGGGAAAGCCGCCAAGAAAGATTAGATGGTTTTGCAGAAGCAATAGATTTAATCTCCATCAAAAACTATTGTAACGATCTTTCCCGTAAAGGATTAATTAAATCAATTTATGATAATCTCGAAGAATGGAAAGTTTCAGCTCATAACCCCATTCCTGTAGATAAACTTGTACGGTATTTGGAACTTCCTATCAAAGAAATAGGGGATAAGCATTCCTAGATATCCTGAAAAAGGGCCTTATTAACTTGTGTTTTTGCTCATGACCTCTGACTAATAAGAGATAAATATTATTAAGCTTAAAAAGAAAAGAATTTTCATCTTAATTCTCAGTGAATTAAAGATAAACTCACCGCTTCGCACCATTCCTAGTAGCTAATCTTCCTTCTTCAGGGGAATCTTGAGCTGCCCCCTAATTACTCTGGTAATATTGAGATTCCAGGTCACGCTTCGCTTACCTGGAAAGAGGAGCTTTCTTTATATTTTCTACTTTCTCCCTTTCCTATTTTCGGCCCACGAGCCGGGATCTCGAGCTAATAGGCGGGCGATACAGGGGGTATAAATGAGACTCAAAAAAAGTTCGGCACGGATAGGATGATTAAGTATTTCCTTTCATCCCTCTAAAAGTTTGACTCACCCTTCCTAACAGCCATTATCATTTCAATCAAACTTTAACTGCGACAATCCTACACTATAACTCCCTTTAAAATTATGAGTACAATAAAGCATTATCAAGAGCTGGTGATTCAATATGCGGCGATATTTCTTACACTTAGGCGTCATTCTTGTCATAAAAATTATCTTAGTGACGATAATGGCGCGTTGCCTTTTTCCAAAAGAAAATCGTGTTACTGTTAACACCGATCTTATACAACACAAACTACTAATGAGCTAGTCTATGGAAACGATTGTTGATTTATCGCGGTTACAATTTGCCGTTACAGCCCTGTACCATTTTTTATTTGTTCCTTTGACCATTGGATTATCTCTTATCCTTGCCATCATGGAAAGCGTTTATGTGATGACAGGCAAAGAAATTTGGCGCACCATGACAAAATTTTGGGGCGTACTTTTTGGCATCAACTTTGCGATGGGGGTCGCGACCGGCATTACGATGGAGTTTCAATTCGGAACCAATTGGGCTTACTATTCTCACTATGTGGGCGATATTTTTGGCTCTCTTCTTGCCATCGAAGGCTTAATGGCATTTTTCCTTGAAGCAACCTTTATTGGTCTATTCTTTTTTGGTTGGAACAAACTGACTAAAGTTCAACACCTTGTTTGTACATGGCTCTTGGCCTTAGGAACCAATTTTTCTGCCTTATGGATTTTAGTGGCGAATGCTTGGATGCAAAACCCGGTCGGATCAGCATTTAACACAGAATCCATGCGCATGGAATTAACATCTTTTTATGATGTATTTTTTAACCCTGTTGCCCAATGTAAATTTGTTCATACTGTCAGCGCGGGTTATGTTACCGGCGCCATGTTTGTTTTATCAATTAGTGCCTATTACCTCTTAAAGCAAAAGCATGTCGATATTGCAAAACGGTCCATCGCTGTGGCAGCCAGCTTTGGATTAGCTTCTGCTTTATCGGTAGTAGTTTTAGGCGACGAAAGCGGGTATACAGCTTCTCAAAACCAAAAGATGAAACTGGCGGCTATGGAGGCTATGTGGGAGACAGAGCCAGCTCCGGCAGGGTTTACCCTCTTCGGGCTACCCAGTTTAAATGATCATAAAACTCATTTTGAAGTTAAAATTCCCTGGGCCCTTGGTCTTATTGCCACCCGATCCTTTACTCAAGAAGTCCCCGGTATTCGTGAATTAGTCGAAGAAGCTAAAGGGCGCATATTTAGCGGTATTGAAGCTTATAAGGCTTTACAACAATTACGCATTAATAAGACAAATGAGACGGCGCAAAAGCTTTTTGCTGACCATCAGAAAAACTTAGGCTATGGCTTACTGGTGAAAAGGTTTATAGATGATCCCACACTTGCCTCCGCCGACATTATCGATAAAGCAGCGGCTTCAACGATTCCAAATGTTCCTGTCCTTTTTTGGTCGTTTCGAATTATGGTTGGATTAGGATTCTACTTTATCCTGTTGTTTGGCTATGCCTTTTATCGCTCAACCCGGCGGGATGTCCACCGCCATGAGCTTTTTCTTAAATTAGCAATGGTAAGCTTGCCCCTTCCCTGGGTAGCGGCAGAACTCGGCTGGATAGTGGCTGAATATGGACGCCAACCTTGGGCCATCGAAGGAATTATGCCAACCTTTTTAGGAGTCTCAAGCATTTCTAAGGAACAAATCTTATTTTCCTTAAGTGGTTTTGTCTTGTTCTATACAACCTTATTGGTTGTCGACCTGTATCTCATGCGCAAATACATTAAAATTGGCCCAGACATTGTAAATCAGAGGTAAAAGCATGCCGATTCCATTTGATTTTGACACCCTAAAACTTATCTGGTGGGTCCTGCTTGGCGTCCTTTTAATTGGCTTTGCCATTATGGACGGTTTTGATATGGGGGTTGCCGCTCTTTTGCCGTTTGTCGGTAAGACGGACGAGGATCGACGCATTATTATTAATACTGTCGGACCAGTTTGGGAAGGCAACCAAGTCTGGTTAATCCTTGGAGCTGGCGCTATTTTTGCAGCCTGGCCTATGATTTATGCAGTCGCATTCTCCGGCTTTTACTGTGCCATGTTTTTAGTCTTAGCAGCCTTAATTATTCGACCAGTGGGCTTTAAGTTCCGCAGCAAACTAACAAACCCCGTCTGGCGAACAGTTTGGGATTGGGGGATCTTTGTCGGCGGCATTGTTCCTGCTCTCGTCTTTGGTGTGGCGGTGGGAAATGTTTTAGAAGGTGTCCCCTTTTATATTGATCAAAACATGATGCCCCATTATATTGGATCGTTTTGGGATCTTTTTACCCCCTTTACCCTTATGTGCGGGGGTGTTAGCGCTTCTATGCTTATCCATCATGGCGCCTTATATCTCGCCATAAAGACTGAAACCCCCCTCTCTAGCCGCGCCTTAAAAGTTGTTAATTGGACGATTCTTATAACATTAGGATTATTTGCAATAGCGGGCCTATATGTGTCCTCCTGTTTAGAAGGATATAAAATTTCATCTGATTTTATTGTAAATGCAGCTGCTAATCCCCTCGCCAAGTCGGTGACATCAGAGTTAGGCGCTTGGGTTAAAAATTATGATACTTATCCTTGGATGATTGCCGCGCCAACTTTGGGTTTTGTGGCAACAATCTTATCATGGCACGCCAAAATGCGTGACCAGTTAAAATCAGCTTTTGTTCTAAGTGCCTTTGCAATTTTCGGCATTGTAGCAACCGTTGGTTTAAGCCTCTATCCTTTTATTATTCCTTCATCTTATGACCCACGCAGCAGCCTAACAATTTGGGATGCATCCTCGAGTCAAATGACCTTATTTATTATGTTATGTGCGACAACACTATTCCTGCCAATTATTGTCGGGTACACCACATGGGCTTATCGAGTTTTAGCTGGAAAAGTGACCAACAAAAATTTATCAGAAGATATGAATAGCTACTAGGAGAGTAAATATGTGGTATTTTTCTTGGATTCTTGGACTAGGATTGGCCTGTACTTTTGCAATTTTAAATGCGATCTGGCTTGAAATGGATGAGCACAAATTTTAGTTAAAAGTTATGACTTACTAAAAGACCGATCCTTCATCGATTGAAGGATAGGTGTAAAATATCGAACTATTTGTCGATATAAGTCCTTCTTAAAATCAACAATTAAGTGGGGTAGTTCCTCGAAATCTATCCATTTAAAAGCAATAAATTCTGGATGAGCGGTATTAAGATTGATGTCGCTTTCATATCCCTCATACCGAAAGAGGAACCATTTTTGCTTTTGCCCCACGAATCGACCGCCCCATAAAGTTTTTGCTAAGTGTTCTGGAAAATCATAACTTAACCAATCTTCTGTTTCGGCAATCAGTGATACTTGGTCGGTGCCAATCTCTTCCTTCAATTCTCTTAAAGCTGCCGCATAAGGGGTTTCGCCAAAATCTATTCCCCCTTGAGGCATTTGCCAGGCGTCTATATAATTGGTTTTCGCCATATCAGCCCGCTGACAGAGCATCACTTTACCATTGTAATTGACGACCATCATTCCCACTCCAAGGCGGTAAAACGGATCATGCAGCAGAAGGGTATCATTGATTGGATTTGATGTCATTTTTCCCCTCCTGAAGTAAATCTGATATGGGCACAACACTAATCTTATTTTCAGATAGAATTCTAATCCATTGAATAATTTTTTCTACAACACCGTCAGTCTTAATATCAAACGCAAGTATTCCATAGCCTGTTCGTTTTATAAAAGAAATAAATTCAGATGATAAATTGGTATCTGGCGCTAATAAGGTAACACCCGCATAATTTATATGGGATTTAGCCGCTGCTTTATGAAATTGGTTCATCAACACATCGGGTGGTGCAATAATAAAATTTTTCTGAGCTTGAATCAGTTCCAAAAATTCTGTCACATCAGGGTACGATTTGAGGAACATATGTCCCGCTTCAGCATAAAATCCTATACAGTTCCTTGATCGATCTAAATATTCATCTAATAATTTCTCTTTGTTCTCACGGGTGGATTTGGTGCGAAATGTCATCCATCCAAGATCTGTATCTGCTTTACCATCTTCTAAGAGGACTCCCATTAAAACCTCAAATCCCTGGAGCTTTAATATTTCTATAAAATTATCAATCTCCACTGTATAAGGACTCACCGCAAGAGTGACTGTAAGAGGAAGCTGATCCACCACGCTATCAGAGATTTTTGTATTAAGCCCTAAGCCACTGACAATAATGGCGACCTGCTGATTAGAAGTCACCGGATTTTCTAGTAAAAACTGAGGATTAATTGTATCCATCACCGTATTCGTCAGAGTGACATAAGGCTGTTTTCTAAATCCGCTAGCTAGGGAAGTCCTCTCCTCTGCTGCTTTTTTAATGGAAGGCTTAGGGTGTTCCACAGGCGCTGGCTCTGCCTCCTTCTCCCCAACAGCTTCTTTCTTCCCCTCTGGCTTAGACTGAGGTATGGTTGGTGGGGGTAGAAAACTTGACCTTGATTGCTGTGATTCATTCTCCTTATTCTGACTTGGTTTTGGAGCTTTAAGAGGCTCTTTCTTCTCTTCTTCAGGCAAGGTATCAATCGTGATATTGCCAGTACTATAGTGATTTGAAATTGTTGTTAATTTACGCCATAAAACTGTAGACGCTGAGGCCAATACTATAAAAAGGAGAACAATCATGACAATAATTCGACGAGAAGAAATTCCTTTCACGTCTTTCACACTAATTTGCTTCGGAGCAGAAGGAACAATTTTTCTATTGACCCGCCCGACAATATTCTTTTTCGCAGACTGTTTGGATGACAATAATGACCAAATCAATTTAAAGGTATGAGGGATATCCCGCATTCCTTTTTTAAGAATATTTATTAGCTTTAGTGGGCCATCGAATTTCACTACTTCCACCTCTTAAGGGAGGCAATACTTCTAAGAATTTCAAATGATCGGCTTAATTGAACATCGTCTTCATTAATTTCGCTATGAGAAAATAAACTGACATTTAGCATAGTTGAAGGAGCCTCCACTGTGATATCAGGCTGAATCCCCTTGCCATTTAATTCTTCCCCTGCCGGCGTCAAAAAACACGCTGTTGTCAGCTTAACCCCCCCACTTCCTGGGATAGGAAAGACACTTTGGACTGATCCTTTCCCATGTGACCTTTTACCCAGGATAATAGCCCGTTCATGATGCTTAAGAGCAGAAGCAACAATCTCAGAAGCCGAAGCTGACCCATTATTAATGATTACAACCATAGGAATATCGGGAAAGGTGATCGCTTCGTCAGCTTTAATAATTTTAATTTTCTTACTACGATCAATAACTTGGGTAACAATACCTGATTTAATAAAGTATCCGACTGTTCTAACGGCTTGTTCCATAACACCGCCTGGATTATTGCGCAGGTCGAGAACAATGCCGATAAGGTCAACTTTAGATTTCTGAATATCCTCCACCGCTTCTTGAAGACGGCTGGCGACCATATCATTAAAATAACTAATTCGTAGATAAGCAATGCCATCCTTAATTATCAATTTAACAGGATTAATAACAACAGTACTTCGTTCGATGGGAAAAATGACTTCCTCTTCTGCCCGTTGCACCGTAATTTTTATAGCTGTATGAGGGCTTCCGTGCAAAGAACTAATAATTTGGGAATAGGACATTGTGGCGGTAGATTGATCATCAATAGCAATAATAATATCACCTGCTTGTAAACCTGCCTTAGCCGCCGGCGTATCGTCAATTGCGCTGATAACTTTAACGCCATTCTCTACTGGATAAACTTCGACGCCAATACCACCAAACTCACCATCTGTCGAATCAGCTAAAGCTTCATAACTATCCGGGGGCAAATAGGCAGAGTAGCTATCGAGCGCACTGAGCATACCACTGAGAGCCCCCAGGCGCATCTTATTAATATCAGGCTCTTTAATATATTTTTCTTGGACGAGCGTAATAACTTCTTTAAATAAAGGATCACTATCGAAAGTTGGGGAAGATTTAGGTTTCTTGTCACCCCAACATCCCGCCAGCATACAATTTGATATTAAAAGAAGAACACCAGGTGTACGTAGACTCATCACAAACAGCCTCGGTCAAATATCATCTGCTATCAGCATGACTGAAACTTATTTTTCAATCAATACCTTACCTGTCATTTCTAGGGCTGGATGCAGACCCATTAATGTTAAAACTGTTGGGGCAATATCCTCAAGCCCCCCAGTTGAAACATGCTTCACACAATTATTATTAATCAGAACAAAGGGTACAGGATTTAGAGTATGGGCTGTATGCGGTTGTCCTGTCGACTGATCGACCATAACTTCCACATTCCCATGATCTGCCGTCACAATCATCTGATAACCCGTGTGAATGGCGGATGTTTCAAGGCGTTGCAAACATGTATCGATTGTTTCCACTGCCTTGATGATTGCTTCCTTCACGCCTGTATGTCCCACCATATCGGGATTAGCATAATTGCAAACAATTAAATCATGCTGTCCACTTTTCATATCGCTGACCAAATAATCTGTTAATTCATGGGCCGACATTTCTGGCTTTAAATCATAAGTGGCTACATGCGGGGATTGAATAAGTTGACGATTTTCACCGGGATAGATCTCTTCGCGCCCACCATTTAAAAAGAAAGTAACATGAGCATACTTTTCTGTTTCTGCTACTCTTAACTGAGTTAAACCAGCCCGAGAAACGATTTCCCCTAATGTGTTTTTAATCTCTTGTTTTGTAAATAATGCAGGAATTAAGGGAGTTAACTCAGCAGAATATTCAACCATTCCTAATGTTGTCGCAAAATTATATTTTTTTAGCATCACACTCAGAATCTGCCGCACGCGATCAGCCCTAAAATTCGCTACAAGCAAGCTGTCTCTCGCTTGAATTCCATTATATCCATAAGTCTTATGTGGTTCTATAAATTCGTCCTGAATTCCCTTTTTATACATCTTATTGATAAAATCGAGTGGATCAGCAAATAATTTTCCATCCCCCTCTCCCATTACTTTAACAGCGGTCTCGATCCGATCCCAACGCTTATCTCGATCCATACCGAAATAACGCCCTCCTATCGTCACAAGTTCGATGTCTAACCGAGAGGTTGCTTGTATAAAGCTTTTGATATAACCGATTGCCGACGTTGGCGGCGTATCGCGGCCATCCAACCAAGCATGAACTTTAACACTTAAGCCTGCTTCAGCTAATTGTTTTACCAAATAAATAATATGAGCTTGATGAGAATGGACACCACCGTCAGAAAGCAACCCCATAACATGCACAACGCGACTGCCTTCCAGGGCTTTAACAATAAAATTCTGCCACGCCGGCATCTCTGGAATTAAATTATTTTCAATGGCTCGATCAATTCGAGGCAGTTCTTGCATGACGATGCGTCCACTACCAATGGTGGTATGACCAACCTCAGAATTCCCCATCTGCCCTTTTGGCAGACCAACACTGGCCTCTGACGCTGTCAATTGAGAATGAGGATACTGTGTCAACAGACGATCCCAAGTTGGAGTGCTCGCTAAGGCAATACCATTATGATCAATCGCACTGCGGATTCCCCAACCATCTAAGATACAGAGTAGTGCTTTTTGTTTTTTCATGATAACTCCCGTTCTATATGCCTATGGTGATCGATATTTTGTAGTCAAGCAATTCAAATTTATCTAATTAATTAGAATTTTCTAAGATTAAAATTTGCCTCTTTTAAAAAATTTTTATTATAATTTAAATTTAAGTAGATGTTTCCTTTAAATGTAGTCACATTAAAGTATTAAAAATTACTCAAAGGTATTAAATAATGAATTATAGGATTATCTTTAGTGGGGCATTTTTTCTAAGCACCGTTGCCGCTAGTCAAGAACCCCTTTCGACTTCTAAACATTTTTCTATCTCTCATACGTTTAAAACAGTCTTTACAGGAGTTAAAAAAGCATTTTCACCTCCCTCAAGTAAAGCTAACTCAATAACGGATAATCCTGTTTTAGATTTAACTAAATCTGGTATAACTGATGATCCACAAATGGATTCATCGCCGATCAATTTCTTTCAAGAAATAACCGCCGACTCAGTTTCAGAAGCCTTTAAAGCTTATAAAAAATTACCAGAGTCATGGCAAACTGAAGCTGTAATCAATTGTATCCTCCAGCAAGCGGAAGAAATCAGTCAATATCCTCATTTCACCGGCCCAGAAATGATTGATTTTCTAGCCGCTTATGGTATTGATACTGCAGAAAAAAACAGATTTTATGGTTTATGCAATAAACAATATGGTTATGAAAAAGATATCCCTAGCGCTCAAGCAGAATTACAACACGCCTTACTTCAAGGAAAGAGATGGGCTAAGGAGACCCTCTATGAGGCTTATTCTTATGGATGGTATGGATATGCTCAGAATATTGAGGAGGCCAAAAATTTACTTAAAGAATTCTCCTCTAACACCGCCAATTCCTCCTCCACAGCTTCGCCAAGGAAATCTTCTAAAAGACGTAAAGAGTTAATCATTCCTCTTCACCTCTCCCCAGCGGAGCAATATAAACATGTTTGTGAGTATTTTGGATTGCCTGTTTCCTAAGGCATTTAAGCCTCTTACTTTAAAATAGTACTTATTGAGGCCCCTTCTAGGGCCTCTTTATCTTTTAAAGGCTCTCTGCCTTTAAAAATTTCTACCTTCTCTTTCTTCTGACCAAAACAGGAGAGATATAGAAAATTCTTCACAAACTGCTCCTTTAAGAAAAAATGCTTCTGAAAAGATTGCTTTATCAAACAATGAACGCAAGGGCACAGCAGTAAAGTATTGCAATCTTTTTCCTTCACATTAGCAAAATAAAAAAGTTGTAATTTCTCTTTATCATTCTTAATTAGAGAATAAATAGAGTTCATAACGACAATCTTAAAGATGAAAAATAACTATACCCTTATCAAATCATTATCGATTAGTACTTTTTTATTGAGCACGGTTCTGGCGGCGGCAGAGAAGACTACTCCTCTCGCCTCACAGCGCTCTCCATTACTTAACTTAACCAATTATTCCGAAGAATTTAAAGAAACGCTTTTCATAGAGTTAGTAGCGCCATTCCTATCGGCCAAAGATCTCTCACAATTAAAGGTAAGCGGAAAGAAAATGCATTCTATTGTTGAGAAAGTAGAAACAGAGATATTTCAGTCGGTTACCTGTGATCCTACCTCGAAGATCTATCAAGCTTATATAAGTTTGCCTTCCGAATGGCAAACGCCGACCTTAATTGCGCGAATCCTTATGCAAGCTGAAGAGATTAGCTCAGTTCCAGATGCCTTTGGACCAGAAATGATTGAGTTTCTAGCTAGCTGGGGAAGCCCTAAGGCTATAAGAAATAAAGTTGACGGACTCCGTCACGGCAGGTATGGATTGGAAAAGGATATAGCAGCGGCCAATGTTATTAATATTCCTATTAGCAAAGAAGATAAAAAATGGGTTCGTGAAACGGAATTTTATAATTTGTTATACCAAAAGAAGGCCATCAAAGCTGCTCACGCTCTGCTGAATGAAGAAGTATCAAAGGGAATCCCTCAAGCAATTGGTATAAAATTTGAAGGATTACAGATGGGCATTTATCGACATCGCAAGAATCCTTGGCAAGCCCGCAAGCTATTAGACAATGGTATTGCGCAGCATCACTTGGCAGCGTTTAAAAAAAATTTTGCTATGTTGGAATAGGCACTTTTGGATACCAAGAATCTAAAGCAGCAGCAAAAAAATTAGCTTATAATTTTTTTGGATTGCCGTTGCCACCATCATTCCTGACCACCTTCCCACCTACCGATAAAACACCCATTATGGAAATTTTGCAAGAATATGCAGAACCCTTTATTGTCCAGGCTATCGGGCCTTTGCTTACTCTTAATAGTATTAATAAATTGAAATCTGTTAACAGCCAATTTTTTTATTTTATGGACAAAATTGAATACCATACTTTAGCCTCCATAACAAATAATCGGCAATCAGAACTTTACCAAGCCTATCGGGATTTACCACCACAATGGCAAACACCACCTATAATCACCCGCATTATCCATCAAGCAGAGGAAATTAATCAATTTCCTGCAGTCTTTGGTTATGAAATGAACAACTTTCTAATTTGTTTAGGCGTTAAAGTGGCGCTAAAAAATAAAATATCTGACTTGTCCTCTCTCTATTTTTATCGATATTATCCTGATAGGCAGAAAGCAGAGGAATCAATCCTGAGCAATAAAGAAGCAAGTAGACAAAAACTATCCTTAAGAGAGACTTTAACACCTTTTTTTACCTTAGTCTCAGGGGTAAAATACCATTTTACAGATAAGTTAAGTATAGAGAATCCCCAACCTTCAATGCCTGTAACGTTTACTTTCTCCTCCTTATATGATGAAGAGATTAGAAAAGGCAATTTAGAGGCTCTGCACAAAAAATATTCCACTCACTGTCAGGAAGATAAGACGCCAGCTAGACTTTATACTCATCATATGGTGCATGAATTTTTTGGATTACCTCTCCACGATCAGCTAGCTGATTCCCTTAAGAAAAACACAATAACCACCTTATTAAATTAGGGAGCCCTCTATTTAAGACTCCCCCTTCTCCTTGTTCCTTATTCCTTATTGTCCTCCCAATATTAATAAAAATAAGTTTTAACCAATACTTTATAGGGAACACTTACACCCTTTAACTGTAAGAACCGATATGGTAGGCTGAATTTAATTGTACCTCAATTGAATGACGTCTTATGAAAATACTTGTCCTAAAGGAAACTGCTGCCCATGAAGGCAGAGTGTCACTTACCCCTGAAACAGTAAAGAAGCTTATTGATCAAGGCCATGAAATCTTGGTTGAAAAGGATGCAGGCAAATCCTCTGGGGTTGGCGATGATTTATATACGGCGGCAGGGGCTAAAATCAGTAAAGATGCCTCTAAAGATATAAGCAAAGCTGACCTTGTCACGGTTGTTAGCTTTGATTCAATGGATCAACTGAAAGGGATTAAAGAAGGAACGGTGCTGGTAGGACTGATGAAACCCTATCAAAATACCAAACTTTTGAAGGATTTAGCTAAGAAGAAAGTAACAACTTTAGCCCTCGAGCTTATCCCTCGCATTTCACGGGCTCAGGCCATGGACGTTTTATCCTCCCAAAGCAATTTGGCCGGTTATAAAGCAGTGGTAGATTCAGCCGCCGAATATGGCCGCGCAATGCCAATGATGATGACGGCAGCCGGCACCATCCCACCCGCCCGCGTCCTTATACTTGGCGCTGGGGTTGCTGGTCTTCAAGCGATCGCAACAGCAAAGCGTATGGGAGCAGTCGTCACTGCCTTTGACGTTCGCCCAGCTGTTAAAGAACAAGTTGAAAGCCTGGGTGCCGCTTTTGTTGAAGTTGAAGCCGATGAATCCGGTGACGGTGGCGGTGGCTACGCTAAGGAAATGAGTGGGGACTATAAACGTCGCCAATCTGAAAAGTTAGCAGAAGTTGTTAAGAGCCAGGATATCATCGTAACCACAGCTCTCATTCCCGGCAAGCCCGCTCCCGTTTTGATTACCGCTGACATGGTTAAATCAATGAAAGAAGGCTCAATTATTTATGACTTGGCCGCTGAAAATGGCGGCAATTGTGAACTCACAGAGTTTGGTAAGGTCATTACCAAATATGGGGTTAAGATTATGGGGTATGCCAATGTCCCGAGTCGAATTGGATTTGATGCCAGCCAAGTTTTTGGAAGGAACATCTTTAATCTTCTAAAAATTATGATTGATACTAATGCGAGCCTCGCTATTAACTTTGATGATGATATTATCAAGGGATGCTGCCTCACGCATGATGGTGCTATTGTCCATCCAAACTTTTTGTAATTGGAGATAATCATGGAGATCAATTCTCTTATCGAACGCATGGAAAAAGTTAAAGTCGCCCTAGCGGAAATTAGCAACCATGCAACCAAAGTTGAAACCAGCCTTCGACAAATGGCTCATTCAGCAGAAATTAGTCCAACCGATCCCTTTGTGATTGGATTGACTGTTTTCGTTTTAGCCTGTTTTGTCGGGTATTATGTAGTGTGGAAAGTCACCCCTGCCCTCCATTCCCCCTTAATGGCTGTTACTAACGCCATTTCTAGCGTCATTATTGTGGGCGCCCTCATTGCAGCAGGTCCGTTAGAATCAGGCGTTTCAGCCATCTTTGGTTTTATTGCTGTCACTTTAGCCGCCGTCAATATTTTTGGTGGCTTTATGGTCACCCAACGCATGCTCGCCATGTTCTCTAACAGTAAATAAGGTCGAGGTTTTAAAATGAGTACTAGTTTTTCATCGTTTCTCTACTTAATATCGGCAGTTTGCTTTATTATGGCACTGCGTGGATTATCATCCGCAAAAACATCCCGCATGGGTAATATGTATGGTATCGTTGGTATGGCAATCGCCATCTTAACAACCATTTTGTCGCCTGCTATCGCCAGCTACAGCTATATCTTAATGGGCCTCGTGGTGGGGGGATCCATTGGCTTTATTATTGCCAAACGCATTCAAATGACAGCCCTTCCTCAATTGGTCGCCGGCTTTCACAGTTTTGTCGGCTTGGCCGCTGTCTTCGTCGCCGCTGCGGCTCTGTTTTCTCCCCAATCCTATGGCATTGGTGTTGTCGGCTCTATTAAATCAGGAAGCCTTGCTGAAATGGGATTAGGGGCCGCGATCGGAGCCATCACCTTCTCCGGCTCATTGATTGCTTTTGCTAAGCTACAAGGATTAATTGGGGGCAAGCCTCTCTCTTTTAAAGGACAGCATCAGCTAAACGCTTTGCTGGGTGCCGCGATTCTTTTGCTCACCATTGGCTTTGTTATGACAGAATCTTATGCCCTCTTCTGGCTTTTAACCTTAGCATCTTTAGCACTTGGCTTCTTATTAATTCTCCCAATCGGTGGGGCTGATATGCCGGTGGTGGTCTCCATGCTCAACTCTTATTCAGGCTGGGCAGCCGCCGGTATTGGTTTTACCCTTAACAACCATTTGCTTATTATTACAGGAGCTCTTGTGGGTGCCTCTGGGGCCATTCTCAGCTATATTATGTGCAAAGGGATGAATCGTTCCATTCTGAATGTCATTCTCGGCGGATTTGGTACAGATGCAAGTACAGCAGCAAACTCGGCAGGAACAGAAAATCAAGATCGTCCAGTTAAGATCAGCAGTGCAGAAGATGCAGCTTTTATGTTATCAAACAGTCGTTCTGTCATTATCGTTCCCGGCTATGGAATGGCCGTTGCCCAAGCCCAACATGCGTTACGCGAAATGGCTGATATCTTGAAGAAAGCAGGAATAAAGGTTCGTTATGCAATTCATCCTGTTGCTGGTCGTATGCCTGGACATATGAACGTTTTGCTTGCCGAAGCAAATGTTTCCTATGATGATGTGTTAGAACTTGACGACATTAATTCGGATTTTGGAACAACAGATGCCGCCTTTGTCATTGGGGCTAATGATATTACCAACCCAGCCGCAAAGACAGATGCTTCCTCCCCTATTTATGGTATGCCTATCCTGGATGTGGAAAAAGCAAAAACGGTATTTTTTGTTAAACGCTCATTAGCTTCGGGTTACGCCGGTGTGGACAACGAATTATTCTATCATGACAACACTTTTATGGTCCTTGGCGATGCTAAAAAGGTTTGTGAAGAAATTGTCAAAGCTTTAAATCATCAGTAAATTGGTTCTTTTATTAGCATAAAAATAAATGTATCCCCGGGCCTGACCCGGGGTCTCGATATTACAAGAGTGATCGCCTGCCAGCTCGAGATCCCGGCTCTTCGGCCGGGAATAAGTACTTTTTTACGGGCAAGCGAAGCGCGCCCCGGAAACCATACCTATCTTTTTCCAACATTTTGGCTTTACCACTGCTAGACTTTCTCAAATCATGCCGTCATCAAGACACAGGCATGGATTCTGGCTCAAGGCCGGAATGAGGGGGAGGAATGACATTCTTCCTCTACTTCCTCTTTCCGGGCAAGCGAAGCGCGACCCGGAAACCATATCTTTATTTTTACCATAACTATGGTTTCCTAAATCTTACCATTATCAAGATATAGGCATGGATTCCGGCTCAAGGCCGGAATGAGGGAGTTTTTATTATAGAAAAAGGAGCTTTCATAAAATTAACCTTTCCTTTAAAAACTTATTTTATTATAGAAGTAATACTATTGATTAAATAGAAAGTATTGGACCTTACTCATGAGACCTATTGACCTGTCTAAATTAAGACCTTTTTATATGGTTGCTCGTGAGGGTAGCATGAATAAGGCCGCCGCAAAACTCAATGTCAGTCAGCCTTCTCTCAGTCTTCTAATTGGGGATTTGGAACATAATCTTAAAACTCAGTTATTTGAACGTCTTCCAACAGGCGTACGCTTAACCGCACAAGGAGAGCACTTATATGCTTTTGCTGAAAATATTCTTCAACAAACTGATAGTTTTGAAAAAAAGTTTCATGAAAAAGAAGATGAGATTAACGGTGATATAAAGATTGTAACTACCCCTTTTGTAGGGTCTGAATGGTTGGTCCCTAATTTAACAAATTTTCTAAAAAAATATCCTAAAATAAATGTACGTATACTTTTAAGAAGTGAAAACATTAATTTAGCAGAGGGGGATATAGCTATACTGACTTATATTCCACAACAGCCTCACCTTATTCAGCAACATTTATTCACTGTTCAAGTAAGGCTATTTGCTAGCCCTCTTTACTTAAAGAAATATGGGAGACCTAACAATATAGAAGACTTGGATAACCATAACCTTATTACTTATAAAGGAGACCATTATTCTCCTTATGGTAGCACCAATTGGTTATTAAATTTAAGCAATACAGATAAAATCTTACCTAAAAAGTCATACTTTGAAATAAATTCCTTGCATGGGATGCTACGTAGCGCCATACAAGGAATAGGAATTGTTGAGCTTCCAAATTATTCGGTCATCTTAAATAGTGATCTTATAGAAGTCCTCCCCGAAATAGAAGGCCCTGAAACTCCAATATACTTCACCTATCCAAAAATAAGGAAAAGCTCAAAAAAAATCAATTTACTATTAGAATACTTATCCAAAAAAGGAAAATAGAAAATAAATTTTTATTTTATATAACATCCATAACTACAGAGATACATAAACTAGGTTGTTGTATAAAATTTTCTAATTTTAATTTACGCAAGATTTTTCTCCTTATTATTTAGCGATCAACCTTTAGTTGAATTTATATTTCTTTTCAACTGAACGCTTACTTATTATCGCTTTGGATAAAAAAAGTCAATATTGCCTTCACTTACTTTAGAAAATTTTTTCTCTCAATCTCATCTTAAATATCCTAATTTTAATTTTATTAATGGTAGTTATAAATTTTTTTATTCTTTAAAGAGTAAATTTTTTAAAATATAAATGTATAAAGAAAAACTATTACCCCTATTAAGCATAATAACTTTTATAGAGTTAAATTTTTTATTCCAAATTTTATTAAATTAATTTTCTTGTACTTTTATTGTCTTTTGGCTTTCTTATCTAAGTTATTGGCTGAAAGCCTAGATTTTTTTACTTCGCTAATAAGAAAATCCTATAACCCAGATGATACCTTTGTATTAGCCGTTTGCGAGAAAATTCCTTAATTACAGCAAGACATTAAAAGTTTTTAACGAATTATTATGGATCACTTAGTGAGGATAAATATGTTTAGCATCTTGAAAAATTATGTCGCCTCTTGGCAGCAACAAAAATTGGCTTTCGGTTATAACCTTGCCTGTTCCGTCGAACCCTCGGGATTAGTATTAACCCTACAGCAACAGCAGACTGAATTTTCCTTATCCATAACCCTGCAACCGTCACCGGACGCTTTGCGCCTCCCCACCTTTTCTCTCACAGAAGAATCCAACCTCGGTGATCTCTG
>JAIBEV010000101.1 GCA_019459505.1 Candidatus Paracaedibacteraceae bacterium | reverse complement strand
CGATCTGTTTTCATGCGTGTTTTACCCATTTGCCATCCTCTTTTAAGATGACCAATCAAAGGTTCAATCCCCGCTCGTCTATTTTGTAATTCTCTTTCTAATTCTCGCTCAGGGGGTGAATGAGCTCCTTTTGATGATCGTAATTGTAGACCAATTTCTTTGACCCCGGCTTCAATTAAAAGAGTCTTGTTAGCCTTAGAAGCATAACCTTTATCCGCTGAGAAGGAAGAAAGCGTCCCTTCACCAAATAAGCCCTGATGCAACTGTACCATCATAGGCAAGGAGGATTTATCCTCCATCCTGACTTTATGACTATGACCTATTAATAAGAAGTTACCCTTTAAACGCCCTAGTTGATGAGAGCGTCCAAATTGATGGCCTTTGGATTGTTTATTAAAACAAGCAATATCTTTGAGATGGAAGGATAAAATCTTACCTTTAGAGGGTTCGCCCCGTAAGACCCAAGGAATAGCCCCTATAAAATAGTCTGAGCCGTCGTGTTGTAATTGCCTCAGAGCACGCACGATAAACCAAGGAAGCTTAGGTAAATCTTTACCAACCAGCTCACAAGCACGCTTAATACGAGTGACTTCTTGATAGGCTAAGGCCCACAAATCAACTAAAGGCTTTTCTTTATCATAAAAAAAGTGCCGAGCTATAGATTTAATAGCTTTAAGATCAACATGCCATAGGGGATCAGCAAATAAATGCTTATTCAGATAAGCTCCAACCTTATGGGCAATTGCGGCAAGCTTAACCATTAATGCTGTATCTCTTGGATAAGTGATATTTGCTTCTTGCACAGTTGAATCTATGTCTAGTGTATCATCCCAAGCAAAGCCAAGCTGAATTGCAATCTGGGCAATTTTATTGGCCAGAATTTGCTGTGTTGGTGGCGTTAAACGGGAGCGGAACTCTTCAACCTTCGTATGGTCTGGACAGTGCCATCCCTCAACAATATTGCGCCCACAGAGGATCTGGTACGCAGCATTTTCTTTAACCTCACTCTCAACCTGG
>JAIBEV010000058.1 GCA_019459505.1 Candidatus Paracaedibacteraceae bacterium | reverse complement strand
GTAATGCCCCCTATTTAGCAAGCCAGTTTTAAAAGAGTCTGGTGTTGTTTGTTATGGGTTAAAAATCTTTGTTCAAATGTATTAGGTGGCGTATACCCAAGTGTTGAATGCAGATAAGTTGCATTGTAGTCGGCGATCCATTGGTCTAGCGCGTCAATAAAACTCGTTGGACTCGTCCACTCCCTCAGCCAAACAAATTCTTCTTTTAGAGTCCGCATAAACCGTTCTGTGTCAGCATTTCCTTTAGGATTATTATAGCTGGTAAAAGCTTGATGAATTCCCAAAGCATGGCAAGCGGCCATAAAGTGTCATCGGTAATGTAAAAATCCCCCAGGGTGGTAAATAAAAATTCCCCCCTGTGGAGGAATAAATGTTAAAGCAATTAGGAATCAAGGAAGATACTCTTCAACCACAAGTGTTGGAGGGTCAAATGCTAAAAGAATATCATCACAAGATCATCAAGGAACTTTATGCTAAAGGTGTGGCTAAACGAGAAATTGCCCGTACTTTAGGAGTAGATATCAAGACAGTTAGGCGCCATCTAAAGCAATCTGGCTGGCAGGCTTACCGGCGCAAGCAGAAAGAAGCCCCCAATCTTTTACAAGAAGAACAGCTATGGCTTATAAAGAGAATGCCTGAGGTAAATTATAATGCCACTATCTTGTTTCGAGAGTTAAAAGCCAAGGGGTACAAGGGGTCTTATGAGACCGTAAAAGTCTTTACCCGTCCCCATCGTCCTTCAAGCTTAAAAGGTTGTGTTCGCTACGAGACAGCCCCTGCCCAACAAAGTCAGGTTGATTGGGGTAGCGCCTGGGTATGGCTTGATGACAAGCAAGTTAAAGTCCATTTCTTTGCCCTTGTCTTAGGCTATTCTCGTCGACTTTACGTAAAAGCTTTTTTAGATGAAAAATTTGCTAATTTGGTCAGTGGTCACGAAGCAGCTTTCCAATGGTTTGGCGGTCTGACAAGAGAGATTCTCTATGATAATGCCAAGACAATGATAACTATCCATAACCCCCAAACAGGTGAATTACTTCTGAACTCAGCTTTTAAAGATTTTACAGAGCATTACGGATTTGAGGCTCGTTTTTGTCGTCCTTACCGACCGCAGACCAAGGGTAAGATTGAGTCAGGCGTTAAATATGTGAAGCGTAATTTCCTTCCTGGCCGACGATTTAAAAATTTAACACACTTAAACTGTGAGATTGAGAAATGGATTGTAGAAGTGGCTGATGAACGTCTTCATGGGACAACTCATCAACGCCCTTCTCAACGGTTCTGTGAAGAAAAGCTTCTTTTAATCAATCGAATCCAACCTTATTATGTCTATATACCTGCCATTCAACGCAAAGTGAGTCAAGATTCTATGGTGAGTTTTGCTGGCAACCGTTATTCTGTTCCCTGGCTATATGTTGGCCATTGTGTTGATTTGAGGATCTCTCAAAATCAGCTTTTGATTAGCACCCAAGGAAAGATCATTGCAATGCATGAAATGGTCCAGGGTAAACACCAAGTTTCAATCTGCCAGCAACATTACGCAGGTTTGTTGCATAGGGGGCATAGCAAGCAGCAGAAACTGCCGCAGCATGATTCTTATTGGCAAACTGAGGTAGAGGTTGAAACACGGGATTTAGCTATTTATGACAGTATTTGCCTTATGTCGTCTCACTCTCTTTTAAAACATTGAGGTAATCCATGTTGGAAGAAAAACTGAAAGAACTCAAGTTGAGCCGTATTGCAGACCAGCTCGATATGTGGCTGCAAGAAGCAGCGCGCCATCAATGGTCTTATGATGATTTTTTGCTCAAATTATGTCAGGAAGAGCTGGCTAGTAAACAGGAAAAGCGGTGTGACTTAAGTATAAAACTAGCAAAGTTCCCGTATATTAAAACCCTGGAAAGCTTTGATTTTAGTTATCAAACCTCCCTTAATGAGGGACAAATTAAAGACCTTTGTAAATGTCGTTGGGTTGGCAATGGGGAGAATTTGATTTTCTTAGGGCCACCGGGGGTTGGAAAAACTCACTTAGCCATTGCCTTGGGAATTGAGGCGATCAAGAAAGATATTGCGTTGTTCGTCAAGCATGATTTATATAAATATTTTTATTGCTCCTGAAATGCTTTTTGAGTTTTCAAGATTCCAAAGATAATATGCATAAGTTTTCTCATGACGGCGGTCAAAATGACCTTCCCTCTCTTGCCTTTTTTACGTAATCTCTCAACAAAATGTTTTAAGGAAGAATCAATACGCATGAGTGCCATTGCTGGAAAGAAAAGAGTTTTGCGTAATATTTTATTCCCAGTTTTTGAAATTTTTCCTTTTCGGTTAACAGAAGTTCCAGAAGTCACAATACTAGGATTGAGTCCTGCAAAAGCAGCTAATTGCTTAGCACATTTAAAAGTTGATAAATCTGGCAGCTCTCCCAATAAGCTTAGGGCTGTTGTTTCTCCAATACCTGGGATGCTCATTAAAAGATGTGTTTGAGCAGCAATAACGGAATCAGCATGCGCAAGAGTTCTAATGGCCAAAGCTAATTCTTCTCTTTGTTCTTGAATGTGCCTTAGGCGTTCTTCCAACATTTTTTTCACCACGTTATCTTTAGCGCTTTTGAGGCGATTACTTGTTTGGGCCTCATCTCTTTTGAATGCTTCCAGGCAGCGAACCTGATCTTTCAAAGATTGAAGATTAGGAGATAAAGGCCTCCAGAAAGGCAGTTCGTGTCGTTGGGCAAATTCAGCAATGAGTTGACTATCAACTTTATCCGTCTTTGTTCTCCTTAAAAGACTACGACCATAATACTTAATTTGTGCTGGATTCACGATGCTGACTTTACAATCAGACACATAAAGAAAATTTGCTAAGTCTTCTCCATAACGACCTGTGGCTTCCATAACAACATGGCAGATTTCTATATCCTTTTTTCCAAGCCATTTGAGAAAAGCCTCGAATCCTTCACCCGTATTATCAAAAGTTCCGCGTTGCCATTTCTGATCTTCCTTCTGATAAGCTGCATCAAATTTACTCTTGGAAATATCGATCCCGATGTTTATTGTTTTCATGATGACTCTTTCAAAAAATTGTTATCAATGTTTTTAACTTACCTTGTAAACACTGGATAGCCTTAAGGATTCCTAAGATATTGCTCAGTTATAAACATTAGGGGAAAGAGACAAAATCTTTATATCTGGCTCTAAGCCAAAGGATACCGACATGCTCATCTTTCCCCACCGCCAACGCTAAGCTATCACATTAGTGGCTCATTCTTAACGTACAAGGATACCGTACTCTATTTGTAAGTACACAAGGCCTTCTGGCAAGCCTTGCCAAAGCTCACAGTGAAAACAAATTGGAAGAAAGGTTAAGGATCTTATGCCAACCAAAACTTCTGATTATTGATGAGATTGGATACTTGCCTCTTGATCGCCATGGAGCCAGCCTATTTTTCCAATTGATAGCCAGGCGCTATGAAAAAGGGGCTCTCATCTTGACTTCTAATCAAACATATAGCCATTGGGGAGATATATTTGGAGATCAAGTGCTTGCAACAGCTATATTGGATAGGCTCCTTCATCATTCAGTAAGTATTAGCATTAAAGGAGATAGTTATAGGCTCAAAGAAAAACTCAAAGCAGGCTTAGTTTCTAGGCCTAGGTCAAAGTAAATTTTTTTAATCTTAATGGGGGAATTTTCGATTGCCAAAGTGGGGGAGTTTTCATTTACCATTGACAATAAAGCTTGTCGATGTCGGTTGACAACCATTATCAGACATCAATTGCAGATTATATTCTCGAGCCCCCTCGGGAAATTGACGGTTAACGGCCTTATTGAGGGCAATCAGCCAATGCCAGGCTTTAGATTGTAACCCAGCATAGTGACCAACGACTTTTTTAGTATACCAATCAATAACAATAACCACATACACCCAGCCAAACCCTTCAACCATGACTTTGGTCATATCAATTCCCCACCATTGATGGGGATGAGTTGGTCTTGGTTTTTTGGTATCTGATCGACGGACAGCTTTGAGTTTTAAGTTTTTCTTTACCTGTAGGTTATGCTGTTTCATCAGTCGTTCAACCCGGTGCTTGCTGATCTTTAACTAATCTACATATGTCATTTGGGCCCAACCGCGGCGATATCCCCAAAAAGGATGGTCCGACTTGAGGTGACGAATCCGCTC
>JAIBEV010000033.1 GCA_019459505.1 Candidatus Paracaedibacteraceae bacterium | reverse complement strand
TTTGATAAGATTATTCAGGTCACCCAAGCCGAGTATGACTGGCCTTACCATGTGAAGAAAAGCCTAGAGCAGTTTATCCCTACCTGCCAAGATCCTGATCTGCAGAAAAACCTAGAGACTCTTCTGCCTAAGCTTAAAAGCCCAGAATCACTTCTTCTGTATGGACCAGGGGAAAGTGAGAGAATTATATATGGTGAAGATCTTTCAGAAAAGCATAGAGTATTTAGCGCCTTTCACATGCTCTTCCAAGAAATCAATAAGCTCCTCAATGAATTTACAGAGCTAAAGGCTTTAAGGGAGGAATTAGAAGAGCTTAAACTCTTTTATAATAAATTTATCACTTGTTTATGTACTGCTGCTTCAAAAGAGAAGGATTCTCTCCTCTCCCCTAAAGCCTTTCTTAAAGGAGAGAAGCCTAAAGGTCGATACCGAATCTCCCAAGCAACCGCGCGGGCTATGATCTCCAAGGATGAATACGGCTTTGTGCAAAAACAAAATAAAACCGGCATGCGGGCCGTGCGCTCTCTTAACGGTGTTCACTTTAAAGCGTTGGATAATGCGTTAGATGAATCCCGGCCCGGTTTAGAATATATGGCTTATGCTTTTGCCAAAGCTCTCACGGCTGAGACCCTAATCACCCCCTCAACTTTGTTATGCCTTGAGGGCGTATCGTTACTTGATCCGACAGAAAACTTTCCGGTGGAGCTCACGCGAGCTAAAGGCCAAGGAAAGAGCTTGGATGAGGCCTTAGCCCAGCTTCACTTGAGCGAAGGCGGGTGGCACCAGTATGTCAAACCCAAAGACCACAGCTTCTTCCTGCAAGCTACCCAAACCATTGGAGATAAAAACTTAGATGAAGTCTTAGAAGAGAATCCTGGCTTTACGGGTGATCCAATTAACCTCAGCTGGCAGCTGCTCTTTGCTCTTTTAACCTGTCCCGGTGATGCGAAAGCTGATAACTATGCTGTCCTGACTCAAGCCGGCAAGTCTTTTGTCATTGGTATTGATAACGATAAGCTGTTTTATCCAGCTCTGTATAAAAGTATGGACTCTCTTTATTCAAGCATTAATTGTATCTTGTACCTTTTAAAACCGTTGATGGAGAATCCTTTAGCGGATGAAGTGATCAAAGCATTTACCTCTCTCAACCCAACGAAAGTTGTTCTGCAGTGGCTCGGATATCTGCAGGATCAAAATCAGCGCTATGAAGCACTGATCCATCAAGGTGTTTTTACGCAAACTCATCTTGAGGCACTTGGCTTGCCGATTCACCTTCCTACTGGCGTAGTAAAACAGATTGTAGGCCAGATGATTGCTCTCCAAACTAACCTGAAAGACCATCCAGCTAGTCTTGGTGATCATCTTCTGTATGGGATGAATCCAACCGTTGCTAAATATTACCAGGAGCTTAGAAAACACTACCTCAATGATGCTCGAAAAGCTATGAAGGTCATCTATGATGGATATGAGAAAAAGTATGAAGAACCTCCACCTGCTCAACCCCTAATAATATCTAAGACCATAGAAAAAGTCCTCAATCTTGATGCCAAGCATGAGGCTTGGACTCAAGCGAGCTCTAGCCGTGTCCCGGCCATGAATCAAGAGTTAATCTCTTGTATCAAAAGCTTCTTTCAGTCGCTTGACTCTTATCCGCTTAAAGGAGCCATGGCTGACATTTTAAACTTAACCTTGCATCACTTTAACGGCTATAAGGATGAGTTCTTACCTCGCCTTCCGTCAAATGTCTGGCATCTCGTCAGCCAAGAAGAGACAGCGTTATCAACGGCTGCTTTTGCCTTTCTCTTAAAGCGAGACCCTCAAGGGCTGAACCGACTTGACCAACTAGACGCTCACAAAACGCCGCTTGATTATGCCTTTGAGATCCTTCTCAAGACAGGAAAGAGTGAGACTGTTATCAGTCTTATTGAAGCGAGCGCCTGGCAAATGACTTTTAACCGACACCTTTATCAAGCCCTCAAGGCAAAGAACCTACCCACTGCTTTCTGGCAAGCCTTTACCAAGCTCGAGCGCGCCAATGCGAGGATTGGCTGGATCGTCACGCTCGAGGAGCTGTTCCCAGTAACCTCTTCCAAGCATACCCTATTTATTGAAGGAGCCAGTGGTGAACGTCGCTCGTTAACAAAGGAGCTCTTTGCTCAGTTATCCGATCCCACCCATCAAGTCACCCAAGAACCTCGAGAGGTCTATTGGGTCGAGGACAAGGGTCGCAAAGCCTTTATTAAGTTCTATCCAGCTTTAGTGGGGTTGGAAGAAACCATTGGTGAGCTGACCCGACAGGTGATTGGCTTTGGCGCCCCGCATGGGGAATTGGTCCGCTTTCCGGATGGACGGCCGGCCTGGATCTCTCAAGCAATCCCGGGTCAGACTTTGCAAGCAGTCTTAACCAACCATCCTCAACAGCTAGATCACTTAGATCCTATCTCCACCACCAATCTGATTCTCATGGCGATGTTAATTAATCCGGAAGATGGGAAGCCGGCTAATTATATTGTTGAGCCTCTTCCAAGCAATCCGCAGATGTATCGCCTATCCTCTCCAGACAATGACCAAGGGTTGGTCTCAGCCTTTGTCAAGCCTAAGCCAGAGCCGGCAGGCTTATTCAAGAAACCAGAAATCGTTGTCCAAGTGAAAACCGTTCTTTACTGCTTGGATCTGATGCACCAACCCATCCCCCATAAAACCCGCCAAGCTTTCCTCAAGCAAGATCCTCTAACTCTCATGAAAGAATGGATTAGCAGCATGCAGATCTTGAGTAAGCAATATCAGTGTCTGTATCCAGAGTCTGTAGAAGTCTGGAAGATCTTTAAGAATAAAGAATGCTTTATTGGCATTCCTTTCCAAAAGGAGATGATTAGTCAGCTCTATAGCAAATGGGAACGCCTACAAGACTATTTAGCTCAAAATACCTCTACCCTTACCCCGATGCAGCTGTTGAGCAAGCTAGAGCCGCGGTTAGCCAACCGTTACCGAGAAGCCTTTGAACGTTTTTCTCAAGCAGGCCAGACCCTCGATCGCTTTGTCTGGGTAGATGGTCCCTTTTACCGTCAGAAAGGCAACAGCTGGTCGACCTTGACGCCAAGCGGCTCGATTCTAGCCTCTCAGAATATCCCCCTCCAGGAATCAATTCTGGAGTCCATCCGCCAAGGCAAAAGCTTGGGGCCCCTCCAAGCCTTACAAGAGCTCAACAGCTTAATTAAGCAAAAGGGGCAGTCTGGCTTATCACTCGAGCACCTGAAAAGCAATTATGCCCGAGAGCAATTCTTAAAGAACTTTGACTTTGCTCCCCATCCTTTAAGTAAACAACGCCAGCTCCTTAACCAGTTGATTCCTTATGGAGCAGGATTGAACCATCTTAGCTTCAAGAACTGTTTAGCCTTAACAGACACCATCTTGCAAACAAGCTTTTTACAAGGGCAGCTTGTCCATCTTGATCTAAGAGGCTGTGCCAATATCACTCAGGGATTCTTATCTCAATTAGCCCAAACTAATCCAGGCTTAGAAGAATTGAACCTATCAGGGACAACCGGGCTCCGGTGGGTTGCTGAGGCAAATTATTTGAATTATTATCCTATCGTATTTAAGCAACTCACTTACCTTAATTTGAATGATTGCAGCGCTCTAGAAGCCATTGATCTAGAAACTCCTCAGCTTAAGCAATTATGGGCCAATAGAACAAGAAAGCTAAGTTATTTAAAAATACACTCTCCTGCCCTAGAAAATTTACAAGCTGCCTTATGCCCACAGCTAAAAAAACTTAGGCTAATCACTCCTAACCTAAAGCAAGTAGATTTTCAAAAAGATAATAATCTGACTTTATCAGAAGTAAAAAGGCTTTATGATCAGACATACAATCTAAGGGTAAGGTTACCTGCTTACAAGAATTTTCTAAAATTTCCAAGCTTTAGTGCGCTGCCTAATAAAGTCCTGTTACGTATCTGTTCATTTCTTCCTAAGAATAATATTGTAGCTCTTATCTCTGTTAATAGACAGTGGAAGAATTTTATAGAAGACAGTTATCTTAATAAACACCTAACAAATAATTATGTACGACTTGCTCAGCATAAATCTAATTTTTATTTTAAAATAATACTAATTGGCTACTACGGAAATTCATTTGCTTTTTTAAAAGATACTTTAACTAATAATGATGATAAGAAAGAAATTAGTCATTTTATTAATGGCTCCTATTTTGAGCATAAATTCCAATTCTGTATGCTACCTGAGCAGGAACGCTTTGTTAGTTTAAGTTCATTATATTTTAGGGGAAGTAATGCAATTATTTTCTTTTTTAACTCTACTGAAGCTGTAGAGCGTACGATAGAAATATTTAATAATTATTATAATTATATAAGAAAAACCTCAAAATATGATATTCTCCCTAAAATTCTTTTAGGCATAGGTGACAATTCAAGTACTGATTTAAGTTTATTTGAGAAATTTAAGGATCATGCTAAAATTCGGAATTTTATTTATGTAAGCCAGGCAGACCTATTTAAGGTTTATCCCTTGCTTTTGAAAATGCTTTTAGACCCTCTAACTGACCAAGAAAGCAGTAGTTAAAAATTGTTTAAATTCATATTTACGACAAACTATGGTGAAAAATAAGTAGTTAAGTTAGATAACTATAAGAGAAATGGAAAGGACAAAATTATGATGAAAACCACATTAACCAGAAGTGTTTCTATCTTAGCTTTAGGGCATACCCTTCTGAGCTGTAGTTATAGTATGGAAAAAGATGAGGCCTCTTCCACGCCTGCCAAGGCAAGCTCCAACTTGTCTCAAGTTATGGGAGCCTTAAGAAGTTTTATGCCTTTCCAAACGCGGGGGTCCCTCCATTCGCAGGTCCCTAAGCAAGAATCAGAGGGACAAGCCTTTCCGGCAGACACCTCCTCTTCCAACAGAGCACGGCAGCTGAGCGTCATCGGCATCGAGCCGACTGTCCCTTTGACAGACCAGCAAGTCACTCAATTTGAGCAAAACCTTCACCATTTAGATCGCCAACTGGAGATCTTAAAAGCAACCGGTATGGAGCCGAGTGAAGATAACCGGGCGGTGCGTTTTTTAAGTGAAGAAGAAATCTACCAGCGTTTATCGAACAATCAGCATGGCCGTGTACTTGACCTTTCTAGTACTTCCTTTGAAACTCCTAAAAGTATTCGTCTTTTAGAAGGCATTGCCGCCACCCAAAGTATCTATGAAGTCAATCTGTCCAGTTGCCGTTTTACAGTTCCTGCCTTTAAAGCCTTATGTGAAGCCTTGCGGTTGAATGAATCCGTAAGACAGGTGTATTTAACCAGTGCCGTTTTACCTCAAGGTGCCTTAGAAGGGCTGGGGAAGGCTCTTAAGTATAATATGACCCTAGACCACCTTTTTCTCCCCTTAGATCATTCTTTTACAGCAGCGGAAATTAGTACTTTTTATGACCACATTCGCTTTAACACTGCCCTTGCTTTCATTGGTTGGCCGCAAAAAGTTTTAAAAGAGGTTGAAAAGCAAGCTCGAACACATTCTACCGCTCTGGTGCATTTGGGCTTTCTTTACTCCTCCCCTTTGATGACGATGTCAGAGCCTGCTAAAGCCCATAAGACAATGGAATCCTTTAAAAAAGCAGACAAGTTAAAGCATCCTCTTGGCGCCTATGGCCTAGCTAAGATTTATCAAAAGCAAGAAAATTATACTGAAGCCCTCAAGTTTTATGAGCGGGCTGCAGAGGCCGACCATGCTCATTCCCAGATGATCCTCTCAACCTATTATCGGGCTTTGTGGCCGCAGAAGTCCCCTCTTTTGTCAGAGCCTGATTATCTCCAAGCTTTTAACTGGGCTCGGCAAGCGG
>JAIBEV010000155.1 GCA_019459505.1 Candidatus Paracaedibacteraceae bacterium | reverse complement strand
TCTTTATCATTGACAAAAATCCTCCCAATTATTTCTATGATTCCTTAATTTATTAAGGCTTTTTCTTTGTCCTCGATCCTTTTAATTGTAGATCGTATTTTTTGGATATGAGCAGAATCTTCCGGGAAATGACCTTCCATTGCCTTTAAGGCTTGAGTCAAATGATCAATTGCTTGATCTCCTAAGACTTTTGATTGGATGTTATTGCCTTGTTTGGCGGCCTGCTGAGCTTTTATCAGCAAAATTCTTGCTAAACTTTCTAAGGCTATATAGGTGTCAGGATGGTTATGCCGCTTGAGGATTCCTAAAGATTTAGAGATTAACCGTTCTGCTTCTTCTAATCGGTTCTCTAAAAGATGAATACTCCCCATATTCCTGAAAAGGTGAGCCATTTCAATTTCCCCTTTGCCTTGAATATTCTCATAGATTGCCAGAGCCCTTTCAAATGACTTTGTCGAGTTCTCATCCTCCCCTAAATCTCTATAAACATTTCCTAAATGGAATAAAATACGGCCAATCCTCTCATGACCTTCTTTAAAATGCTTCTCATACACCCTTAACCCTTCTTCTAGGAAATGCTTGGCTTTTTCATGGTTCCCCACCCCTCTGTATGCCTTTCCTAAATAAACCTGCATCCAGCCAATATTGATATGGTTTTCAGAAAAATGTTTCCTGTAGATTTTTAACCCCTCTTCAAGCGCCTTAATCGATTTTTCATTATCTCCTAAGTTTCTGTAAATATTCCCTAAATGGCATAAAACCCAACCAATTCTAAAATGATCCTCAGGAAAATATTTCTGATAAAGGTTCAAGCTTTCTTTAAGAAGCTCTATTGACTTCTTGTAATCCCCTAATCCTCGATAAACACTTCCTAAGCAGGCCAGAGTTCTAGCGATCTTCCCCTGGTTTTTTAAGGGATCTTGAGTTTGAAGAGTAAGACTTACCTCCAGTAAATCTTTAGCTTTAAGATAGTGTCCTGTCCGTCGATAGGCATTGCCAAGCTGGGAAAGCCCCCAGGAAACTTTAAGAGAATCTTTAAAAGATGCTTTATTATAAATTTCGATACTCTTTTCCAATAAATTTTTAGCTTTTTCGTACCGACTCAGCTCTGTGTAAATATTTCCAATATGTAAAAAGGCCTGCGCAATTTTAAGTTTGTCCTCTTCGGTACAGTGGGAGAGGTCAGCTTCCAAGAGCGTAAGGCCTGCCTTAATAGCGTTTCTTGCTCTTCCTTGATCATTTAAAAAATAATACAGACATCCCAATTTGCTCTCTATTAACCCCTTGATAAAGTCAGGAAGCAAATGAGTATGTTTTACAAACATTTCAGCATGACCGACGGCCAGTTTCATATGCTGTAAATCTTCTTCATCCAGCGCTTTATCGATGTAGTTATCTAAGGCAGACGCAATATCTTTTAGTAAAGAACTGCTCTTGTCTAATTTGAGTTCTTTGGTTAAATAAGCTAAGGCTATCCTTTGGGTGCTTCGATGAAGGGTCAGGCAAGAAAGGGAGGATGCTACAGACGACATAGTATTCATGGCCAAGGAATATTTTTTTAAATGGTAGATAAAATTATCAACCACGACAGGATTTTTAAATTTATCTAATAATTCCTTGGGGATGTTATGGGAGTCTATAAGGCTCATAAATAGTAGAATTTCTCCAAAATCTTTCGATTCCTTGATAACTTTTTCTAAAGATAAGGTAATGATTTTATAACGCGTTTTTGAATATCCCCCTCTCTCATTCAGGATATTATTTTGGAAAGAATCAAAGTCGTTCTTATAGTCGCTGATATTCTTTATATAGTCATCATAAGATATGTTTGTTGCTTTTAAATAGTAGGCAGCAACAGAGATATCCAAGGGAAAAGAAGGCAGATTATTTAAAAATACTTGTATCCTTTCCTTTTGAGTCTCGGTAAGCTTTTGATGATCGCCAGCATTGATGATTCTCCAGAAAAGAGTCAGTTTTTCTTCAGGCGTTAGTTCTTTGACATAAATAGCTTGATGAATAGAATGATGAGTCTCTATATTACTATTCTGGGTGATAACTATAAGTTTACCTTTTCCCCAAACACTAGGGTCCGACGGATAATACTTTTCAATATCTGAGAACTTTTCAACATTATCAAAGATCAAGATCCATGAAGATAAAGATTTTAGTTTCTCCTTCACAAATAAAAGGATTTTCTCTTCTCTCTCTTCTGAATCTTTAATATCTTTCAATTCCCTTAATATCTTTCTTTCTTCTTCTGTCTTTGCCATAAGGTAAGCTAAGCTTTCAAATGACTCTTTTAAATTTCTTCTTGTTTGGGCATTAATTTCCCAAACTAACCCTTCTTGCTGACGAGCATAGCGACGCGCAATTGTTGTTTTCCCAGAGCCTCCGATGCCAATCAGAGCTAGAGTTTGAATATCCTGTTGTCCTTTTTTAAACTGATCCTTTATCTGAGTGATCAAGTCTAAACGCTCAAGAAGAATATTGTCTTGCGGCAAAGGTAAGTCAGAGCGGATAGCGGGAAATTTTCTGCCCATATGAGCTTGGGGGATTGAAGAAGGGTGATTTTCTTTAAAGATAAAAAACAAAAAACATACCAAGCATAGGCACAGGGCTCCCATGACTAATAAGCGACTTTTCTCGCTTGGCAAGAACTCAGAAACCTTATTATCTCCTGACTTTTTTTCTTGAAATGATGTCCTTCCTTCTGCTCCTCGTTGAAAAAAGCTTTCTTCAAAAGAACCATATAGTGCTTCATAGTGTTTCTTAAAATCTGTGATAATTTTTTCTAGGCAGAGATCCGGTACTATTCTTTCTAAGAGATTAAAAAATAAAAAATAGACGTTATCTTCCTTAGTGCAGTCCAGGTATCCTATATCCTGAATTTCTTGAGGCAGGCTCTCAATCATCTTCTGATCTTGGAGAAGAACAATAACGCTGCCAGGGTTTTGAGAGTGTTTCTGGAGGAAGGGAAGAATTTCTAATTCCTCTTGTGTTGTATCGGCTTGAAGAGCCTTTACCAGAGAGGAAGAAGGGACATAGAGAACATAATGGATGGGGTAAGACTCTATCTTGTGAACCAGATGATGAATGGATTTATAATTTTCTCTTGCCTCCAGGAATATTTTAATTCCCGCACGTTTTAGATAGGTGGCCAGTTTACTAATAAAGGTTGATTGAGCTTCTTCACCCTTCCAATAAATAAGGGAGCAACTTATATCTCTCATCTCTATTAAACATAAAATCTCCTGAAGGTACTTTTCAAAAGCAGCTTGCATTAACAACCCTCGATAATGCCGCTTGATCAGCAAAAATTTGTCAGATTTTTCTATAAAAGATATAATACTTTCTTTGGAGTTACACTCCAATTTACGCATAATATTGTATTTGTGCGTTTCAACAGTTTTTTCTTCAATGGAGAGGAAATAGGCCACCGTCTTCGAGGCCTTACCACTCAGAAGGCACGCTATAATATCGATCTCTCGCGGGGTAAACCTTACGCCATTTATGGTTTCTAAATGCTCGTAATAAACGCCTTGAAAAAGGCTCGCTGGGATCTTCTTCATCAGCAATACGCCTTATTCGATTTTCTCAACCATAAGTTGTTATAAAAATAAAATTTATTCAAGAAATTTTTACCTCTTTAAAAAATGTACCCTGTGTGAGAGGTCAGTGAGGATAACCTTACCTCCGCCTCGATTGGGGTGCTTAGTTGCCTAAATGGCATAATTTATCAGTAAAGAACACCCCGGTAATGCCGGTAACATCAATCGTATTAATCTGCTCAACCCCAAGATGGCCCATAAATCCTAAGACAAGCAGCATACTCGTCAACCGATTCCTGACGTCAGACTCTTTAATCCCTAACGCATGGGCTATTTATCGATCGCCTTTATCGGTTATAAGTCCAACTGCTTCTTCTAGATCAACTTTCCTATAAAAATTCTCCCATTTGAGT
>JAIBEV010000150.1 GCA_019459505.1 Candidatus Paracaedibacteraceae bacterium | reverse complement strand
TTATCCTTATTCTTCTATCCACCTTAATTGGGGGTGCCATTGGAGGCGGCTTTATCCATTACTTTATGCCGCCCCTAAGCCAGTTAACAAAGACACAGCTTGAATATGGGGAGTTCATGCTGAAAGTTTGGCCTAAAATGGGTTCCAAAGACCAGGAAAAACTGATTGCTTTATCGAAGCCCTCTAAAAAAAATCCATAATATCTTCCCGATGAATGAAAGAGTAAAAAGACATGATCCATAACAAATCAACCTTAAGCTTAAACTCCCAGCAAAACCCTCAAGCGCAGGATAAGGTGGCTCAATTAAAAACATTTTTTGAGACGGGACAACACCCTCCTCAACCTCACTCACCCCAAGAAAATAAAAAAACTCCTAAAGCTAACCAACAGGAAACGCCTGCAAAGCCTAAAGTGGATTCTAAGGAAAAGGACCAAAATCTAAGATTAAAAGCTAAGAAAGAACGAGATAAAAACAGACAGGCCGCATTCGATTGGCTTTTAAGGACTTACCCTCACTGCTTCAGTAAGGAAAATCCTAAGCCTTTAAAATTAAAGATTGAAAAAGACATTTTTGCTGAACTGCCAGAAAACCTCGCTTTTTCACGCTTGCACATACGAGAAGCCCTTGGATTTTATACCCGTTGGTCTAACTACAAGGAAATCTTAGCAAAGAGTACTCACCGCTATGATCTTCGTGGAAATGCTGTTGAAGAGGTATTAGCGGACCATAAAACTCATGCTCAACAACAGTATAAAAAGCGTCAAAAGAAGTTTCCTGACCTCAAAGAATAGCAAATAACAGCCCCTTTAACGCCCCTCTTTTAAGTAGTTGCTATTTATTTAGTGGGCGGGGGTGTTCAATAAGCGAATAACTTGTATTTCGGCCTCCTCCGGGGTTTTTTATTAAGATTCCAGAATTAAGGAGTTCGAGGATATCCCGGTAGGCCGTATCTTGAGAACACCTTACAATCTTAGCCAGCTTTGAGGAAGTTAACTTGCCTTTAAACCCATCTAACAGAAGATTTATGATCTTTTTTTGACGCTCATTTAATTGTACTGTGTTAATAGCTTGCCAGAATTCTGCTTTATATAAGATAGTACTTAGACTGTGGCTAGCTCCTTGTATTGCTCTTCCTAGGCAATCAATGAACCATTCTATCCATATAGTTATTTCCAAATCTCCTTTTTGAATTTGCTCTAAAATTCTATAATAGCTTTTACGTTCCTGCTGAATTTGGGAAGAAAGGCTATAAAAACGCTGGGGACTGTTCTCTGAACGAGCGAGCATGTAATCTATAATTGCCCGTCCTATACGCCCATTTCCATCATCAAAAGGATGAATTGTAACAAACCATAAATGTGATATGCCTGCCTTAATAATAGGATCTATTGTTGAGGTTCCATTAAACCAATCTAAAAATACAGCCATTTCCTGATCAACTCTTTCAGCTGAAGGAGCCTCGAAATGAACTTTCTCTTGACCAATATAGCCTGACACAACCTGCATAGGACCTTTGCGCCATTGCCCTACAGTAATTTTTGATAGTCCACTGTGTCCGGTAGGAAAAAGAGAAGCATGCCAAGCGAAAAGTCGGTCTTTGCTTAGAGGTTCATGATAATTCTGGGTTGCATCAAGCATCATCTCAACAACGCCTTCAACATTTCGATCAACTTTATCAATGCCAGCTATATCTATTCCCAATCGACGAGCTATTGATGACCGAACTAAAGATCTATCTAGAATTTCACCTTCAATTTCACTGGACTTAATTACGTCTTGAGTGAGGGTCTGAAGTGTCGCTTCTTTCCGAAGATTAAACCCCAAAGACTCCATTTTGCCTATAAGGACGCCTTGTTGATGACGTATAGGAATAAGTCGCTCAAGAATAAATTCTTTATTCCATCGAAATATCGGCCAATCTTTTAATTCATGAATATACATTGAGAACCCTTTATCTCTCCCTAAATAAAACTATAAGGAACATTCTCCGCAATAGCAACATTAATATCCGCAGAAAATGCGGATATTCTCATAGTTATTCTCCGCAAAGCATATTAGATGTATCAGCCTCATCTCTAGGACAGGGCACTGTTATCAATTTTATGTACTTTAGTGCTAGCTATAAATTAAACATTAACAAGAATTATCTATCCTTCTAAAATTTGCGTTCTATCATGATCCTAACAAAGTTCCTATGCAACAGCTAAAAAGCTGAAAAATCTACTCTTATTTAACATAACCTTTATTATAAACTTGAATATTTAAGTGATCATTAAGTTATCTCCATAACGTTCTTTCGCCTCCTGGTTCCTAAAGCCTGATAACTTTAAGTATAATCGGTGGAACTGAGTCAACTGGTGGAACTAAAAACAATAAAAGATGGTGACTTTCTTTACCCTCCCCTTTATTTCAAGTATAATGCATTTTAGCTGATTAAATGGAAAGTGGAAGCGTTGAAACATTATGTGAAGATACTACTTTTGTTAATTCTTACAAAAGATGCGCAAACAATGGAAAGCAATGATTCTACTTTTTACTGTTCGCCCTCAAAACTTAAGAATGCAAAATCTTTAGCTGATATATGCTTTCCTTATTGTGAAAAGGAAGCCGTTTCTGCCATTAAAAAGAAAGATTATAAGGCTATAGAAGTAACATTAGGAAAATTTCCCTATAATTTTGCAGAGAAATTGTTTGAAGATGACAAATTTTCTTATTATTTTATAAAATTACTAGAACTCTATTATTTTGCCATAGTAAAATTTAATAATAAAATTACATTTCCTGAATATCAGCATACTTCTCAATGCCCTGCCATAATTTATAATATTTTTAATCGAGTAAGCCTTAAAGCATTACAGTTTATGGATTCAAGAGCCGTAGTTTATGATTACCCTTTTAGCCTTATTCCAAGCCATATTACAGAGTACTTTCGAGAAAATTTACGAGGGTTAGTCCTAGAGGATGGATGGATCACGTGGGAACTGATTAAGCTCTTTAATCAGGCATCCCGTTTAAAGGTAAAAAAATTAACCATTAACTTGGTTGATTATAAGCAAGCAAATCAACAATACGAGAATTTAATAGAGATCGCCCGTAAGGATCCATGGTATAATACCCTTCCGGAGCATACACCTTGGACTGAATTGGAATCACAAATTTACTATAACCGAAAAGAACAGCTAAGCTATCGCCTTCAATCTCTCCTCGAACAACTGCCAAATTTAGAAGATTTAATCTTCTATGATCCGATTCCTGCATTTGATTACAGTAAAATTTTATTAGCGCTAAATAAGATGACAAGAATTCACTCTATTGCACTTATAGGATATGAAGTAGAATCTTTTGGCTTTCCAAATATTAGAGATTTATGTGAACAGAAAGGAATTAAGCTTCTTTTTTTAAAAAGTTAGTTTGAAAGAATTAGCCCTTGAAAATAAAAACAATCTCTAAGGCCGCTATTTAGCAAACCAATCCTAAAAAGAGTCTGAGTTGTATTGAGCATCTTAAATATTAATTTTTTAATTAAGCCAATATTTATTTCTTATGAGGAATAAATATCTCAAGAAATTATATCTTTCTGAGGCGAAGGTAGAGAGCCTAGCGCCAATCTGCAAAGGGTGCCGTCAAGTTGATGGAGATCCAAGATTAAGCTAAAATTCGTTCATCCGAAATATCTTGGTTATAAGGGGAGTTATAATGGCTGAACGTTACAAAGGCTATCGCTTGCCTAAAGCTATTATTGGTTATGTGGTCCGTCTGTATTTTCGTTATAAACTGAGCCTTCGTGATATTAGTGAACTTCTCTTAGAAAGAGGAGTGCAGGTAACTTATGAAGCTATTCGTTTATGGGTGAAGGTTTTAGGTCCTCTTTATGCGCAAGCTATCAGAAGACAAAAGGGAACCTCTTTTAGAGATAAGTGGCATATTGACGAGATGCGGGTCAAGGTCAAGGGGGAAGTTTTCTGGTTATGGCGTCTTGTTGATAGCCAAGGAGAAGAGATCAAAATTCTTCTACAAAGAAGGCGAGATGCTAAGTCAGCTATCCGATTTCTAAAGAAAGCCTTAAAAAGAACAGGAAGCGCTCCTCGAGTAATCATTACAGATCAGTTGAGGAGTTACAAGAAGGCTCATCGGTTATTGCTCAAGAGATCGCAGCATCGCTGTCATAAACGATTAAACAATAGAGCTGAAAATTCCCATCAACCAACTCGAGAGAAAGAAAAGCAGATGCGCGGGTTTAAAAGCTCTTCATCGACTCAAAGATTCCTTTCCAGTATGGGAGTTTTTCTCAATCTGCTAAAGGTTAAACGCTATGTTTATCCGGCCCAAGAGTATAGAGACAAGCTTCCAGAATCCTTAATTTGCTTCAATCAAATTGTTATGAAACACCCTCAGTCTATCTAGAAAGAAAAGTCTACCCGCTATTCTTTGACCATATCCAACAACTTGACGGCCCCGGTGCACCTTATCAACATGAGATAAAAACACATCAAAAAGGTTTTTAACACAATTTAAAGTACACATTTATTTCAACATGATTTATAATGCACACCATGAATCGAATTTATGGATATTTACGAGCCAGCACGAGAGAACAGGACGCTTGTCGTGCTAAGCAGGTTTTGGAATCATTTGCCAAAAATGTCTCGCAAGTTGTTAGTGGTTGGTTTGTTGAAAATGAAAGTGGAGCGACACTTAAACGTCCAGAGTTATTTCGACTGCTGGAAATTGTTCAGCAGATTGATATTTTACTGGTAGAACAAGTCGACCGTATTAGCCGCCTCAATTCCCAAAACTGGGAATTACTAAAATACCAGATTACAGGTAAAGGCATTATCATTGTAGCCCTAAATCTATCAACGTCTCACCAATTCATGCGTACAAATACTGACGAATTTACACAGCGGATGCTAACTGCTATTAATAGCATGATGTTGGAAATTTTAGCAACGGTCACTAGAAAAGATTATGAGGATCGTAGACGAAGGCAGTCAGAAGGTATAGCTAAAGCTAAAGAATCTGGAAAATATAGAGGAAAACCTAAAAATCAAGTATTAAGACGCAACATCGCAGCACTTATACGAGATGGTTGCAGCATTAGTGAAATCGTTGAACACCTCAAGTTTTCAAACAAAAATGTTATTAACGTTAGAAAAGAATTACTTTCTTTAAAAGAAGAATACTCCAACCCCTAATTTCTGCCCTTTCCCCAAACTACCCCTATGAGAAAGGACGGTCGTTAATGCTGTTAATGGAAAAATTAAAAAACGCATTCTATAAAATATGCAGATCTTTTGAGAAGGTTCCATCTTGCCAATCCTCTCAGGAGAGCCGCTTTATTAAGGCTAAAACTCTCTGGCAGATTCCTGAAATCTACAGCTTCGCATTTTCTGAAAAGGATGTAGTAGCGTATATAGCTGCGTTTAATATTCACGATTTGATCGTTCAAAATTATGAAAAATTACCATGGTTAAGCTTTTCACAAAGCTGTAGGTATATTTATATCAACAATAGTCTTCTCAAAAAAGAAGATCTTAAGAAAGTCTCTTCTTTTCCAGAAGATGTTCAAGCCCATCTCTTAGGAATCGCCTCTATGAATGCTAACGGCTATATCAGAGAAGCCGCCTTAGGATCTTTAGAAAAACTCTATACGCCACAAACCATACCTTATCTACTTATACTGCTAAATGATTGGGTCCCTGTTATACGCAACGCCGCATTAAAAGCTTTTCAAAATAATCTTAAAAGATATCACCCTATTGACCTTATAAAGAATTATGTTCTTATTGAATGGCTAAAAAATACTCATCGAGCCGATTATGTAGATTTACAAGAAGACCTTAGTTCTTATATTAAATTACCGAAATTCAGGAATGTCATCTTCCTATATTTAGAAAATGTATCCGTAAAAGAGAATCTGTTCTACTGGAATTTAGCAGGACAAGGAAGCGATAAGGAACCGGCTATATTTGATATGTATCTTCAGAACAAACACCCTGAAGTAAGAAAATTGGCTCTTAACTACTTATCGTCTGATAGGCTGTTTCCAGTATATATAGAAGAATTCTGCCAAGATAGCTCTATTCGTGTACGATATGCGGCATTGAAATCCATTCCTCAAACGCAAGGGGTCAATTATAAATTCTTATTTGAGAAAGCGCTGTTTGATCGATCAAAGAAGATCAGAGAATATGGCCGTTATGTTCTGAAGACTCTAGGAGTACAAGAGTTTCGCAATTACTACAAAACAAATTTTGGAAAACCATCATCTCAAGATAAACAAGAATTTTTATTAGGATGGTTAGATGTGGTACACCCTGAGGACTTGCCTGACATACAAACACTATTATCTCACTCTATTGCGCAAGTTAGGCTTGCAGCTTATCAAGCTTTAGCTAGAAATGAGCCCTCAAGATTTCCTAACCCGTATCTCGTCGGAATAAAGGATTCCAATGGTAAAGTTAGAAAATTTTGTACTCATATATTAAAAGGCATGGCTCCACAAGTTAAAGAAGAATTAGGTCTCCTACTTGAAGAAAGTCATCCTAAGATTCAAATAGTAGCACTTATTGCCCTGACTGGGTTAGCTCCCTTAGAAGCATTAAAATTTATCTTATTTGCCATAACTCTTCCCCATGACAGTGTAAAGGCTAGGGCGTGGAAGGATTTAAGCGGATGGTACTCAAGATATGGTACCAGGCCTTATTTTTCGCTGAATGGTAAGGTGTACGACGAAGTTGTAAACCTTTATACAAAAATAGAAAGAGAGGAGAATATTCCAGTTGAATATGACAGTTTATGGCGAGGCAAAGGTGCAAGTGGTGGACTGCTCCAGCTTCTTAAGCTTGCATAATATAGAGGTGTTTACTCGATAGACTAAGACTTTTCGCTTTAAAATTACCAGTCGGCTTTATTGTATGAGGCAGTCAGAGGCGGCCTTTACTTTAAAAACTGATTTAAGCCACAAAGCCTAAAAAATGTACTCTATTGTGGCATTATTTGAATGGGTAAAGCTATGCTGCTTTAGGGTATACCTTAAATGGTCAACACTTTCCTCTAATTCTGCCATAATTGGATGATCCGAGATCTTCAAATCCCCCCTATATCAAGAAATGAACCTATTAATTCTAGTCTAATTTCGTTGTGCTAAGATCATAAATCGCGGCAACTAGAACCTGAAAACAGATCTTGGCTGTGTGCTTGTCAGGGTCAAATTGTGAGCTCATCTGTTGGTATGGATGTATGTAATTTCTGAAATCTCGTAGAGCGTGACTAAACTTACTAATATCTTTACCTAGAATTGATATATTATACGACACATTAATAAGGTTCTCTAACGTCCATTTCTCTAAAGGCTTTACCTTATTCTCTTTAGAATCTCTTGGTGCAGCAGAGGATTGAGTAAATTTTAAAGGTTGCTTGAGCGCTATCCCTAACAAAATCCCCTCAAGAATACTACCACATAAAATAATTACAGCTAACGGTGAATTTCCTACTAAACAGTTATAAGCTTCTTTATAGCGTCTCTGCATAATTGGTATCATGGCCCCCTCAATAGGTAACTTATCAAATAAGGGGGATCCAAAATCCTTTTGCAAAAAGCTTTTTTCAGTAAGATCTGAGTCTGGTTTAACTTCTTCTAGTTTATTAGCTGTTCTACGGCATGCGTCATATGCTCTATTATGATACGGATTGCCATTTTCAAATTTCCAAATGCGAAGCATTTTATTTAGTAGTTTTCCAACTACTGCATTGGATTCTCGGTCCCAAAAAGCACGTAGCCTATTGGCTTTAGAACCATTAGCATAGTTGTATTTCTCTTCAAAGATATCAATATTAGTTGTGGTTATAAATAATCATGCAAAAGCAGCGTCGCTAAAGCTTATGACGAAACCACGGGCCATACCAAACAAATCCTCAAATTGCTTTTTCTCAAGTGCTGTTAAATTTGCCATTTTATTGAGCTTAATAGTTTTAAGAGGTTACACAGCTAACACCGTATGGGTACTTAAAATATATTTCAAGTAAAAATAACGCACCCTAATCTAATTGGCTCCGTCAAATTGTTGAATAATAACTTAGGGGTTACATCATTTAACCCGCTTAAATAAAAATAAAATTTTCAATCTATTTGTTTCTTACATTAGCACCTGATTTCGAATATGAAAGTAACTGAATGTAAATTTTAAACACTCTTTCTAAAAGAATCAAATTCCCCCCACGTTATTGTAATTCCAAGCGTTATATTACTAGGCTCAGAGCCATAAACTTCCTCTAATGACAGAGCTATCCCCTTCAAATTCTGAGTTAGAATTAAAGATTATATCAACAATTAAGCATTTAATTCGGAAAGCTAGAGAATCTGTAATATGGGTCCATCTACATAAAGATACCGTCTTTATTGTCAACTATGAAAAGCAAGATTTTGATTGAAAGATTTATTACTTTTCAAGATTCCAAAAAATATATGAAGTAGCTTTCTCATGATAGCAACAATTATAACTTTTGAAG
>JAIBEV010000097.1 GCA_019459505.1 Candidatus Paracaedibacteraceae bacterium | reverse complement strand
AGAGCACCAAAGAGTATCGACAAAAGGTTATCCAGTCTCTAGATCTCTTTAATGAGATTGTGGCGTTACACCACCATTATGCCTAACAAGAAAGGCAGAAGGAACGTCTATCTTCTTCCCTCTAAACAACTGGACGGCACCTTAAAAGGGATTAAGCTTTCACAAGAATTCGTATTATAAGAAGAAAGGAGAATTTAGTCGGGACAAATTTATATAAAAACTTCTTGGTTCTCCCTTCCATTATGGTGCATAAAATCTAAAATAGGATAATTGCGTCTTAAACACATAGACTTTTACCTTCCTGAACAAACCCGTCTTTATTCTTTCTTTTTGAGAAGAGAAAAAAATATATAACTTAATCTTATAATTTCTTTGCTTAATATTCATGCTTTAAAATATTTAACAAATTAAAGGAAAAATATATCATGAAAAAACTATCCTTTTTTAAATTTACTACCTTATTTTTTTTAATGAGCACTTGTATAAGTGTACACTCTATGGAAAAAGATATTACCTTAGAAAGAAAAGTTGGCAATTTAATTATAGTCGGGTTTCAGGGAACCAGTCCAGAAATGGAAGATCCACAACAAATAATTAAGTTACTTCAAAATGATACGCTTAGCGGCGTTATTTTGTATGCTCATAATATTGTTAATCCTGAGCAGTTATATTTATTAACAAAGTCTTTTTATAATGCTAACCCTAAAGCCTTTATTTGTATTGATCAAGAAGGGGGAGCTGTTCAACGATTAACACAAAAGAAAGGTTTTAGTGTGGGAGTGCCTCGAGCCGAAGAAATTGTATGTACTTATTCTCCTTCAGAAGCTCAGATATTATATAGTAGTATGGCAGAAGAACTTAAGAGATATTATATAAACGTAAATTTTGGCCCTATTGTTGATTTAAATAACTCTGAAAGCCCATCTCCTGTTATTGGCAAATTGGGTAGAAGTTATGGTAATATTCCTGAAAAAGTTGTAAAATATGGTACAGCTTTTATTGATGCTCATCGTCAACATCATGTTCTTACCGCAGCCAAGCATTGGCCAGGACACGGATATTCTACGGAGGATAGCCATAAAGGCCTTACGGACACTACAAAAACAGCCATTCCAGAAAAAGAACTTACTCCCTATGCAAAGCTTAATGAATTAGGGTATCTTGATATGGTGATGACGGCACATGTAGTTAATGAAAATTATGATTCTCTTGGTTATCCAGCAACATTATCTCCTCGCATGATCCCTAGCCTTTTAAGAAGAAAAGGATATAATGGAGTAGTGGTTTCGGATGATATGCATATGGGAGCTATTCAACAACATTACTCCTTACAAGAATCTGTTCAGCTTGCTTTTAACGCTACCTGTGATCTATTGATATTCTCCAACAACCTTGCTGCAGCTCCAAATGTACCGAATTTTAAGCCTAATCCTCATATATCCACTGATGTGTTTAATATTGTGAAGGATGATGTTGAGCAAGGGAGAATTTTATTAGATAGAATTAATGAGGCCTATGGGCGAGTTATAGCTTTAAAAGATAAACTATAAGGCGCTGATGCTTGTAGAGAGTGTTTGCTCCCCCTGATTTCTCAGCTCATTTCCTTTGATATCTCTCAAGCTTTACTGGCAGTGTTGCAAAAAGTATGGGAAACTTTCAGATTAAGTACGGCATCAGTTATCGTGATTTAGAAGAGATGATGATTGAGCGAGGAGTTGATGTTGATCATACCACCCTTTATCGTTGGGTGCAGCACTATGCCCCCTTAATGGAGAAAAGATTACGATACTTTTGGAAACCCTC
>JAIBEV010000127.1 GCA_019459505.1 Candidatus Paracaedibacteraceae bacterium | reverse complement strand
TCCGAAGCGGAAAACAAGATCATCAACACCATCGTCATCTCCATCCTCTTCAAGATCAGCACATCCTGCATCAACAGGTGGCTCGGTGTCTGCAAGGCCTTCAAGCCATCAACATCTGTCTCACGCAGGACTTCCCTCCCTGCAGTTGTTTCAAAGAGCAACACCAAAAAAATGGTACCTCCCATCATGTCATTTAGTTACCAAAAAATCGTCGCGTATGTGTATGCAGTGATTTCATTCACTTAATTGTTCGCGTACGCGTACGCGGCATTTATAACACCACTGTCTCACCATCTCTGTCACACCAGACACCACGCCGCGCCTCTATCAGCAGCAACGAAGACGAGGAAGACCAAGATTCTGATGACTTCTTGCAAAGAGACTCCACCAGCAGAGCCAAGGAGAAAACCAAAGCCACCACCTCTTCATCATCCTCCTCTTCCTCCTCCTCTGCCAGCAAGCGCAAAGGCGATTCCCCCTCAGTCAGCCCCAGCCCAAAGCGAAAGAGGCCCAGCAGCAAGAAGAAGGAGATCTCTCCCAAGCGAGCGAAAACAACTCCTTCAAGGCAAAACAAGCGCAAACAACATGACGACAGCAGCGACAGTCAACAGCGCCATGAAGAAAGCAACAGCTCTGATGACTCCTCCTCCAATTAATTCTCTTCTTTCCAATAAACAATCAATGTCATAACTGATTTGACCTACGCTTCTTTCCAAAAACAACTTGTACTTACCAAATACTGTACACAAACTTATCCAGCAATTTCTACTTCATCTAAGAATATTGTTTTGCAAATGCAATACTTCCATAAAACAGAGACACTTATTTCTGCAATGCCCAACAAATGCCTAGTCAAAAGAGTTTTTCCGTAAAAACAGGATAATTAATATTGACAATAATATTTATTTACTCAGACAAATCCGAAATTGATGCGACATTACCAGTTTTATCATAATACATTCACTCTCCATACAATGACTGTGACTAACATTTGATCTGGCCAGAGGTTATCTTTGTAAAATGTACAGAAGTGGAGCCAGTATGCAGAGAAACCTCTCAAATTTTGAAAAAACCAATACACAATGAAACAGTTCACTGTATTGGCTACAC
>JAIBEV010000100.1 GCA_019459505.1 Candidatus Paracaedibacteraceae bacterium | reverse complement strand
CCTTTATTTTTATTAAAGGCCGCTTCTCCTTCTAAACTCCAGCGGTTTAAAGTTTCTTCACTTTTAGACTGATTTTTAATTTGAATCAAAGCTCCTAAAAGTTGGGTGACTGGCAACTCTGAAAGTTCTGCTTTTTCAATGAGGCCCCCTAGCTCAATCAGTCGACGTGTCCGTTGTTTGCGTTCAGCTATTTTGACTTTAGCTTCTTTTTCTTTTAATCGATTCATTTTCTGTTGTAAGAGTTTTTTCTTCTGTTCGAGTTTATCCATTTATCAGCTCCTAACCTCACTCATGAGATTATTGTAGCGTTTATAAAAAAATAAACAAATAAAATAATATCCATAAATTACGGATAAGAGCGAGAGCGATCTAGGAGTACGCAATATGCGTTGCAAGCAACGCGCGTTTTTAATATTATAGAAATATGGTTAAAATCCAGTTTTCATAACCGTATATCATCAATGGCTATTCAGTTTGCAAGAATCGAATATGTATCGAGAAGTAGTGGGGGAAACGCTTGTCGAAAATCAGCCTATAATGAAAGGTCAAAAGTTACCTGTGAAAGAACTGGCGAAGTCTTTAACTGGAAATCAAAATCTGATTTATCTCATCATGAAATTATGTTACCAGAAGGCGTTTCGGAAAAATTCAAAGATAGTTCCACTTTATGGAATGCAGCAGAACATGCGGAACGACGCAAAGATAGTCAGGTTGCAAAAGAATCTGTCATAGCTTTACCCGATGATAAAGTTATTACGCATGAAGATCGAATTGAATTAAGTCGTCGTTATGCCGACGCTTTATTTGTGTCAAAAGGTCTGGCGGCTCAAATTGACATCCATGCGCCCCATGATGGAGAAAAGAATTGGCATGCCCATATCCTTGTTACAACACGTGGATTTAGCCAGGATGGAGAAAGCCTGGCCACACATAAAGCCCGAGAAACAGATCCATCTATTCGCAAAGGGTATATTAAGGAAGAGCAAAATCCAGGAGACATATGGACTCAAATCCAGAATTCTTATTTTAAGGAAAAGGGATATGACTTAGAGGTAGAATCGACAGGCATTGTCGCTCAGATCCATATGGGACCCGTTCGGATGCGGGGTCACTTAACAGAAGTCGTTGCTAGAGCTGATTTGCTTAAACAATCCAATGAAGAAGCTGTTCGAAACCCAGGAGCAATCATTCAAAAATTGACAGAAAAATCTTCAGTCTTTAGCGAAAAGGATGTTGATGCCATTTTGATAAAGTTTGTTGCTGAAAAAGATAGACAGACCTTGCGGGACAAGATCTTTAACCATAAATCTATGGTTTCGCTTTATGAGAAGAACTCTCAAATTGAGACGGGCTTATTCACAACGAAAGAAGTTCGATCTGAAGAAGAAAGACTTCTAAGATTTGCCGCTAAGGTTAATGAAGGTAAATCTAAGTTCATCCAAGAAGATATATCAAAAGAGAAAGGACTGTCTGCTGAACAAGACAGAGCCTTAAAGCATGTTCTCTATGGAACTAAAGGGCTAGCCATTGTTCAGGGTAGGGCAGGGACGGGGAAATCCTATACGATGAATGCGATTCGTGAATCCTATGAGAGATCTGGGGTTAAGATCATAGGATTAGCTCCAACTCATTTAGTTGCTGGCGATATGATCAAAGATGGTTTTGAGTCAGCCTCAACAGTTCATAAATTTCTCTTCGATATAAAAAATGGAAAAACGATCATCCTTAAGGATAGTGTCTTTATGGTCGATGAAGCTGCAATGTTAGGTAACAGCGTCCTTGTGGAGCTACTTCATGTAGCCAAAAGTAAGGGATCTAAGGTTGTCCTATTTGGGGATTCCAAGCAGCTATCCTCTGTCGAACGGGGGGGAATGTTTGAATCTCTGTCTAATATTTATGGTAGTGCCGTCCTAAAAGAGGTCCGTCGACAAAAGATTGAGTGGCAGAAGACTGTTAGTGAGAAGTTGGGGGAAGGGGCCTATAAAGAAGCCATACTCGCCCTTGATCGTGCAAAAGCTATTGATTGGAAGCATACACGAGAAGAATCAATGGCGTCTCTTATTAACGCCTGGTCTAAAAATCATGAGAGTAATCCCAATCACAATCGATTGATTCTAGCTAATAAAAATATTGATGTGGATGCTCTTAATAGAGCTGTCCGAGAAATCCGACTTGTTAAAAGTGAAATAGACGTTAAAGGTTACGAGGTTCAAACACAGCGCGGTAAGGAAGTATTTTCTCCAGGAGATCGAGTTGCCTTTACTATGACTGATAAGAAGATTGGCGTGCAGAGTGGTCTTCTTGGAACAATCAAAACTTTAGACGATAAAACATGTGTCGTTATATTGGATAGCGATAAAGAAGTAACATTTGATCCTGAAAAATACCAAGGATTAAAGCTTGGTTATGCGAGTACAATTTATAAATCTCAAGGAAAGACGATTGATGAGATATATGTTCTCCATGATAGATCCTCGAATCAGAAATTAAGTTATGTGGCCTTATCGCGTCAGGCGAAAGACTTAAAGGTATTTGTGAATACTCAAGAGACAAAATCACTCACTCATCTGGTATCTCAAATTTCTCGGGATTCCCGCAAGATCTCGTCGCTAGAATTTATGACAGCTGAGCAGCTCTCTCAAACTGCGCAGAATCAGAATACACAGCTAAATAAAATAGCTAATATGATCACAACTGTCGTGACCTCACTTAAAGATAAATTCTACGAGAATGATAAGTTTTATCAGATCAAAACTCCTGTCCAAGCTATGACAGGCAAAGAATCATCTGTTAAACCAATCGATCAAACCCATTTGATCAAAGAAGTTTCTGACAATAAGGATAACTCTCTATCGAATCAAGAAAGAACCAGTGTTCAAGAAACTTTAAAAAAATACAGATTGGAGTCTTCTTTTGGAAAAGCTAATCATAAGACCATAGAATCAATTTCTACTCTAAAACTGACTTTACAAGAAATCAATAAATCCTTAGGGATAAGCGACAATCCAACTGAAACCTTGCAGAAAGCAACCTTTATGGCTATGCAAATTCAAAAGTTGGCAACCCAGCACCAATCAATGACGCAAGATCAAATTAATCGACGAGTTTCCGTCGCTGCAAATCTCTGGATGGAATATAAAGATAAGGCTCCAGGGCAAAAATATGGTTTTAATAATGATCTGATCTTTATGGCTAATAAACAGATTAAAACTAACGACAAATCTATGGATCTAAATTCATCTACAAAAGCACAAACCCTCTTCCGTGAAATGGCCGGGATTACAAAAGATATGCCTAGAGGACTCGAGAAAATAGCTGGATCAGCACAGTTGAAGCTTAATGAGAGAATCCAAGAAATCTATAAAGATCAACAAGCGAACTTCCATCAACAGGAGCAAATTCGCCAACCTCAAAGGGATCAGCAGAAACAATTTGAACGGTAAGAAGAGAGAAACGCAATTTCCGCTCTTTAGCTGAATCTTAATTTTCCGAGTAATCTTTGGACAAGACTTTCTCAAGCTCTTCTATTGTAGGAAGCTCCGTTTTAATATTTTCTGGTAAGGCTTCGGTCAGCCTATATTCAGCAAGGCCAATTGGCTTATTCATATCCCGAAGGGCGTATTCTGCAAGAACCTGATCTTTTGTTTTACATAAAATAAGCCCAATGGATGGATTATCAGTCGGGTGCTTTAACAGATCGTCAATTGCAGAGAGATAAAAGTTCATTTTTCCCGCATGCTCAGGTTCAAATTCAACAGCTTTAAGTTCAATTGCCACAAAGCAACGAAGCTTTAAATGATAAAAAAGAAGATCAATGTAATAGTCTTTCTGGCTAACAGTTAGATGATATTGCCTCCCTACAAAAGCAAACCCCCCGCCAAGTTCCATAATAAATCTTTCTATATGGCTAACCAGGCCTTTTTCTATCTCTCTTTCGTGTGCCTCTTTACTTATACTCAAAAAATCAAAAATATAAGGATCTTTTAGCGTTTGATTAGCTAAATCTGATGTGGGTGAGGCTAACTTAGTATCAAAATTTGTAACAGCCTTTCCTTGGCGCTTGTGCAACCCAAGTTCAATTTGATGAATCATAATTGCCCTTGACCAGCCGTATTCTATAGCATTTTGAATATAGAAGATTCTTGCTTCTTCCTCCTTCAATCTTTCCATTAAAACAACGTGATGATACCATGGCAATTCTCCAGCAACCTGCTGGATAAATCCAGAATTAGGATAAAGCTCGGCAAATCGACGCATATTATGGAGATTAGCAACACTGAAACCTTTCATTTCAGGGAAAGCCTTGGAAAGATCTTTGCTCAAATTCTGAATGATCTTGGAACCCCATCCTTGATCTCTCTGTTTTTGAAGAATTTGCTGACCTATGTGGTGATATAAAAGAATAAGTTCTCTGTTAACAGTTCGAGCCGCTTTATATCGGCTTAAGGCTACACGATTCTTTAGGTCCTCTAAGAATTTTTCATAGTCTTGCGTAATAACTTGGGCTACCATTTTTAATTCTTCTCATTTTTTAAGAGTATAAAACCATCATATAACCAAATCACTCTAGATAATGCTGGTCTAGTAATTCTTCTATCACAATTTTTGGAGAATTATCACGATATTGTCACAATAATATTTTCTCCTCTGAGTTTTCTCATCCCTATTCTTTGCAGAGTATGGAGGATATTGTTAGGGGTTCAATCTATAAAATTTACTATAGAATTCCACCTTTTCTTGACTAATGCTTAAGCTTTTTTCCTTGAGTAAAAAAACTTGAATAAGGTCAGCCATTTGCGATTTTTTAAAGCTTGGACCTGATATTAACGCTTCACCATAAAATTTGGTTATCATATATAAGATTGCTGTATATCATTACATTAAAATAAATATAAATTTAATGTTCCTAAAAAATTAAATAATTTTAAAGAATAATAACACTAATTAAATAGTTATTTTTGCTAACATCTCTAGAGAATCTATATCAATCTTAAACATTCAAAATAGCTTATTAATTTTAAATTAGGACCATAAAATCAAGTAACGTGGAGAGTAATAATATGAAGAGATCTCTTCTTGGAAATTTTAAGTATAAGATGTTGACCTTGTTGATTTTTTGGTCCTCTCCTTGTTTGTCAGTCATTATTGCCGATATAGATATTGTGAATTTTCCTATTACTCTAAGTAGCCAAAATCCCGATCCTATTCCTTCAGTCGCCACTTCCCCTATCTCCGTCCAGCTTAATCGTCATATACGGATAGCTTTTTTTGATACAAATTCTCAACAATTTCTAGATGGGCTCGGTAATCCTATAACGGAGAAAAATAAATTATATCAACGGAGTATCACTTATTTTTCTATTCCATCTGAATGCCCTTCCTCTTATACAGATACTTTAATATTTGAAAACTGGTTTAATATAACCTGTTCTTATCAGGATAATCTCTTAAATGCTACCATTGATTTAAGGCCCTATAAATTAACGTCAAATCTTTCTAAGGTAGTGCGATGTAATGGAAAAGTCTTAAATAACCCCAAAGGAAGCAAAATATATACAGACCCCCTTAATAGGTTCCGTTGCAAATTTGGAAAAAGGTTGAGTTAAGGTTGCAGCATATATAATCTGGACAGAATTTAGGCGTATACGTTAAAAAGTCGATTGAAAAATCGAACCTGATCTTGGAAGCTTTTTGTTAGATAAATTGTTTGTTCTTTAATCATCATCGCCATAGCTTCAATTCCCTTAAGCGTTCGGTTAGCCGTCTTAAACGATTGAAATCCTAGCATGGGACGGGTACGACGCTTGATACGTCGATGATCCTGTTCGATGATATTGTTGAGATATTTGACTTGTCTATGCTTGACGCGTTCATCCAGACGCCCTTCTTTTTTTAATTCTTCGATAGTTGTATGATAAGAAGAATGCTTATCTGTGGTAATAGATGAAGGCATCTCCCTGCACTGTTTCAGCATTTTTTTAAAGAATCGCTTAGCAGCGGCCAGGTCCCGAGTATGAGCTAGCATAAAATCAACAGTGCGCCCATATTTATCGACTGCTCTATAGAGATACTTCCATTGGCCTTTGACTTTAATATAAGTTTCATCCACCCTTAAAGACCAAGCTGAAGGGCGAGCATACCAACGTATCCTTTTTTCAAATTCTGGAGCATAATGCTGAATCCAACGGTAAATGGTCGTATGGTCAACCTTTATCCCCCTTTCATTGATCATTTCTGCTAATTGACGGTAGCTGATGGGATAACGTAAGTACCAGCGCAAGCATTGCAAGATAACTTCTGGAAGAAAATGGCGATATCTGAACTCTTTAGATTTCATTACAGGGACCATCTATTCAAATAGTTTATCCTTAACCTAACAACTTCTCAAAAATTTGCAACGGAACCC
>JAIBEV010000072.1 GCA_019459505.1 Candidatus Paracaedibacteraceae bacterium | reverse complement strand
TTGGCCTTTTAAGCCTGAAAGAACTATCAGGGTCTTCTTCTCACTTGTCCATTGTCGTCGCTGCATTTTTGTCTTCCTTTTGCTTAATTCAACAAAAACACTCCTTTATTTCAACTCTTTTCTAAACTAGGGGCAGTATATCTGATGATCTCCTCTAATGAATAACTCTGGGTATTTGCTGCTGCTGGATTACTGAGATTCTAGATTCCCACTTGGCTACAGTTAGCCACTGCCATACTGAAGTCCTTAAAATTGTTTTCCTTACCGACTAATTCAATAATGCCTGCTTTCATCAATTTCACGGATACACGTTCGTTAGCTCCAGATAGCATTACTCTAATCCCTCGTTTTTGAAGGCTTCCAATGACTTCTTCTAGAGTTTGAAGCCCAGTAACGTCAATGAAGGGTACCCATCCAAGTCGGATAATAAGAACGCGCGGATCGGCATGAGTAATTGCCAAAGCTCGTTCAAAACTCTCGACTGCCCCAAAGAAAAACGGACCGTCAATGGAAAACGCAAGGACATCTGAAGGAAGTTGAACTATCTCCTTATGAGCAAGCTCTTGTACAAGTTCATGCTGCATAACCCGCCTGACTTCAACGCTGGCTGCCATACGCCTCAAAAAGTGTAAGGTAGACAAAATAACCCCGATATTGACTGCAACAACCAGATCAGCAAATACTGTAAGGCTGAACGTGATCAGCAAAATAGCCACATCTGCTCGAGGTGCACGATGTATCATTTTGGCAAAGTGTTTCACCTCACTCATATTCCAAGCAACTATAAATAAAATTGCAGCAAGTACAGCTAAAGGAATATGTGACGCTAAAGGAGCTAAGAGCAGAAGGATGAGCACAAGAGCTATTGAATGTACAATACCAGATAGAGGGCTGGTACCACCATTCCTGATATTCGTCGCAGTGCGTGCTATAGCTCCGGTTGCAGCAAAACCGCCGAATAAAGGTGCTACGATATTGGCAATGCCCTGCCCAATCAATTCCTGGTTAGAATCGTGGCGCGTCCCTGCCATGCCATCAGCAACTACAGCGGAAAGAAGTGATTCAATCGCGCCTAACATCGCAATCGTGAATGCGGGACCTATCAGCTCAATGATTTTTGCCCAGCTAATACAGGGCACTTGAAAAGCTGGGAGACCTTGCGGAATACCACCGAAGGCAGTACCAATCGTCCTTACTCCATCAAAATCAAAAACCATCTGCAATGGCGTAACAACAACCAATGCAACTAAAGGCCCAGGAACTCGTTTAAGGGCGGGTATCTTTGGGCTATAGATAACGATCAAAAGCGATAGGATAGCAAGCGCAGTGGTCATTGAATGCATTTGTGGGACCACTTGCAGAAGATGAAGCAGTTTAGTGTGAAAATGCTCTCCTGTTACACTTGGTAAGCCAAAAAATTCCTTCCATTGACCAACCCATATGGTAACCCCTATACCCGCAGTAAAACCGACAATTACAGGTTCAGGGATAAACTTGATGATAGAACCCATCTTGGCAAGACCAAATAGCAGCAAAATGAAGCCTGCCATTAATGTGGCAATCTGTAATCCTTCAATGCCGTGCTTGGAAGTAATTCCGGCAAGTACCACAATAAAAGCGCCAGTTGGCCCGGCTATTTGTAATCGGCTACCTCCCAAGACAGAAACGAAAAAGCCAGCGATAATGGCTGTATAAAGACCTTGTTCAGGTTTTGCACCCGAAGCAATAGCAAAAGCCATAGCCAAGGGGAGTGCGACGATACCTACAATCGTTCCAGAAATAATATTCCGTAACCAGTGCTGCCGCTGAAATAATTCAGAGCGATTTGCTTCAAGTAGTGCAATCATAGAGATCCTGTCAGTGATGTATGTACGTTAATACAATTATAATGACATTATAATTATATCACTATGCGTGCTAACATGTCACCAAATGAGTATTTATACCCTGGTAATGCTCCCGCTCCCCTGTTTATCTGATCGTATACTAATCATTATACAATCAGATAATTAGGTAATCCTCACCAAGGTAGTAACTCTCACAGGGCATCATATGTCTGTATAGGGGTGTGAAGTCCAATGGGACGGAAACGTACGCTAAGGAATAAAGATCTGTTCTGATAGAGCATTTATAGATCGCAGGCTTCCTTCCATGACTTTCCGTGACAGAGTAAATGTGTAGTGTCCCCACATATTTATATGTCCTGTTACTAACGGTGAAAACCTGACCTCATCCTATTTTATGATCTGAAACGATTGGCTATGGTTAAAAGACCTTGGGGGAAATCAAAAAAGTATTTTCATTCTTCGCTACTAAATATGGGAGGGCTATCGAAGGGTTCTTGTTCCGTTCTATTCAAAATTTGCATTTTGGGCATACAAATTCTCCTTTAATTTCTTTAAAAAAGGCATTACCATACAGCTAGATTATGCAAGAGGTTTTCGCAAGAACAAACGCTGTGATATTCAGATGTTCGAAATAGGCCTTCCACGCCCAAACCCTCGAAATTTCCGAGGCGGGATAAAAGATTGATTGTTTTGAAAGAAGTAATCTCTATAAATCAATATTTTCAATGAGTTTATTAATATCAATCTGCTTTTTGTTACTATAGAATGTGAATCTTCCAGTAAAGTGAATATGCTGCCAGGCAACGGGCGACGATTTTTTAAGAATTTTTAGTTTTTTATGATTACCGGAATATGTGTCAAGAAAACATGAATGAATTGACGCATTATAGTAAATAATAGCCCCAGCGATAAGACGACCGCATTGATTACTGATTTCAATTTCAAGATCGGTACGTCCTACCAAGGCTTTTCTTCCACCAGCCTTTGCAATGGCAGCTCGCAAGGTATGATAGGATTCAAGACGGTTTTGAGAACGATGAACATCCAATAATATCTTTGGATTCAAGATACATTTTAATGTGTAAATACTGCGAATGAGTTTGTTAAATTCAAAGATGGCTTTGCGCGTATTATTATGTGGTGACAAAGAACAGAGCTTTCTCACCAAAGTACTTTGGTTCATTTCTTTTAAAGCTAAAGTTGCAATCACTCTGTCTATATTATCTTTTTCCTCAATTATAAGCTGCCGATTCAATTGGCCAGCTGGTTGTATTAGAACGTTTTGATAAGAGGACATCTCTTTGGAACCATAAACATTATCAAGTTCTTTTTTGAGATTAGTAAATCTAGGTCTGAACTCACCACCAAACCAGTGCAATAAGGCAAAGTTGGCTTTATTTACACTATGCATGTCTCCTGTAATAACGGTTGGTTGAATATCAGAAGTATTCCCATACCAGATATCGAATACAAAATGACTTTCGTGCTCATGGGCCCCAATCAGTTTGGTCGGCCTTGTTGCTCCCGCCCTTATCAACTGTAACTTTGTCAGGTCTGCCATTTTCCTTAAAAGCCTTTCTAAAAAAGGCTTTTGCCGCTGCTGCATCTCTCTTGGCCCGAAGCAGAAAATCAATGGTATTGCCTTCCTTATCTACGGCTCTATAAAGATAAACCCATTTTCCATTTAATTTGATGTACGTTTCATCCATATGCCAGCTTCCCTGAACCGGCTTCTTGCGTTGGCGGACGCGCTTGTCAATTAGTGAAACAAACCGCTTAACCCATCTTTGTAGGGTTGCATGATCAATTTTAGCCCCCCGGATCATCATCATCTCCTCCAAATCCCGATAACTCAGAGAAAATCGGCATTTCATATAGACAAAGAGCATGATCACAGAGGGGGATGAACAAAAACCTTTAAAGTGAGGCAATAATGAGGGAGATATGGTGAGCATTAGTGCTCCTTTTTGCAGAATTGTAAACTCAATTCTTCATATTAGCAACACATGCGACAAAACCGAATTTACAACCATGGGATCCTAAATCCATTGACATTTAACACGGTAGCATCAGAGCCGAGTTTTTTATGATGACTTAGTCACCTCAAAAATCGGCCATAATTTCTGACCCTTACAGGCGGTATTTTTGTCGTTACATAAACATTACTGAGGTTGATTAATGTTTTCTTCAAAACAGTATTGCTATCTAGGTTCTTTAAGATAAAATTCAATTAATCCATTTCTTTTGTCGCGTTTTCCTAAAGTACTCTTCCCCTCTCCATCTTTTTTATTAGTGATTATTTTTTTTCTTTCATATTCATATCTACCTTCTGGATATCCTGCTTCTGCCAAACAAAAAGGTTGCTTTGCAGTTAAAATGAATTTACCCCTTTTACCATTAAAAGTTATTATTGCCTCACAACCAGGAACTAAACCCTTTCTTCTAAGCCAATTAATTGCGTAAGGAATTAATCTTATCTTTTCAAGTAGATCATCAATTTGTTTAAATATAAACCTTGCCGTATTATTTGGGTTATTATGGGGAAGGATAATTGATCCTATAGCGGGTATTCCATCTTCCTCTTCCGTCCCCCTCACCATTTTTACCCCTTCAAGCTTTAAAGGAGTATCACCTATATTATAAACTTTGACTATAAGGTGTTTGGCATCACTATAGCTTTCTTTACCTTTTAACAAAGATCGAGATAATATGCTTTGTTGCAATAATGCTTTTTCTTGATAAGCTTTAAGCAGTTCTTTGGTGATTGTTAGAAAGGCGGTATATTCTCTCCCGGAAGGATTAGAAACATATAGGCCAGCTTGACGGAGAGCATTCTTATCGCTTGTACTACAAGCTCCCAGGGTTAATTGAATTCTGATATAATCTATCCTTCTTTTTTCTTGCTTGAATGTTTTCCTTAATTCATTCAACTGAGATAAATGGCGATCTTGTGTAGTCCTCCCCAAGGCAGTATCGAAGCTGTACCCCTCTCCTACTCCAAAAGCTCGCGGCGTTTCCCCTATTCCAAGCGACGCTATGAAAAAATCACAATCAAGATAAGCTTTTAAAGCCTTGATTAAGGCTTCAAAGGTAACATCCGAGTGGGTAATCTCAGCATTGTGAAATCTATGATCTGTCGCTTCGTTTCCTTCTCGGTCTTCTTTTTGGCTCTGAATCGCTATTCCTCCTGGAGAAGGAGAAAACAGGCTCACATAAGCAATATCCCGCATCTTAAAGTTTTGGGAAGGAAGTTTAGCATGCTCACTATCAAAAAACCAAGGCGATTTCTGCCCCACATTATAAGCAGGAATCAATAAAGAAGTAGAGGCTTCACTCAGCCACCTGTTTCCAAAATATCGATCCAGTATACTAAGGCAGCCTGCTGGAGAATCGTGCAGTTGTTGATAAAATTCATACAGTTTATCAGCCCCATAAAGGTTATTTTCAGCGTCACGAGCGTTTAGAAAGAGAACACTCAAAGCACCTGTAGAGCTACCAACC
>JAIBEV010000015.1 GCA_019459505.1 Candidatus Paracaedibacteraceae bacterium | reverse complement strand
TTCATTACTATGATACATAGGGTTACCTCTTATATTTTGATTGTTACTCGACATAATTATCAAAATGGGTAACCTTACTTTTTTCAAGCCTGGTGTCAGATTAAGTCAGAACTAATTCATTTAACAATTCTCAATTCTATGCTTAAGAATTTACAACCATGGGATCCTAAATCCATTGACATTTAACACGGTAGCATCAGAGCCAATTAAGACTTTTGTAGAATTTTAGAAGATTTTAAGAGTTGGAAAGTATACGATAAAATAATAGAGAGACTGATGCCCGTTACAGCATACAGCAAGGGAGAGACGGAGGAAAACTCCTGCATCCAGTGATAGAATTGATTATCAAACCCCTGGGGTGGGCGAACGGATAGTGTCATAAATAATGCTGGGTAAAAATATTTTAGGCCTATCTGAGTTAATATCAATGCCATGACTGCAGAGCCGGCAAAACCAAGATAAATCCTTGGAATTCTGTAACTAAAGCTGACACCCAAATAACTACCGAAAAGCCCCCCCAGTAATAAAAAGCTGACCAGGACTAGGTCAATTGAATCTCCGTTTAAGGCATGAACGAGCGTTGAGATAATGGTAATAACCACGGATGAGAGTAGGGTTGTTCCATAGGTTACAGGACTGATTCTTCCCATAAAATAAGTCAAGACCGGCATCATAAAAATTCCATTTCCGACGCCAAGGACAGCAATCAACCACCCATTAATAACACCAGCAAGCAATAAAATAAGACGACTCGCTGTTAAGCGGGACCGAGCAAAATATTGAACAAAGGGGGCTTTTGTAATCCAAGTCGGTGAAGTTGGTTTCCGATCGTGGCTAATAGATTGGTGTTGAACTAAATTCTTCCTGCTTTGACGAAAGAGAAGGATCATCATAATACTAATAATACAAACATAGCTTAAGGTAATAAACAGTTTGCTGAATTCAGAATTACCCAGCCACTCTAGGAAAACGACGCCCAGCACGGCACCCATCAGACCGCCTGACATAATTGACCACCCTAATTGGTAGTCCACATCATTATTCTTTTTATAAGTAAGATAACCGGTTAATGTCATCCCAATCATCGAATTTACCTGGCTTGCAACAGCAACGAGGGGTGGAATTCCCAGTGTAATTAACGTCGGTGTGATGAATAAACCTCCCCCTACACCCAGCAAGCCCGTTAATAGCCCACCAATAAATCCAATAAAGATAATAAAGTAGGGGTTAACAATAATATCAGCGACAGGTAAAAGTAAGTCATGAGTCATGACTTACTTTAATACGTTCAGCCTGGATTTGCTAGGATTTAAACAGGTGAATAATCTTAGCAAGATTAATTAGAATGACTTCACGTAAAGTTTTATCCCCCATCACCCGCCAATCATAATTTTCTTCAGGGATATTAATAACCGCCTCAATTGTTGTGTGGAAGGCCTCGTGTGCGGCCTGAGAAATCTGACTGGAATTATCCGTCACCGTATAGGGCGCGGCCCAAGTATAAAATTGAGCTGCCGATAGGGCTGTATCCATCAACAATTCTGGTGCAATAGGGGTTTGCATTTTTTCTCTTTGAAGTCTGATCGCTTCAATTAAATTATCGCCCGCTAAACGGTAACAATCAGAGAGGATTTGGTCTCTCTCCGCTGAAGGGGGGGCAGTATAGCGAATATTCATGGCAAGCTTTACAATCTTAAAGGCTCTTTTATAAGGGGAATCATGAGGTGCCAGTCCCACTGTGCCCAAGATTTCGTTAGAAAGGTTTTGAGCCGAAAGGGGAAAGAAATGCCGCACAGAATTAATGCGATCTTCACCGGGTGTTTGCTTTATAAATGATTGATGATTAACGGATTTTAACTCCTTAATAACATTCTTTTTTAAGTCATTGGCAGGATTGGTTGAGACAGGCTTAAGGGAAGATCCTGCAGTCGATTGTCGATCCTGGTTACTAGAAAAGCCTGTTTTAAGGGCAGAAAATAATTGATGGTATTTAGCCGCCTGAATGGTTTGCTCTAATTTTTCGATTTTTTTCTTCATAATCTGAGCTGCTTGGTCATTAAAATTATCGGCTGCTAATTGATAATAGGATTGAGCTAGTGTGGCTGCTTGCTCTAAGTCTGCTGCATGTGTGGCCAGCTGAAAGCCTTGCTGCTGTAGCCAGTTTTCAATATTTTTCCCGGCATACATAAAGCAATGAGCTGCTAAAGTTTTCTGAAAAGGAGCATTGGGTGCCAATTTGTGTTGCTCGAGATTAAGAATCGTACGGCCTAATTTGTTTAATTTATAAGCAAGAGAATTTAGGGAATCTTGTCGGGTAATATCAGCAGAAATAATGATCTCAGCAGGGATGTAAGCTTTTATGGTCGGAGGAAGCAAATCTTTTATTTTCTCAACAAAATAGTCAGCGGTTGGTAAGGAGCGTTGAGCTTCTTCAATATGGTTTGATGCCTGAGAAAAACAAGAAAGTGTCCATTCATTCTTCTGAAGTGAGGAATGGGCGCCCAGTGTTTCACCGGGCAAGCTTTGAATCCAAAGGCCAAGCCTTATTAACTTTGCTGCTTTAACAGGAGCCAAATCTTCTGGGGTTAAATTGGCTTGCTTTAAAATCTCTTGGGGAACCTTCTCCAAAAGGAGAGGGGGGATGCTCGTCATAAGAAGATTTTTGTGAGGGGTAGACTCCGGAGAGTCAAAAGTATTAGGCTCTACGGCCATAACATTCAGCAAAGAAATTGCATAGATCAAAACGCTCAGGGTTAGAAGTTTTTTCATAGGCTCCCCCGTTGGTATTGGAATTTAATTTCAAAAAATCACACTACATTTATAATTAAAACATAAAAATATTAAAAAATAATATCTAAAATTACAAAAAAGGAGGGATAAATGAAAAAATATTTATTTTGGAGTACCTTGGTTAGGATTAAATAGAGTAAAGGTTAAGCAAGGATTAATTTTTGGAGATGATTTTAATAACCTTAATATTATTAAGGTTGGACTCTAAGGTCCGCCATCAAGCTACTTACTCTTGGTCTATCTAATTCTTAGTAGAGGTGAGAGAATTATAGGCATTGTGCTTATAATTCAATTTATTGATGGAGGGATAAAGAGCAAAAGAAGAAGGGGCTCTTTAAAGCAGAAGTCCTGCTAGTGTTGCCGAGAGACACGTGGCAATGGTACCGGAAATAAGAGACTTTAAGCTTAAATTGACAATCATCTCCCGCCGGTCAGGAACCATGGCGCCAAGGCCTCCAATGACAATACCTAAAGCTGAAAAGTTAGCAAATCCACAGAGAGCATAGGTCATAATGAGGGAGGTCCGCGGTGATAAAGTATCCTTTGGTAAGGCGGCAAGATCACTGAAGGCGACCACTTCATTGACCACGGTTTTGGTTCCTAAAAGGGCGCCGGCGGCGGCTGATTCATGCCAGGGGATCCCCATTAGCCAGGTTACAGGAGCAAACAAGTAGCCAAAGAGACGCTGAAGGGAAAGAGGGTTTCCCCCCACTGATGGTAACAATCCTAAAATTGTATTTGCTATATAAACCAAAGCAAGGGCGACGATCAACATAGCGATAACATTCAAAAAGATATTAAGGCCGTCGGATGTTCCTTTGCTGACCGCATCCATCCAACCAGTAAAACGGTAAGGCATAACTAGGTGGCCATCCGTTTGATTTGATCCTTGCGGTACCATAAGGCGGGCGACAGCAAGGGCAGCTGGAATAGAAATAATAGAACACATCAGAATGTGTGCGATTGGATTATCAATAGTATCCTTAAGAATAAAGGAATAAAGCGCCATAACAGTGGCTGAGGTAGTTGCCATCCCACACGTCATCATGGCAAACATTTCAGAACGGGTAAAATCCTTGAGATAGGGACGAATTAACAGCGGTGCATCTATATTGCCTAGGAAAACCTTGGCTCCTGCGGCGACACCTAGCGCCCCTCCAATATTCAAGGTGCGTTGTAAAAACCAAGAGGCCCCTTTAACAATGATCGGCATAACTCGCCAATAGAATAAAAGCATAGAAAGAGCGCTGACCACCATGATCATGGGAAGAGCTTGAAGGGCAAATATAAAGGTATTTTTTTGTGAGGAAGGATCCATAACAAAGGGAATCTCCCCGCCGCCAATATAACCAAATACAAACTGGGTGCCTTCTTGCGTGGCTATTTTTAAAGTTTCAACCACATTACTGAGACTGCCAAAACCATGGCGAATAAGATCAAATCGCATTAAGAAGAAAGCAAGGATAATTTGCAAGGCCAGGGCCGACAGAACCGGCTTAAGTTCGAGTTTCGATCGATTTTCACTAATGAGCCAAGCAAACCCTAAAAAGGTGACAATCCCTATTAATCCTTGCATTTATTATTGTTCTCTCAGATTTATTTTTATTAAGATAAGCAGATTCTTAGGCTAAAGAAAATGAAAAACTAAACTTTGCGTAATTTTGCAGGTAAGTGGAAGACAATGTTCTCTTCGATCACCCGAATTTCTTCAACAGTTACATTAAATTTTTCCTTTAAGGCGTCAATAAGCTCATCAACAAGAATTTCAGGGGCTGAGGCGCCAGCTGATAGACCTAAACGAGTGACACCTGCGAGCCACTCCCAATCAATTTCTTGAGCCCGCTGATAAAGGGTGGCCTTAGAACAGCCCGCTAAACGCGCTGCTTCTACTAGACGGTTTGAGTTGGAAGAATTGGGGGCTCCAATCACGATCAGTGCGTTAACTTGCGGGGCAATTGTTTTGATGGCTGCTTGACGATTTGTTGTTGCATAACAAATGTCTTCTTTACGGGGTCCTTGAATGGTTGAGAATCTCTCTTTCAATATGGCTAAAATGCTTTTAACCTCATCCACGGACAAAGTCGTTTGCGTTGCATAAGCCAAATTGTCAGGATCGGCAATGGTAACTGTACGAGCATCTTCCTCAGTTTCAATAAGAATGACACTGCCTTCGGGAACTTGCCCCATGGTGCCAATAACTTCGGGGTGGTTACGGTGGCCGATCAATAAGACGGTGTGGCCGGCCTTATAATGGTGCTCCACTTCCCTATGAACTTTACTCACCAAGGGACACGTGGCATCTAAGAACTGTAAATTCGCCGCTATAGCCGCCTCAGGGACAGATTTAGGAACGCCATGGGCAGAAAAAATAACATGGGAAGCAGGGGGAACTTCATCGAGTTCCTTGACAAAGATGGCGCCTTTTGCGCGCAGTGAATCAACAACAAATTTGTTGTGAACAATTTCATGGCGAACGTAAACAGGAGCCCCATATTTTTCCAAAGCCTTTTCAACAATCGAAATGGCTCGGTCCACGCCCGCACAAAAACCACGAGGCGACGCCAGGATAACTGTGAGATCAGGTTTCGTCATAAAGGGGAATTTCCTTAGAATTTTATTCTGAGATATCTTATCAATATTAAGATTATAACGCAATAGAAGAGATAGATGTAATAAGGTGAAATTTTGTCAAGAATATTCTCAATAAAAGTACTTGCAACCGAGGGTAAAAGTCTCTTAAAAACATACTAGGGATAATATGTTAATCTTTTACGAGTCGGGTTGGTGGAAATGAAAATTTTGCAACGATTGATGGGTGCTTTGTCCGCAGATATGGCCATTGATTTAGGAACGGCGAATACGCTTGTTTATGTCCGAGGGCGAGGGATTGTCCTTAATGAACCATCCGTGGTTGCAATTGCAACATCCAAAGGAAAAAAACAAGTCTTAGCTGTCGGTGAAGAAGCCAAGCTGATGGTTGGGCGAACACCCGGTAATATTCAGGCAATTCGCCCATTGAGGGATGGAGTCATTGCAGACTTTGAAGTTGCCGAAGAAATGATTAAACACTTTATTCGCAAAGTTCACAATCGCCGGAGTTTTGCGGCCCCTCAGATTATTATCTGTGTGCCGTCCGGCTCCACGGCCGTTGAACGGCGTGCCATTCAAGAATCCGCTGAAAGCGCTGGGGGACGTCGTGTTTTCTTGATTGAAGAGCCGATGGCTGCCGCGATTGGCGCTGGATTGCCCGTAACCGAACCCACTGGTTCCATGGTCGTGGATATTGGGGGTGGGACCACTGAAGTTGCTGTTTTGTCGCTGGGAGGTATTGTCTATGCGACGTCAGTGCGCGTTGGTGGTGACAAAATGGATGAATCAATCATTAGTTATATTCGTCGCACCCATAACCTATTGATTGGTGAAAGTACTGCTGAAAAAATTAAAAAAGAAATCGGTTCAGCAACGGTTGATGCGAATAGCCATACGATTACAATGTCTATTAAGGGGCGTAGCCTGCTTAATGGTGTACCTTTAGAAGTCGAAATTAACCAGACGCAGGTTGCAGAAAGCCTGAGTGAGGTCGTTGCCGCTATTGTTCAAGGGGTTAAGACGGCACTAGAAAATACAGCTCCTGAATTATCGGCTGACATTGTGGATCGCGGTATTGTGATGACGGGTGGTGGCTCTCAGTTGAAGAATTTAGATAAAGTGCTTGCCAAGGCGACTGGCTTGCCAGTTTTTCTCGCCGAATCGCCTTTAGGTTGTGTGGTTAACGGGACAGGACGAGCCCTAGAAGAGATGGGGGCTCTCCAAAGTGTCCTGGTCAATATGTATTAAGGTGAATATATGTTAATTTATTACGCTGTTTAAAGTGTAAAAAATATGTAAACATAAAATTATGATAAATTTAGATTGTTTTTAATAGAGTGAGTAATCGTTCATGAGAATGCTGTCGGTAGTGGGGCTAAAGACGAGTCAAAATCATCGTACAACCATTATTTCTGATTCAGGGCATTTCTCTTCTCGATTGACGTCCCTCTTTTCTCGTCTTTCTAAATCCTGTGGCATTATCTTGGTCGCCACAGTTATTGTTCTACTGCAGATTCAAGAATATCAACCGGTTGTGGCTGCTCGCCAATACGTGACTAATTTATTTAGCCCAGTTGTCTATGTGGTTTCATTGCCTTTTAATTGGGCGGCGTCTGTGCACGACTATTTTATAACAAAAGAAGAAATGTTAGCGCAGAATGAACAGTTAAAGTTGCAGAACGAAAAATTGATTCGTGATCGGGATAACCATCGTCAAATTGCTCAAGAAAACTTGAACTTGCGAGAAGCTTTAAATGTGCAAGTAGGTCTGGTTGACGACATTACAACCATTCGGATTAGTCATCATGTTTATGATGGCTACACAACAGTGTTTTATAGCCCCACCTCGACCTTGGGTGATCTTCGTAAAAATGATGCTATCTTAACAACAAAGGGTTTTTTGATAGGGCGTATTATGGAAATAAATACGCAATATACCAAGATTATGCCAATAAATGACCCTTCCTCTCGCGTTCCGGTTAAGTTTGAACAGAATTCGCAGCAAGCTGTTTTAGCAGGTAATGGCAGTGATTCTTTACAGCTGATCCATGTTGAGAACCCAGCCGGAGTACGGGTCGGAGATCGATTAGTCACCAGTGGTGTAGGGGGAATTCTTCCCGCCGGCTTGCCAGTGGCAGTTGTGCAATCGATTGGGAATGTAATCAAATGTGTACCGTTAGGACAGGTATGTGATCAAGATTTCGTTCTTGCCTTAAGCCGGACTCAGTCTTAAAAGAGAGCCTCACTTATCAACCCGAATAGTTTTCAATTTGACTACGTTGTGAAATAGCAGCGCTGCTATATATCATTTACCATGTGTGTTCCCTTATGAAAGGGCTGAGATTGGAGGAAAAGAGGGGTGGGCAGCTAACTCTAAAACTCTTGTATAGCGGGCTCTTTATAAATTTGTCACAGTTGATGGCGCAGTTGCGGGTGAGATTTCAAGTTTTGAAAACTACGACTCGTTGGTTCTCGGCAAGGCTTTTTAAAGAAAAGAAGGAGCGCTGAACATCAGTCTAGAAAATTAACCAATTTATAAGGGATCAGCTATATCAATCTTTTATGAGTCAATAAATTGCTTAATTGAAAGGCAGAGTATCAGAAATTGATTAACCCCATAACTTGAGTACTTTCTAATTTCTGCAGGCCCCTTGGTTTAGAGAATTTAAGTAAAAATATAAAAGGTTAGGATGAAAGAATTCTAAGTATACATCAGGCTATACTCAAGCCTATAAAGAAATGCTCCCAAGGTATTATATGATTCTGTCTCTCTACGGACCTTTAGCTGCCAACCCAAGAGGGGCTTAGTTCCTTAATTTACCTACTTTAAGTTATTAAAATTTAAGAGATCTTTATATGCCAAAACCATACAAAGGTTTAGCTAAAAAATTTTAACTGTGACCTTAATTAATATTTGCTGCTATTATTTTCCCCTTGTAACCATCAAAAGAGTTAGATTTTTTTAAAAAAATAAGAAGAGTTACCGGAAGGAAGGTGTGGGGAAACATTAATATTTAAGGCAGGAAGATTCATCAGTTAAATTACTTTATTTTACCCCTTGAATTTATTTAAGAAAATGGCGTAAGAAGGAATAACATTGACTCTTTATCACAAACTATGTGCTATGAATAAAATTACTCTACTAAAAATAATTTATAAATAAAAATGAAAACATCTATTGATACAGTATTAATCAAACGATATATGGTAGAATTTATTTTCTTAGCAGGATTATTTTTATTGGGCTTGATTCCTCTGTGGCAGAAAATAGGGGTGGTTCCCAATTTTGGATCAGTTGTTATCTATTTATGGACTATTTATCGACCCGATCTTATGTCGCGCCGGTTATTTGTTATTCTTGGTATATGTCGGGATGCTATTATGGGCTACCCAATTGGTATTGGGGTTTTAGAATTAATTTTAGTTGTTTCGATTACGCGCCTGTTTCGACGCTATGTTTTACAAAAGAGTTTTTGGACTGTTTTTTGGGGGTATGCAATGTTTGCAGCCTTAAGTAATTGTTTATTCTGGTTAATTCTGAGCGCTACAAAGGGATATATCTTGCCATTTACGGGGGCGCTCAAGCCCATTCTTTTTAATTTGTTATCCTATCCAATTTTATGCGAAGTGAGCTTGGCCGTGCAGCAAAAGATTGATGGAATGAAATCGCAGGGCATCCATGGATAAAGAGAGCTTATTTACCCGCCGATCCGTTATTTTAGGGGGAATGCAGGCCGCACTTATGACAACAGTCGTGGGACGGATGTTCTATTTAGAAATCTTGTCTAATCAACATTATCAAAAACTATCTGACAAGAATCGGATCCTTTCTCGGTTAACATTGCCTGTTCGGGGATTGATTACAGACCGCAAGGGGAAAATTTTGGCTTCTGATCATAATGTTTATCGAGCCGTTATGATTCGAGATGAGGCGGATGACTGGCAACTCTGCTTAAAACGGGTACAAGAGTTGATCCATTTAACACCGGATGAAATTGATAAAGTTGCTTTACATGTTCGTCGTAAGCCCCGCTTTATGCCTGTTGCTGTTAAAGATAACTTGACTTGGCAAGAAGTGACCACGTTGGAATTACATTTACCTGATATTGCTGGAATTTTTATTGAAGAAGGACGTAATCGGTATTATCCGTATGCTCTAGAAACTTGCCATTTTTTAGGGTATGTAGCTACACCTTCAGAAAAAGAATTGGATGGAGATCCGCTGTTAGAACAGCCAGGCTTTAAATTAGGAAAAACTGGGATAGAAAAATCTCTGGAATCCCAGCTCCGTGGTATGCCAGGAATTAAGCAAGTTGAAGTCAACGCCTTCCGGCGTATTGTACGCGAGCTATCTACGAGCGATAGTGTGCATGGGACACAGCAAAAACTAACCATTGATTTCGACTTGCAGCAAACCCTGTATCAGCGATTAGCCCAGGAAGAAAGTGGTGCGGCCGTGGTGCTGGATATCCCTACGGGCGAAGTTTTAGCCTATGTGTCCACACCAGGGTTTGATAATAATCTGTTTGTAAATGGGATTCCCAAAAAAAATTGGCAAGAATTGCTAAATCATCCTTACCATGCTTTGATTAATAAACCTATTTCTGGTCTTTATGCTCCAGGGTCAACTTTCAAAATGATAACGGCTTTGGCTGCTCTGGAAAGAGGGGTAGTTACCCCCCATACCTCCGTTAATTGTTCAGGCCATACTATGCTGGGAAATCATAAATTCCATTGCTGGACTTGGAAAACAGGGGGGCATGGAACCGTTGATCTTATTCGAGCTATCGCCACCTCTTGTGACATCTATTTTTATCATATTGCTAGTTTAATCGGCATTGATGCAATTGCGGAGATGGCTCAACGGCTTGGTTTGGGCTCTATTACTGGAATTGAAATTCCGGGAGAAAAACCTGGTTTGATCCCCACAATGGAATGGAAACGGCGGGTTCATCAAGCAAAATGGACTCTGGGTGAAAGCTATAATGCTGGTATTGGTCAAGGATATACATTAACCACACCACTTCAGTTGGCGGTGATGATTGCACGATTGGCATCCGGTAAGATTATTACGCCAACTCTCTTAGCAGGCCAACAGCGAGAATTTGAAGTATTAGCAGTAAATTCTCAGCACTTAGGATATGTTCAGACAGGCCTTGATAAAGCCTCAAATGAAGGGGGAGGAACCTCTTTTAGGCATCGTATTGCTCAACCCGGGATGGAGATGGCTGGTAAGACTGGCACAACTCAAGTCCGACGAATTACAGAAAAAGAACGGGTCTTGGGCTTAGTTAATAGTGCTGATCGGCCTTGGAATCATCGTGAGCATGCCTTATTTGTAGGGTATGCACCCATCCATGCCCCTCGTTTTGCTGCGGCTGTCCTGGTTGAACACGGAGGAAGTGGAGGGCGTATTGCAGCCCCGGTTGGTCGAGATGTACTTTTAACGGCTCAACAAATCCTTCGTGAATAGACACTTTCTATCTTATTTTTATTGCTTATCAATTTTATCTATAAAACTCTTGAATCTAAAGGTGAGAAGGCTATATAGCTTAAGCTTGTTTAAGATTAGTCAATATGGTAGCTTTTTAGAAAAATTATAAATACTTTTTATTATGATTGCATTTCGCTCTGTTCTGTACTTAGTTGGTATGTTATTGAATGCTATGGCGGTCGCTATGGTCATCCCCCTTGGAATTGAGTTATTTATTTATAAAACTCGCGGATGGGAAGAGTTTTTGTTTGGCTTTTTCCTTACAGGCGCTCTAGGAAGTCTATTAGCAATGGCCAATCGATCGCCAGGTCGTATCGAACTTAAAGTGCGAGAAGCATTCCTTATGACGGCCTTATGCTGGATTATTACGCCTTTATTTGCAGCTCTTCCTATTTATTGGTCCGATTTGAATTTAAGCTATTTGGATTCATGGTTTGAAGCGGTATCAGCGATTACGACGACAGGCTCGACGGTTATTTCAAATCTGGATAAAGCTTCGAAAGGTGTGTTGTTATGGCGATCGATTTTGCAATGGTTAGGGGGCACTGGGATTATCTTGATGGCCCTAATTATTTTGCCAACGTTACGGATTGGAGGGATGCAACTGTTCCGTAGTGAGTTTTCTGATAAATCTGAAAAAATATTACCACGCGTTTCCCAAATTAGTTCAGCGATAACAAGCATCTATGTCTTTTTTACGGTAGCCTGCTTTTTCGCATTATTTGTGGCGGGGATGCAACCTTTTGATGCTATATGTCATGCCATGACAACCGTTTCGACGGGGGGATTATCAACTAAAAATGCTTCTCTTGCTTTTTACGATTCTTTTAGTATTGAAATAATTACAATCTTTTTTATGTTAATGGGGAGTCTGACTTTCGTCCTCTTTATTCGTTTATGGCATGGAAATGCCAATGCTTTGCTTACGGATGCCCAAGTGAGGGTCTACTTTGGTATATTATTTTGGTTTATTGTGATTACCTTTTTCTGGACGTGGTCCTTCTTAGGGATGTCTGCCTCAAAAGCTTTGCGAGAATCGATTTTCTCTGTTGTCTCAATGTCGACTTCAGCGGGATTTACAACTATTGATTATACCTTATGGGGATCCTTTCCTTGCGTGTTGCTTTTACTCTTGAGCATTGTGGGAGGATGCACAGGATCGACAGCGGGGGGTGTTAAGGTGTTTCGGCTCCAAGTCCTTGTTAAAGTTACCCAAAGCCATTTACGGCAACTTAGACGCCCTCATGGTGTTTATATTCCTATTTATCAAGGGCAAAAAATTCCGGAAAGTATTGCCAGTTCAGTATTAACCTTTATCACTCTCTATTTTTTTACAGCGTTTTGTTTAACGGCTTTATTAACATTGTTTGATTTAGGGATGATGGATGCATTTTCAGCTTCGATTGCAGCTTTGAGTAATACAGGGCCTGGGGTGACCAAGGCTGTAGGACCAATGGGAAGTCTATCCATTTTAGATAGCGGGGCTAAACTGTTGCTCATGGCGGGGATGACGTTAGGACGCCTTGAGTTACTGACAATATTTGTGCTTTTAATGCCTTCTTTCTGGCGCAGCTAATCAAGTCTGAAGAAAAGTCCTTCACTACGCTCAGTGTACTTTTCTCCAATTGATACCAAGTCTCATTTTTAACTTATCCAAGCGCTTAGTTCACAGCTCGGCTTTGCGCGTGTACTGACTGTACACTTACGCAGCCTCGTCCTTCTAACCATTTGTCTAATTTAATCTGAGACCTGGTATGATGTGCAGTTTTAAGGCTTGAAGTACCTCCACGCCTTAGAAACAAATAAGTATAAATTTTTGATAATATTATTTTTATAAAATTTATCTTCTTATGAAGGTAAAACCTTGCAACTTTCATACGGGCATATTTCCATTTTTATTCCTTAATTTCAATTAATTATATGGTATTTTATGGTGGCGCCGCTAACCATGAAAGGTCTTAAGAAGCTCTTTAGAGCTTCCTAAGCGTTAAAATAAAGCTAAATGGATAATCCGCTTTTTTTCCAATCAGCCATAAAGGCATCTAATCCAATATCCGTTAAATTGTGCTTATAAAGTTGCCGAAATACTTTGGGGGGGATGGTGCATACATCAGCGCCAGCTTTGGCTGCTTCAAGGACATGTTGAGGATGACGAATAGAGGCAGCTAAAATTTCTGTATCAAACATATAATTATCATAAATTAGTTGAATATCACGGATTAGTTGCATTCCATCCCAGCCTTGGTCATCTAGGCGGCCGATAAAGGGAGAAATATAGCGGGCGCCGGCCTTAGCTGCCAATAAGGCTTGGGGGGCTGAAAAACATAAAGTGACATTAACGTTAATCTCTTCTTGCGCTAAGGTATGACAAGCTTTCAAACCCTCTACAGTCAAGGGAACTTTAACCACGACATTGTCGTGAATGCCCGCCAATTTTCTGCCCTGTTCAATCATCCCAGCGGCATCCAGAGCAATAACTTCAGCGTTAATGGGTCCATCAACAATATCGCAAATTTGGCGAATCAAGTCTGTAAATTGAATACCCTGGCTGGCGGCGAGAGAAGGATTGGTGGTCACTCCATCAATTAAACCAGTGTCGTTTAAATCTTGAATCTCATTTATATCCGCTGTATCAATAAATATTTGCATAAGAATATCTCATTTAGTTATGGGTAAAACTCTAAAATGATTAAGCCACCCCAAAAGATTGATGTCAAATAGGATCTTGTGCCAAAATAACCGCATGACATACCAAACAAATATATTATTGCCTGTTGCTGTTAATACAGCTTTTACTTATACCTCAGAGTATGAAGTGCCCGTGGGTTCATTCGTGAGTGTCCCTTTCAGAGGACGTCAAATGATTGGGGTTGCTTGGGCAGACGCGCAAGAGTACTTGGGTAAAGCAAAGGTGATTAATGCTGTCCTGGATCTGCCACCGCTTCCCGCAACCACGCGTACCTTTTTAAAGAAGGTTTCAGATTATACCATGACGCCGCTTGGCAACACCTTGCGGTTGTGTTTTAGCCCAGCATTTATGGAAGAGAAGAAAGTGCGTAAGCCTTTAGAAATTGGTATACCCGATTTCTCTAGCCAAGCAATTACTCTTTCTCAAGAACAAACTGACGCGGCTGTCGCTATTTCCCAAGCCGTTAAAACTCAGACCTATAAAACTTTTTTATTAGACGGTGTTACAGGCTCTGGTAAGACAGAGGTTTATCTTGCCGCTATCCAAACGGCACTAGAGCAAGGCCAACAAGCGTTGGTATTATTGCCAGAAATTGCCTTGACCAATCAATGGTTGGATCGATTCCAACGGCGATTTGGTTGTGCTCCCTTGCAGTGGCATTCAACCTTAACTGAATCTCAGCGGCGTCAAACCTGGCAAGCTATTATTAAGGGAGAGGCCAAGGTTATTGTCGGTGCACGCTCGGCCCTCTTTTTACCTTATCCTAATTTAGGAATTATCGTCATCGATGAAGAGCATGATGGATCCTTCAAACAAGAAGAACAAGTGATTTATAATGCGAGAGATATGGCGGTTCTGCGGGCGCATTGTGAAAGCTGTACGGCTGTTTTAGTTTCAGCCACGCCGGCGCTGGAGACAATTCATAATACTCAAGAAGGACGGTATACTCAATTGGTGCTTCACAGTCGACACGGAGAGGCGAGCCTGCCTCATGTTAATACCATTGATATGCGCAAACAGCCGCGCGGCTGGTTATCCCCACCGTTGATTCAAGCTCTGGAAACAACACTAGCCAAAGGCGAACAAGCGATTTTGTTTCTTAATCGACGGGGTTATGCTCCCTTAACTTTATGCCATTCTTGCGGCCATCGTTTTAGTTGCCAAAATTGTAGTGCTTGGATGGTGATTCACAAACGGACAGGAAAATTCCATTGCCATCATTGTGGTCTAGAGCAGGAAATACCGATCCATTGTCCAGCCTGTCATCAGTCAGATACTCTTATACCGTGCGGCCCAGGGGTAGAACGTGTCCATGAAGTTGTTGAAAAGCTTTTGCCCCAAGCTCGCTGTCGGATTCTGACCAGCGATGAAGTGACATCCTTGCCAAAATTGAATGAACTGGTGGGCCAAATTCATAACCATGAAATTGATATTTTGATTGGAACACAAATCTTAGCGAAGGGGCATCATTTCCCTTTAATTACCCTCGTCGGCGTGATAGATGCAGATTTAGGCTTAAGTGGTGGCGATTTACGTTGTGCGGAGCGAACTTATCAACTTTTGCATCAGGTTTCCGGACGAGCAGGACGAGAAGAGCGACCCGGGACAGTATTGTTACAAACCTTTCAGCCCGATCATCCCTTAATGCAAGCTATGGTGAATCAGGACCGAGATAGCTTTAATGAGTTAGAACTCCATGAACGGCAAAGTCATGGGATGCCACCTTTTGGGCGGTTTATTTCTCTCACTTTGGCCGCCACCAATCCTGATTTGGTTGCTCGTACTGCGCGCCACCTGGGACAAACAGCCCCTAAATATCAAGGAATTGAACTATATGGACCAACGCCGGCCCCCTTATCCTTTGTGCGGGGCAAGCATCGGTGGCGATTGCTTTTCAAGGCCCCCAAAACACTGCCTTTACAACGAATTTTGCAGAAATGGCTGGTAACCCAAGCTATCCCTTCTTCTGTTCAATTGATGATTGATGTAGATCCTTATAGTTTTTTATAAAATTCTGGATATTTTGAGTCTAAATTTACCTTTATTTATTGCTCACAGTAAAAATTGAAATTAATTCTTGAAATATGAAAAATGTATAATTACATATAAAAAAAATAGAATTGATATTCGAAAGTAACAAAATGAACAATTACCATAAAATTCTTCTCTCAACGATTCTACCTTTGGCCAATTCTTTGGGATGGACAATGGATGATCCTCGCCAGCCTACTTCGGTTTCAGCTGTATATAATAAGGAGGAGAGAACCCTTGAAGAAAGTGAAGTCTATCTCCCAGCCTTAGAAACAGGTTTTTTATCCTCTTATGAAACTAAGATCAGTGATAAAGAATGGGATCAAGTAGAGGGCTTTCTTCAAAAGCCTTTTGAGGATAGCCCTGGGGTTATAAAACTTTCTGCAGCTCATTTTTATGCTCAGGCAAAATACGCAGCAAAACACTATTACGCTCTGTATAAGTTACTAATGAAATCAGAAGCAAAAGTGCTTGACTCTCCTGATAAAGACAAACTTATACCACGACTAAGTCGATTTGTGAAATTTTTTGAAAGTACTTATGATTTTATTAAAAGTAGGGCTAGAATCAAGGCAATTGGCACACCTAGTAATTTTCAAGATGAGATTTTTCCAATAGTACAAAAGACATTCAATACTTATATGCGCGCCTATGAAAAACTAAAGAGGGTTCCTCTTGAATATGTCGAGGATCTCCATTTTTCTCAACCCGATTTCATTCCTAGCCGTATCGCTCATTTATTCTATACCCGTGATGAAAATGGATTCATTTTATTTAATTTGATGCCCCATACTGAGGTTGAGAGAGGGGTATTTAGAACATATATTCCATATGGGAACATAGATAAACGGTTTTTTGTGGAGCGTCATTTTTTATTCTCTTTAAATTCGGATAATAAACCCGTGTTAATAGAGGATAAAGGGTATTGCATCAACAAGTCTGAAGGTGTTTATAACATATCTTTTTATTCTGGGAATACCGGCATCGTTCCTTATAGCTTAGGAAAAACAATTATTACTAGAAGAAATGCAGAAAACCCCGTAATTACTATGATCGACAAGATTAGCCAAATTCTTAGAGACCCCACTAAACTGGATTCATTGAACAATTCAAGCAATATATCTCCAGACGCTGAACTCAAGCTAGAAGAGCACAGTTCTGAAAGACGGGAAGATTCAGGAAATCTTGATACGATTTTAGAGGGACTGCGTAATGCATTAAGGGATAATTTGGCTCAAATTTCTAGTGACTCAACCCTTTATTCCCTGCATCATCTGATTGCTAACATAGAAGAACAGTTTCCGAAGACCATTCAGGATCAAAAAGATATTAACGCTCTGCTTAATATAGTGGATTCTTTGTTAGAAAGCCACTCATCCAAGTTTTTAGGAGTCCCTGGATCTCCTTTAGATATTTTAGAAACAGAATATCTTTTCTTAAAAGAGCTGTGTGGAAAAGGGCATTATAAGTTAGATCCAAATATGCAATTTCTTCTTGAGTATATAAAGCAAGAATTTCCACTCCAAACCCTGGATGAAGTTGTCATCCAGTACGAAGAGGAATTGATCACTTGCTACAAGGCTGAAGAGGAAGAAAATTTAGAGAATGAATATAAGGCTGAACAAGAGCGCCGTTCTCAAATGGTGATTAATGGTGACCATTATAAAAAGAAGCAAAGCCATAAAAAACCTTCCCCCGGAAAGGGGAATTATAGAAAAGCTAAACCTCAAGAGGAAAGTGCCGCCACAAAAAATGGACGTTTAATGAAGCAGCAGCAAGAGGCTAAAAGGAGAGCAGAACAACGATTCAAAAAAATAAAGGAGATAAAGATCGATGAATCACCGAAGTTCCGCAAGTATTTAAAGCTGGTCAATAAAGTAACGCAGGGCTTATATGCGACAGGAACAAACGTCACAGCGCAATTAAATAGAAGCAGCCATGGTAACTTGGCTGTCCAAGGGGGGAAAATCTCAATCGTTAGACCCCATGGACGGCATAATACGGTTCACCAAAGCTCGGCTAGAGATCTTATAGGGCGGTTAGTTCAAACTTACTTTGATACGGTATTTGCTCAACCATCTGCTCTTGGAGAAAAGTGAGGCTTACAGGTTAGAAAACTTGCTATAAGGCCCTCGTGTGCTAGAAGAGTCTAAGGAGCGAGTAATAATTAAGAGTTTATTTTCTTAATTATTACTCTTGTCTAAATTACAATCAATTTTTGGTCAGTAATTGATCCATCATCGCTTTTGCTTCGCTCAGATTAATCTTCCCTGTTGGGAGGAGAGGAATTTTCTCAATAACGAACACGCGGCGGGGCAACATTAATTCAGGATGGCCGGCGGCTTTAAAGGGGATAATTAAAGTTTCTCGCTGGATAGAAGCTGTTGTGAGCAAAATTAGTTGTTCTCCTTTACGGTCATCGGGGGCTGCTAAGACCACATGGCCATAATTAGGATAGATTTTTTGCAAAGCTTCTTCGACGGCGCCTAAAGAAATCATTTCACCAGCCACTTTAGCAAACCGTTTAGCTCGTCCCTTGATGGTTACAAAGCCTTGGTTATCGACGGAAACAATGTCACCTGTATCATGCCATCCTAATTGTGGATCTTCTCCTTCAAAGAAACTAGCGGAGGTGGGCACAATATGGCTAGATTCTGGGTCAAGATATCCTAGCATCACATTGGGACCTTTTATGATCAAACGGCCCCCATCCTCTATGCCCTCTACCGGGCGTAAGTGATAGCGTATTCCTGTTAAAAATCGACCAACGGTTCCCACTTTATTCAGCATAGGGGTGTTGATGGCGACAGCAGGCGAGGCTTCGGTTGTCCCATATCCTTCTCTGATATGAATGCCAAACTTTTCAATCCAAATACGGCGTGTTTCTTCCCGTAATTTTTCGGCACCGGCGATCACCAGGCGCATGGAATAAAAGTCATAAGGATGGGCTGAAATCGCATAACGACTTAAAAATGTATCGGTTGCAAAGAAGATTGTCGCGTTAATATCATAAGCCATAACTGGAACAATGCGATAATGCAAAGGAGAGGGATATTGGAAAACTCGGATACCAGCGGTTAAGGGCGCAATGATGCCACCAATTAACCCAAAGGAATGGAAGGTGGGTAAGGCATTGAGGATCACATCCTGGGGAGTCAAATCAATCATCGTGGTCAGTTGATAGCGGTTAGCATTTAAATTTGTATGACTTAAAGCGACAGCTTTGGGCAATCCTTCTGACCCTGATGTAAACAGAATAACGGCAGGATCATCTGCCTCAATCGTTTGTTGGATACGGCGTGACGCCAATTCCGGTATAAAACTTGACACCGCTCCGCTGACTTTATCAATAAGGCTAATTTCTGAGGCTAAATCTTCCAAATAGATAATCGTGACATGTTCTTCCAGTTGTTTCACTGTATTTTCTAAGCGGGCTAATTCAATAAATTTGCGCGAGGTCAAGACCAACCTCACGCGTGCTAATTTACAGGAATGAATTAAAATGGCTGCCCCCAGGGAAAAATTAAGCATGGCGGGAACGCGTCCAAAGAGCAGTTGAGCTATGATACAGAGCATCGAGCCAATGCTGGTGGGTAAGAGGACCCCAATACGCTCATTGATGATGGTTTTTTTCTCAATCCATCGCCCCAAAATAAAGCTGCGCATAATCAACTGGCGATAAGTTAAAGGTTGACGCTGAGTATCCTCAACAATTTCGCGATTCATACCGTGAATTCTGGCAGCCTCAAAAATTGATTGGATAACTGTTTGTTGATACGGTGACGTATCAAACATCATGCCAACCATAATATCGTAAATTTGATTAGAAATAACGCGTCGCCGTTCTCTGCCTTTCAAATTGGGGTTAAGGTCAATATGACGGGGCGGTAGGATGGTTAGAGAAATCTTAGGGAATAGTTTACGATTAATTTTACCCTGTAAACGGGAAAACAAAGAATACTGTGCTCCTTCGATTCGAATAGGTAAGATTTGGGCGCCAGATCGATCAGCAATCATGCCTGGTCCATCAAAGACTTTCATTAAAGCGCCGGTAACGGTAATTCTTCCTTCTGGAAAAATAACGCATTTATGGCCTTGCCTGATAAGCTCGATTAGCTTTTTTGTTGCCATTGGATTGGTAGGATCCACAGGTAATAAATTGATGCCAGGACGGATGATACGAATCCAGATGCGATTGATGTATTGACTCCAGATGGCATAGCTTAGTTTTTCAGGAATAAAAGCAAACAGCAACATCGCATCAATAAAGGAGACATGATTAGCGATAATGAGAACCCGATTGCCGGCTTTCTTAAAGTTTTCTATACCTTTAACCTCTACACGGAAAAGGATCTTAAGAATTGCCTGTATAATTAATTGCAAAAGCGACTCTGGTACAAGGCTTGATAGCTTATGCATTGCAAATAAGTTTAAGAGACCAACGATCAAAAAAATATTGATAATGGTGATGTCCATGGCCATTAAAATCATGGTAGCAATCGATGAAATCATCATAAAAAAGGCATTGATGATATTGTTAGCAGCAATAATTCGGGAACATTTTTTAGGATCGGACTCCGTCTGTAGTAAAGCGTAAAGAGGGACCAAACTAAGGCCCACCGAGGTTGCAATCATCAATAAATCAAAGCAAATCCGCCAACTGTAGTTTTTACGCAGGAACTCGGCCACTCCTATATCTTGGGTAAAAGGAACATTAAAACTGACATAGACTAAGTCGAGAATAAATAATGTGGTGGCAATGGCTCCCCAGGGAATAATGCGGGCATCAATTTGGCTTCCCATAACTCGATTGCTGAGATAGGATCCTAATCCAATGCCGCCCGCAAATAAAAATAAAAAGAAATTGGCGACACTGGGATTAGCGCCTAATACCATTTTACCATACAAGGCAATTTGAGTTAACATGGTGACCCCAATAACCCAGAACCAGGAAATTCCCATAATACTTAGGAAGATAGAACGATCTTGAGAGGCTTCTTGGACCAGGTTCAAGGTTTCCTCTGCAATATTTTTATTGATGACAATTTTGGGATCAGCTGGTTCAATGTTTGGCAGTTTCAGGGAAATATAAAATGAGACGCAAACAGATATAACCATCACAATTCCAAGAATGGTAAATCCACCGGATTCAATATATACTAAGAAATTACCCAATGATGTCCCTGCTAAAATTGCTAAAAAGGTACTTCCTTCAACAAGAGCATTTGCATTAACAATTTTGTCCCTCTTTAAAATACTGGGGATCATACTGTATTTTATGGGGCCAAAAAATGTCGATTGAGTTAGGGTTAGAAATAAAGTCAGTAATAAAATTGGAAAAGATTGAGCTACCAATCCATAGAGAGCGATTATAACAACACCAATTTCGCAGGCTTTCAAAATTCGGGTAATATAGGATTTATCATATTTATCTGCCAATTGCCCAGCAAGGCTGGAAAATAAGAAAAAAGGGCTAATTGCAATACCGCTAATCAGGGGAATTAATATAGTTTGATTATAGCCTGATTTTATCCCAATACCATAAGTTACCATAATGACGAGGGCTTGACGGAAAAGATTATCATGAAATGCCCCTAAAAATTGAATCCAAAATAGAGGGCCAAATTTTTTATCACTAATGAGATTAAAAAAATTATTATTCATATTTATCTCTTATTTAACAAAAATATTACTAAACTTTACACCGTTTTTTTTAAAAAAGGAATCTCCTTAATTATAGTGTTTCTTTAAAGAAAAATAATCGTAAAGATTGTACGATATCTCACTATAAAAATTATGAAAACCTTGACTAGTTCTGAAGCATAAGGTAAGTCAAGGACAGCTTCCCATCATCGAACTTTCGAATCACTTTGTTGTTTAAGATAGACTTAAAAGGGATTCAACCTTTTTAATCACCGTATTTGGATGTAAGTCATTCAGGTTTTCTGTTTGTAACCAATTGATATGAGGCTCAGGCGAAAGGGCAAAAGTTGGATCGGTTTTACCAGAAAATAGGATAAGAACAGGCGTTAAACTGGCTGAGGCTAAATGCATTGGACCTGTATCATTCCCAACAGCCAGACAAGCATTTTGGGAAATTGTGATTAACTCTGAAAGGCTTGTTTGTCCTGTCAAATCGATAGCTTCTGGGCATATTTCTTGAATCCCTTTATTACCTTCGGTCGGTCCACCAACGATGACCGGTGTAATGTGATGAGCGACTAAAAATTGGCATAAGGCTGCATAATAGGCCTGCGGCCATTTCTTGGCCCCCTTAAAAGTATCGGATGCTCCAGGTACGATCACAGCATATTTAGGAGGTAGCTTAATTTTGAGCGGGGATCCTACATACCGTAAGTCTTGTTTTTCTAATCGAATACCTAAGGCAGCAAGGAGGGCTTGGTGTCGGTTAAATGTATTTATCCGTAAAGCAGGCTCGCAAAATCGAACAGTTCCAGTCGGCGCTGCTCCGACCCATTCAATCCCACTTTTTTTGCCGCCAATCACTTTAAACATAAAGTTGGTCCGTTGGCTCATTTGCAAATCGTAAACGCGATCAAACCCTTCTTTTAGAAATTGTCGCCGGAAAGCTAACAATTCTGACACTTGGTAAACTTTCATTCTTCTATAGGTTAGAATATCGTCAAATAATTTTGATGCCGTCATCAATTCCCCATAGGCTGGTGTTGTCATGACCGTTATATGGGCATCGGGATGATGCCGACGGATGGCTTGAAAGGCAGGAAAAGTTTGGATGATATCGCCCAAGGCACTCAGGCGAATAACCAGTATTTTTTTTATGGGGCGATGAGTCATTTTTTACAAGGGCAATACCATGTTTTTTATGGTTAGATTTTTGAACTTCTGAGACGCCTACGTCAACTAAATTATTATTTATAGTAAAATCTACAAAGAAAGTTTATTATAAAAGCCAAATAAGAGATTAACAGATATAAACTCAGCATGATTAAAACTATCCTCACTCAAGAATTACAAAAAAGTGTCGAGCTCTTTCATAAACTTCACGAGTCTAAGCAGATAGCCGACCAAGTCACAGCTATTATCAATGTGATCATCGATGCTTTACAAGAAGGTAAAAAGATTTTATTTTGTGGAAATGGCGGCAGTGCCGCCGATGCCCAGCATTTGGCCGCTGAATTCGTGAGTCGATTTGCGTTCGATCGTCCTGCCTTAAAGGCCATTGCGTTGACAGTAGATACCTCTGCTTTGACAGCAATCGCCAATGATTACAGTTATGATTATGTTTTTGCTCGTCAAGTTGAAGCCTTAGCCAATGCAGGCGATGTTGTGGTGGGTATTTCTACCTCAGGCAGAAGCAAAAATGTCTTAGCTGCTCTAAAAACAGCTAAAGAAAAACAAGCTATTACGATTGGATTTTTGGGGGAAGAGGGGCGCGATATTGGTCAAATCGTCGATCATCAATTGAACATTCCTTCGAAGGAAACACCCAAGATTCAAGAAGGTCACATCACAATTGGTCACATTATTTGTGCTATTGTTGAGCGTCAGTTGTTTAGTTTACAGGCCGAACACCCTATACCACATTCTGCTTAGGAGAGGTCATGCCCCTTAGTTTTCTTGATTTTGATCATCTAGAACAAGCGTCAAAAAAACGCATCTTATGTGTGGGTGATTGTATGTTGGATAAATTTGTTTATGGACATGTAGGGCGAATTTCCCCCGAAGCGCCGATTCCCGTTTTCCAAGAGAGTCGGGAAACCAAGATGCTGGGAGGGGCCGCCAACGTTGCAGCAAATATTAGTGCCTACGGGGGGAATGTCGATTTCATCAGCATTATCGGGGATGATGAAGAAGGCGAAATTATTCTTAAGCTTTTAGGATATCAGTCTTCCATCACCTCCCATTTAATCCGCGAACAATTACGGCCGACAACCACAAAAACGCGCTATGTTAGTCATAGCCAGCATCTTTTACGCGTTGATAAAGAGACATGCGTGGAACCGCTGCGAGAGACTCAAAGCGCCTTACAATTGGCTTTTAATGAGCTTATCAAGCAATCTGATATTGTTTTGCTGTCTGATTATAAGAAAGGGTTATTCTCGGCTTCTTTAACTCAGCAGCTTATTCAGACGGCGCGCTCTTATAACAAGACCGTTATTATTGATCCGAAAGGAACTGATTACCAAAAATATGTGGGCGCTTCTATCTTGACGCCTAATCGTTCTGAATTAAAGGCTGCTACAGGTTTACCGGTGACAACGGATGCGGAGGTAGAAGCAGCAGCTCGCCATTTAATTCAGGCTTATGGGATAGAAACCATCTTGGTGACGCGCAGCGAGGAAGGAATGAGTCTCATTACAGCAACACAAGTATGCCACATTGAGACCCAGGCCCAGGAAGTTTATGACGTTTCAGGTGCCGGTGATACAGCAATTGCCACGTTAGCATTAGCGCTTGCTTGTGGAATTGAAACGAGTCATGCGTGTGAAATAGCCAATGCGGCTGCTGGAATTGCCGTGAGTAAATCTGGAACAGTGGTGGTTTATCTTGATGAACTCAAACGGGTTCTTTTACGGAAATATTGTTCGCATTATCCAGAAAAATTGACAACATTGATGAGTGCCCAAAAGCTTGTGCTTAGCTGGAAAGCTGCTGGAAAGAAAATTGGATTTACGAATGGATGTTTTGATTTGCTTCATCCCGGCCATGTAACCCTTCTGAAAAAAGCTAAACAATTATGCGATATTCTAATTGTTGGCCTCAATAGTGATAATTCTGTTAAACAATTAAAAGGTGAACAGCGTCCTCTTCAACAGGAAGAAGCACGGGCAGCTGTCTTGTCTGCCATCGGCGATACCGATCTGATTGTAATATTTGATGAGCTTACTCCTTTAAATTTAATTCAGACATTACAGCCAGATGTTCTTATTAAAGGGAGTGATTATACAATTGATCAAGTAGTCGGTGCTGATATGGTTCAGGCCAAAGGAGGCAGGGTCGTTTTAGTGGATTTGGTTCCTAATTTTAGTACCACTCGTATTGTGAAGAAGCTTAGTGCTTAAATGCTTCAAAACAAGGCTCTTATCTTAGATCGAGATGGTGTTATTAACAAGGATTATGGCTATGTGTCAACCATTGAGCAGTTCCATTTTATAGATGGTATCTTTGATCTATGTCAAGCCGCTCTGGCTAAAGGTTATATAATTATCATTATAACCAATCAATCTGGTATAGCCCGCGGCTATTATACTCTTGAAGATTTTGAGAGATTAAATGAATGGATGGTTGCGCAATTTGATAAACAGTCTATTCCGATTCGTCACGTTTATTTTTGTCCCCATCATCCTGACAGCCTTCAGCCTGCCTTTGCTAAAGAATGTGAATGCCGTAAACCAAAGGCCGGAGTGTTTTATCAGGCGGCGGCAGATTATAACTTAGATTTATCTCAATCTATTGCCATTGGTGATAAAGAACGGGATATGAAGGCCGCTCAAACTGCTGGAGTTGGGACAAGAATTCTTATAGCGTCGGCTCCGCACTGTGCGGCGGCTCAATATGTTGTTCAATCTCATGCGGAAATCATGGTACTGCTTAATGATCAGTAGGCTTTTCATAGGCAGCTAAAGGAGATCTTTATAATATTTTTTCGGCGAACCAACGGGAGATAAGCGGAAGTTTAAGATTACTGGAGGAAGCATTTACCCTCTCGAATTCTAAACTCTGTGGTCGAGAATTATACATATTATTATAAAGCTTATACTATATGTTTGTGAGTCTCTAAAACTGAGGCTAGACTTTTTTGTCCACTGCCGCGGGGAAGGGGCTTTTGTTGATTAGCTGCAGGGGCCCAGCCTGATAGACAAAGAATGTCTAGTTCCAGTTCAAGCCCAGTTTTTTCTGATAAATAAGTTTTAAGTTCTGATAAAAATCTCTTGCCGGTTAGGCCTTTAAAGCCATCATACATAGAATTGGATAGCTGAAGCTGTTTGAGCTGATGCAGAAGAGAGGAAGGATCGTTTTCTTTTAACTCAAACCGTTCATGATCGAGCACAGGAATGGAAAACCCCGCCCGCTGCAGTAAGGCTGCTGCATCATGAAGGGAGATCATGGGCGCCACCCGTGGCGAACATCCACCTCGTGTTAGAAGTTCAGCATGTTGGGCTGCAGCGCGCAACTGCCATAAGGAATTTCCTCCTAGAAACACCCCGAAGAATAGCCCGTCTGGTTGAAGACAATAATTGATTTGTTTAAGAATTCCAGGCACATCATTCGCCTGATGCAAATCCATATAACTAATAATTAAATCAAAGGCGCCTTCTTTGAAGGGAAGATGCTCAGAAAGGGCGTCGACAGAAGGACCCATTTTGATCACATAGCAATCTTGAGAGGATGGTTGATATTCAAACTCGCCGATAATAAGGACAGACTTAAATTGGCGTAAGATGTAGCTGAATCTTTCATGGAGCATATCATGCAAGAAACGATGCAGGGGATGAGATAACTCCCCCCCTATGCGTTGAGCGCGAATCCGTTGGAGATGACGATTAAAAATAAGATTCATCTAAGGGGGAGCCAGTTTAATCACTTAGGCCTAGAATAGTTTTACGGTTATTGGATGAAATTGCCATATAAACAAGGGGCAAAATAAACAATGTAAAGACTGTTCCAAAAGTCATGCCGCCAACGATAACGAAGCCAATCTGTCGAATGCTCTCCGATCCAGCACCCGTTGCAATAGCCAAAGGAACAGCACCCAAGACCATGGCAAAGGTTGTCATTAAGATCGGCCGTAAACGCATTTGGCAAGCTTCAATAACAGCTTCTAATTTTGCTTTACCTTCGTCCCGCAATTTATTAGTGAAGTCAACAATTAAAATACCGTGCTTAGTAATCAATCCAATTAAGGTAACCAATCCAATTTGACTGTAAACATTTAAAGTTCCGTCTTTAACAAGGGCTAAGGTGATCAAGCCTCCCGCAATAGACAAGGGAACGGAGAGAATAATGATAAAAGGATCAATCCAACTTTCAAATTGAGCTGCTAAAACTAAGTAGATAAAGGCTAAAGCCAATCCTACAATCAATAAGATATTTTGAGATTCCTCAATATACTTGCGTGTTTCACCCGTAAACTCAAGGCGAACATCTTTGGGTAACTGCTCTTTGCGAATATCTTGGACAAGGCTGATGCCCTCGGCCAAACCAGTCCCCCGCGTTAGAATAGATGTCATGCTTATGGCCCGATATTTATTGTAACGGTAAATTTCTGAGGAGCCCGCTGCGGAATTAACCTCCACCAATTCCGCAATAGGAACAAGCGTTCCCTTCTTGTCGTTAGCTTTCATAAAGAGATTCGTAATATCATCCGGTGTTTGCCGAGCTTCATCCATAACTTCTACCATAACGTCATAGAGACGATTCTCCCGTTTAAAGGTACCGGCTTTGCGCCCGCGGACCAAAGCATCTACCGTGTCGGCAATGGCACCCGGATCAACTCCCAAGGTAGAGGCTTTGTTGCGACGGATGGTCAATTTGTATTCTTCTGTATCGGGTCGGGCATTGCTGAGAATACTCTGCACCAGATCCACCTTGCTATAAAGGTAATCTTTCATTGCTTCAGAATAGCCTTTGATTTCCTTGACTGATTTATTGGCAGCAATAACAAACTGTACAGTATTGTTACTTTCAGCTACTCCTCCCATGCTTCCAAATTTAACGGAAACCCCAGGAATGATCTCTAGTCTCTTGCGAATATCAGCAACAACCTCTTGGGTTGGCCGGCGTCGGTTGCGATCCAATTCAATAACAATATCATAGGTTGGATTTTTAATGTTAACCACACGACGGACAACTTCTGGAACTTGTGCCAAAATATCGTCTATTTGTTTAACGTATCTATCTGTAAATTCAAGCGTTGATGAGGGGCTTGATTGGCCATCAATATAAATTTTGCCCTGATCTTCATAAGGGAAAAATTCTCGAGTTAAGCCAAAAAATGCAGCAAGGCCCAACGCACAAAAAACAGCTGTAACGATTAAAATATTTGTCGGTTTCTCAAGGACTTGAGTAATTTGCCTTTTATAGATGAGTTCAGCTTTATTAAGCCAAATATCGCTGCGGAATTTATCCTTGAAAGAAGCCCACCATTGGAATTGTTTGCTGCCAAAACTTCCTTCTTCGTGTCCCAAAAGACGAGAACACATCATAGGCGATAGGGTGAGAGCAGCAAAACCCGAAATAATAACGGAAACTGCTAAGGTAATCGCATATTCTGTAAAGGTTTTTCCAATAGTGCCACTAATAAGAGCAAATGGTGTATAAACCGCGGCTAATGTTAGTGTCATCGCAATAACAGCAAAGGTAATTTCGCGCATTCCTTTGATAGCGGCGGAAAATGGATTGTCACCTTCTTCAATGCGTCGATAAATATTTTCTAGAACAACAATGGCATCGTCGACAACTAATCCGATAGCCAAAACCATGGCCATCAACGTAAGTGTATTAATGGAAAAGCCAAGCAAATACATAATAAAGAATGTTGAGATTAATGACACCGGAATTGTCACCAACGGAATAATAGAGGCCCGCGCTGATCGCAAAAAAGCAAAAACCACCAGGGTGACGAAAATAAAGGCTTCAAACAAAGTCTGCTGAATACGACGAAGCGCATCTTCAATAAAGCGAGCTGTGTCGGAACCAACGCGCAGCGTCATATCTTCAGGCAGGCGATCTTGAATTTTAGGTAATTCAGCACGCAGTTTGCGAGCAACTTCGACAGGATTGGCTGTTGATTGCTTATAAATACCAATGCTGACCCCTAATTTCCCATTAAAATAGGTTTTTGTCTTTGTATCGAGGGTGCTCATTTCAGCGGTACCAATGTCACGCAACAAAATTAAAGTACCTTCTTTATTGGCAATGGGGAGACGGGCAAATTCTTCCGGAGTTTCGGAGCCCGCAACCGTAGTAACCAAAAATTCACGGTCTTTACTGATCAGTTTTCCTGCTGGTTTTTCAATGTTTTGTTGCCGAATGGCTTGAATGACTTCCGTAACAGTAATACCATATCCTGACATTTTAACCGGATCGAGTTTCAAACGCATCTTGAATAGACCACCACCAACAACTTCAACGTTGGATACACCATCAATGGATTCAAGTTCTTTTTCAATTTCGTTTTTAGCATAATCTTGCAATTCACTGGGTTCTGTTTTATCGCTGGTCAGGGCGATGGTCATAATAGGACGATCATCAGTTTTTGATTTGGTTAAGGTAGGATCTTCCATTTCATGAGGTAACTGATTGCGAATTTTAGATAACCGATCGCGGACATCACTGATGGCATCATCAACCCGGCGGGTGGGGGCAAATTCTATAGAAATTTTTGATGTTTCAGGGGAGCTGGTGGATTCAAAATGTTGAATACCTTCAATGCCTGAAATTGATTCTTCAATTACCCGCGTGACTTGGGCTTCAACCACTTCAGGGGCGGCTCCATTTAAGTGAGATTCAATGGTGACATAAGGATAATCGACGGTTGGTTTATGCTGTAGGGGCAGGCGAGAATATCCCACCACACCCAACAAGATTAAAATGAGCGTCATGACCCATGAGAATACAGGCCGTTTAATACATACTTCTGATAAACTCATGGATTTTCCCTCTAGTCTTTTTGGGGTTCAGGCTTTGCTGGGTCAGCCTTTGGCGTCTCGGTTGCTTTTTTATCATCTAAGTCTGCAGCTTTAGCCTCAGGAGAGGATCCTTTATTAGGCGTCTCTAACTGTGGTTGAGGGGAAACTTTTTCTTTATCTGCCTTAGGTGCCAAAGATTTCAATAAATCTTCGGGCTTGGATCCTTGAGAAGTAACGGCCTTGCCTGAATAAAGCTTAACTTGGCCAGCTGTTACCACGTTTAATCCTTCGCGCAAGTTACTAATAATTTCAACCATGGCGTTTTCGCGGGTTCCTGTAACGACGGGAACGAGTTGGGCGCGCCCTTCATGAACTACATAAATTAGTTCACGGCTACCATCGCGCACAAGGGCAGATTCCGGCACAAGCAGGGCATCAGGTTTTTCGCCGATGATCAAGCTAACGTTGGCATAGAGACCCGAACGCAACTTGTTGTCCTCATTGGGAATTGTAGCGCGGACCGCAATCGAATGGCTGACGGGATCAACGCTAGAATCAATAGCTTCCACGGTTGCAATAAATTTTTCATCCGGGAATCCATCTAGCTTGATTTCTGCTAATTGTCCAACGGCGATATCATGAAGATGCTTTTCAGGAATTTTAAAGTCTGCATAAATCGGTGTGGTATCGACAATCTTGACCAGGTCTTGAGCGGCTTGCACAAATGACCCAGGATCAATATCAATAAAGCCGATGATGCCGTCAAAGGGTGCATTGATGGTCGCTTTGTCCAAAGTAGCTTGGGCTTTATCTAGCCGAGCTTTGGCACCTTCAAAACCTGCTTTTGCTTCATCATACTTTTTGACACTTTCAATACGGGCTAATTGCAGTTTTGTCATACGGTCAAAATCGGCTTGACGTAAGGTTAACTCTGCTTGAGCTGACTCAACTTCAGCTTTAAGATCCGCATCTTCAAAAAGAATTAAAGCATCACCTTTGTGGACTTCCTCTCCTTCTTTAAAGCGAATTTCATTGATTCGTCCTGCCATTTCTGAGCGTAAAGTTACTTCAGCATTGGCATGTAATAATCCAACAGTATTAATACGTTTTGTAATGTTCCCCCGGGCCAAGCGAGCCATTTCAACAACAGCAGGTTGAGTTTGCTGGCGCATAGCCGCCATGTCTTCCCCTAGATAACTGCGACAGGCGTCTTTAAGATAGGGGCTGACAAGGGGTGATGTTATTTTCCCAATCACCCATAACCCTAAAGCTCCTGCCACAATTCCCCCGGCAATAAAAGGAGCTTTATCTTTCGTAAAATGATCAAAGAAGGGTGGTTTTTTCATTATTCTGCCATTAATAAAAGTTTGAGCTGTTTCATTTTTAGCGTAAGGCTTTTAAATTAATAAACCTTTAAAAGCTAATAAAACAATTATTTTTTCCTAAAATATACCATATGTAAAAAGGCTTGGCTAATTATATTTCTGAACCGTTAAGTTTGAATTTTCGTGGTTTTTTAATTGGTTTGCCTGCCTCATAGGTAATAATCTCGGCCACGACACCATTGGGAAAGTATTTTATGGTATCACCCTGCAGATTATTGTCTTTATATCTTTCATGCATAGCAATCGCCCCTGAGTCGGGGAAGTAACTATAACTATCCCCTTGCAACAAATCTTGAGCATAGGTGGATTTTTTAATTAGAGTGCCAGTGGGGGCAAATGTCTTCATCTCTCCCTCTCTTTTGCCGGCTTTCATGGTGATAAGGGTATTAAGATCTTTTCCATTTGGAAAATATATTTTTGTTTCTCCCTCCTGTAGTCCATTAACATAGGTGGTTTCTGTCAGCAGAGAACCTTTTTTATAGATTTTTACAGGACCATTTAAAATATTTTGGCTGTAAGTTGCTTCTGTTTCAAGGTGGCCTTCTTCATCCCATCCTTTATAAGGTCCGTCTAAATTTCCGTAATTAAAGTTTAGATCTTTTTCTATTTTTCCGTTTTTATAAAATTTTTGTGTCGGCCCATGATAAACATTATCTTTAAAAGTAGCTTTTTCAATAAGAACACCCCCTTTATCCCGCGTTTCAATAACGCCATTCTTTTTTGGTTTTTCTTCCTTCTGCGGTGGTACTTTAATGTCGTCCGATGGGGGAGAAGATACAGTCATTTTTATATCCTTTAAAAGGCGTTAATTAATTTGCACCATGCCACCTTTAATTTGAGTCATCATTCCCCCCTCAAGTTTAGCTTCACCACCCTTGAGTTGAATACTTGCTCCCCCATTAAAGGTACCACCTAATTTGCCGGTAAGTGCAACTTCGCTGCCGGATGCTTCAACGTTCCCCGTGGCAGAAATTGCTGTTTTCCCTAAAGATGTCAGCTTAATGTCGCCATCTGCTGTGACTTTAAAATCACCGCCGGCCTTAAGGGATATGCCGTCCGATGCTTTAATCGAAAGAGTACCTCCAACAGTAATTGTTAAATCGCCGCCGATCTTTAGGGTATAATCGCCATCAACTTTATGGTTAAAATTTGCTGAGTTTTTGTGTGTTTCATCGTCCTTAACTGTAAGAGATCGGGTACCTTTTATTGTGACCGCTTGATTGCCTTTCTTGAGATTAATTTCCATGTCACCTTTGCTTAAGGTGATAGATTTATTTCCTTCACTTAATGTTGTAGTCATATTGCCTTTGCTAATTTCAATGCTATTATCACCTTTGGATAGGGTTAAGGTGTGATCTCCTTGGTCGGATCCAGCGCCTTTTAATTCAACCAGGCGGCTTCCTTTCTCAAGTGTCAGCGTGTCATTCCCAGCATTTTTCATCTTTTTGCCGTCATTGGCGTGGAGGGTGACCGTTCTATTGCCGCATAGGATATCGGTGGTATCATTTTCATCGTTAATGATTAAGGTTCGGTTATCCTCAACAATGGTATTCATATCCTTTTGCGCATGAATAAATATTTCTTCCGAGTCTTTTTTATCCTCAAATCTAATTTCATTAAATCCATTCCCATCTTTACTGGTATTGGATTTTATTGTACTTTTGGTTGGTTCATCCTTGGCATAGGGAGGCATATTATCACTATTGTAGACACAGCCAGTGACCAAAGGACGATCCGGATCCCCTTCTAAGAAGGTGACCACAACTTCCATACCGATGCGGGGTGTCCATAACCCGCCCCAACCACTGCTGGCCCATAATTGCGCCACGCGAATCCAGCAAGAGCTTTTTTCATCATCGCTTCCTTTTTGATCCCAATAAAATTTGACCTTAATGCGACCGTATTCATCGCACCAAATTTCTTCGCCTTCTTTGCCGGTTACCTTAGCGGTTTGGGTTGAAGCGATGGTTGGTTTTGGTGTCATAAGCGGAGGTCGAAACGGAATGGTGGAGGGAAAGGCTTCAAAAGTATTGGTGTAAATTGGCTGGCCAGGCTCGGGCACCATGTTGATGTCATGAACGACTTTATAAACAATAAAGTCAGCGTTTAGGCTGTCACGGGGATGATCTGTAACGGTAAAACTTTGCATCGGCGTCAAAAGAGGGGCTGTCGAGGTCCCTGAGATCATTTCTTTACGCCATTCAAGCTCTTGGATGCGGTGGATGGCTAACTCATCGCCTATATCCCCAACTTTATAATAGCCGGGGTAACGATAGACCGTCAGTCCTTTGCCATCACCGTCAGCTGTATTATAAAGTTTGGTTGAGGCCGTTTCAAAGTTATAATCAGCAGTTTGAAATTTTTTTGAAACCACTTGCCGAGCATAAGTTAAGGTTTGAATTTGATCAAAATAAGGCTCGATTGAACTGGCGGGCGTCATCGGTAAAGCCGTGTAAGCGGTGCTGGCGGTAGATGAATCATCACATAGCACCATTTGTTCGCCATCAGCGCTATGATTAAAGTAATAGAAAATGCCCTCTTCTTCCAGAAGGCGCGAAATAAAATCAAAATAGCTTTCGCGATATTGAACACAGTATTCACGGCTTGATTGACCACATGTCGAGGTATTGTCTTGCTTTTTTGTAACCCCGTTGTCTGCTAGCACGGAGTTAACGATATCCATGGCAGATTTTTCTTGAAAAATTTGATGATCTTGGCTGAATTTTAATAGCCAGAATTTTGGATAAAGTTTGGCTGTATAACGTGTGAGTTCAATAGCGTTTCCTGCTTGGTCAGCATCAATGGTAAAGCCCTGAGCAAATTCACCAACACAGCCTGCAAAATAGCGGGTTTCATTTTGATACTTAAACGTGATTTGAATGTCCTGGCCGATAATCTTATCAAAGGAAATATTATGGTTGAGGGAATGCATATCCAACTCAATAATAAAGGGCGCTGAGATAGACTCCACCATCCGTAACCGATCAAGGATTAAAACATTCGGTCCAAGGGGAGAGGTTAAGGTGAGACTTAGATCCGCGTGTTCTATATACATAATTTCCCCCCCTAGTGAGTTGTTTCTTATTGTCCCTCGAAAAGAAATTAGTCTCAACACTTATGTTTATAAATTTCCTAAAATTGTGTTTTTAGGGGCACAGGTAGTTTAAATTAAATTAAATTTAAGTTAATTTTTATTGTGAGAGTGAAAAATTTTTTTTTAAATTAGGGATGTAACGATGCTTTGACGGAATGATTTCTATCAAAGCGAGGGAATAAAAGAGGAGTTTAAAATGAAAAAGTTTGCGTTAACACTTGTGGCAGCAACAGCTATCTCTGGCGCTCAAGCCGAAATCGGTTCAGGTCTTTATATTGGTGTTAATGGTGCATTGAATGCGTTTAATGCGGATGCAAAAATTATTGATCTAAGCGATAATTCAAAGCAAAAAATCGACATGGGTCGCCACCGTGCAGGAACAGGCATGTATACAGGCTATGGTGTTTCTTCTGGCTGTTTGTATTATGCTTTTGAAATTGGATATCAATTTGTCAATGCAAACTTCCGTTTCATGTCCAGCGATCCTGTCGTTGCCGGAAAATTGCAACACAGACACCAGTTTAATTTTGCAGTTCGTGGCGGATACAAGTTCACTCCTTCAACGGTGGCTTATATTCGCTTAGGTGGAAATTGGGGTCAATACAAATTGAAAACCAATGTATCTTTACTGAATGATAAAAAGTCTCGTATCAGCTTTGCGCCAGCGATTGGTGCGGAAACTTCATTGGGTCGTAATTGGGTTGGTCGCATTGAGTGCATGTTTGAAACTGCTCGTACTTTCAAGCGGACAGCTCCTGGTGTGGCAAAAATGGAATTTGATAACGTTTATACGTCATCGACAAAACTAGGTGTTGCTTACAAGTTCTAATTTTAAGCGACTTACAGTTAAAAAACCCTCCCTATAGGAGGGTTTTTTATTAGGATATTGAGAGAGATAATAAATTTTTAGAGCCAACGGTTAAAAGCTCAGGATGGTAGGATAAGGCATTTTCCTGTTCTAATATACCTTTGATCCAATTAAGATTATTAGAAAGGGGTGCCCAATTATTGTAAAATGACTGCCCTGCTGTATATTTGTTTGTTTTATAATTATAAGCTGGTTGCCGTTGCACATGGGTCGCAATTCCCATCAAATGGTAGCGATCTTCATAGGAAATCATAAGAGGACTACCGCTGTCACCCGGCGTCAGGGGGCCTTGTAAACCACTTGGGGCAGGATTGTTAGGCTTAAAGGGAGGAAGAGGAATCCATCCAGAAGAATCACGTTGCACAGAAAAGGATTTATAATAAGCGGGAACAAAAAATTCCTCTCTAAAGTTAAAGGTATCTGCATTGTACCTAATTTGAGGAGTGGTAATATGTCGATAATAGGGAGAGTCAGCTTTCTCTGTTTGATTATGGATTTGATTCGCGGATACACACACAACTTTATCTTGAATTCCAGGAGAAATAGAAGGTTCTGACAGAGTATAAAAAGGCAGAAAATTGTTAACAGGTATTTCCTCTGCCAATTTTATAATTGATATATCACTTGCTTTACTAACTCCATTAGACGATAGAGGGTTATAAAGAGGGTGGATATGAAAAGATTCGATAGTGCTTTCATAGATTTTCTTGTCAATCATAAAAGCAGTTTTTGTCTTTGCTTTATTGTTAAATACCCAATTACTAATGGGACGGCGGTCAGCAGAATACGTAATTGCCGAATGGGCGCATGATATAGCAAGATTGGGAGCAATTAATGTTATTGTCGTGGGTTTTTTTCCGTTATCCACTATTCGTCCCGTAAGTTGTGCGTATGGTTCCTCAGAACCACGCAATACTGACTCTTCCCACGGGTTTCTCCTACACATTTCTCCATTATAGTCATATTCTAAGAGTATGGATCCTTTAATAATAAAGGCAAATGTAGGGGATAAAAGCATATAAAAGGCTAAACAAAATTGGTATTTTCTTATTCTCATTTTCCCTCTCTCTTAGTATTTAAGATACCCTCTGAAGCATCTTGTTAGGTTATAGTTACTATTATTCGGTGCTACAATGCTAGAATAAAAATTAAAGGAAATAATGATGAATTATATAAAATTTTTTCCATTATTAGAGAAGAAGAATTAATAAAATTTACTTTTAGTCCTATCTTTCAACAAGAAAAGAAGAATATATTGAAACGTTAGAGTAGCTAATGGCTAAAAGAAATAAGATTATTGGTCCTCCTTCATAGCATGAGTGAAAAAAGTTTAGCTTTTAAGAGAGTTGTATAAAGTTGATGATAGTCAGCCTATCAATATATTAGTTATCAGAGTTTCTTAAAACCCTAGACTATAATTGGAAAGACTATCGACCTCCTTCTCATAATACTCAGATAAAGTTAAAAATGAGGGCCCTTATAGAAAAGCCCTCTCACAGATTTTGAGAAAATATACTATTGCTTAGCTAAGAGGAGGGCGGATAGGTTTTTTAGATTTAAAAGGCTCATGGTTTGCTATTAGATTTTCAACCTTCTTGGAGCTAGGGACCTTTGAGATGGAAGCTTTTCTTCTTCTTATGCTGCTATAATAATCTTGTAATTCTTCTTTAACATCATATAAAAGTATATAAATGGCCTGCTTTGTTAAATCATTGCCTTCATCATAAATAGCCTTACAGATATTGATAAAGTCTTTAAAAATCTTGTCGTCTTGCGCTAACTCCACACTTTTCTTATAAAGGAATGCAAAGTCTTGAGATTTATATCTTTCTATAATATTGTCTTCTGTAGTCGAGGCAGCTAAGAAAGTTAAGTCCTTTTCAATCTTATCTTTAGTGCTAGGAATGCTCTCAGTGATTTTCCCTGTATAAGTTTCTACTCGCCCTTTTAAGTCACCATAAAGGCACTCAACCGCATCACACTCTATATTTAAAACCATTAATAATCCTATGATTCCTATGGGCTTAAGCATTTTTATTCTCCTGATTTAAATTTTTATCATTTCTAGTCTATATAGGATGGCTTATTGATTACTTTTTGATAAGTTCCTAAAATATAAGATTCATTTAAAATTGAGAACAAGCTTTCTGCATCCTCTTCTAAAGATCTTTCACTGTTTGTCAAGAGTGTACCAAAACCTCCCCTTGCATCTAATCCCATTGCTTGTAAAGAATGGGAACTAATATTTTTAATAGAACGCATTTCTAAAATAGCTTCTCCATATGAAAGATCTAACTCTAATCTATCTGTATATGCCCCCATGGAATTATCTTTGTCTTGTAACCATGGTGGTGATAAGGCATCTACCTCAGAAGGAACTTGTTCAAGTTGGCCTGTCTCCTCATTAAAATCATATCGCTCTTGAGGTCTGTCAACACTTTTAATGGCTGCTACTAAGAATTCATCAAATATATGTGGGGCTACATACTGTATTATACCCGTAGTTATAATACCGTTGTTTAATAATTCATCCAATAGATTATTTAAGGAGTTATCGTGAATCTTTCCTAATTCTTCCTGATAGTATGTTCTAAATGTAGAGAAATTGCGGCGCTGTTTTTTGTCAGGAGAATAATATTCTTCAGCATAATTAACAAATTTAAATGCTGGCTCTACCTGGCTTTTAAACTCTGCGTTGCCATATAAAATTCTTTCAGCATACAGCTCTTCAAAGGTAGAACGTCTATTCACTGTATGATTTATATCATTCCACATTTGTGAAAATGGGCGACGGGACAAAAAATCTAAATTAACTTTTGCATCGGCTTGATTATATGTTTCAAGCATTCTTTTAATAAAGTTAAGAGAATCTCTAAGGCCTCCTTCTGAACTTACTTCAGTCGTCTTAATATTAGCGCACGTTAAAGCGTGCAAGAAAATTAACCCATTTTCTTCACTTAAATAATTGACATCTAGAATCTTCTCCTTATTGCGCAGAAAGGGTATAGCTGCGATCCATTTATTTTCAATTTTAGCTTCTCCGTTAATTGCTCCAAATAAACTTAGCACTAAGGGAAGAGTATATTTTAGGGAGTGTTGAATGGTGACTTGTGGCATAAATTCTGGCTTCCATGCTCCCGAAGAAGGCTGGAGCTTAGAGGGATCTAAGGCAAAATCAGCTATTGTATCAAATATTTTTCCACGCTCAATCTTTATATTGTCCCCTAAGCCTGTGTCGAGGCCCACTATAGTCTGCTTCAATTCTGTAATTCTTTGATCTATTTTTTCAAGCTGTTTTGGTTGATTGAGATATTTAAGGCACTGCTGCTCCCACACATTCAATTTTCTTTGCTGTTCTTCGTTAAGCTGTGCAGTAACACCTTCAGCCCATTCACGAAAAGTAATGGCAGAGGTTGTTTTATTTTGAGCGATCGTCTGCAAAATCTCACACGCTTTTTGAATGGAGCGTATACTAAACAATAATTTTTGTTGCTCATGATCCGCAAAGGGAGGAGTAACGAATTCTATATCCGCTCCATCAATTTCTATATGCCATAATCTTTCATTATTGATCTTGGCTATAAAAATAGGTTGTTTCTGGATTAAAAAATTATCTTTTGCTCCTTTACATAAATTATTTTTTTCCTGAAATTCAAATCCAATTTTAAATTTAAAATTGTTTTCTTCCATTGCATTTAAGGGGATGGTAAGAAAAACAAAATTTATGATAAATATAAATCTTCTTATTAACTGATTAGCCATTTTGCCCTATCTCTTTTGAGTTTTGTATTACCCTTTATAAGGTAACTGATTGTTCTTAAGAGAGAGTTAAAGGTAATAAAGATCGTTTCTTAGCTGATTTAGAAGCAGCTCAGTGAATAAAAGGGGAGTGACTTAACAACAAGAAAAGAAGGGGAAGAAAAGCTCCCCTTATAGAGATAATAGATTTAATCTTCCGCAGCGGCTGCGAGCTTGGCTGCTTGATCTTCTGAAATTAAAACATCAATGATTTCATCGAGGCATTCCCCTTCCATGATCAAATCAATTTTGTACAATGTAACATTCACTCGATGATCAGTAACCCGTCCTTGGGGAAAGTTATAGGTACGGATGCGTTCTGATCGATCGCCTGAACCGATTTGGCTACGCCGATCGGCCGATCGTTCCAATTCCTTACGGAGTCTTTCTTGTTCATAAATGCGAGCCCGAAGAACTTTCATTGCTTTGGCCCGGTTTTTATGCTGTGACCGCTCATCTTGTTGAGTTACGACAATACCCGTGGGAATGTGGGTAATTCGTACCGCACTGTCGGTTGTATTAACATGTTGCCCACCCGCCCCGGAGGCACGATAGACATCGATTTGAAGATCTTTTTCATCAATTTGCACATCCACCTCTTCCGCCTCTGGTAAAACAGCAACAGTGGCAGCGGAGGTGTGAATGCGTCCGCTGGCTTCTGTTTCGGGAACGCGTTGCACCCGATGGACTCCTGATTCAAACTTTAACCGTGAGAAGACACCTTTGCCCGCAATAGAGGCGCTGGCTTCTTTAATGGCACCTAAGCCTGTTTCATTTAAGCTTAAAACTTCAAATTTCCAACCCCGATTAGCCGCAAACCGTTGATACATGCGAAACAGATCCGACGCAAACAAGCCGGCTTCCTCACCACCTGTACCAGCGCGAACTTCAAGAATCGCATTTCGTTCATCATCTTCGTCCTTTGGCAGCAACAGAACTTTAATTTGATAGTCTTGGTCAGGAAGTTTTCCTTTTAGTTCTTCAAGTTCTAGTTTGGCCAAATCCCTCATCTCAGCGTCCGTCTCTTTATCGCCAAGAAGGGCTTGTAGGTCCTGAATTTCCCGTTCTGTTTTACGAGCTTCCTCAATGGCTTCAACAACGGGTGTCATATCAGAATATTCCTTTGATAAACGACCGAATTCTTTGGGGTCTGATATGGTGGCGGCGGCCAGTGTATCGCGAAGTTCTGTATGTCGCGCGAGTACTTTATCAAGTTTTGCTGCTAAAGACACAATAGATCCTATTTGTTGTTTGAGTTGCTAAGATACTCAAAAACTTCTGAAATAGCGACTGTTTTTTGATCACCAGAATCTAGATCCTTAATGATCGCTTGCTGGCTAGCAAGTTCATCATCACCAATCATCACGGCAAATTGAGCATTAATTTTATTGGCACGTTTCAGACGCTTGCCTACATTTCCACTATAAGCAATGTCTGCTGTCCATCCTGCTTCCCGGAGTTTCATTGTTAAGGCAAAGCATTCGGTAAAAGCGGTTTCTCCCACCGGGATAATGGCAAGAGGTCGTCTTGAATCAGCCAGAGAGTCCAAAAGTAAGGCCAAGCGTTCGATACCTAAGGCCCAGCCAACTCCTGGTGTTTCGGGACCACCCATTTGACTCATTAACCCATCATAGCGTCCTCCTGCAAGCACTGTTCCCTGGGCTCCCAGTTCAGTTGTAACAAATTCGAAGGCTGTATGATTATAATAATCAAGTCCTCTAACTAAACGTCGATTAATTTTATAAGGAATAGCTAATTGATCTAATCCAGCGCAGACGTGAACAAAAAAGTCCCGAGACGTCTCATTAAGGTAATCCTCAAACAGAGGCGCCTCAGCAATAATAGCCTGATCACCCGCATCTTTTGAATCCAAAATGCGCAAAGGATTGCGCATGAGGCGATCTTGGCTATCAAGGGATAATCTATCTTTATACGGCGTAAAGTAATCAACCAGAGCTTGACGATAGGCTTGGCGCGATGCAGTATCGCCAATCGTATTAATTTCTAAGACTGTTTTCTTGAACAATCCTAAAGCTTTTAAAATCTGCACACCGAGGGCAATGGTTTCTACATCGGCATAGGGCTGAGCTACACCTAAGCATTCTACCCCTAGTTGGTGAAACTGGCGCCGGCGCCCGAGTTGGGGACGTTCATAGCGAAACATGGGACCATTATAAATCAGTTTTAAGGGGAGATTTTGCGTTAATCCATTCGAAATGACAGCGCGAATCACACCGGCGGTTCCTTCGGGGCGTAATGTGAGCTCTTCACCACCACGGTCATTAAAAGTATACATTTCTTTGCCGACAATATCCGACGTTTCGCCAATGGTGCGCTTAAAGACCGCTGTTGATTCAAATATGGGCGTAGCGATGCCGTCATAACCGAAATTTTCCGCTATCCTTTGGGCCGTTTCGATAATATGAGCATGACGATGATAGTCATCCCCCACTAAATCTTGTGTTCCGCGCGGTGGTTGTAATTTTTCTGCCATTATTCGTTCGTAATTTCTTTTAAACTTATCTTTTTGTATCATAAAGCAACCCAGAATGGGAGAGACTAATAGCTTTCTTATTGTTTTTAAGGGACCTATTTCATTGATCCTGAGTTGCAATAAACGGTGGAAAATGAAATAATAGAAAGATTAAAGTTAGAATTTAATCCTTCTCTTGCTCTAACTTTTTTTAAAAGCCCCAATTTACCCGAATCATCGCTTGATGGTTGCGTTGGGTGGATCCCATTTCTCCTTCATAGGCCAGCGTGGCGGAGACATCTTTCTTTAGGAAGGCTGTCGCACCCACACTGGGGTTCACTAAGAGACGCGCTTTATTCTTGCGGGTGACGGTAAATTGTCCTCCTTGACCCACAAGAGATCCCGAAATGCGTTGGTGTTTCTTCAGGGCATGGCGGTAAGTGACCCCGAGTTTGGCAAAACTATACACTTGAGTCGTCTCATTCCAGTGCCATAGTTTAGAGAGCTGAGCGCCTGCTTTCCCTTGCGCGGTTGTACTGTGGTGCCTCTTGATCGCCAAGTTTTGAAGACCGGCTCCAGTCTCAGTATACCCATTCTCTTGTAGATATAAGGCACCCCCGCTGACATACGGCGTTAAGGTGATAGCGTTAGGGAGGATAATATCCCGACCAACTTCAATTAATCCACTAACCTGATGACCTTGATGTTTTTGATGAGCAACGGCAGGAAGAACGGTCATAATCCGATCGCTTTTATAGTGATGATGACCATAATAAGCGGCACCATTCACATACCAAGCGGTCGTGGGTTGCCATAATCCATAGAAGCCGATCCGGGCGGAATTAGTGCTTCCCTTATCACCATTGGCTTTCATCTTGTACTGGCTGTGACCATAGCCGGTTGTTAGGCCGACTTTAAAATTAGAGGTGAGGGCATAGTCCCATCCAATACTAGTGTCCGCTGTATTTCCATTTAATCCTTGAACGGATAGACCGCTTGGATCTGCTATATTATCCTGGCTAAAGTGACCGGCTGTTCCTTGGATCCAGAAGGTGGCCTTTCCTAGAGCGACGCGCGCGGAAGCAGGCAGGTGTTTAGGATCGGTGTCTCGGTTAAGGGCAAAAGCAGTGGTTTTATGATGAAGCTTTGAGGCAAAAAGTTGATTAAAGCTCTGTTTAAAGGCAGCAAGCTTGGTAATGACGGAAGCTATGGCGTGCTCTGTTCCCCTCATAACTCGATCCATGTTGGCCCAGGTAAAAGCACTATCCATCTGGGCCATTTCGGCCTTGCTTGTCATATTGGTTCGATGCAGCCAATCAGCAGGGCTAAGGTCATTCAAGGCTTTGGTAAGCTCCGGAGTATTGAGTGTATTAAGATTCTCAACCAAAGCTGTTGGCCCGTGGTTGTCCAAATATTGAGCCATCGTTCCAGGATTTCCTGCCTTGAGAGTGGCTGCTAGTGGCAACAACTTAAAGGAGATCCGGACATTATGGGTATAATCAATAGTGTAACGCTCTGTAGCACTTAAAGGATAAACTGATACGGAGTCAAATTCTGTTCCGTTATTGATATTCCCTTCCAGTAAAGTATAAGAAGTGCCAGGAACATATTTTCCTGTTGCCCTATTAATTTCTAAATGTCCTCCGAGGGTGATCAGTCCCGTGGTAGTTAACTTTGCTGCCGTATCAGCCGGACCATTAAGGGTATAGGTTAAAGTATGACCCGCACTGAAGGTGATGGGGTTATTACCTGCATTAATTGTTCCTTGATCGATTGGAGTTTGAGTAATGCCATTAGCCGAAGTATCATAGGCGCCTGTCCATGACCAGGTACTGGAATCATTTTTAACAAAGGTGCTAAAATCGGTATACTTAGAGGCAGAGCCGCCATAAAGCACATCAAGAGTGGTTGTATCAAAGGAACTATTAGTCGGGCCTGTCAGTACAAGAGTATCGCTTCCACCAGCGGCGATGTTGCCAGTAAAGCTATATCCATCTTCAAGGATCAGGGTATTACCACTACCTGAAAAGGTAATGGCATTAGCGTAGGCATCCGGCGGGTAGGGAGGAGAATCAGAGTTAAGTTCTCCACCTTTAATGGCGCCCTTGTTGGTAATGGTTGTGTTCCCGGAGGAGGCAAGAATTCCAGTCCCAGCGGTCGCTTGGTAAGGGGTATCGGGGTGCCATCCTGAAGCACCCCCGCTGCCATTAGCGCCTGCTGTACCAGTTGAAGTGATTATGCCTGAAGAATAATACTCACTATTACCGCCCGTAATGGTACCACTATTAAGGATGGAACCGCCATTAAGGTGAATCCCTGCTCCTGCGGATCCAGCTGAAGTTGTCATTCCGCCCGTGATGGAACCCGTGTTAATCACAGTAAGAAAAGAGGGAGAAACCACGCCGGCACCACTATTTCCCGCTGTTATAATAAAGGCTCCTGCTCCTCCAGTAATAGTATTATTATTAATTAAAGTAGCGGTAGTGAGAAATAAAATGCCGGCACCCCCACCTCCGCCAGCACCTCCATTAGAAGAAGTATTACTGCCACTTTGACCCCCACTGCCACCGTCACCCCCTGTTATATTCTCTTCAACTGTTATATCTTGGGCAGTAATAACGGCGCCGTCGCCGCCACCCCCGCCACCGCCGCCACCGTGCGCAAGAGATCCAAGAGCTGGCCCCCCATTGCCCCCATTGCCTCCGTTGAGAGAGCATGGGAGCGTGCCTATAATAGAAGTGGTGTTACCACCGCCACCCCCCGCCGCCTGCATCATTACCTCCGCCAGGTCCGCCAGTACCTCCTTGGGTAATGCCTGCAACTCCTCCCGCTGCTCCATCAGTGCTGCCACTACCATCGGTAGGAGGATCGGTCAAATTATTACCATCCCCACCATCCCCCCACTAGCGTTTCCAGAAACTCCAATGCCACCCTTGCCGCCCATTCCGCCTGCTTGAGCGTAATGGGTAAGGGTATCGACAGTAAATATTGTTATTGCTATAGGGATGGAGGAAGTCAAAAGTGAAAGGGCAAACCGAGCTGTCTTCTTAAAAGGGATTTTAGAAGAAGGGGAATAATGTGAAGAAGGAATTAAGTTTAAATTTTTCTGGTGATGCATGAAAGAACTCCAGTAAATTATAACAATAAATCAATTACTTTTAGTGTAGACCTTTTATCCATAAAGGGAACTTTCCTTTCTTATCCTTAATGGAAGGTTAAGGAAGAATTCTTAAAGCTAACGACGTCATCACTCAGAGTCTTGACAAAGGGGAGGTAAAAGGCGCATAGATGAATTATGAATATATGGTTTCTCACATCTTTTTCATCCTCGACTACCTCCGCTTAGGCGGACGACTATTTTTATCTTCTACTTATTGAAAATACTTTATAAATTCCCACCTCTATTATTGAGGAGTTTGACAATGCTAAAAAGTTTGCCTGTTCAATTAGTTTTATGTGTTATTCTCGCCTTTTTTACTGCTGAAATGGTGGATACCACTGCCGCATCATTTTTCTATAGCCTGAGCTGTGCCTTAAAAGATTTTCTGATGATGGTCTTGCCTTTTGTTATCATCAGCTATATGGCTTCTGCTATTTTGTCTCTAGAGCAAAAAGCGCCTTTGCTTATTATTAGTATTTTGGTCATGGTTTGTTTGTCCAACCTTGCTGCCGTTTTTACCTCGTATGGGATAAGCTTAATGGCATTACCCTTTGTCACCAGTGGCAAGATGGTGGATTTAGCGGCAACAAAAGATCTTATTGCTCCCTTGTTTTCCGTTCCCTTTCCGCAGGTATTGGAACCAAAATGGGCTATGATAATAGGGTTAATATATGGGTTAACCTTTAGTATGTATCCGCATAAAAAGGCCACTGACGTTGTTTTAAAAATGCGCGATTTAGTGACTAAGATTCTGCAGAAAACATTTATCCCTTTGTTGCCCGTCTATGTTTTTGGATTTGTTCTAAAAATGCAGATGGAGGGTAATCTTAGTGTTTTATTCCAAACCTGTGGTCAGGTTATCTTGCTCATGATCGGCGTTATTATCGGGTATATTTTATTACTATATGCAATGGCGGCAAATTTTTCTCCCCAGAAGCTTGTTCACTATTTGCGTAATATCTTTCCGGCGGCCCTTACTGGCTTTACAACAATGTCAAGTGCGGCGACGATGCCTTTGACGTTGGCGGCAACGGAGGAAAATATTAAGGATAAAAATTTTGCCCAGTTGATTATTCCGGCGACTGTTAATATTCATTTATTAGGCGATGCTTTAGGTATTCCTATTTTAGGTTTGGCAACCTTACAGTTATCGGGTATGCCTCTGCCGGATTTAACAAGCTTTGCTGTTTTTGCTGGATTCTTTTGCCTGGCAAAGTTTTCAACGGCTGGTATTCCAGGGGGGGGTATTTTAGTTTTGCTGCCGACCTTGCAGACTCATTTGGGATTAAGTGTGGAGATGATCGGATTTGTAACGACTCTTTATATTTTGCAAGATTGTATTTTCACCAGTTCTAATGTGGTTGGAAATGGCGGCTTTGCTTTAGTGGTCCACCGGCTTATGAAGTTGATTCGCCTGGTTAAACCACAGGCTACCGATGCGTGCCCAGAACTTACGGTTTAGATGATTTCTTGACCAATTCTTTCATCCCCTGCGGGGCAATTGTCGACAGGGGATTGATCCAAACCTTAAAGTCATCGAAAGGTCCTGTAACGGTAAATGCAGTTGAAAAAACGCCACGGTTTTTGCCTCCACTTAAAACAGATCCTAGCAAGGGGATATTGGCCATCGCAAAGTTAAGGCTATTGAGAGGATAAAGTTCGCCGTGTAAATTATAGATTTTGCTATGGGTATCGATAGAGCCCTCGAGATTAAGAGCGATGGATGATCCAGAGGCATGAATATCATCTAAATAAAATTTATTATCTTCCCATCGAACCTTACCGACGGTGTGATCAAAATGAATGCCTTGACCCGAGAGAGTTCGGACAATCCCATCCAAAGACGAGATAGATAATATTTGCGCTAAGAGAGGCGCTTTGATAACAGTCACATGGCGCAGATCTAATTCTCCATTAACCTTAAGCTTTTCATGATTTTCTTCAAGCTCACCAGCAAAGATAAGGTGCCCTCCCTCAAGGTCATCATTGGGGTTGAAATAGTCAATTAAATTACCCGCATTCTGGCAAGCGACACTAAACGAATGCTTGCCATTTTTCGTCGGAGCCATATGAATTGCTAAGCTATCAGGAGTGGTAGAAATAAGGGCCAGTGAGGAAAGTTCTCCTTTTTCCCAAGTTAAGGATGCCTTGGCAGCGCCAAAATTAATTTTATTGCTAAGGAGCACCTTATTAATTTCAAGATCGGCAGCTACACTTATATTAGAAACCTGAGAGGTGGTTTCAAAATTTTGTAAGATGGGATCCAAATCTAAGGTTTGAAGGAGGCCTTTAATATTGAGATTGGTTGGATTGCCTGTAATCGTTAGTTTTCCTTTTAAGTCTCCCATGGCAACGTGATCAAGTTTTAAGTCAGTATTTTTGAGGTCAATTTGACCATAGCCTTGGATGTGGGCCTCTCCCAAAAATAAATCAATCTTTGAGATGGCCAGAGCTTTGTCGTTTGTTACTGTTGCGGTTAAATCCAGAAAACCCGGTTGATCTTTTTCTTTTACATAACGAATGGCGTTCAGATGCCAATCAATTTTGCTAAGATCAGCTTTGGCTGTTAGGGCTTTATTCTTATAGCTTATTTCAAATGGACCTAAATAAGCATCGGTTGCTTCATCGTCCGCTTGAATTATCAGATTAGTTTCTTTGGAATTGAAAACTTCCTTCGCAGAAATGTGTGCAGGATGACCGACCACTAATCCTGTGCCTTTAAGAAGGAGACCGCTATTAGTAACATGGAGATCAAATTGGCCATGCGTTAAAGGCTGCTGGATGCCGAAAGGGAAATGGGAAGAAAGGAGGCTAGCTGCGCTGATTTGAGAATGAGCATAGGCTTGGATTTGATCTAACGGTAGATCAGATCGGAGGGGAAAGGTTAACTTTAAATGGGTTAAAGCGTCACCGGTGAACAAAGTGGGATCAATCCCTAATTTTTGTGGTAATTCCAATGGATTTTGGGCAATGAGATTTAAAGCTTTTTCTAAGGGGCCGCGTACTTTTAAGTCGATGGCCATTTGTTCTTCATCATTATCGAAACCACTGATAGTTATGTATGCGTCTTCTACCGGCATTCCGTAACAATTACCGGCGGCAGAAATGATAAAATTACTTTTTGTATAAGTACAATATCCGTGGGTTTGAGTGATCTTTGGTAAATTTCCTAAATACGCAACATCAACCCCCGTGGCATCAATGTCCCCCCTTAGATGATCGATAGAAAGAGAGGGATGGGCCCCGGCTAGGAGATGGCCGTTTAATGTTAAGGTGGCCCGAGGAACTGATCCATTTGATAAGTTGGTGGTCACCCATGTTCGGGCCTTGGTCGCCAAACCGATAGGCCAATAGATCTTAATTTGATCAACAGGCATTTCTTCTACCGTTCCTTTTAACATTAAATGGATGGGGGTAGCCTCTCGCAGGGCTGTGATCAGAGAGGGGGATTTTAAAGATCCGCTAGCTTTTCCTATCAGATTCTGACTTTTAAGATTAGAAATTGACCACTCTAGTTTATTGGAGTGGAGATGAACTTCAATTTTCCCTTCAGAAATTTCTACGCTCTCGGAGTAATAGGGGGATAAGGTAAATTTGCCAGGCTTGAGGAAAACTTCAAAGTTTCCTCTCACGTCCTTTTCTCCATCAAAAAATCCATTAGATTTGATTGATAGAGGAATATCGACGGTTTGAAGACTGGTTAAGCGAGGATGAAACGGGGCTAAATCTTTCAAATTGCAACTAAAATCTTTTAAACGATAAGAAATAGAGTTGCCCTTTAGGTATAAAGATCCATTTAGCTGGATAAGAGGCTGATGGTTTTTAAGAAGATGACCTTCCCGTATAGTAATTTGTTTTATCTGAAGGTTAAGGTGGAGCAAACTAAGAGGGTTGAGGCCTAATTTTAATTTTTTTAGACGGAGCTCTAGATCTTTATGCGTTATAACCACTTGTTTCACGCGAATTGATAAGGGGTTTAGAATCCCGCCCCATTCCGTTGATTGGAGTGTAACTTGATCCGGGGGATAATCGTGTGTGGTCAACAGATGGGTGAATTCTTGGGCTATTTTAGTTTGAATAGACGGCGTGGACAGATAATAGAAAAGCCCAGCTACCATCATTCCCATGGTACCTAATATTATGGCAGCAATTCTTCGTATATTTTTTATAGCATTCATTTAAAATAATTTTGAAAATTAACGACTAGTTTACAGAATTTATGTATAGTGGTACTTGTAATTATCATAATCCGATTGGAGATATAAAATGAAGTTAAAGTTACTGGCTCTATCCACATTATCTTTTGCTCTTGCGGCGTGCTGGGGAGAGAAAAAGCAAGAAGCAACTCCAAAAGCCCCTGACGCTAAGGAAGTAACAGCTGTAGAACATCAACACAAAGCTGAAGAAAAAACAGCTGAAGCAGAGACAAAAAAGACAGAAGCTGCTCAACATCAGCATGAAGCTGAGACAAAAAAGACAGAAGCTGCTCAACATCAACATGAAGCCGAGGCAAAAAAGACAGAAGCTGAGCATCTGAATACAGAAGCAAAAGTTGAAGAGAAAAAGGCTGAAGAAAAGAAGGTTGAAGAGCACAAAGAAGCTGCGCATCACCAAACAGAAGAAAAAAAGGCCTAGGCTTTTAATCTTTCGAATGAAAAACGCGATCCGTCGGGGGTCGCGTTTTTTTATGGCCAATGAAGAGGGATAAACTCACTCTCCCTCATTCCGGCCTTGAGCCGGAATCCATATCTATATTTTGATGAGTGTAAGATTTTACACAATCTTGATATCTGAAACAGTTCCATACAGCTCACACAGCTCGATCCGGACCTTTTGACCTTTTAAATTTTCATAAACAAGCCAATTGCCGTGCTCGGTTAAACAGATTGAAATACCCTCCAGGCCTTCAAAAAAGAAGTTAGGGGTAACCGAGAGCACCTTACATAATTGATAAAGGCGATAAGGCGGCAACTTATCGGTCCCGCGTTCATACTTAGAAAGCTGTTGGGGCGTTAGGTGCAGTAATCTGGCTAAATCATGCTGTTTA
>JAIBEV010000134.1 GCA_019459505.1 Candidatus Paracaedibacteraceae bacterium | reverse complement strand
GAGGGTTTCCAAAAGTATCGTAATCTTTTCTCCATTAAGGGGGCATAGTGCTGCACCCAACGATAAAGGGTGGTATGATCAACATCAACTCCTCGCTCAATCATCATCTCTTCTAAATCACGATAACTGATGCCGTACTTACAATACCACCTTACACAGCTTAAAATTATTGCACCTTGATAGTGGCGCCACTTGAAGTCATTCATAGGAAACCTATTAGCTTTTTACTTAATCTAAAAGTTTCCCATACTTTTTGCAACACTGCCCTCTGAAGTCAATGGATTAAAGCCAATTTCATTGACTCTCATTACGGAATCAGGCCAAGTCCAAGATTTAACCTTGACGCCGGCTGATAAGGGCTCGGCTACCGTGATCTTAAAAGGTCAAAAAAAGAATGACGCAGCGGCTCCGACTAAGACAGAGGCTTCGACTCAGTATTTAGAAGCAACGTTGCCTGTTCAAGAAAAGATGATCAGAGCCATGAAGATGCTTGTGGCCGGTCAGTTTCAAGAAATGGAGGCGGAGGCAATGGATCGCAAAGAGATCGACGGCTTATCCTTTAGCCATAAAAAGTCCTATCAAGTAGGCCCTTATAAAGGTCATCAGTATGAGCTCCACAATACGACCGAGACCCTCTTTGATGTGGATGAAACGGCTTTATATCAAATGGGAGATCTTGCTTTGAGTGTGGGTCAAAAGGTGCTTAAACCTCAAGGGTATACAATAGTGTGGGTGATTCAACGATGAAACTTCCAAAACTTGGCTTAGATCAGATCAAACAGCGTCAAGTCCTGGTCTTTTGGGGACTGGTTAGCAGTATATCCATCCTCCTCATCTCACTCATTATATTTTTTGTTAAGCAGACCGATGCAAAAGCGCCGCCGAAGCGGAGTTATAAAAGTGACATATCAACAGCGACAACCCGGATCAGCCCGCAAGAAACGTGGATGGAGCAGGTCAAGATTGATAATGGTCTACAACTGAAACGCCTAGAAACTTTGGAAAAGAGTTTAGAGCAGCTTCTCAAATTAAATACAGAAAAACCCTCGGTTGCGGTTGAGCAGACGACCCCTGTGGCTGAACTCAAAGCGGAGTTAAAGCAAAGCATGCTTCCCCCGCCGCCTCAAGAGTTACCTATGGCTCCTGGCGGTTACCCTAGTCGGGGTTCTCACCCTATGGTTCAGCCAACCTTTCGCTCCAACGGCATTCAAAAGATGAGTATTAATCTGGTGAATTCCCATCAGGATAAGCCTCTTAAAACGATTGATAACTATATTCCCGCCGGCTCATTTGCGCCAGCCGTGGTCTTAGAAGGTGTTGATGCGAGTACTGCCATTAATTCTCAAGGTGATCCACGTCCCATTACCTTGCAAATTACGGAAGATGCTTATTTGCCCTCAAATCATCGATCTAAATTGAAGGGATGCTTCGTCACCGCAGCGGCGGCAGGGGATATGTCCTCTGAACGCGCTTATGTCCGTTTAGAAAAACTCAGCTGTGTTGAGAAAAAAACAGGGGAGGTCATAGAACTCACTATTAAAGGTCACTTAGTGGGGGGAGATAGTAAATCCGGGCAGCGCGGTCGTTTGGTTGACCGGACGGGCCCCCTCATGCGCAATGCGGCTGTTGGCGGCTTTTTGTCTGGGGCAGCCGAGTTCATGAGCCAAAACCGAAATCCCATTAAATTTTTACCCTCGGGAATGGCCGAGACGACGACAACGCCGACTGCTGACTTGTTAGGGCAGGGGTTATCAAAAGGAGCTAGTTCTGCGCTGGAGAAGTATGCCGAGTATTACATTAAGCGGGCTGAGCAAATGCAGCCCATCCTTGAAGTTGCTTCCGGTCAAGAAGTATCTGTGATGTTTACGGAAGGGTTTTCTTTATCAGATAGCCTCACCCGCAGCACCATTTCAAAAATTAATGATTCTAAACGCTATCAACAACTCAATGAAATGAGCGAGACGGATAAACCGGTTGAAGCTTGGTTACCTAATGGAGAACAAAAATGAATAAACGGTGTTATTTGATCCTCTTATCTGGTTTGTTATCGGCCTGCACAGCGGGTCATGAGGATTTTGACTGCCCCAATAACAGTAAAGGATATGGTTGTAAAGGGCTGAAAGAAGTCCACGCCTTAGTTAATCAAAATAAAGAGGAGCAGATTGTAGCACCGGTCGTTGGAATGGTTGCATCTACAACCATAGACCCTAAGCAAGTTGCGCTAGGCGATCAAGCTGTGATTTACCGAGCCCAGGAAGAGCAATTAAGAATTTGGATTGCGCCTTTCCAAGATGAGCACGGTAATTTCCATGAGCCCAGTGTTATCCATACCGTTGTCAGGCCCTCATACTGGCAAATGAATACTATTAATTGGGGGTAAATAGGTCTGATGCTCGCTAAATTAGGTGAAAAAATCTTTCAAAGCTTTGGTGAACGGGATTATGGGGATGCCGGTCAATCCTCTATCCGGGAAGCCTATGCTCAAATGGCAGCTTTTCATAAACTGTGTGATCTATTTCCTTATGATAGTTACGATGAGACCTATTCGCTTTTTATTAATGATGAGAGTGTTGGATTTGTCCTTGAAACTCCGCCACTTGTTGGATCTTCCGAGGAAATGCAAAAAGAGATATCCAATTTGTTTCTCAATATCTTTCCGGAAGAATCAGGGATTCAGTTTATGCTCTGGGCGGATCCTCATATTGGGGATCAGTGTGATGATTATTGCAGCGCTCGAGCCGGCCATGGAGAAATCTTTGAAGATATGGCCAAACACACGACTGATTATCTTAAATCATTAGTTTTTAATTCAAAGCTCAGCCCTTTTGTCTTACGTAATTTTCGCTGCATCATCAGTTTCAATATCAAAACTGACAAGGTTAACAGCTTTGTCCTCGAGCGGACCCATCAAATTTTGACCCAGGTCACCTCGACTTTAGAAATGGTTGGGATGTCTGTCAAAGTTTGGCGACCGGAACACTTGATCAATACATTGCATGGCATCTTGCACTTGGATTTAGAGAAGACGAATGCCGAGACCTATCGGTGGAATCCGCTGCAACGTCTTTCTGACCAGCTGCATGACCCCTCTTCGAATGCTGTCGTAAAATCCAAAAGACTTTACCTTAATGACGGCAAGATTGAAGCACGGGTTTTAAAAGTTATGCAATACCCATATGAGTGGTCTTTACATGCCATGAAAATGCTGATTGGGGACGAGCAACGAGACCTCGCTCAAATACCGTGTCCTTTTATCCTCCATTACGGTATTTATATTCCGAAGCAAGAGACTCATAAGCCTAAAATTATGGCTAAGGCCTCCTATGTGGAACGCCAAGCTCATTCTCCTATTGGGAAGTATCTCCCCTCGATTCAACGAGAAGCTGCAGAGTTGGCGTTTGTCAGAAATGAATTAGAAAAAGATGGGCGGATCATTTATACACAAATGAGTTTAGTGTTGTTGTCAACCCCAGATCAGATCACTAAAGCCGAGAGTATTGTCACGAACTATTATGCATCGAAAGAATGGAAGCTTAAACCCGTTACTTTTACGGAGTTTCCCGCCTTTTTAATGGTGATGCCCCTCATGTGGGATCAGGATCGAGTGGATGATATTTTGACTCTTAAGATGATCAAAACAACGTTGTCGACGGAAGCAGAAAACCTTCTCCCCATTCAAGGCGAATGGCATGGAACTAAAACGCCAGCCATGTTGTTGGCAGGTCTCAATGGTCAATTATTTAATTGGTTCCCTTTTGATAATAATTCTGGAAATTTTAATTGTGCCTGCATCGGGAAATCGGGGTCTGGAAAATCAGTTAAAATGCAATATAAAGCGACCTCCACCTTAGGCCTTGGCGGGCAGGTCTTTATTTTGGATGTGGGACGCAGTTTTGAGAAGATGTGTCTGGCTTATAAGGGTCAGTATATCCAATTTAATTCTCACTCAAACATTTGTTTGAATCCTTTTTCCTCTGTCCCCACCGATAATTCAGAAGAAACTTCTGATTCTTTATCAGCTCTCAAATTAGTTTTATCTTTAATGGCCGCTCCCACCAAAGGATTATCGGATATTGAGAACTCCATTCTTGAAGAAGCCATGGTTAGTGTTTGGGAAAACCAAGGAACAGAGACCAACATCTCCGATATTGCCTCTTATTTAACCTCTCAACCTGATTCAAGATCTAAAGACATAGGGCGGATGTTATTTCCTTATACCAAAGAGGGAAGTTATGGCCGATTCTTTAATGGAAAATCCAATGTCGACTTAGAGGACAAGTTATTTGTAGTTGAATTTTCAGAGTTAGAATCACGGCCAGACCTGCGGTCCGTTGTTCTCCAATCCATGTCTTTAAAAATCACAGACCGAGTTTATCGCTCTGATCGTTCATATCCACAAATGCTCATTGTCGATGAAGCGTCCGACCATTTGAAAAACATTCATGAAAGTAAGTTGTTTGATACGGCAACGCGTCGCTTTCGTAAATATCAAGCGAGCATTGTGATTGGAACGCAAACGGTCGAGGATTTCTTTCAAAATCCCGGAGCGGAGGCGGCTTTCAACAACTGTGAATGGCAATGTTATTTTAACCAAAAAGCTAGTGCTATTGAGTTGCTTAAAAAGAACAGCAAGTTAATCTTAACACCCAAGCAAGAAGCCTTAATGAAGTCCCTTAAAACCGTGCATGGCAAGTATTCAGAAGTGATGATTAATGGACCTGATGGGTATGCTGTCGGACGCCTGATTTTAGATCCGTTTTCACTCATGCTTTATTCCACCAAAGGCCAAGAATATACGCTGGTTAAAAAGCTTGTGGAGCAGGGATATAGCGTTAATGAAGCGATTCAAATGCTTATGGACAAAGCTCAACAAGCGGCATGAGGAGGGACAGGTAATGCTTAAAAGATTAATGGTTATCTCTTTATTAGCGAGCAGTTCTTTGGCCGATCCTGTAACTCCGATCAATCTAATTCCCGCCGCTAAACCGATCGTTAAAATCTCTCTGCCGCGGGTGTTAGAAATTATGGGCCAGATCCAAGAAGGGGAGCGTCAAAATGAACTACCCGGAACTCTCCTTCTCTATACCCTTGACGATCGCTTGGAAAAGCTGATGGGGCAACTTAAAGGTTTTTTAAAGCAATACGAGGCAGAGGAGGGAGTCCGGATCGATATCTCAGCGCTCGAGGAAGATATCCTGGATTATACGGATGACTTTTTAGAAAAGATGAACCAGAAAGCAGGACACAATGAATAAGAGTATTTGGATCGGAATGACGTTTCTCACAGGTATAAGTCTTGGTATTATAATACCATGGAGCCTACAGAAGAATCCAAAATTTGGAATTATTGACACCAGCTTTATTGTTGCTGAACAAGCCAAGATTTTGGCAAAACAGCATCCCAATACAACTTTTTCACCGCAGCGTATTCGTCAAATTACAGATGAACTGAAAGAACAAGTCAGCCAGTGGTGCGCTCACCAGGACATTATCTTGCTCTCCAAAGGCGCTGTTTGGGGGGGAGATCTTAAAGACTATACCCAAGAAGTGTATGCTGACCTTCCCTTACAAGTGAGGGGCGAATGAACTCCTTTAGCTTTATGAAACACCCTCATCAATGGAAACAATTTATTTATGTTTTTGGGGGAACTTTGTTGATCCTGAACCTTCTTAAAAATAATGTTCATATCGTCAGGAATAATTCAGACTCTCTACCTTTTAAATCTTTTATTCATTTAACCAATAAAAAACCTAAAAAAGGGGATTATACCCTTGTTGATTCTCTTTGGTATGAAACTAAGCTAATTAAAAAAGTTGTGGGTATTGCCGGCGACAGAATTTCTTATACCGCCAAAGGGGAGTTGAAAGTTGCTGACTTAATTGTGGGCAGCCAAAAAACAAAAAGTAAGGATGGTCGTCATCTGACCCCTCTTAAGGCGCAAATTATCCCTGAAGGACAAGTTTTCTTATATGCGCCCCATCCTTCTAGTTTTGATTCCCGTTATGAAGAGTTGGGACTGACCCCTATTGAAGCTCTTCAGGGCACAGCTTATCCCGTAGGGGGCGGGAATCCTAATGAGTAAATTATTCCTTTTAATGTCTCTAATCTATCTAATCTCTGGTCTCTATGCCAAAGATCTTGGATCTTTCGGCACAACCTTTCCCATTGCGGAGGAGAGTTTGCTTGAGGTTATTGAGAAAAAACTAGGTTATCTTTCAGAATTAGGTCAACTGGAATCCCATCAACAGATTGTTCAAGACCAGATGAAGCATAAAGCCTTAAATCCCGTGGCTGTTAATGGCATAAGCCGGGCTACAACGAGCACAACCCGATTTTATGATCCCAGCATCAAAGTGCCTTATAACCTGAAAGATCATGAGGGTCGAATCTTCCAGCAGGCTGGTACCGTTATCAATCCTCTTAAAACCCATGCCTTGACAAAACCGTTGCTGTTCATTAATGGAGAGGATCCAGAACAAGTGGCTTGGGCTTTATCTCAACACACTAGAAATCCCAGAGCTAAATTGATTTTGGTCCAAGGATCTCCTTTTAAATTAGCTCAAGAAAATGATTTTGCTGTTTTCTTTGATCAAGGCGGGAAATTGGTCAAGAAACTGGGGATTACAGAAGTTCCTACACTTGTGACTCAGAACGATGACAAGCTGCAAATTGATACTCTTGCTTTAGAACAGGAAGCCAATCATGACTAATCAAAGGCTGCAAAAAGTCTGGCAAGTATTCATTTTTATCATAATGGGTATGACCTTATCTCATGCGAAGTGTCAGGGGCGATTTGTGAATCCCATTACAGATGTTTGCTGGAGTTGCATTTTCCCAATCACGATTAGTGGGGTAAGGGTATCCGCTGGTGGTGAAGATACACCCAATGTGACAAGGTCTCCAATATGCCAATGTCCAATGCCAGTGCCACCTTATATAAGGTATGGTATTCCGATTTCCTTTTGGGAACCCGTAAGACTTGTTGATGTGACAAGAGAACCTTACTGCCTTGTTGCTATGGGCGGCATTCAGTTGATGCAGCAGAGTGTTAAAGGACATGGTGCTGTCGATAATGGGCGAACAACTCGAACCAGAGCCAGTTTCTACCAAGTCCACTGGTATATGTATCCTTTGCTTTATTGGCTCGAGCTTCTAACAGACTTTAGTTGCATGGAAAAAGGTGATCCTGATTTGGGGTATATGAGTGAGCTTGATCCCTTCTGGGATGACGATGAAACGGCATTTATCTTAAATCCTGAAGCCGTGCTATTTGCCAATCCTATTGCTCAAGCAGCTTGTGCTGCTGACTGTGTCGCAGCCAGTGCCGGTTTCCCCCTGGATCCATTGTTCTGGTGTGCTGGCTGTCAGGGGAGTCTATATCCCTTTGTGGGAACAGTGGCCGCTCATGTGGGCGGTGTTCAAGCAAGCTTGCTGCTTGT
>JAIBEV010000116.1 GCA_019459505.1 Candidatus Paracaedibacteraceae bacterium | reverse complement strand
TCCCAAAAGAAAGTTTTGGGTTATTTTTGAAGGAGTGTGAGTGGCGTTTTAACAACCCAGATCCTAAAGCACAATTAAACATATTAAAACAATTAGTTAAGAAGGTTTTATCTTAGTTATCTAGGACAGCCCCTAAATTTTAATATGGTGATAAAAAGAGGATGCATGTACATAAATATTTGAGTGTAAACTCTTCTTTTTAAATCTGTGAGGTCCTCTTCTGAATTTGACATTTCCTGTGAATATGGCTGCGGTAGCGTTTACAAAATCAAAGTTATATATTTATCTGGTTTATGGAACGCGCCTCATCATAATTTCTCCCTTGAACGCAGCGGAAGATAGTTTTCTCTAATCTAATATTTTGAGAAAGGGGGTCAAATACTCCTCTTGATTTCTTTTCCCTCTTGTGCTTCTATTAATCTTCTCATATTGATTTTACAAACAAAAGTTATCATATTGAATATATGATACTCCCTATAATAATGGTTTAAATTATGGCTACATCTCATAGCACAATAGCACTATTTAAAGAGTCAACGGATCAACACATTGCTGCAGCAAAAAGTGTTCTCACCAATGAGGCAGACGCTCTCCATGTTTTGGCTGACCAGCTAGACCATCATTTCTCAAATGTCGTGAACCTCTTGCTTACAATCAAGGGACGGGTGATTGTAACCGGGATTGGTAAGAGTGGCCATGTTGCCCGTAAAATTGCAGCAACCTTTGCCTCTACGGGACAGCCAGCCTTTTTTGTTCATCCAGCCGAAGCAAACCATGGCGATATGGGGATGATTACACCGGAGGATGCCGTCATTGCTTTATCAAACTCTGGGGAAACAGCAGAATTATCTAATCTAATTGATTTTACACGTCGATTTAATATCCCCTTGGTGGGCATAACGCGAAATCCTGAAAGCACCTTACATAAGTTTTCAACCCATCCTTTGTGTATTCCTCGCCATCCAGAAGCTTGCCCTATGGGATTGGCGCCCACCACCTCCACAACCATGATGTTGGCGTTGGGTGATGCCTTAGCGGTGGCGCTTTTAAATGCTCGCGATTTTACAGCTTGCGATTTTAAAACTTTTCACCCCGGCGGATCCTTGGGAGGCAAGCTGCGTAAAGTTAAGGAATGCATGCATAGCCATGATAAGCTCCCTCTTGTTAACCAATCGGATATTATGCATGAAGTTTTGATTGTTATGTCAGAAAAAGGCTTTGGCTGTGCCGGCGTCCTTGATGATCAAGGGATTTTGGTGGGTGTTATAACGGATGGAGACTTGCGTCGCCATATGGGAACAGACTTTTTGCATCAAGTGGCTGTTGACGTGATGACCTCCTCTCCCTTAACGATTGCACCGGATATGCTTATGACAGAAGCTTTGGCGTTAATGAATCATAAAAGAATTACATCTTTATTTATCTTGGTAGATAATAAACCGACAGGTATTATTCATGTGCATGATTTTCTGCGCGCAGGAATTCAATGATAGACATAGAAATGATAGATAATGATGAAATTTACTCGGCCAAAGCGCAACAAAAAACTAAAACGTATTCTACCCGCTATTACAGTTTTACTAATTTTAGCCATAGCCTTTTGGCCAAACATTTATAAGTGGTTGTCTCCACCCCCTCCACCCCATAAAGTTGTGTCCACAATTGCCAAAAACTCCCTTGAAAAGCCTAAGGACTCAATAGCTAACGAAGCGAGAGACATTTATTTCGATGGGGTCGATAAGAACAACCAACCCTATACCCTTATAGCCAAACAAGGGACCGAATTCAAAAAAGGAACCGTTGAATTAACCCTGCCTACTCTCACTCTTAAACTGAATTCGGGTCAGATAGTGATGCTGAAATCAGATAAAGCCATCCTTTATAAGGAACAACAAAAAATTGAATTAATCAACCATGTGGTTTTGACACACACCACAGGGTATGAATTCACCACCGAAAAAGCTTGGCTGGATATGGAAACCTCCGCAGCTTTTGGCCACGATCCCATTACAGGAACTGGCCCTCAAGGCCAGCTCTCTGCCAAAAGGGGTTTCAAATTAACTGATAAAGGTGAAAGAGTATCCTTTATTGGACGGCCAGAATTACTCATTCAAAAAGAGGGCAAATAGATGGTAAAAAATACGGTTTGGTTATTAATGTTATCCGCCGCTCTCGCTCAAGCTTCCCATTCCGATAATACTATTCGTATTATTTCGGATGAGATGGAATGTGATCAGCAAAAAAATATTTGTATAGCCAGAGGAAATGCCTTTGCTGAGCGTCCTCAGGATCCTGACAAAAGAACCATCCGAGCTGAAAAATTTATCACCTTTTTTAAAAAAACTAATCAAAATGCTCACCTAAAAAGCGACGAAACCAATAAGAATGATCTGCACAAAATTGAAGCCCATGGTCAGGTCGTTATTACGGATAAAGACACTGTTATTTTATGCGATAAAGCCATCTATGACCACCCTACCCAAACAATTGAATTATTAGGAAACGTAAAGATTACCAATGAACAAAATCAACTAAATGGAACGTATGGCCATGCGGATTTGAAAACAAAAAAGTATCGGGTTACTAATAAAGAAAGCCACGTAGAGGGGCTATTCGTTAATGCAAATAAGAAGAAAGTAAAATAATGACGGGTCACAAGGAACTTGAACAGTCCCCAGGACTGTGGGCAGAAATGTTAGGAAAGTCCTACCAAAAACGCCCTATCCTCAGGGGAGTAAGCATCCATGTTCAACGGGGCGAAGCTGTCGGCTTATTAGGACCAAATGGCGCTGGAAAAACGACCTGTTTTTCAATCATGTGCGGCTTAATTCACCCCGATAGTGGCTTAATTTTTCTGGATGGGATGGATTTAACCCATATGCCCATGTACCGTCGTGCCCGTCTTGGAATTGGCTATTTACCTCAAGAAACCTCTATTTTTCGGGGATTAAGTGTCGAGCAAAACATCCGCTCTGTCGCTGAAATTTTTATCGAGGACAAAACAGAACAACAAGAATGTGTGGAACGGCTGATGGAAGAATTTTCTGTGACCCATTTACGCCATTCTCCCGCAGTAGCTTTGTCCGGTGGTGAGAGACGCCGTGTCGAAATCGCCAGAGCTTTGGCGGCCTCCCCCCAATTCTTATTACTTGATGAACCGCTAGCCGGAATTGATCCTATTGCGGTGAACGAAATTAGAGAGTTAATATTTCATTTAAAAGAACGAAATATTGGCGTTTTAATCACAGATCATAACGTGCGTGAGACTTTAGACATTGTGGATAGGGCTTACATCCTGCACAATGGCCAGGTTTTACTAGGGGGAACCCCCGATGAAATTATTTCTTCAAAAGATGTGCGTCGCGTTTACCTTGGAGAAAGGTTTTCCATGTAATCTGAGTATATGAAGACTCAGTTACATACATATTTAAAGCAAAGTCAACAGCTTAACCTGTCACCTCAGATGCAACAGTCCCTTCGGATATTGCAATTGAGCACCATCGAAATCAGAGAGCTCATTGATCAAAGCTTATTAGACAATCCGTTTCTTGATCAAGAATCGGACCACAACAGTTTTGCCGAACCCCAAGACACCTTAATTGACGATAATCCTTATACTGCTTATTGGAAAGAACAGCAAGGGCGCACACCCCAATCAGATTTAACACACGATACCAATGCTCAACCCCATACTTTAAAGAGCCATCTTACCCAACAACTTTTTATTATTACCGCCCACCAAGCAATCCGTGAGATAGGGACCTACCTAATTGACCATATCGATGAAGGGGGTTACTTAAGATTACCACCGGATGATCGGGCACTTCAGACTTGCGACCCACAGATTCTGAATGAGACTATAAGCCTCATCCAAAGTCTAGACCCTGTCGGGGTGGGGGCCAGAACCCTCAGTGAATGTCTAGCTCTGCAGCTTAAGGATAAAGGTCTTCATGATGCAACGTTTGCGGCTATCCTTGACAATCTCACTCTCCTGACTGAAAAAGGGCCTATTGCGTTGGCACAAAAATGTGATCTCGATTTAGACACGTTCAGAGATAAAATGGATTTGATTAAGACATTAAGCCCTCACCCGGGTTTAGCGTTTTCACCCCCTGAGACTACCATTTATATTACCCCTGACCTTTTATTTAGACGCTCGAATGGTCAATGGATTGCTGAGCTCAATAAAGAAGCTTATCCTCGTCTCCTTATTGATGAGAAATCCTTCGCAACTGTTGTTAACAGATGTCAGTTAATTGATGACAAAATATATGTGAACAAGCAAATTTCAGCCGCTAATTGGCTAGTCAAAAGTTTAGAGCAACGTGCCATAACAATGCTTAAAGTAGCCAATGCCATTATTCGTCACCAAATTCAATTTCTTAATCGTGGCCATAATTATCTGAGCCCTTTAAAGTTAAAAGATATAGCCAGCGAGATTGATATGCATGAAAGTACGGTAAGCCGGGCAGTAACAGGCAAATATGCAGCAACACCGTTTGGGGTCATTGAATTAAAGTCATTTTTCTCAACAGCCTTAAACGATGAGCAGCCAGCTCTTTCCAACAAAACCATCCAGCTGCAAATTAAAAAGCTCATTGATAGGGAGTCTAAGTCATCTCCTTTGTCTGATGATCAGCTGGTATCCATGTTGAAAAGCTATGACATTAGTGTGGCTCGTCGTACTGTGACAAAATATCGCGAATCCTTGCAAATTCCCTCTTCCTATGAGAGAAAAAAGAGGTCAAGGGTACTTAATTTTTAACAAGTTCACACTATACTTATGGTATGTACTACATTTAGGAACGGAGGACTCAATGAAAACAATCATTACTGGAAAACATCTCGATATAGGTGAAAACCTTAAGGCTCATATAGAAAAATCTATCACTGATATGGTTGCAAAACACTTTGGTGACATTCTCGAAGTTCACGTGAATTTATCAAAATCCGCTCATGCTTTTGAAACCGATTTGTCGTGCCATGTTAGCCGCCATTTTGTTGTGAGAGCCCACGCTGAAGATTCCGATCCTTATCGTTGCTTTGATCTTGCGATGCATAAAATGGACAAGCGTACTCAGAAATATCGTGCACGCTTAAGGCAAACTCGCCGTCATGAGAGTGCTGTTGAAAAAGAGCAAGCACCAGCCCTCACCTATGTCCTTAACACTGAGTCTGAAGACAATGGTCAGGATGAAAATCCCCTGATTATCGCTGAAATGAATTCCGTCGTTCCAACAGTCTGCGTGAGCGATGCTGTTATGCATATGGATTTAATGGATCAAAATGTTATTATGTTTAAGAATGCGCGGTCAGGAAAAATGAATGTGGTCTTCCGCCGTCAGGATGGCAATGTGGGCTGGATCGATCCTACTTAAATTCTCTCATTCTAAAAAACAATTAAAAGACAGGAGCCTTTCGGCTCCTTTTTAATGGGCTTTTTGATATTTAATCAATACCATATCTGTAAGAAGCTGAGTATTTAAGTTGCTCTTCTAAAGGACTGGTAGCTTGCCGCCACAGCTTGAACGTCGCGATTTGGGAATCAGTAGCACCGTTATAAATTCTTTGAAGATATCCATAATTTTTCAACTCATGACCGAACGCCATTTCTTCTACATCCGACAAGACTCCATAATTAGCAAAGTTTGCTTGAATAATGGGATTCTGAGTTTGAGACTTAATCAAGGTCACTGCTGAAATATAGTTTTCTGGCTTTAAACGGATTATTTCATCGGCAACAGAACGAAATAGGGGGTCGCGCAGCGCAAGCTTAAAAGCTTGTAGTGTTTCATTCTGCATATTCCACCGATTTTGAACTTGCTCAATCACTTTATCCGCAAGCATTTCGATAAGGGTGGTTCCGCCGCCTTGCATATCTAAAGCATCAGTCATCCAACCATAGCGTGAGCCTTCTAGCCCCTCTAGTGCTTTAGCAGAATCTGCCTGGGCTGATGATGGAATGGCAGCTAGGGAAACCATACTCAAAAGTAGTAATGTCCGCATTTTATCCTCCTTTTCTTGCTATACACACTATTAAATATAGTGTAATTAATTAAGATCAAGTTAAGAGGGGGCTAGTTATTTAAAGTCATCCTACCCTCTTTTATTATTTAACCATTCTCCTTTCTAAAAAATTTTTACTTGACAGTAATTTCCCTAAGCTCCATAACTAACTTATGATGATGAAAAATACCGCCCTCAAACACAAACTTCTCAAGCGCAGCGCGCGCTAATATTATTTTTTACCCCTTTCACGCCCCTAAGTTTGTCCTTTAAGTTTGAGTAATGTGATGTCCTTTCCTGACCAATTTTTTAATACATTAATGATTATTGATGACTTCTATTGGGGTCATATTGGATTCACTCTTGTTGTCAGTATGGGAATTTATTTCACCATAAAATCAAAATTCTTTCAGTTTCGTGTGCTTGCTAATTTTGGCAAGACCCTCAGAGATCTTCATTGTCAAAAAGGACATGATGATCAAGGCATTAGCCCTCTGCGTCTTTATTTCGCCTCTGTTGGTGGCATGATTGGTCTGGGCAACGTGGTAGGAGTCGTTACTGCCCTTCTTATTGGTGGCCCTGGCGCTTTATTTTGGCTATGGACTGCCTCAGTTTTTGGCATGTTAATCAAATATTCCGAAATCTATTTAGGCGTTAAATTCCGAGTCAAAAATGAACGCGGCGGCTTTGACGGCGGCCCTATGTATTACCTAAAACACGCCTTTAATATTAAGACTCTCCCCATACTTGCGGCTATTTTATTGTGCATTTACGGTGTCGAGGTTTACCAGTTCGTTATTATCACTGATACCTTAACAAATACTTTTAACTTCAATAAGATCGTCGTTATTATTGGCCTTATTGGACTGATCCTTTATACAGCCCTAGGCGGTGTGAATCGATTGGCAACTGTCTGCACCGTTTTGATGCCAGCCTTTATGGTTATTTATATTTTAATGTGTCTCTATGTCATCGGAATACATTTAGAAAACTTAGGCGCTGTTTTGTCGACAGTAATTTCATCGGCCTTTTCTGGCCACGCAGCCGTGGGAGGCTTTGCTGGTAGCACCTTTATTCTTGCAGCCCAAAACGGTATCGCGAGAGCTGTTTATTCTGGCGACATCGGGATTGGATACGATGCAACCATCCAATGCGAAACGCGTACCTTTCACCCCGAACGCCAAGCCCGCATGGCAATTTTTGCTCTTTTAAGTGATATTATTGTTTGCACGATGAGTATGATGGTTGTTCTTATTACCGGCTTGTGGGCTACCTCCTCTGCTTTATTACCTTCAGAATATGTAGCAACAGCTTTATCGATGCATTTTCCTTATATGAACTATTTTATGGCTGTCTTCTTTTTCCTTGCAGGGTTCACCACTATCATTGCCTTCTTTACCGTTGGCATGAAATGTTCTCGATTTTTGTCTGCTAAGTGGGGAGAAAAATTTTATCTAGTTTATGGTATTTTTGCCTTTAGCTTCTTTTCTTTCTTTGATCAAAGTAAAGTAATGCTGATCATGAGTCTTTCTGGGGGTCTATTAATGTTGCTTAATCTTGCTGGCATTATTAAACTTAGAAAAGAGATCGAATTTAAATAGCGTGGAAAGGGTGTACTGCCCCCTATTTAGCAAGCGAATTTTAAAAGAGTCTGGTGTTGTTTGCTATGGGTTAAAAATCTTTGTTCAAATGTATTAGGTGGGGTATAGCCAAGTGTTGAATGCAGATAAGTTGCATTGTAGTCGTCGATCCA
>JAIBEV010000053.1 GCA_019459505.1 Candidatus Paracaedibacteraceae bacterium | reverse complement strand
GGGGAAAGTTATCGCCTGAAGGACAAAAGAAAAGCTGGACTTATTCCATCAAGGCTTAAAGAGGAGGAGGCAACATTATGAGTTAACCTATAAATAAGTCACCTTAAAGTTGATCAATCCTGTGTCAATTTTAAATCGGTGATTGCTTCAAATCTGTATCAGTTTTATTTCGGCGTTGACAAAGAAGTCCTACAAGCCATGGGCGGCGGGGCGGTCGGGGCTTTTGTAAGCGAAACTATTGCTGAGGGGAAAGGGCTCGCTGATCTTGAAAATGGGACTCTTGACCGAAATAACTTTAGGAAGCAAACAGCGAGCCTCTCGCGCCTTTCTTCTTTAGCTGGGCAGCTCGCCGCCGAGCTCTGCGGCTTAGATTCCTCAGCCGCCTTAAGATCAGGCGAGAATGCAGTTGAGAATAACGCGATCCAAATCTTAGCAATACTCGCTGCAGGAGGTAGTGCCGCCGGCGGGACGACTGCTGCCACCGGAACTGCTGCCGCCGGAAGTACTTTAGCTTATTATGGCTCTGCCATCTTGGCGGGCCTCGGCCTTAGTTACTTAGCCGATAAACTGTCGGACGATTCTCTGGATACCCCTTCTGAAGGGAGTGAAGTTTTAAGCGACAGCCCAGAGACAGAAGCGTCTTCAGGCTCGTCTATTTCAGTCGGCGGCAGTAGTGGCGGACCACAACTACCCGAAGATCCGGAGAAGGATCGTAAAGAATATTCTGGAAAAACTCAAAGACTTCTCGGAAGAACGGATGACTATAAACACCAGCTGTTTGAAAGAGCGGGTAAAACCAAACAAGATACAACTTTAAATGCGGCTCGAAAGGAAATGAAAGGTGAACCAATTGATCTAGCAAAGCAGCTTGGAGTAACATATGATCATCTTACTAAGGTTGATAATGCGCAAAAAGGATTAAGAAATCATATCCATAATATTAATAAGCGTTTAGAGTATAATGAATTACCCATGGCTGAGCGCCAAGCTTTGCAAAAAGAATTATCGAAAGCGAGTAAGTTATTAGATCATACCAGAAGATTTGTACCGGGGAATTAAAAATGGTTAAAAGTATAGATGCGATCCGGAATGAACTAATAAAGGAAAATCGTTTATCGTCTCAATCCATCCAAGATTTAAAGTGGTACCTTGAAAATGATCCTAGGCCTCATATGTCGATTATGTTAGCAACGGATGCAGGCTTAAAAGCTTTAGGGTCTCTTATGGCGAAACACTTAGAACATAATGATGATTTTATTAGGGAAGTTACTGTAGGTTGTATAGTCGGTCGTTTGTTTTTAGCTGAGTATGCGCTGAAAGCGTTCGAATTAGCTAAAAATGATCCTTATGATAATGTAAGAGGCTTGGCTATTTCAAACTTAGGCGCCGTGCTTGATAAGCTAGATAAAAAATTAAAGAAAGAAATTGCTGAATATATTTATGGAGTGATAAGTAATCCTACATACGATAGCCTTTATAGAGATTGTGCGTATCATTCAGTTGTTGTGGCTATGGAAATACCATTAGAGAAATGGCCTCAAGCCCAGCGCGATCCTGATATTGAAAAATTAGTAGACAAAGAATTGTTGGAAGCATTTAGAAAGAAGTATGAAATTAAAGTGAAGGTATAGAAAATTTATTCTATTAACCTGACCAACGGAATTAAAAAGACTTAATTAGTGCGCCTCCAAGAATGGCAACGTTTGAAAGACTCCAGCTAAACATCAGGCTATGAGTGGACGAATAAATTATATGGATAGATTAATGTAGGCAAAGTGTGGGTGGATGGTGCATTTAGAAATTTTACCTAAAAAAGGGAGCTGTGCTTACTTCTTCTTATTTTCATTCCACAATTGGCCTTATCTTCTTAGCGACCTCTCTTTCCTGGATTAAATATCTCTTAATATCTGCGCATAAATTTGAGGTGTCTAGAGAATGCTCATTAACCGCCCGTGCTGATAATAGTTTTAAAGAAGATAGTTTTTTTCTAAAGATGACCCTGCATCTATATACATTAAGATAAACATAGAAATTCATACTAAAAGAAGGGGGATTTATTTCTATTTTTTTCTTTTCAGCAAGGTAAATCTCTTCGTCGAGAAGAACATAAAAACTAAAAGATGCTTTTTTATCACTCAATTTTTGAATAATTTCTTCTTCTGTATTTTTTAGTGGATAAGTAGTGGAATTAGAAAAACCTTTGACCTCTCTCCAGCTTTCAAAGGTCTTTTTTATGGGGATCAGATCTGAAGCAAAGGAAAAACCAGAAAGGCTTAATAGTGCAGAAGAAAGTAAGGGGATTATTTTCATTAAATTTTATCATTATATAGTTTACGTAGAAAAATAATATAATATAATTTTTAATTGCTGGGAAAGAAGTTTTTAAGAAGAAGTCAACACAGTTATAAGTGTTATCACATTAATTGAGAGAATTGCTACTTTCTAAAAGGCCCTGTTGCAAAAATTAAAGAACGAAAAGAAGAGTATCTTGATGGAGAAGTTTATACGGTATAAATACCAAATTGTCTTTCAATAAGACGAACTTCTCCCAGAATTCCTTGCTCGTAATACCAAAGATGCAGTTGACCCTTTTTGAACATGCGCATTAATTTAAATCCCTTTAACGCCGCATAGGGTGTTTTCGTCGTTTTAAACCCTAATGTGGGCTTAACCAGTCGTTTGAGTTTTCCATGATCAGCTTCCACAATATTATTCATATATTTGACTTGACAGTGCTTAACTTCAGAGGGATATTGAGCTCTTTTATAATGGTTACATAAGTAGGAGCTTTATTTGTATTAATAGATCTTGGTTTTCCTCAATCCTTTAAACCCCGCAAAGCTTTACTTAAAAAGTGTCAGGTGCTCCACGCGACCGACCTGAATTGACGGCAGCTCTCAATTATATGCGCAAAGGAGATACATTAGTTGCCTGGAAGCTTGACCGTCTAGCAAGCTGCTCTAAAGCAGTTTAGTGAAACCGTTGAAAAACTCGAAAACCGAGCCATCGGGTTTCAATCTCTCACAGAATCGATTGATACCCCAACGTCCGGAGGAAAGCTAATTTTTCATATCTTTGCTTCTCTGGCTAAGTTTGCACGCCCTATTATTAAGGAGAGAACATTAGCGGGGTTATCAGCTGCTAAAAAATTGGGGAGGGTAAGGGCCTGTCCGCCTTCTCTAAAAGCCGAAGATCTTATTGCTGCTAAAGCTTTGCTAAAGGATCATAATATTACGGTTGAAGAAGTGGCTAAAAGGCTTTCTGTTGCTCCTTCTCCTTTATATCGACACTTGCCAGGAGGGCGGAGCCGTATTTGAAGATGATCTTCCCATTTTAAAGGATTTTCTACGGCACTGTGTGGGATTATTTTTTTGTAGATATGAAGTGTCGTTTTCCCCAAGTCATTGCCAATTGGAAGAAATGGCGACATTTTGAGATACTAATATTGATTATTCAACCAATTTCTTTAAGAATATAAGCTATAAATTATTCAAATATTGGAAAGATGCATGAATTATAAAAAGCTATTAAAATTAACAGTTATAGTAATTTTTCTCTTAATAAGCCATTACCTTGTCTTCCACTTAGGTGCATTTTTAAATGAAATTTCTATTAGGCATAGCCAGCATCTCAGCCAACTTAGGTGCACATGTAAATGAAATTTCTATTAGGCATAGCCAGAATCTCAGCCAGCCCTATAAGGGGGTACGCTGTATTTAGAAGCAGAATGCATAGAAATGCTAAAGGTAAAAGGAAAGATGAGATTTATACCTAGGAAAAATTATAATCCCTCTAACCCGCTGCCGAAAGGAGAGTCCAAAGGATATATTGATAGATTTGGTAATGAGTGGATACGTAGTGCTTCAAGGACAAAAGCTCAAGATTTTGAAGGGGATATTCAATTATCTAAAACAGGCCAGAGTAAGTTAGGGTGGGCGAGCAGAGATAATCGACAGGTTAACGTATCTTTAGATGGCAAGGTTACTCATAAATAAAAAGGGTATAATTTAGTATGAAAGATGCAAAATTTAAATTCTCTGAGGTAGTATGAGTAAAATCTGAGGGCTTAGCATATAAAAATATTAATGGTCTGAAGGGAGCTACCTTAGGCAAGGTAGAAAGTGACAAAGGGCAATGGATATATGCAGTGCAAATTTTGGATGCAGAAGAAGGTTGAAGGATAAATAACTTTTCCTTACCTAGGAGGGGATAGCGCTGCCGTAAAGGAGGCGGGCTTTCAAGTCTACCAAGGATCTGATATGTCTATATTGACAAGAGGCGAACTTCCTAAGAATATACCTCTAGGGATATGGACTCCACCAGAAGAAGCTTTGGAAAAAATCCCTAATTTTATGGGAGAAGCAACGTTAAATCAAGATGGTAAAGGTTTTAGGTGACTAGATAGTGAGAGAGCTAAAATTGGTATAAGAATTGATCAAGGAGATCCGGATGCTGTACCCGCTCATCAACCAGTCGATCATGTTAGAGTTATTAGGAATGGTCAGATAATTGGCCGAGATGGTAATCCTATCTTATCTTTAGTTGCCGTTCCGAAACCAAAAAATACTCCTGAAGCTCACATACCTTTAGAAGAATGGAAGAATTGGAGAGCAGGCTTTGATTCCTATATAGGTTTATGCAGGCTAGAATAGATACAGCTTCTTTCCTCCCGTTGAGATTCTATCAGCTTGGTTATCTTAATAGAGTCCTATTTATAAGTGTATGAATTAAAGATAAAAGATTAATTAAATAATTAAAATATATTGTTATTAAAAAAGATTTGGAGCTTTTTTAGGGAAGATACTTGATATATAAGGGTGCCAAATTAGAATAAATGAGAGGGTTATATGGCTCAACTTCTTGTTAGAAATACAAAGACTTTACACATACGTCCAAATGGTAGGTCTGCTGATTTCATCACGCCTAATTTTATTTATGGCTGTGCAGGGGGCTGTAGAAATAGTTACTGCTATGTAATGCGTCATAATCATGAATCAATATATATAAATGAAAATGTAGACCAGATACTTGGGATAATAGATAAACATCTAGACAGTTTGCCCCCGAAAGTCCCCAATCAAACAGACCCTAAATATTGGACATATGACATCGGTTGTTCTACAGATGTAAGTTTGCATTGGAAGCATACTAATTGGTTAAAGGTTTTCGAATTTTTTAGAGAGCATCCCCATGCCAAAGCAACTTTTGCCACAAAATATGTCAATAATAAACTGTTAGATTTTAATCCTGAAGAAAAAATAAGAATTCGATTTAGTCTGATGCCACAAAATATAAGCCGGACATTAGAACCTAATACCAGCTCAATCACAGACAGAATCAAAGCAATTAATACCTTTATTGAAGCAGGATATGAAGTTCATTTAAATTTTTCACCTATTGTTGCGTATGAGGGATGGCTTGAGGACTATGAAATTCTATTTAAAGATTTAAACCAATCTATCAACGAAAACTATAAAACTTTTATTAAAGCTGAATGTATATTTTTAACTCATAATGATAAGCAGCACGAACGGAATATTTTATCAAACAGGCTTGAAAGTGAAGCTTTAATTTGGACCCCCGAAATACAGGAAAGTAAGGTAAGTGAATATGGGGGGAAAGCTGTACGATATAAAGCTGGCGTAAAAAGTAACTTTATCCAACGTTGGACAGCTTTACATACTAGAATAATCCCATGGAACACAATTAGGTACATTTTTTAATATTGTTGGAGAAAGTAGCTTCTAGGATATAGGATCATACTTGCTACCCCTAGTCCCAAGCTTAGAAATATCGTTTCCCTGAACCTCTCCTTAAGAAGAAGTGCGACTCTTCTTGGGCAAGTCTAAAGGTAAAAAATAGTTTCATAAGGGTGACGTTGAATTTAAGCAGCTTAGGATGTCTCATGTTTTGTAGCTATTTCTTTAGCAAGGAAATAGCTAACCAGCATTATTATTTAGCTCAGTGGGGCCTCATACCATTTTAATCTTTTTATAGTCTTAATCAAAGAAACTTATTGGTTGACTAAAGCGGAGTAAAAATAAAAAATTACAAGGAAAAAATGTGAAAGAGTTAGCTTTTTTCTAAATAAGGTGCTCGAAGTCTGTGAATCTAGGAGTAATTATGGTTGAAACATTTTCGGTTCCCAATAATTTATTACAAGAATTAGGCTCGATAGATATCCAAATAAGAAAAATTGAAGAAATTCATAAAAAGGAGTTACAATCCTTCCTGGATCACTTTAAGGACTTCTTTATGCTCTGTGAGGGCGTTAAACCTTCTGCTGAAAGTATTCTAACAGTTTGTCCTCCTTCCAAGAATATAACTAAAGATAAATTCTGTTTAGGAGTATATAAAGCAGAATCTCTGGTGGGGTTTATAGATTTAATAAAAGATTATCCTAGAGAAAAGGTTTTAACCATTGGCTACTTACTAGTGCACCCCTTGTATCGATCGACAGGAATAGGATCCTTATTAGTGGAGTTTCTATACATCTGGGGACAACAACAAGGGTTCAAAAAACTTAGACTCCGGGTGCAAAAGCAGAATGCCAGAGCCTTAGCCTTCTGGCAGAAAAATAAGTTTAAGATTACGAAGACAATAACAGAAAGTCTGGGCGAAAAGCTTAATACTACAGATATTTTGGAACGGCTTATTTTCCCTGAGAAAGAAGTTTGCCATTTATATGAAAATATTTCTGATTGGTTTGATTCTACTCGAGAAAGAGATGGAGGAGAAAAGAAATATTTAGAGATTGTTAAGGAATTTCTTTCTCCTGAGGGTGCAATCCTTGATCTAGGATGTGGGACAGGGGAGCCTATTGCTCAGTTTTTTATAGAAAAAGGCTTCAAGGTCACAGGAATAGATGGCTCACAACGAATGATAGACAAATGTTGAGCGAGATTCCCTCAAGCTGAATGGATAGTAGCAGATATGCGACACCTTAATTTGTTCCAAAAATTTGATGCTATCCTTGCATGGGATAGTTTTTTTCATCTTCCTCCGGATGCTCAACGCTCTATGTTTAAATTTTTCAGTCTCCATCTTAAGCCAAATGGATGCTTACTTTTTAACTCTGGTAACAGTTATGCAGAAACTTATGGGGAAATGAAGGGGCAAGATTTTTACCATGCGAGCTTAGATCCAGAAGAATATATAACCTTACTGGCACAAAATGGTTTTAATTTAATGATGAATAAGGTTTCTGATGCGGATTGTGGTAGACGCACAGTATGGCTAGCTCAGAAGATAGACTAAAGTGCTTCAGATCTTCCTTCTAGCTGGTTGAAGGCGATATTCTCTAAAGACCTTCCCAAAACATTGGAAGTGTGAGATGCTACAGAATTTCTATTTTTTCAATTTCAAAAAATCTTGCCTGCTAGCGGTCTATCTGTTATTAGCCACTAGCAAGACATTAAAAAAAGAGAAAATTAAATTACAGTATTTTAGGTATTTAATATCTTAGGGGCAAGCATAGCATAAGCTTCCGGCATATGAGCTCCCCAACTGACGGGGGTGAGAAAAGCCTTAACGATTTCTCCTCCATAATCTGCTAAATGTATATAGGGGTTATCTTTAACCCATTGATTGAATTCAGGAAAATTAGCAGCCCGAAATGTCTTAGTACTTCCAGGCATTTTATATTTGGGTGAAGGCTGAGAAGAGAAAAGGCTTGAGAATTTTCCAGCAAAGTTAATCACGCTATCTATTTGATCTTCTTCCGCGAGAAAATTAACATGGATGTTTCCAAAGCGCTCATTATATTTTTGTATCTTCTCATCACTAAAAACGCCTAAAGGGCTGAAGGTGTAAACGGCCGTAATGTTGGCACCTTTTTCAGCCATATCTAGTGCTGTAAGAGGGGCAAAAGTACTGCCGCGGCTATGGCCGGCTATACTAAGCTTCAGGTCTTCCCAGCTTAGTTGGTGTTCTTTAAGATAAAATTCTATCCCTTCTAATAGTGAAGGTTTAAGCTTTTGATAGCTTTGCCAAAATCCTTGATGGATAGCATCTGTACCTGCTGCTATACAACTCAAGTTTTCTTGCATATTTCTAGCACCGCGGAAATCAATATACACTTTGCCCTTATTCTCTTTATCGAAAGTTAAGCTTCCGACATATATATTATTTTCTTCGATGCGGCGGTTGCCATAGGGATAATCTAAAAATATTTCCACAGTAGCTTGAGCATGTTTAAACACTTCAGAAGCGCTAAGAAGATTATCTGTCCCGTCGGCACTGACTCCTAAGTCGGGAAGGAAAAGAAAGAGAAATAAGGCGGGTTTAAACAAAAATTTTTTTTTTATCATTATGATTACTCCTAATAGATAAATTGATAAAAATACGCAAGTATTGTCTAAAGTTTAAACATACTCTTTTAAATTAAGACTTAGATAAACCCTATATAGGACCTTATAAAATTAGGGCTTGAGCCTTTGATAATCTTATCCAATTATAAGTCTTCAATCTCAACATAAAAAAAATTTTTAAGTTTCTCTTTCTAAACGGAAGGAGAATGATTAAAGTTATCTATGGATATAGAACATACAATGTTTAATATGTCTGCTATTTACATTGGAATTAATGGACATTACCTTATGCCGGCTAAGCCAGTTGAGAAGAGCTAAGAAATAAAAGTTGTATTGAGGGTAAGGAAGCGACGATTCTTGAGGAAAACATGAGATGCTGAAATCAAATTAAGTGTTCTTGTTTTTATAAAGTGCTCAATAGTATATCTACTGTCGATTCCAATTCAAAATAATATTGTTTCTTCTCTAGAGTTCTTATCCTTCAATATCAATTATGATAAAAATATTTTTAATAAATAATAGTTAAGGAGTATCTAAATGAAAATTCGTAACTTCTTGTTTTTAATAGGGCTTGCTAAAGTCTTACCCATAGTTGCCTGGAGCATGGAAAAGGAAGGAAAAGAGATTACTATTTTTTCTCCTGCTGAAACGGAATTTGAGGTATGTGAAACTATTACGGGGCGTAAAGAACATGTACCCTTACAGAAAGCTGCCTATTTTAAAAACTCTATGGAAAAGATTCGTGAGATATCCACTAAAGGTGCATCATTTACTGCGAAAGACCTAACATGTGATGAAGACCTAATCAAATGGCCAGCGCACCATTATTATATGCTCGGTGAATTATATTTAGAAGGTATCCAGAACGAACCGGATCATGAGGAAGCTGCATACTATTATCAGCAAGCCTTTAAACTGGGACACCAAGGGGCAAGATTGCGAATGGGTCTTAGTTATGAGGAGGGTATTATGGTTGATAGGGATCCTGAAAAGGCAGCTAATTTATATAGGGGTTATGAAGGGGGATGGATGAATCACCACAGATGTTCCAATTCGACTGAGGCCCTATACTATTTAGGGAGACACTTCGCCGTAGGCTATGATCAGTCTAAGAAAGAAAAGATGAAGATTGAGCTCCTTAGCCGAGCTGCGGAGCATGGACATGAGCAAGCTCTCTTTGAACTCGGTAAAGCGTATTATCGTGCTACGGGAGACCGAAAAAATTTCCCTAAGGCGATTGAATGCCTTGAAAAGGCGGGAGATTTAGGGCGTATCAAGGCTTATTATTGGTTGGGCAAAGCCTTTTATTGTGAAGGAGATATTTCCCATGCTGTTGAATTTTTTAAAAAAGCAGTTGAAAAAGACTTTAATAAAGAGTGGATGATGAACGTATTATCTGAGATATATCTACAGTATTATAAAGATAACAATTATCTTCAAGATGCAGTGGATTTATTAACAGAAGCAAGTAATCAAGGTGAATGTTGGGCTCAGTATAGACTTGGGAGGATGTATTTAAAAGGCTTTGGAGTTCTTCGAGTTCCTGCAATAGGAATAAATTATTTGAAGCAAGCTATCCAAAATCCGCGCGATCCTTATGCTCACAGTGAAAGGGCAAGAACATATTTAGGAATTGCCTATTATAAAGGAAAGGAAATTGGCAAGAATGATAGAGAGGCGTCTAAACTTTTAGACTTTGAAGAGAATCATTTATTAACTTCGTGGGGGAAAAGAGCTTATTTCTATAAATTAAGAATGAACTACGAAGGTTGCTGGTGTAAGGAATTTTTAGACTTACCGCAAATGCTTCAGGGAGTGACACCAGAATCTATTCTTGCCCAATTAGAAGACTTAGCAAAAGATAAGAATTATGCAAAAGCTCAATTTTATCTGGCTCAAATTCTTCTTAAAGGTGAAAAGGCTAATAAAAACGAGGAGAAAGCAATCACTCTGCTAAGAGATGCTGCGGGCCAAGGGCATACCAAAGCTTTATCAATGTTGCAGAGTATGGGCAAGGACTGCTCCCTCTTATCCCAGGTATCAAAACCGTCAAAAGTTAACAGATTGCTTCGGTTAAGTGAGAGTACTGCTGAGTCTCAAGGATATAATGGATAACCTAACCTGTTATTCTCATATCCGTTACGCTCCTTAATCAGCCTCTTACAAGATGGTTGATGGACTAAAGCTTAAGAAATCATAAAGGGTTATACCATCTCACAAAGGTAATAACCCTTTATGATCATTCACTGATTATCAGCTATTAAATAGCGTCCTTTCTATTTCAACTGCCGCCATAACTCCTTAATGTAGACATTATCAGTGATATGTCTCTGATCGATATTCTCTGCTAGGCAATTTTTTGAAGTCCACCTTTTAAGGTAAAATGGGCTCCTTAATATGAACTAAGTATGCTTGCCACCTTTTAATTTTGAGCTATAACAGCTTTTTCCAATGCCCTGCATTTAAAATATTGCTTAAGAGGAGACAAAGAAGAAGCTTTCCTAATCTCCTGCACTTTATAAAAATAGTAATCAATCTTATGAGAGATAATAACCGTGTGTAGATTGACTTTTTGAAATAACAACTGGTATCAATAAATAACTTTATATATAAAATTTTTAAGGGAAAAATACATGAAAAATTTTTACTTACCCTTTTTAAGCTCTTTATTTCTGACTGTAGGTAGCCTCAATGCTTACTCAGCTGACATCACTATCATAGGAAATAAAGATGGCGAAGAGATTCCTTTTGGCCACAATTTACATGATATTCCTGAAATTATAAGTAAACTCAACGGAATTGTTATAGAATTTTATACAGAAAAAGAGATGGCGGGTCAGCCTCAATTAGCTACTAATATTACTTATGAGTTGGATTTGGCTGAGCAAAACTTGACAATAACAGATATTATGGCTCTTCAACCCCATACTCAAACTATAATAGGGCTCGATTTATCTGATAATCTTCTTGACAATAATTTCTTAGAACACCTTCTTATTTTTCCTCATTTAAGGAAACTCAATTTATCCAATAATAGGTTCGATGAGGAAGGATTAGAATTTATTGGGAAGATAAGACATCTTTCTCATCTTAATTTATACTTTAATAAGGTTACGCCGGCAGGCTTACAAAAGCTTAAAGGTTTAGATTTGACAACCTTAAATGTAAGTTGCATATTTTTAGGAAATGAAGGAGTAAGGCTGATTCAGGATCTATTTCCATCTCTAGAGTTTCTAGAAATGAGAGCCTGTCAATTGGATGAAGAAGCTTTACCTTATCTTTTAGAGATGCCCCATTTAGAGGAAGTTGATATCTCGTCAAATAATATAGATTCTGAAGCGCTGAGTGAGTTTATTGTTAAGGCTAAGGAAAAGGGATTAGAGGTAATTACTCAATAAATAGAGCTAAGGCTTTATAATTATAAAGACGCTTTTATGATCTTTCTATTGGAAAATTTTATTCAACACATTCGGTAGAGGAATTCGCAAGTCCTTATTTGTTGGTTGCTAATAATTTAATTACATTTATTGAGTAAACAGAATGCTACCTCCTTTAAAGGATTATCTGCCGCAGTGATTTGAAGGACGACCGATGGCTTTATGCGGTATCCTTTAGAGCAAATAGGCATTATACAGAACCATTACAAATGTGTTTAAAGCACCTTACAATGTCATAAATCTGATCCCTGCTGAGGTGAGATTCAAGTTAATTGGCAGACTAAGAATTACTTATCAGCTTTGCTGACTGCAATTCTTTTCCCTTAAATGCATTATAACTGTAAGCCTGTTGCCAACCAACTGCCCCCTTGACCTTTAAAAATAAGGGTTGTTTCTAAAAGGGCGTAATCATCTCCAAAGTCCATGGCAGAAGAGAACCAATTATAGGATCCCACAGTGGTTATTTTCCCATCATCCACAATTAGTGCTTTGCTATGAAGACTATTAACCGATATCCAAGAAATCATCTTATAGACGGCTAACGCTTGTTTAAGTATTCTTTCTTCTACCGTTGCCCTCTGGCAAATTATCTCTAAAATTCCTCCTCTTTGTATAAAGGCATTAATGTTAAGAGCCTCTAAGAGAGAGTATAAGAATTGAGCGTCTTTGGAGATAAAGCGGCTATAGATAACAATCTTTTTCTCCGCGCGCTTAAAGCATTCTATCAGAAATTGATGATGTTGATCGGGGGTACTGAGCAGTTCTATCTGGAAGGGAAGGGGTGATATAGAAAGAGGCTTGGGATTTATTGAAAACTTACGACTAATTTGGTGAGTGTATCTCTCAAGCCCAGCCTCATCTTCCTCATCAAATTCTATCAGTTTTTTGTAATCTGTTTTTCGTTGCCAAAATTCTTGTAATATTTTCTGGGCGCTTTGCGAATTATGGATAACGATAGAAGGATCAATGGAGTTATCATATTGTTTACTTAGCCAATTAAACGAGCCCAGGGCCACTAGTTTATTGTCGATTCCTATTATTTTGGCATGGATGGGCATAAGACAGGGATAAATCCTAAGGGATTTTAAATCCCTTTCAATATCTTCTTCGATTTCTGCTGAAAAAATCCATATTTTTAAGCCTGCGGAAGATTTCTTTTGTAAAAGAGAAAAAATCTCTTCGTCCATGGAGGTGAGAGCATGAGTGGTAATTAGGATACTCTGTTGGGCTTTGGATAAGGCGTCTACAAAAAAATTATCATGGTCCTCTATGGTTGTGAGGAGTTCTAATTTTCCACCATTAAGGGGAAGAAAAGGGTCAAAACTTTCAGATTTAGTTTTCTTCGGAGATCGTTCAGTGGGAACAAGGATCTCTTTTTCTGCCTGAGGCCGAGGTCTTTTGGTCGCACTGTTGGGGATAAAGGAATGGGAGGCGGAAGAAGAAGAGGGCCATTCCATCGCGATACTATGGTGGAGACCTGTTAGTAAATAGATGGCAAAAAAGCTATGTATTATTATTTTCATTTAGGAATCATCCTCCCTATATTATTTGAAAAAATTTTTTAAATATTAAATTAATTGAAAATAATCTAAAGTATTTTAATTAAAATGCAAAGAGAGATTATTAGATAAGAATTATCTCTTTTAGAAATAGAAAGAGTTAACCCCCCTTAAAAGGGGGAGTATGAGGAGATAATTCTCTGCAGCCATCCTTACAGAACAAATTATGTTTGTAGGAATGATCCCCTTTAGGCCCTTGCTTAAAAAATTATTCTTTAGGTTGCCTTGGTGCTATGGATTCTAAGTGGGATAACATATACTGATCAACGGTCATATTATTTCCATGTCCTACCCCTATAAAAAATAAAGGCTGTTCAGTAAAAGAATTAAGAGATAAAAACTCTTCGACGTGTGAGTCACTAAAGGCGCCGGTTAACCACGTATCAAGCCCCAGGGCTGTTGCGGTCAGTAAGATCGATTGAGAAGCATGGCCGCTATCAATTAAAGTCATACGATATCCGCGGGAATGAGGATATTTCCACCAACCTTTTTCAAACCGGGAAGTCAGAAAGATTCCCACCGCTAGTCCTTCTGCAAAATATTGGCCATATAAAAGCTGAACGAGCTCAGCTTCAGCAGACTTTTCTTCAATCAATGTTAGATGGTGATCAACCGAGTCATAGTGATAAATACCCGGCGTTAAACCCTCCACTCTGAGGGCAATAATATAAGCTTCTTCTGGATGGAGGCCGCCGGCTGATGGAAAGGATTTACGGCGTCCTAAAACTTGCAGACCATTATCTTCTAAATCTGCCCATTTTTCATGAATAGGGCCTAGGCTAACAAACAGCAGAGTGCTTAAATAGTCCAGAGAAATAGGTTCCCCCTTGAAAGATCGATTGGTTTTCCGTCTTTTTACCACCTCTAAGAATTCGCTCTGCTCGAGTAAAGCAAGGTTGGGCTGTGGTAAATCAATGGAGCTACCTTCTCTTTGGATATGAAAAGTAGGAGGGTGTGAGGCAATCGATTGACAATAGGTCAGATAATTCTCAGTCCATTCTTCTTTGGTTAGACCGATTAAATGTTCGGCAATATCTTTTGTTCCTATATGGAAAATCTTAGAAAGCTCATCCCACCCCCAGTCGCCTTCTTTGAAGGGAGTTTTTGAGATTAACTGAGCCTCTTCCAGCTCAGCATCAATAGGGGAGGGTGAATCTATTTTCTTTAAGGACCAAAGCTTTAACCGTTCCATATACGCTGGCTCTAAAGCAAATTGGGCGTGATGAAGATAATCCCAAACAATAAATTCACCATCTTTGAGCAAGAAAAATAGGTAAGGGTTTACATGCATTATAGTATCCATTTAATTATTGAGCTTTCTGCTAGAGGAAAGCCGTTTGTTTTTATGCTCTTACATTACTCTTCTATAGAATTTTGTAAAGAATATTTCTGTGAAGATTTCCATTTCAAGTTTCTAATTTTTTAGTCCCCCAGCCTTTCAAACAATGAAAAGACTTGTCGGGCTCAAAACCTACGCCATCGACCTTCTTTTGTATGTTTCAAATCGTGCCCATGTTCCCTCATCTCCATGCCATTCGCCTTGCGTGGCAGCTTTGGAGTATTCTGTTGCTCGATTTTCGAAAAAGTTGGCATGCTCAACGCCGTTAAGGACAAGAGGTAGCCAGGGAAGGGGGTGATCTTTAAGTTGTTTATGTCCTGTCCCTGATTGTTCGAAATAGCCAAACAGGGTGGGGAGGTGTAATTGTATCAATCGCCAATCACAGATATAGCGGATATAATTTTTCATATCCGTCATGGCCATACCATTGACATCTCCTAAAGAAAACGCAAGCTCAATGAATTTGTCCTCAAGCTGAATAATGGTTTGAGCTACATCTGTAATATCATTTTTGACTGATGGAGTAACGGAGCCTGTTTCCTTGGCCCATTCGTGGTACAATTTAATCATACTTTCGCAGTGCAAGCTTTCATCGCGGACAGACCATGAAACCACTTGTCCCATTCCTTTCATTTTATTGAATCGAGGAAAATTCATTAACATCGCAAAACTGGCAAAAAGAGATAATCCTTCCGTAAAGGCGCCAAACATTGCGAGCGTCCGAGCCACGTCTGCGCAAGTTTTTGTGCCAAAGCTTTGCATATAATCAGCCTTTGCTGTCATGGCGGTATATTCTCGAAAGGCAGAAAATTCAGTCTGAGGCATGCCTAAAGTTTTTAATAGCAACGCATAGGCATCAATATGAACTGTTTCCATATTTGTGAAGGCCGCCATCATCATCTGAATTTCCAAGGGCTGAAAAATGGGAATATAACGCTTAAAATAGTTGTCGCTAACTTCAATATCCGATTGAGTAAAGAATCGAAAGATCTGGGTCAACAAATTTCGCTCTTCGACTGTAAGGCGGTCTGAAGTCCAGTCTTTTAAATCTTCGCTTAAGGGAATTTCTTCACCCAGCCAGTGGATTTGTTGTTGCTTTTTCCAGGCTTGGTAGGCCCATGCATAGCGGTTAATATCATAGGTGCCCGTGGTATCGAGCAATCCTATTTGACCCGTGTTAATTAAGGTTCGAGGATCAATATGGCTAAAATTTTTTTTCATCAGGGTATTCCTATTGGCAAGCAAGGCATTCTTCATAATCTGTTGTTTGAGTTTGTTGCTGGATGTCTTCCTGTTGAGAACCAGCAAATTCTGCTCGTTGCAAAGATTTTGAGCGGCAATAATAAAGACTTTTGACACCTTTTTCCCAGGCTGTCCAATGCAGCATTAAAAGATCCCATTTGTCGATATCAGATTTCAAAAATAGATTTAAGGATTGTCCTTGACAAATATAGGGTGACCGGTCGCCAGCCAATTCAATAATCCAGCGTTGATCAATTTCAAAGGCTGTTTTAAAAATACTTTTTTCATCAATTGTCAGGCCTTCAAGATGTTGCACCGATCCTTCTTTTTCAATAATTGATTGCCAGACTGCCTCTGTATTAAGGTTTTTAGCTTCCAATAGTTCTTCTAGATATTTGTTTCTGACCATAAAATTCCCTGATAGGGTTTTATGATTGTAAATATTGGCTGGAATTGGCTCAATACAGGCGCTGGTGCCCCCACAAATGATGCTGATAGAGGCAGTGGGAGCGATGGCAATCTTATGGCTAAAGCGAGTTTTAAAGCCACACTCAGCCGCATCAGGACAGGGGCCCCGTTCTTCAGCAAGTTTGACGGACGCGGCATCCGCTGCTTTCTTCATATGTTTAAAGATCCTCATATTCCAGGATTTGGCCATGGCACTTTCAAATGGGATTCTTTTGGCTTGCAGCAAGGAGTGAAATCCCATCAAGCCTAATCCGATGGACCGTTCCCGCATGGCGGAGTATTTAGCTGATTGCATTGACTCTGGCGCTGTCTCAATAAAATTCTGCAGCACATTATCCAGAAATCTTAAGATATCTTCGATAATGAAAGGATGGTCATGCCATTCATCCCATTTTTCGGCATTTAAGGATGACAAGCAGCATACTGCTGTACGATCCTTGCCCCAGTGATCAATGCCCGTGGGTAAAAGAATTTCACTACATAAATTTGACATTGTGACGGATAGACCTAATTTCTTGAGATGTTTTGCTAGGGCTTTGTTGGCCGTATCCGTGAAAATGATATAAGGCTCACCGGTTTGTAGCCGTGTTTCCAATATCTTTTGGAATAAGAGCCGAGCATTCACTGTTTTTATTGATTTTTTAGTTTTGGGGCTTAACAGATCAAAGTCGTCATCATTGATAACAGCGTGCATAAAATTGTCGGTGATGTTAACACCCTGATGCAAGTTAAGGCTCTTACGGTTGAAATCGCCCGATGGTTTGCGAATTTCTAAAAACTCTTCTATTTCAGGATGATGCACATCCAGATAAACAGCGGCCGATCCACGACGCAAGGATCCTTGGCTAATGGCAAGGGTTAAAGAGTCCATGACGCGGATAAAGGGAATGATTCCTGACGACTTTCCCGCGCGGCCCACGGATTCTCCTAAACCACGAATGTTCCCCCAATATGTTCCCACGCCGCCACCATTAGAGGCCAGAAAGACATTTTCCACCCATTTGTCGACGATGGCCGGAAGATCATCTTGAATGGCATTCAAAAAGCAAGAAATGGGCAAACCTCGATTGGCGCCACCATTTGAAAGGATGGGGGTTGCCGGCATAAACCAAAGTCGGGAAATATAATCATATAACCGTTGCGCATGGTGACGATCATCAGCATAAGCGCAGGCAACGCGAGCAAATAGCTGCTGGTAGGTCTCGCCGTCAAGAAGATAGCGATCATCCAAGGTTGCTTTGCCAAAATCTGTAAGGAGGTCATCGCGTGATGGATCAAGGGTAAGGGCAGAAATTTTTATTTTCTGCGCTTGCGTTCGCTGGGCTTTTTTACGATACAGTTCCCTTTCTTCAAAGGTTTGAGGGAAGGGAATGGTGCTCGGATTGGGCATAAAGGGGACTAAATGTCCAAATTGATCAAAGTCATAAGATAGCGTTTGTGTGCTTGTTTGCATAATACCCTCATGTTTATAAGGGCTAGGTATGGGGAAAGTAGAGGAAATAAGATAACCTCTGGCTTTCAACCGGTGCACCCCGCCCGATGTTTAGCAGTCACAATATCTCTTTCAAACTCATAACCCTTAATCATTGCAGGGAAAGAATGAGGAGCATCGAGAGATTTGTTGAATCCTGACGGCAAGTCTCCTGGCTTGTGGATTATCATCATTTGGATCGTCTTCCCAGGTTAACCCAGTGACATGCTTGATCCTATGACTTACCACCTACAGTTGCGGGGGCAGCTCCGGCTTTAAGACCGGATTCCTATTTTAAGCGTTGAGTTAGCAACGCACCATCGATTCATTTATCAGTTTAGGGGGTGAAAATTTTTTAATCAAATTAAAAAATAGCTATTTTTTAAACTCAGTATCTTATAGCTGATTCCTCATGAATTGATTCATTTTCTAGGCTGATTTCCGGCACTCTTTCTTCGCTTTAAAAATCCTTAATTACAGCCAACTAATCGCGGTTTTTAAAACTTGAAATCCTATTCGGAACTGCGCCATAAAATGTAACCAATTTATAAGGAATCAGCTATACTTAACACTCTTGCAAGTTTATTCTTCGAGTTCGAACTTAATGGGGATTGTTATTGAATGGCGAGAGGAAGAAGAAGTGAACCTCCAGCCTTTAATTTGTGCAAGTGCTGACTGTTCTAAAATAGGGTGAGCTTTAGGATTTAAAGCTTGCGCTTCGTGGATAGTTCCCTCGGGATTGATGGCGAGTTTAACCATAACAGTGCCCTCTATTCCTAAGAGTCGTGCTTCTTCTGGATAGTTTGGTTTGCGGTTAGTAAAAGTTAAATTCTCATCTTCCTTTATCTCAGGACGCGGGATTGAGGAAAGGAATGACTTTTGTTTTTCTGCGGGCCGTGGAGACGTATGGGTAGATACCCGACTGTCAGTGTCTGTCGGAGGGGCAACCTTGGTGGTTTTAAAGGATTGAGGTGGTAAGAAAGGGGGAGCAGATTGTTGCCAGTTAACCTCGATAGTCAAGGATACAGGAGAGGGGCAAGCGAGGCGATCGTAATTTACAATCATGAATGTAAGAGGGATAGCATGAACGATCCCTGATATTAAAATAGAGCTGGTATATCCTCCTATCAAACGATTAGGTGCCAATGGTTTTCTCCACTCCAACAAAAATACTAATCCCAGCCTTGCGGAATCCCACTGGTTCTTGAATTTTACGATTAAATAAATTTTCGATACGACCAAACAGAGTAAATGTGTCAGAAAATTTTTTCTGTGTTTTAAAATTTACGAGCATATAGGGTTTTGCCACAATAGGTTGATAGGTGAGAGGGTGAACATCCTGACGTCGTCCTGTATGAGAAACTTCCATCGTCCACAGCCAATCATTATGGCTATAGTAAAGTCGTGCCGAAAGTTTTGTTAAAGGACGTCGTAATAATCGTTGATTGGTTGCCAGATTTTTGGCTTTGGTGTAAGTATGATTGATATCAGCAGACCATCCTTTTATTCCTACCCAGGTTAAAATTGATTCTAATCCGCTCGTGCGGGCCCGCCCTATATTGGTAACAGATTTCCAATCAGGCGTTGCATCAATAAGACCCTTTAAATGATTGATAAAATAGGTTTCTTCCCATAAGAGTTGCCCGCCAATCCGTTGTTCAAATCCCGCTTCCCATTGATGGGCCTTTTCAGGTTTTAGTTTCGGATTACCGGTGAAATAAGGTGTTTTAGCATACAGCTGATATAAGGTGGGGGTTTTGAAGCTTGTGCTATGACTTACTAAAAATTTGGTGGACTTAAAAGGAGTAAAGATAATCCCTTCGCGATGAGTATTCCCGTGGTGAAACCGTGATATTTTATCATGGCGCGCACTTATATCGAAGCCAATCCAGGACCATTTCTTTTGCCATAGAGTGCCTAAGGCATGGGCGGCTTGGCTATAGGAGGCTTTCACAAGAGTGTCATGATGGTGGGCTGCATCTTTACTTGTTTCGGCAGTAATAGATACTGACCCCGCCGTAGAAGTCTCAAAAGTTTGTGTCCAATCAAGCTGTTGGCGGCGTCCCTGGGTTTTTGTAAATACGGGGTCATGGCGGGCATTGCTTTGATCGGTTGTTAAATAGCCGAAGCCGAGGTGATGATGCCAAAATGACGTAGGCTTTATGGTCCATAAGAAGCGCTGCAAAGCGTGTTGGCGGTGTTGAGGAACTGATTTTTCCTGAAGTTGATAGGATAAGTTTGCCGTAGATAAACGGCTAATCAAACTTATATCAATCGTCTCATTAAACCGATGATCAAATCGAGCTGCATAGCTGCCTTGTCGATAAGATAAGCGGGGGTAATGTCCTGTGGGTTGGCGATAGTCAAGCGGCATTTGGGAAATGCCGCCTGTTGTGAAACGAGAGAGGCCTATGTAAATCCCTGAATTTTTAAATCCCCCGGCTAAATGACCATAAGTACTGAGAGTTTTTTGGCTACCCGTTTCTAGCCGTACTGTTTCTTCAAAATTGCCTGTCCCTTTAGGTGTGTTTAAAAGAATAACACCGCCGATGGCGTCGGCACCATAAAGGCTGCTTTGGCCGCCGCGTAGTAAGGTAACAGTGTTAAGGTTTTGGGTTGTCAGAAGGGCGGCATCTACTGTGCCATTCGAGGCTTCCGGCAAATTAATCCGCATGCCATCAAGTCGAACTTGTACATGGTTTGAATTGGTGCCCCGCACAAAAATAGAACTTTGTTGACCGATTCCGCCGGATTGGACAACCATATAACCGGGGGTAGCATTAATAACCTCTATTACTTGAGTATATTGATTCTTTTTTATCTTTTCTTGGGTAAACGTGGTTATTTTGGCTGAGGGTGGTGGGCGTAAAGACTCATAGCGCTTGGCGGTTACAACAATCGGGGCCGTCGGTGTCGCCACCGCGGATGTAATTAAGAAAATTAAAAGTACGGCCCTGTAAAACAATGAATTCTCCGTTTGTGATATCATCCTTACCACAACCGGATCTGGCTTCATTAGGTCCACTCGCCTATGAAAACGTGGTAATTGTTTAGCAGGTTTCCTGACTTTGTGCGTCTTTGCCTTTTCCCGTCTTCCCAGAATTTTTAAGCTCCAGTGACATAATGGAAATTAGCTCTGCACTTACAGTTGCGAGGACAGTCATGGATTTACACCATGTTCCCTTACAAACATCTTGTTAAGAAGAGGTTTGTTTTTCCCAACAAGGGGAGACTAAACATACCAATACTATGCCGCGCCCTAGTCAATGTGTCAATTTCATTCAATGGGGAATGTCCGACTTCATCCTCAGCGAATTGGGGGACAGGTCAAATGGCTCGAGTCCACAGTTCTTCGGATGGGAATTGCTCACTCTTTTTAATCATTATTAATACATTTGCGGGCTATTTCTTTTTTATAACGAGGGGCCGTTTGCTCCGCCCTGGCCAGAACGTCAGGGGGTAAGTTAGCTTTTACCTGGTCACGGAATTCCGCTGCATCGAGGGTCAATTCTCCTAAATCATTATAATTATCCGCCGCTAAGCTTAGGAAAACATATGCATTTTCTAAATCCAGTGGCAGTCCTTCACCGTTCTTACACAGGATCCCATAATTAAATTGAGAGGGCCCATAACCACGCTGGCTCGCGATTTCATAATACATTTTGGCTTTATGAAGATCTTTCTCAAGAATATCCCCATGTAAATAAAGCCCAGCATAGGTATCTAAAGCTGGCCCATAACCTGCCTGGACAGCCTTTTCTAATAAGGGCAATCCTTTGGAAAGATCAGGTTTATCGCTAAACAATAAAATCAGCGATGCATAAAATGCAGCTTTAGGATCAGATTTCTTGGCCAGAGGTTCAAGTATACCCAAGGCTTCGGTGTTTTTTCCTTGATAAATCAAGCTTACGCCGTGATCAGCTGAATTAGCTGAAACAAGCGTTGTCAAAACAGCCCAAAACAATAGTATTCTCATAATATTTCCTCTCTTAATGGTCTAAAACAGGGCTTTCAGTCTAATTCAAATTATAGTATCGGCCTCTTACGGGCTCTGTCAATCAACCTTGCTGTTTTTCCATATGGCTTGCTTGACAAAATTTTCAGGTTATGGCTCTCTTTAATCAGGTTAAATAAATAGGTTCTGTGAACCGACTATAATTGGATAAATTTTATGCATAGCTATCGCAGCCACACCTGTGGACAACTTAGAAAAAAAGATGCCGGCCAAACCGTTCGTTTATCAGGCTGGGTCCATCGTAAAAGAGATCATGGAAACCTTTTATTTATCGACCTTAGAGATCACCATGGATTGACCCAGTGTGTTGTGGATATCGATAGTGCTAGCTTTAAAATTGCCGAAGGATTACGGAATGAAAGTGTTATCCGACTTGATGGTAACGTTGTTGAAAGGTCTGCTGACACGGTCAACCCTAAAATGGATACCGGTGATATTGAAATTCACGTCAGCGCAATTGAAGTGCTTTCAACCGCTGATACCCTTCCTCTGCAAGTTAACAGTGATGCGGACTTTCCTGAAGATACACGCTTACGTTATCGTTTCTTAGATTTACGTAAAGAAAAACTCCACAAGAATATTGTATTGCGGTCTAATGTTATTGCCTCCTTACGGCGGCGGATGATTGAGCAAGGTTTTACTGAGTTCCAGACCCCCATCTTGACCGCTTCCTCACCCGAAGGGGCCCGTGACTTCTTGGTGCCAAGTCGTCTTAATCCAGGGACATTCTACGCTTTGCCTCAAGCACCTCAAATGTTCAAGCAGCTGTTAATGGTGGCTGGTTTTGATCGTTATTTCCAAATTGCCCCTTGTTTCCGCGATGAAGATGCCCGTGCGGATCGGTCTCCAGGCGAATTCTACCAACTTGATTTTGAAATGTCCTTTGTGACTCAAGAGGATGTATTTGCTGCTATTGAACCTGTTCTTCATGGCGTTTTTGAAGAATTTGCCAACGGTAAATCCGTTACTCCTTATCCGTTCCCACGGATTAGCTTTGATGACTCAATGTTAAAATATGGTAATGATAAACCAGATTTACGGAACCCTATTGAAATTTGTGATGTGTCTGAGGTTTTTCTAGGCTCTGACTTTGCTATCTTTAGCAATCTTGTCAGCCAAGGTGCCGTTGTTCGCGCAATTCCAGCCCCCGGTGCAGCGACCCAAGCGCGTAGTTTTTTTGATAAGCTCAATGACTGGGCTCGTGGCCTTGGTATGCCCGGGCTTGGCTATATCACCTTTTCTGAGGGAACAGCTAAAGGGCCAATTGCTAAGTTCTTAGATGAGAATCGTCTGAAAAATTTGCAGGAAATTGCTAACCTTAAGGAAGGGGATTCTGTCTTCTTCGTCTGTGATAAAGTAAAAACTGCTGCTAAAAATGCTGGTTTAGCTAGAACTAAGATTGGGCAAGAATTAGGGCTTATTGCAGAAAATACATTTAATTTCTGTTGGATTGTCGACTTCCCCATGTATGAGCAAGACGATGATACCGGTAAAATTGACTTTTCGCATAATCCATTCTCAATGCCTCAAGGCGGCATGGATGCCCTCCTTAACCAGGATCCCTTAACGATTAAAGCCTTCCAATATGATATCGTTTGTAATGGAATTGAACTGTCCAGCGGGGCAATTCGTAATCATTTGCCCGACGTTATGTACAAGGCTTTTGAAGTTGTGGGCTATACGCGTGAAGATGTTGAAAAGCGCTTTGGTGGATTGCTTAATGCCTTTAAGTTTGGGGCGCCCCCTCATGGCGGGAGTGCGCCGGGAGTGGATCGTATTGTCATGTTGTTGGCAGATGAACCAAACATTCGTGAAGTTATTGCGTTCCCCATGAACCAGCAAGCTCAAGACTTGATGATGGGAGCACCGTCAGTGGTAGAAAAAGATCGGTTGAAAGAGCTATGCTTGGATATCCGGTTGTCGCTCAAAACAGCACCAGCTGCATGCTAAGAGGAGGAAATGGTGGGTTCTAACTTATTTCAAACGAGCAGATTCCATCCCATCTTTGATACCTCTTTATCCCACGATTTTTCCTATACACGTGCCTATAAGGTGTCGATAGATTTCTTTGAGTTTACAGCAAGCCATCTTCCTCCTAATGCTTTTCTCGTTTGTGATCCAAAAATTAAGCGTCCCACCACTGATCGCCCTCTATTGCTGATGGAGTCAGCAGAAGATAACAAAAGTTGGATGGGAGTAGAGAAAATCATTCAGTTCTTGCAACAGCATCAAGCCGATAGACAGTCAATCTTGATTGCTATGGGTGGGGGAAGCTTGCTTGATTTAGTGGGGTTTGCGGCGAGCATTTACATGCGTGGTATTACCTGGTGGGCGGTACCCACCACCTTATTATCAATGGTTGATGCCAGTGTGGGGGGCAAAACAGCGATTAATGTTAATGACACTAAGAATTTAATTGGCAGTTTTCATCCGCCTCGTAAGACTATCATCGATTTGGCTTTTCTTGATACTTTGCCTCCTGAACATTATGCCTCTGGAATGGCTGAAGTGATCAAAATGGTATGGACTTCCGATGCGAAAGCCTGGGAGGCAGAAACATTCTACAATAGAGAAAACATTGTTCCTTATGCAATCGATCTCAAGCTCAAAGTTATTAATAATGATTGGTTTGAAAGTTCCGTTAATAAAGAACGTCTTATTTTAAATGCTGGTCACACGTTTGGTCACGCTTTTGAAAAACTTCATCCCCATCTTTCCCATGGCCAAGCGATAGCGCTAGGGTTAATGGCAGAACATGATTTTGCTACCTATTTTACCCACTCTTTACATTCTACGGAGCAACTGCGCCAGGTCTTTAACCACATAGGGCTTGAAACAGATTATAAGAAATATCTAACGGATGTGGATAAATTAATAGACTTAATGGTTAAAGATAAAAAGAGCCAGCAAGAAATGCTCCAGTTTATTGTCGCAAAAGCCCCTGGTCAACCTTATTGCTTAAGATGCAGTGTCGACGATGTTAGAACATTTGTTTCTGAAAATATATCGTGATACAGTCTTATTATTATGGGAAATCAATCATCCAAGTTTATACTGCTGTTGGGAGTAGTTGTCTGCCTCCTGCAGATTTTTATCGACCCCGTTTTAGCGAAAAAGGATCCTGCTGAAAAGCGAGAAAATGCTATTGTTCGGTTGGTTGACTTAGAGTCACGCAAAAAATCCTCGACCTTTAATCGCTATCTTAAAAAAACCATCAATCTTTATTCCCGTCATATTAAAAAATTGCAAGAAAAGACATCGGATGAAGAATCTGCGCTCTTACTTGAGGAAGTAGAAAAATTTCATACTCTTATTCAGACAGGGGCCATTTCTCAGGATGCGGTGATTGAAAAATTAAAGCATGAACATGAATTAATGAAACTTGTTGAATATAAGCTAAAGCAAAAGGCTTTGCAGCAGCAACCTCTGGAGCCTACTCAGGTTGTTACCATGTCAATCGGTGGCACCCAAGGTACTATGGGAAGTACCGATTATGCTCCTGCCCGAAAAATTAAACGAGATCCTGATGAGTATGATATTTCCATTTCCATTCCGATGGATGTCGGTAAACGCCACGGATTTGATAAGCTTAGAGAAGAGGAATAAAATATGCCGGTTCTAGCTATTGTGTTTATTATGCTCCTCGCTTTAATTGTTTTAGCAGCGTTGCTGTCCTCAGCTGAAACCTCTGTCACAGCTGTTTCCAAGGCAAAGTTACATAGTCTTGCGAAGAAAGGGGACTCAAAGGCTAAGTTGGTCCTGGAGTTGCAAAAAAACGTTGGCCTTTCTTTGGCGACAATCCTTTTATTTAATACCTTATGCCTCACCATTGTTAACAACAATATCGGGGATATTGCTGCTGATCTCTTTGGTAAAGAGGCTATCATTTTTGTTTCTTTTGCAATGACGATTATTATTACTGTGTATGCAGAAACCTTACCTAAAATTATAGCTGTCAATAGCCCTGAAAAGGTTTTAATGCTGCTTATCCGTCCTTTATGGGTGGTGTTCAGAGTTTTTCGTCCCATCACTCTTGCCATTAACAATTTTGCCCGCGCTCATTTAAGGCTTTTTGGTATCAAATCTAATCCTAATGATGAATTTGCCGCCCTTGAAGAATTAAGAGGAGCAATTGATATGCATTTTGCCCATGAAAAGCCGGATGCTAATAATGAACGAGCTATGTTAAAAAGCATTTTAGATTTGCGCGAGGTTACTGTTGGAGAAATCATGACTCATCGTAAAAATGTGACAATGGTTAATGCTAATGAGACTCCTCCTGAAATCGTCAAACAAGTTTTAGAAAGTCCTTTTACGCGGGTACCGCTTTATAAAAATGATACGGATAATATCGTTGGTATTATTCATTCAAAAGCATTATTACGTTATGTGCATGCTCAGCAAGATAGCTTAGATAAACTTGATATTATGTCAGTTGCCACTGCTCCTTGGTTTATTCCTGAGACGGCAGACTTGATTGAGCAACTTCAGGCCTTTAAAAATCGACGTGAACACTTTGCTATTGTGGTCGATGAATATGGGGCCTTCAATGGGATTGTAACGTTGGAAGATATTTTAGAAGAAATTGTTGGCGATATTACCGATGAGCATGATATTGCTGTTCGCGGTATTCGGCCTCAAGAGGATGGCTCCTTCATTATTGATGGCACTGTGACAATCCGGGATGTCAACCGCCAATTGAATTGGGAGTTGCCTGATGAAGAGGCCTCCACAATGGCAGGTTTAATTCTTTATGAAATTCGAGCAATTCCAGAAGGGGGTCAATCCTTTAATATTCACGGCTATCATTTTGAGATTCTCCGCCGTCATCGTAATCAAATTACCTTATTAAAAGTTAAAGCACTTCCTAGTCAGGCATAAGCAGATCTTGTAGGAATCATTTCTTTTCAGCCGTCTTTTTCTTTCTTCTCGGCCAACGAGCCGGGAACTCAAGATCCTAGGCGATTGCTCTTGTGATCTCTAGAGTCCTGCCCAAGGCAGGGGATACATTTATTATTTTATAAACTGTTTTTTCCACTTCCTCCCTTTTCCCAGCCAATATTGCGTGCCCTGATGCTATCAAGTTTCCCGATCGTATTACGCTGGCCTGGGGGGAACTTCTTTAAAGAACTATAAAAAATAATCTCATTAAAGGTTGCTATTTTTTCGGACGATAAATAGATTTTTACTAAAAATTGATATAGCATAGTTTTATAGGCTGTTTCTAAGGGATTGAGGAAATGTCTAAAAATTGGGCTCTTATAAGTACTTCAAGCGGCTGGGGCGCCTCTAATATGGGGACTGGCGCAGGGGCACACACTATTTTTCATAGCTTTGACCCCTTGAATTTAAATTCCGCGCGGTTCGATCATACTTTTTTTGAAAAGTCCTATCAGATTAATGCTCATCCCAACGGTATTACTCTTCCAAAATTGCCATTTTGTTCTACTAATGGTGAGAAGCGATTTGCCCATGTGCTGAATACCGTCCAAGAAGTCTATGAATATACACTTGATTGTCTGTATCACGGCTTTACCCCCTTTGTCTTAGGAGGAGATCATTCCATTGCTGTTGGGACATGGTCTGCAATACATCAATATCATCAAAAAGATTTTGGACTTATTTGGATTGACGCGCATTTAGATTCTCATACGCCGGAAACAAGCCTTTCTCAAGCACGACATGGAATGCCTTTAGCAGCTTTAATGGGATATGGGGATTGTGAATTAACGTCGGTCGGCTTTGCTCAGCCTAAATTAAAGCCGTCAAATCTCGTCATTATCGGCGCTCGTAGCTTTGAGAAAGGCGAACAAGATCTTTTAAGCCAATTAGGGGTGCGCATTATGTATATGGAGGAAGTTTATCAACGAGGCTTTGCTGCATGTTTTGAGGAAGCCGTCGCTCTACTAACTAAAAATGGCCAACACTTTGGGATTAGTTTTGATGTAGATGCTTTTGATCCTTCTATTGCCCCTGGCACAGGGGCAGCTGAGCCCAATGGATTGTTGGAAATTGATGTACTATTGGCAATGAATGGAATTCTTAACCATGAGCAACTTTTAGGATTCGAATTGGTGGAATTTAACCCAGCCATAGACATTCAGAATAAAACACTTAATTTGATCTGGAGATTTGTCTATTCAATAATGGGAGAAAAAGAATGGAAGAGGTTGCAGCTATCCCAACAGCGGGGTCACGCATGATGAATGCTCAAGACTATATGGATCTTGAAGATCGGTGGGGGGCTCATAATTACCATCCCCTCCCTGTTGTTCTGTGCCGAGGTGAAGGGGTATGGCTTTGGGATGTAACGGGTAAAAAATATTTGGATATGATGTCAGCTTACTCAGCTGTTAGCCATGGCCATTCCCATCCTCGGCTTGTTTCTGCCATGATTGATCAAGTTAACCGATTAGCTATGTGTTCTCGTGCTTATCATAATGATGTGATGCCCCGTTTCTTAGAAAAAGTCTGTAAAATGACGGGTATGGATCGGATGTTACCCATGAATACAGGCGCCGAAGCTGTTGAAACAGCGATTAAAGCTGTGCGTCGTTGGGGATATCAAATTAAAGGTATTCCCACTGATCAGGCAGAAATTATTGTTACCTCCCAGAATTTCCACGGTCGAACAATCGGAATTATCAGTTTTTCTTCGGATAAAGATTATCAAAGGGGATTTGGACCATTTCTGACGGGCTTTAAATCAGTCCCATTTGGAAATGTCGCAGCTCTTGAAAAAGCAATTACGCCGAACACCTGTGCTATCCTAACAGAGCCAATTCAGGGGGAAGCAGGCATTGTGGTGCCACCTAAAGGATGGTTAAAACAAGTGGCTGATATTTGTAAGAAAAATAATGTAATGCTGGTGGTGGATGAAGTTCAAAGTGGGCTGGGACGCACTGGAAAAATTTTGGCTTGTGAGCATGAAGCTGTTCAGCCTGATGCTGTTATTTTAGGCAAAGCTTTGGGGGGAGGGTTATTCCCTGTCTCAGGGTTAGCTGGAAAACGTCATTTAATGGATGTGTTTAATCCAGGAAGTCATGGCTCAACCTTTGGCGGTAATCCATTGGGGGCCGCCATTGCCGTTAAAGCGCTCGAGCTTTTGGAGGAGGATCAGTTGTGTGAGCGTAGCCAAGAAATGGGGGCTTATTTGACAAAACAACTGCACTCTATTGAAAGCAAGATGGTTAAAGATATCCGGGGCATGGGGCTATGGATTGGACTTGAAATTGATCCAAAAATTGTCGCTGCGCGCCATATCTGTGAAAAGCTGGCAAAGCTGGGGGTCTTATCAAAAGAAACTCATGAAACAGTTGTACGCTTAGCGCCACCGTTGGTCATTACGAAAGAGGAAATTGATTGGGGCGTTAATCGGATCCGGCAGGTGTTAACTGAAAAGTAATACAGTTCTGCGTTTTTAAATTGTTAGGGAAGTGTAAAAAATTCAAAACGTTAGAGTAAATGCCTTTTTTTCTGAAAGTTATACCTTATCTTTACGTCGTACATACAACAGTTTGTCGACTTCGGCAATAACGGTGCCACTATCATCCACCACATTGATGGTAAATTGAGGCTCAACTTTATAGGTGGTATCGGCAAGGTGGCGAATTCTTTCAATTTCTTCCGCCGGAATGTGAAAGTGAGCACGAACCGTTCCGCGGCCTGGCTTTTTAAAACGGATCGTGGCGGCTTTGTCCCAAACAATATAATCTGTGCCTAAGTTTTCCAAGAGGATCATCATAAAAAACGCATCAGTCATCGCATATAAGGAACCTCCAAAGTGGGTTCCGACATAATTACGATTCCACCAGCGTAATCTCATTTCTACTTCAACGGATAAAATATCATTTGAGATGGATTTAATCTTAATGCCTGCCCCTAAAAATGGTAGCCAGTAATTGATTAGCTTTAAGAGGGTTGATCGTTTAAGTTTCATGCCATCTTCCTTAATTGGGCTCGGACTAGAAGGGCTTCGAGAGCAGCCGCCACAATCATGCATCCAATAATGGGTGTAAGCGTTTCATAATGGAAGCTGGAAATAACTCCCACCCCGAGGGATAACGCGAGGTTGCGCATCAGGGAAATATAGGACATGGTCAAACCTTTATTACCCGTATGCTTGTCAAGAATGAGCGTTGCAGACGAGGAAATCAAGAAAGTAGAGCCAAAAGAGAATATTGAGATAATGGCTATAATTAGATAAGGGTCGGGTTGAATACAACCAATTATCATGCATCCTGCTACAAGGATAAACGTAAGGGTGGTCACGAGTCCAAATTTTAAGCTATTGGTCAGTCCAATTCTTTCAACAATTGACTTGTAAATGAAAGCGCCAATAAATTGAGTAGACACCGGAATGGCTTGAATATAGGCAAACTCTGTTGGAGTCATGAGAAAATTATCGATATAGATAAAGGGGCTGTTGACAGTGAAAATCCCGTTAAAGCAAATCGGCATGGCATGAATCATCACTAATAAAAAGGCGGTGCCGCTAAAAAGAAGAGAGCGCATTCCAGCAATACCTGTTGCCGTTTTATAGGAAGTTTGTTGGGGACCATTTGTTTCAGGAAGCATAGTCCACATAAAAGCTGCCATGCAGACCATAGCGATTAAGTTTGTGGAAAAAATATAGCGCCATCCTAAATGAGTGAGAATTTCAGCACCCATAACAGGAGCTAAGGCAAAAACGATAGGATAAATACTAGCAAGAATACCCATATAACGTGCCAAGGTGGCTCCAGCAAAAATATCAGCTAAGAGAGCTCCACTTAAAACAGATAGGCCCCCTGTCCCCATTGCTTGCAGACATCGGCCTATAAAGAACACTTCTATACCAGGGGCAATCGTGCATAATAAAGAGCCAAGGATATAGAAAAAAGTTCCGGCAATAATAAAGGGACGGCGACCAATTCTATCAGAATAACGACCAAAGGGAATCCCAATGAGGGAGGATAAAAAAGGATTAATTAGAAAGGTTAGTTTCATAATTGAATCTTCTACACCGAAGAGGTGAGCTAGATAAGGAGCGGCGGGAATATAAATGTCAATTGATGAAATCAAAATGACATTCATAGCAAAAACTGTCCAAGCTATATGTTTGGGAGAGAGCATAATTATAGTTTTCCTATAATATCCATGAGGTGTCCAGGGATCTTTACTTTACGCCATATATGGGAAATCTTCCCCTCTTCGTCAATGATAAAAGTAGCGCGATCAATTCCCATATACTTGCGGCCATACATGGATTTTTCCACCCATGTCCCATATTTTTCACAAATTTCACCTGTTTCATCACTGAGTAAAGGAAAGTTTAAGTGATGGTTATCTCTGAATTTTGCATGAGATTTTAAGGAATCCTTGGAAATACCGACCATAACAGCATTTTTCGCTTTAATTGTAGGAAGGTGATCGCGGACATCACAGGCTTGCGTTGTGCAACCACTGGTGTTGTCCTTAGGATAAAAGTAAAGGACAACTTTTTTGCCTTTGAGAGCAGACAACGCAATTGTTTCACCTGTATCGCTTTGTAAGGTAAAGTCAGGCGCTTGGTCTCCAAGAGTTAGCATACAATATCTCCAAAAGTCAGGTTTTAAGGTCGCCAAATGCTTTCACATAATAACTTAAAGTTAAAATAATCACCATGACTAAACGATGAAAAAATATTTTAAGAATTACGTAGCCGGATAAGCGAAAGATGAAAAAAACCTGCTTTAATTGCTTTCTAAGATAAAAAAGTGTATTATATTTTTAAATAGATAGTCTATTTTACTAATTTTTATGGAGAAGGTACGTATGTCTTACCAAAATCGTACAGTTAGTCGCTCAGGCCAGTTTGCGGCTTTTGAAGAAGGTTTGCGTGGCTATATGCAGCGTGTTTTCGCTTATATGGGGCTCGGTCTTGCTATTACCGGCTTAGCAGCATTTTTAGTAGCAACAACACCGGCTTTACAACAGTTTCTTTACGCTCCAGGGATGCAATATGTTACCCTTTTTGCGCCTTTAGCGGTGGTGCTATTCTTAAGTTTTCGGGTTGATCGGATGAGCTTTTCTGCAGCTCAAACAACTTTCTGGATCTATGCAACTTTGGTTGGATTTTCTCTTGCACAACTGTTGCTACTGTATACAGGGGAAAGTGTTGCCCGTATTTTCTTCATTACGGCTAGCATGTTTGGAGCGATGGCTTTATACGGCTATACAACTAAAAAAGATTTAACATCCATGGGATCTTTCTTGTTTATGGGATTGGTTGGCGTGGTTATTGCTTCGGTCGTTAATATTTTTATGCACAGTAATGCAATGAGCTTTGTTTTATCCGCGCTTTCGGTGGTGATCTTTACAGGGTTGACAGCCTATGATACACAAAAAATTAAAGATATTTACTTTGAATCGGATAGTGCAGAAATTGCAGGTAAAAAAGCGGTAATGGGTGCCTTAGCTTTATACCTCGATTTTATTAACATCTTTCTATCCTTGCTACGGTTGTTTGGCGATCGCCGCGACTAAAGTCAACGATGAAGGTCTTCAAAGCCGGAACTAGGTTTCCGGCTTTTTTGTATTATTCATACTCTTTTTAAGCCCCTCTTTTATTATCTTTTAAAAGAGTTTGAAAAAAACTTGAGAATCTAGATGTGATTGTTATATACTATAAACTTTCTGATTCTTTATTCTATATAGAAGACAAAATTCTTGATTCTGAAAGAATTTAATGCAGGTTGTCCCTTTATAGGATGAAGGATTACTAACTGGAAAATATGATGAGCTTCTTAACTAATTTCGCCTTGATTCTAGCCGCTTTGGGTTTTGTTATTTTAAATGGGTTCTTTGTTGTTGCAGAATTCTCCTTGGTTAAAATCCGACAAACACAGGTAGAAAATTTGTCGACCGCCCATGGGATCAAGGGGCATCTTTTAGCGAAAGTTCACTCTAACTTGGATGCTTATTTGTCCGCTTGTCAATTAGGGATCACGTTATCCTCTTTGGGGTTAGGATGGATTGGTGAGCCCGCCTTTGCTGAATTGTTGACTCCGATTTTTGAAAGTTTGGGTGTCTTCTCTCAACAGGTTATTCATCTCATTTCGCTTGTCTTAGCTTTTACAATTATTTCTTATTTACATATTGTTATTGGTGAATTAATGCCAAAATCAATGGCCATTCGCCAGCCCATCAAAATGTCGCTTTTATCAGCTGCACCATTGTATGCCTTTTATTGGTTAATGTATCCATTGATTGCTCTTTTGAATGCAAGCTCTAATAAAATTCTAGAATGGATGCGATTGGGCCAAATAGCGCACCATGATCATTTGGTGTCTGTTTCTGAACTTAAGGGAATGCTAACGGCAAGTCATCATCACGGAGAGCTATCCCATAAGGAAATAAAAACACTCAACCATTTACTTGAATTATATGATTTACAGGTGTCTGATGTCATGCGTCCGGTGGATGACTTGATTTTTGTGGATGCTTCAAAGCCTTTAATTCAAGAAATGCGATTGCTTGTGAAAACTAAATTTAGTCGTTACCCTGTTTGTGATGGATCAACGGATAATGTATTAGGGGTTATTCATATTAAAGATTTAATTCCAGGCTTGGTATTCCATAATCGAGCTCTGGAATTAAAGGAATTTATCCGTCCTATTTTACGGACTCAAGTGACAAATAACGCCTTGGATTTACTAGAGCAATTTCGGCGAGGCGCGTCTCATTTAGCGTTGGTTTATTCGGGTGAAACATTGGTAGGATTCTTAAGTTTTGATAATTTGTTACAGATTATCACGGGTAAAATCCGGGATGAGTTCCATTTTTCAGCCCAAGACGTTTTTGATTTACCGGAGGGTGCCTTTTTATTAAGAGGAGGGGCCTCAATTTATACGCTTGAGCGTTTGTTAGGCTGTGATTTATCAGAGTATCCGGTGTCAACAGTGATGGGGCTTGTTTTGCATAAGGCTAAGGAGTTGCCATCAGATGGTGTGGTTGTTGAGTTCGACAAATTTTCGTTGGCTATTGAAAAGATGGAAGATCCTAAACATGTCTGGATTAAGGTTATTATTACCTAAGCTAGCTTTACGCAGCTAAGGAGTAGGGATAAAAAATGGAAGAATCTTGCCTTTTATTTCCCGAGCCATTAGGAAGGTATGCGGTTGGAACCAAAATTTTCCATTTAATTGATAAAAATAGGCAAGAATTATACTCTTGTAATAAAGAAGATTTTTCTTCTCTTAATCCTGCTCATCATCGAGAACTGATGATAAAGTTATATTATCCGACTAAAGGGGAAAAGAAACCCTTTAAGGTGGATTTTCCGGTAATGCCGTATTGGGAGAAATTTTTAGCTACTGAAATCCAGAGAGGGCAAGTAACCTCTAAAATACTAAGTGATGTAGAAAGAATTTATACTTATTCTCGACCTAACGTTCCGCTCCATCCTTCTTCTTCTTTCCCTTTAATTATATTTTGCCCTGGAATGATAGCGGTCCTTATGCATACACAGCATTTTGTGAAGGCTTAGCCAGCGAAGGTTATGTTGTATGCTTTGTAAATTATTCTTATGTTGTCAGCTTAGTTAGTTTTCCTGATGGCCGTCATATATTTCTTAAAGCACCGCCCGATGATCAACTGATTAAGGTTTGCACTCAAGATATTTATTTTGTTCTCAATAGCCTCGTCTCTATAAATTCTACTGACCCTCTACTAAACGAAGAAATTGATTTCGAATCTAGCATAATAATAGGCCATTCGTTGGGAGGAATGCTGAGTTTAAACTGTATTAACAAGATTAAAAATATTAAGGCAGGTATATCTTTTGATGCAATGGTAGATCCCTCAGTGTTGGGGGTAAAAATAAGTTCTAAGGCCTATGATGCTATCCAAGCAATAGAAAAGCTGTTCATGCACCTTTTAGCAAGTAATCATGAGCAGATTTATAAGGATTCTCCCTTAAAATTTAATATAGGAGTAAAAACTTCACGGATCATAATTGATCATACATTGCATAATAGCTTTTCAGATTATTGCCTTTATAAGCAATTAATTCCGTGGTTGTTTCCTCTAAAATGAGATTTAGATACAGGAAATATTAATGGATTTACCTTAACTTCTATTATACTTAATCATATGACTCAGTTTTTGAGGAAACAGCTCATCTAAGAAGGCAGTCTTTGAGAAGCTTTAACTTTCTTCTTAACAGACAGCAATAAAAATAATTTTTACACTCAAATAAAAAGTTATAACAGCGATAATTTTTATTTTATTTTTTCCTTTGTTTATTAGTTGCCATGCATACTATATGATTGCAGAACGACACTACAGTCATGAAAATACAGATGCCCTGTATTTTGCTTGTGCCTAATTATTGCGCACATTTAAAAGTTCGTGTATTCTGACTAACAAGATTGAACAATAAGATTTATTTGGTATGACAATTAAAATTGATACAATTCAACTAGAAATGCCAGTTATTTTGGCGCCCATGTCTGGGGTAACGGATATGCCCTTTCGTCGATTGGTTAAGCGAATGGGGGCAGGACTTGTAATTTCTGAGATGATTGCTAGCCAAGCTATGGTGCGTCAGGTGCGTCAAACAATGAAGATGATTGAAAAATCCCCAGAAGAATTACCAATGGCAGTTCAATTGGCTGGCTGTGAACCCCAGGTTATGGCTGAAGCGGCTCGATTGAATGAAGATTTGGGTGCACAGATTATTGATATTAATATGGGGTGCCCCGTTAAAAAGGTTGTGAATGGTCATGCAGGCTCGTCGTTGATGCGGGATGAGGGGCTTGCTGCACGCATTATCGAAGCGACGGTTAAGGCCGTCAAGGTTCCCGTTACCTTGAAAATGCGCACGGGATGGGATGACAATAGCCGTAATGCTCCAAATCTGGCGAAGATAGCAGAAGATTGCGGTGTCAAAATGATTACAATTCATGGACGGACCCGCTGTCAACTTTATAATGGGCGAGCTGATTGGGCTTTTATTCGAAGAGTGAAAGAAGCAGTTAAGGTGCCGGTGATTGGTAATGGTGATGTGGTCTGTGTTGAGGACGCAACAACACTTTTAGAACAAAGCGGTGCGGATGGCCTCATGGTAGGACGAGGCTGTTATGGTCGGCCCTGGTTTATTAATCAAATCGGTCACTATCTGAAAACGGGGACTCATTTGCCCGATCCTGACATGGAAAGTCAGCGTCAAACCGTTAAAAATCATTTGGATGATATTTTATCCCATTATGGGGTTGCCACAGGAATTAAAATTGCGCGCAAGCATGTAGCCTGGTACAGTAAGGGATTAGATAATTCTGCAGATTATCGGGTTGCCGTTAATCGTGTGGAAGATCCCCAAACAATGCATCAACTAATTGACGATTTTTATAAGCCATTGATATAGAGGACAAGTATGGCCACCGTGAAACAAAACATACAAACAGATTCGCTATCTAATGGTGCTCGTGGCCTAAGTGGCATGGTTGAGACCTTTATCGATAACTACTTTAAGGCTCATGAAGGATTAACACCCACGTCTGGCTTATACGATCGTGTGATTCAAGAAGTAGAGCGTCCTTTGCTTAAAGCTACTCTTAAATCGGTACGGGGAAATCAAAAAAAAGCGGCTGAAATCTTAGGAATTAACCGCAATACCTTGAGAAAACGGTTGACAGACCTACAAATTGATTTATCAGAGCTATAATTTATGCCAAAACAAAGAATGTTGCAACGGCTTGTAAAATGGATCGGCCGATCAGTTCAGAATGATTTATGGTTGCGGCGGATTGGGTTTTTCTTAAGTGTGGCCGCTATTTTATCGGGGATAGCCACTTATTTGGTTTTAACAGGAACCGATGACTTTGGCGATAAATCCACGCGCGTTTTACCTTTAATTTACCTTGACCTCACCTTAATGCTGTTGCTGTCAGTGATTATTGCTAAGCGACTGATTGAATTGTGGACAGAAAGACGCAAAGGGTTGGCAGGTTCAAAACTCCATGTACAAATCGCAGCTCTCTTTGCGTTTGTTGCTATTACCCCTGGGATTTTTGTGACTGTTTTTTCTGCTTTATTCTTTAATGTCGGCGTAAAAGCGTGGTTTAGTGAGCCTGTCCGGCTGGCTTTGAACGAAGCCAAAGTTGTGGCCAACGCCTATCTTTATGAACGGGCTAAATCAATTGAAGAAGATGCGATGGCGATCCTGAATGAAGTGGCGCCAACCATCGAAATTCAATCACATTTTCCAGAACAACTCTCAGAACGATTAACTAAAATCACCCGGGATCGCGGTATTGATGAAGCTTTAATTCTTGATCGATATGGGACCGTGGTGGGGCGTGCTTTTTTGACTTTTGCTCTGGAGTTTGAAAAAGTACTGGTTGATGCGTTTCAACGGGCTAAATCTGGGGAAGTGGTTGTCCTATCAAATGAAAAAGAAGATCGGGTGCGGGCATTAAGCCGTATCGATCCGGAGGGGAATTACTTTTTATATGTAGGCAAGCTGATTGATGCAGATGTTCTGCGTCATGTAAAACAAACGGAAAGTGCTATTGCAGAATATGAACGCCTGGATGCTCAGCGGTCAGGATTGCAAATTACCTTTATTGCGTTTTTTTCTGTCGTAGCCTTACTATTATTGCTGGCAGCTGTATGGGCGGGATTAACGGTTGCTAATTTATTCGTCCGTCCTATTAGTCGATTAATTACGGCTTCAAATGCAGTTAGTCAGGGAAATCTAGAAGTTAAGGTGGACCCGGAAGGCTCAATCAATAATGAGCTTGGGAGCTTGGCAGAGGCCTTTAACCGTATGACATACCAGTTACGTCATCAGCGGCAAGATCTTGTTAATGCAAGTTTACAAATTGACCAACGGCGCCAATTTATGGAGACTGTCTTATCGCGGATTTCAGCTGGCGTTATTAGTGCTGACTACCGGGGCGTTGTAAGCTTGATCAACAGTCGAGCCCGGGAGTTATTAGATATCAGAGAGGACACTTTAAGTTTAAAATTAATAACATTATTGCCTGAAGCAAAAGCTTTGATTGAGCAGGTTATAACGGATCCGGAAGGGGTAGTGTCAACGCAGTTAACGCTGATGCGCCGGGGAGTGATGCGTATATTGCAGGTCGTCGTGGTGGCCGATCACTCAGGACATCGCAAATCAGGGGTAATTATAACTCTGGATGATGTGACACCTTTAATGTCAGCTCAACGTAAGGCTGCTTGGTCAGATGTAGCCCGTAAAATTGCCCATGAAATTAAAAATCCTTTAACGCCGATCCAATTGTCAGCTGAAAGATTAAAGCGTAAGTATCTCAAAGAAATCCAAACAGATCCCCAAGTCTTTCAAAATTGTGTGGATACCATTGTGCGTCAAGTGGGGCAAATTGGTCGACTGGTAAGTGAGTTTTCATCATTTGCGCGTATGCCCGAGCCAGTGTTAACAATTGATAATTTTGTACAAACCTGTCGTCATGCCCTTGACCTTCAAATGCAGGCTCATCCCGAGATTAGATTTTCATTTAATCCCTCTGAACAGGAAATTTTTGTTAATTGTGACCCTGTTCAGATGAGTCAAGTGCTGACAAACTTGTTACAAAATGCTATTAATGCGGTAACGCTTGACGAGATTGCAGGGACAAAAAAACCAAATCAGCCGGAAATATTGATTACGGTATCCAGAATGGATACTAAGTGCTGTGTTATGGTTGATGATAATGGTCCTGGGTTACCTCTTAACGGTCGAGAGCGGCTGATAGAGCCATATTATACAACCCACTCTAAGGGGACTGGTCTTGGCCTTGCAATTGTGTCTAAAATTATAGAAGACCACCGAGGTCGATTAGAATTAGGGGATAGCCTTCTTGGAGGGGCCCGTGTGCTTTTTGAATTGCCAGTGGTAACAAAACGTGAGTGAATAAATGACTCAGGACATTTTAATCGTTGATGATGAAATAGATATCCGGGATTTAGTAGCAGGCATTTTGTCTGACGAGGGATATGGAACGCGCCTTGCCAAAGATGGCACAGAGGCCTTAGCAGCTATTAAATTTCGACAGCCCAATCTTGTCATTTTAGATGTATGGTTGGGTGATGGAGAACGAGATGGAATTCGTATCCTTGAAATGATTAAACGAGATCATCCCCATGTTCCAGTGATTATGATGAGCGGACATGGAACGATTGAAACAGCTGTTTCTGCAATTAAACGCGGGGCTTATGATTTTATAGAAAAGCCTTTTGAGGCGGATCGAATGTTGTTGATCATTAGTCGTGCCTTAGAAGCAGCAAAGTTGCGCCGGGAAAATGAAGAACTTAAGGTTAAAGCGGGTGGTACTGAGTTGATTGGGACATCAACAGTTATTTCCCACATTCGTCAAACCATTGATAAGGTTGCCGTTAGTAATAGTCGTATCTTTATTGGGGGGCCTTCTGGTTCTGGGAAGGAAGTTGTCGCCCGACTGATTCATCAAAGCTCTAAACGGGCTAATTTACCCTTTACCTATGTCAACTGTTCTGCGATCCATCCCGATCATATTGAAGCAGAGTTATTTGGAACAGAAATCACCGGTATGGATGAGTCCTTGCCTCGTAAGATTGGTCTTATCGAGCGAGCCCATGGTGGTACTTTATATTTAAATGAGGTCATGGATCTGCCTTTACCAGCCCAGACAAAGCTAATTCGGGTGCTCCAAGAAGGTGGGTTTTGTCGATTGGGGGATAATCAAAAAATCGAAGTTGATGTTCGGATTATTTCGGCTACATCTAAGTATGTGGCAGAGGAAATTCGGGAAGGTCGATTCCGTCAAGATCTCTATGATCGTTTAAGTGTGATCCCTATTGAAGTACCTCCTTTAACGGAACGGTTGACAGATATTCCTGAGCTGGTACAACACTTTATGCTACAGGGAAGCAAATCCCATGGCCGGCCTCTCAGAATTCTGGCGCCAGAAGCTTTGATTATGTTGCAATCTTACCCTTGGCCGGGTAATGTGCGCCAATTGAAGAATGTTATTGAATGGATTTTGGTGATGGCATCCGGCGATCATCGAGATCCAGTGACCTGTGGTATGTTGCCGCCTGAAATTCAATCGGATGTTAAGATGCCAAGTGTGGGGAATCCATCTATTGTCGTCATGCCCTTACGAGAAGCGCGCGAGGCCTTTGAGAGGGAATATTTATTAGCACAAGTTAATAGGTTTGGGGGCAATATTTCGAAAACAGCCCGTTTTATTGGAATGGAGCGCTCAGCGCTGCATCGCAAATTACGCGCTTTGGGGGTGCATGAAGGACGCGGAGAAGCAGAAGAGGAAGATGGTTTAGAAAAGGATGTCCACATCGCATGAAAGTTGTAATTCTGGGTGGCGGGCAAGTTGGTTTTAACATTGCTCGGTATTTATCAGGTGAGGATAATGATATTACGATTGTGGATCAGTCGGGCGAGTTACTGCGCAAACTGAGTGACAGCATTGATATTCAACCGGTGGTTGGGTATGCTTCTCATCCCGATGTTTTAGAAAGGGCTGGTCTTTACGAAGCAGACTTGCTAATTGCTGTGACAGCGTCTGATGAAGTCAATATTGTTGCCTGCGAAGTAGCAAATTCTCTTTTTAAAGTGCCAAAAAAAATTGCACGTATTCGCAATCAAAGCTATCTTGATCCCAATTTACACTGGCTATTTAATCCAGATCGTATTTCCATCGATCACATTATTTCCCCCGAAAGTGAAGTGGCTCGTACAATTAGTCGAAGCTTGCAAGTGGTGGGGGCTTTCGATGTTAAATCAATCGATAGTGGAGACGTTAAAATCGTTGGCGTGCGATGTGGTCATCCTTCTGTTATTTTAAATACACCCTTAAAGTTTTTACCCAGCCATTTCCCCAAATTGGAATTTATGATTGCCTGTATCTATCGCAATAGACAAATGTTCATTCCATCAGGAGAAGAGAAAATTCTCCTGGGTGATGAGGTTTATTTTATCGCGCACCAAAATTACATTCCGGAAATCATGCGGCATTTCCATCAAGACTCTCTTTATGGCAAGCGTACATTAATTGTGGGAGCTGGAAGCATAGGTCTTGCATTAGCTCAAGAAATGGAAACGACTGCCTCTCATCAAACGGCTAAAATTATTGAACGTAAAGCGATGCGAGCGGAGGTGGTGGCGCGTCAATTACGTCATACTGAAGTGCTCTGTGGCGATGCCTTGGATGCAGAAATCTTAACCGAGGCAAATATTACCGAAACGGACACAATTGTTTGTGTAACGGAGGATGATAAGGTCAATATTCTAGCTGCCCTATTGGCTAAACAACAGGGAGCTTCTCGAGCACTTATTCTTTTAAATAATATGGACTATGCCCCACTTGTTACCTCGCTTGGTATCGATGCTGTCATCAGTCCCCATGCCATTACAGTTTCAACAATCCTTCAGTATGTTCGGCAGGGGCAAATTCGGTCAGTGCATTCTCTAAAGGATGGCGAGATCGAAATTATTGAGGCAGAGGCTAAAGAAACCACAAATGTGGTGGGGTTAACCTTGGAAGATATTACAATTCGGGGGCAAATTGAGGTGGCGGGTCTTTATCGAAGTGATCAATTCTTTATTATGCCGAGCAAAACCACCATTCGCGTGGGAGATCGTTTAGTTCTTGTAGTCACAGGGGCCTCTGTTCCGAAAGTGGAACGCTTATTTGCGGAGCGGCCAGGCTATTTATAAAAATTTTGTCTAGCCCAAGAACAATTAATGCCTCACTATTCCGGGGAAGAAGGGATATTACCTTTTATGGTAACGTGTCTAGCCGCGTGAGAAGAAAAGTCTTTCGCTATGTCCCGTGTGCTTTTCTCCACTTTATGTCGAGTTTCTAAGGCTTGAAGCGGTTCTCTGCCATAGGAACAACTTAATATCCATCATTATACATCTTGTTTTTTTAGGATTTTTTACATTCCTCGGCAAAATCTTGCCTCTGTTATACAAGAATTATTACCATTTTATAGCTTTATTCATTTCTTCAGAGTTGACTCGCTAAACTTGCAAGAGTGTTAAGCCCCTTATACAGGGGATTGTCTAAGCTTTTTTCATTAATAAATAACCGTTCTCAAATTGTTGGTTGATTGTAAAAGTAATCTGTATTCAGTTGGAAAGCTTAATGCTACCCATCTTATGGAAGATATAAATTCTGGAGACTGCTTTATTTCTTCTCTTTTCCTCTTAAAACAAAACTTCATCCAAATATTGAACATGATTTTCAACATATGTTGGGCGTAAATGGCAGCTGTCTTTATATAAAGGTTCCCCTGTAGAAGTGAGGACCTGACACTTCTGAGCGTCACATAATGATAAGGTTGGATCAATTATTGTAACATTAGCTTGTGCTGCAGCTTCTTTAAGGGCACGACTCACTAATTGAGAAGTATTTAACCAATCTTCCGTTTTCACAGAAGTTGTTTGAAATAGAGGTGCACTAAAAAAATTTCGTTCAATCATTGCTTGGGGACTACAATTATAATCTATGGGCATATTGAGCACTAAATATACTTTTTTTCCTTTATCAGTCCATTCTTTTAGCATACTGGTAAAATCTTGGAGCGCTTGTTTTATCCCCATACTGTTATGACTTATAGCGCTATTAATGTTATCTTTTTGATAGTAATAAGTCGAATTAGTGTTGAAGTAACCTATCCACTGAGCACCAATAACAATGGTGTCAACCTTTGAGTCTTTTGCATAATCAATGGCATCTTCAGCAAATCCTTTTAGCTGGGGATGTTTGTCTTCATAAATATTGGGTATCGGAGGGCAACCACCCGAGGTTAAGAAAACAGCAGATCTTTTAACAGAAGGATCTTCTAAAATCAATTTCTTAATTCTAGGTGCGTACTGTTCCATATTACTATCGCCAAAGAACAGAACTTTTTTAGGATGGCTGCCTATTTCATAAAAGTCGCGATCTCTAATTTTTTTAAATGTAAGACCTTTAGGATAATCCCATTCATTGATAGCATTCACCACCTTGGCAGTGGGCACGTCTGAGTTAATCCAGCTCGAGAATAAATTGCTTTTTACAGCTATGCCAATAATGACAATGGGTACCATTCCAGATAATAAGGGAATAGCTGTAAAATTTGATTTCTTTCTAAGGGGAGTCTCGAAAAATTTATATGTCAAATAGGATAATAGGACACATAAAGTGAGCAGACCAACTGTTAAGGGAACTTCAAGAGTGTCGCCTTTTATAATTCGTGGAAAGGAAAGTAAAGGCCAATGCCATAAATATAATGGATAACTTATTTTGCCTATTCCTACCATTAATTTATTACTTAAAATTTTTGCATTTATCCAAGCCGAGGATCCGGCAAAAATAATTAGAAAGGCTCCTAGCGTGGGTAATAAAGCCCACCAACCAGGAAATAATTTTGATTCATCAATAGTTAAGGCGCATCCGATGATCATCAATATTCCAATTGCTGAAAGGATATGATTTATAAAGAGGGAGGATAAATTAAGTTTTTTACTAATAAAATCTCTTTTCTCATTTATAAATTGATTTTTATAAGTTTTTATATAGGCTAAGCCAGCTCCCACCAACAGTTCCCAGAATCGGGTAACAGGCATATAAAAAGCAAAGGAATGTTTACGGTAAATATAATAAATATTGAATAAGAATGAGGTGATGAGACAGATTAATAGAATATAACCAACTGGGATTTTTTTCTTTTTAAGGAAATAAAGCATAAAGGGCCAAATAAGATAGAACTGCTCTTCTATACTGAGTGACCATAAATGAAGGAGGGGTTTTAAATTGGATGCAGCATCAAAATAACCACTTTCTTTATACAGAATAAAATTATTTATATAAAGAGAGCTTGCAAGCGCATGCTTGCTGAGTTGTTTGAATTCTAGAGGAAAGAGTACAAACCAGCCATAAGCTAATGTCGCTACCAAAACTACGAGCAAGCAGGGGTAAAGTCGTTTAATGCGACGAGCATAAAAGTCTATAAACGAGAATTTATTCTGGTCCATATTTTCTAAAAGGATAGAAGTAATTAGGTATCCAGAAATAACAAAAAAAACATCCACCCCGATAAAGCCACCGTGTAAACTATGAGGAAAAGCATGAAAAATAATGACAAGAATTATGGATAAGGCACGCAAGCCATCGATATCAGAGCGGTAGTGTTTTATCATTTTTAAAGAGTACAATTTTAAAATCTTTATTTTATATAACCACCAATAACGGAAATGTCCATAATAATGATTAAGGGAAGGGGCAGAGAGGAGCTCTCTCTCTAACCCTCTAGTTTTGAAAAGTCCGCAATAACCGTTGTTTGATTGATCAGCATTTGCAGCAACGCCAAGCGATTATGACGGATATCTAAATTATCATCATTGATTTTTAAATCAAAAAAGGCATCAATGGGGTTTTTAAGATTTGCTAATACCATCATTAATTGCCCATAATCATGGATTTTTAATAAGGATTCACAGCGTGTTGTCACTGTTTCCAGCTCGGTATATAACGCTGTTTCTACCTTTTCTATAAAGAGATGCGGCTGGACCGCGTAGGTAATGGATCTATCTTTTGGCAGAATACCATACGCACGACGGAAGGTCGCCTGTAAGGAGAGACCCGCCTCGGTGGTAAGATAGGCATTTAAGGCTTTTATGCGATCAACAACCCCACAAATATTATCGCCCCGATTGAATGATTCTAAAACGGCAGCGATGGTATCATGACGTAAGCCCTCTGTCTTAAGAGCATGTCCTAAGCGTTCCATAATAAAATCTAGCACCTGGAGCGCCTCGAAACCAGGAACAGCATGAATTCCTTGCTCTAAATAAAGAGTAAGAGCTCTGTTAATTTTGCTAAGCAAATTGATATTTTCTAGACTATTTTCCCGAATGATTCGAATAACCCCCAGAGCAGCACGACGTAAAGCATAGGGGTCTTTTGACCCTGTCGGCAGCTCACCGATCGCAAAAAATCCCACCAGTGTATCTAATTTCTCGGCTAAAGCAAGGTCGATAGCTATAGGATCTGTAGGACATGCATCTGTGGGACCTACCGGTTGGTAATGCTGTTCAATTGCTTGGCTTATTTCTGCAGAGTGACCTTGGGCTAAGGCGTAAATACCGCCCATATATCCTTGTAATTCTGGAAATTCCCCGACCATACTGGTGACAAGATCAGATTTGCAAAGTTCTGCCGCTTGTTGGGCTGTCGCTGATTCCACCAACTTCATCAGGCGTTGAACACGGTCTCCTAAAGATCCAAGTTTGGCATGGAAGACAATTTGGTGGAGACGGGGAAGGTGATCTTTAAGAGGAATCTTAAGATCTTGTTCATAAAAGAAACTAGCATCGCTAAGGCGAGCCCTTAAAACGCGTTCATAGCCGCGTCGCATGGTTGCGCCATCATCGCTAGGAATGGTGTTTGCTACCAGTCCAAAAATAGACGCTACCTTCCTCTCCGCATCCACATAGGTAAAGTATTTTTGATGCACTCGCATGGAGGTGGATAACACACGCTTTGGTAGGTGCAGAAACGCTTTGTCAATTTCACCTAAGACAGGTTGAGGGTATTCGGATAAGCCGGCAACTTCTTCCAAAAGTTTGTCATCCAGTTCAAGTGTATAGCCCTGGTCTTTTCCTAACTGAATTAATTGAGTGAGGATAGAGTCCTGCCGCTGTTGATGGCTAAGGATGACATATCGGTTGGCAAGCTGCTGCTTATAATCTGCAAAGGAGTTAACTTCAAACTCTCCAACAGACAAAAATCGATGGCCGTTTGTTTTATTACTTGACGTTAGGTTAAATTCAGGAATATCAAAAGTCAGTGTTTTCCCATCTAAGAGAGCAAGAATACCGCGAACGGGACGAACCCATGTCTGGGGAGCGCCATACCATCGCATGGATTTTGGCCATCGAAATTCGCGCATAATGTCTCGACATAGGTTAGGCAAAATAGCTGCTGCCGGCGTTGCTGGTGTTGCGATCATGGCGTACCAATAACCATCTTTTTGGGTTAACTGCTCTTTGGTTAAACCCGTTGCTTTAAGAAAACCTTGCAAGGCTGCATCTGGCGCTTCTAAGCGTGGGCCACGGCGATCTTCATGCGTTTCTGGTGTGGAGAAGGCAAGACCAGAAATGCAGGCAACAAGACGGCGGGGGGTAATGTGGGTTTCAATATGAGAAAAACTAAGACCCGCTGCCTTCAGTTTTGTGATAAAAGCCGCTTTAAAGTCATCCATCGCTTGGACTTGCATGCGGGCAGGAATTTCTTCCGATAAAATCTCAAATAAAAATTCTTGTGACATTAGGCGATCTCTTCTACGTAAACTTGACAGCATCCTTTGGCTAGGGTTCGAACACGCGCAATATAGCTGGCCCGTTCCGCAACACTAATAACGCCGCGAGCATCCAAAAGGTTAAATAAATGGCTAGCCTTAATACATTGGTCATAGGCTGGTAATGCTAGCTTTGCTTCGAGTAATTTTTGGCATTCCAATTCCGCATCTTGAAAGTGCTCAAATAATTTTTCGGTATTAGCATGGGTAAAATTGTAATGAGAGAATTCAACCTCATTGCGTTTAAAGACATCGGCATAGGTGAGTTTTTTCTCACCCTGCTGGCCATTCCAATTGAGATCGTAGACATTATCCAATCCTTGAGCAATGGTTGCCAATCTTTCTACCCCGTAGGTAATTTCAACACAAACGGGATCACAATCAATACCACCCACTTGTTGAAAATAGGTAAATTGAGTCACCTCTAATCCGTCACACCAAACTTCCCACCCAAGGCCAGCGGCCCCAAGTGTCGGACTTTCCCAGTCATCTTCAACAAACCGAATATCATGTTTTGTTAAATCAAAACCAATTGCCTTGAGAGATTCTAGGTATAAATTTTGAGGATCTGCTGGGGCGGGTTTTAGAATGACTTGAAATTGGTAAAAACATTGAAGACGGTTAGGATTGTCGCCATAACGACCATCACTGGGACGGCGAGAAGGTTGGGTATAGGCCGCATTCCATGGATCTTTGCCAAGCGAGCGCAATGTTGTAGCTGGATGAAATGTCCCAGCCCCCATTTCGACATCATAGGGTTGAAGAATAACACAGCCCCAGTTTGCCCAAAACTGTTGTAGGTTCAGGATCATTTGTTGAAAGGATTCTTGCGGATTCATTGGTGTATTATGGTTAAATAGGTTGATACTCCAACCTAACTAAATGAAGGGCTAGGGTCAAGTTTTAGTTCAAATAAGTAGACGCCTGCGATTGGCAGTTACCACCGTGTGAATATTGGGAAAAATCTAACCTCAACCGAAATTCAAAATTCCAGTATATTTAGATAAACAGAGAGGGTGGAAAAAAGAAATGGCGGGAGTGACGGGACTCGAACCCGCGACCTTCGGCGTGACAGGCCGACGCTCTAACCAACTGAGCTACACCCCCGCTTTTCAGCGTCATCTATGATGATGTCTTTTATTTTCTAACGCACTTGAGGGTATACTGTCAACAAAAAACCCGCCAAAAATGACAGCTTTTTAAAAAAAAATATTTTAGACTCTAGTATCGGGCCAGAATCGCCAATAAAAGAATTGCTACAATGGTGGTAATTTTAATCATCGGGTTGATTGCCGGTCCGACTGTATCCTTGTAAGGATCGCCCACCGTGTCGCCTGTTACAGCTGCTTTATAGGCCTCAGATCCTTTGCCCCCATAATGACCCGCTTCAATATATTTTTTTGCATTATCCCAGGCAGCGCCCCCGGAGGTCATCGAAAGTGCAAGCAATAAGCCGGTTAAGGTTGTTCCCATAAGCATTGCTCCGACAGCCGTAAAGGCTTGGGTTGGTCCCACGGCTGTATGAATTAATCCATAAAGGATTAGGGGGGATAGAAGGGGGAGCAGAGCGGGGGCAATCATTTCTCTTAGTGCAGTTTGAGTTAATAGATCCACAACTTTGGAATAGTCAGGCATCTGAGTGCCTTTTAAAAGGCCTTTGATCTCTTTGAATTGGCGGCGTACTTCAATCACGACTGCTTCGCCGGCGCGACTCACGGCTTTCATGCCCATGGCGCCGAATAAATAAGTCAGCAGTCCACCCAGAAAGAGGCCAATCAACACAAAGGGATCCATTAAGGAAAAATCTACTTTAATATGGGGAAAATAATAGGCCAAATCTTCAGCAAATGCTGTGAACAGGATTAAGGATGCCAGACTGGCGGAGGCAATGGCATACCCTTTCGTAATGGCTTTAGTGGTATTGCCCACGGCATCAAGGATTTCTGTGATATGACGAGCCTCTGCGGGAAACTTTGCCATGGCCGCAATCCCGCCGGCATTGTCTGTCACCGGCCCAAAAACATCCAAAGCAATAACGATGCCGGCAATCGCCAGCATGGTGGTGGCTGTAATAGCGACCCCAAATAGACTGGCATTCAAATAAGCAATGATGAGACCAATCGAGATAACAATAAGAGGAAGAGCTGTTGCTTCCATTGAAATAGCAACCCCTTGAATAATGTTTGTGGCATGACCGGAGACAGAGGCAGCGGCAATACTTTTAACAGGACGATAGGAAGAGGATGTGTAATATTCTGTTATTAAGAACAACAATGCCGGAACGCTTAACCCCGTAAAAGCACAGACAGTGATATTTAGCTGGGTAAATGGAAGGGTATCAGTAAGTCCTCCGTCCATTATTTTTTTAAATAGCCATTCTGTTGTTCCATAAATGAGGAGGGCTGAAATTATGAGGGTGGCTAGAAATCCTTTATACAAAGCCTTCATAACTTTGTGATCAGCTGCCACCCGAACAAAGAAAGTTCCCACGATCGAACCAATAATGCAAACAGCGCTAATCATAAGAGGGTAAAGCATCAAAAGATGCTGTAAGGGGCCCATAAAATAAATAGCTGCTAACACCATAGAAGCGACAATGGTGACAACGTATGTTTCAAATAAATCAGCAGCCATGCCAGCGCAATCGCCAACATTATCGCCAATCATATCAGCAATAACAGCGGGGTTGCGCAGGTCATCTTCGGGAATACCCACTTCTATTTTTCCCCCTAAATCCGCCCCCACATCAGCCCCTTTTGTAAAAATACCACCGCCCAAGCGTGCAAAAATAGAAATTAAAGAAGCCCCAAAACCTAAGGCTATCAATGATTCTAAAAGTAACCGTTGATCAATAGTGCTGTTCATAAGATAGGCATAATAGATTATGATTCCTAAAAGGCCTAATCCAACCACTGACATCCCTGTAATGGCTCCGGCTTTAAAAGCTATCCTCATGGCAGGAGCCAAGCCTCTCCTCGCAGCTTCTGCTGTCCGGCTATTCGCTCTTACAGAGACAGACATGCCGATATAACCCGCCAGTCCGGATAGAAGAGCGCCAATAATAAAACCAACAGCGATAAAAGGGGATAAGAAATATCCTATAAGAAAGGCGATAATGATGCCAACAATTCCAATTGTTTTATACTGGCGATTAAGATAAATTTGGGCACCCTTTTGAATCGTCATCGCAATAGCTTGGGTTTCAGAAGTACCAGGTTCGGCTCTTAGAACCGATCGGCTAACATAAATAGAATAAATAAGGGCTAAGACTGCACAGCTTAGAATGGCGGGAATTAATAAGTCCATCGGATAAACCCTTTTCTCTTGTTAATAAGTGCTTTTCTGTCCTTAACTATCTTTTTGTTGTTTTAGAATAATTTTTTAAGCTTGAGATCGTCTTATAATTTTGACTGGGTAATGGAATGACCATGACTAAACTCTTCTGTCGTAAGATAGCTAGAACCAGCCATGGTCATTAGATGTCTTCTTTAATACCTATAAATAAGCATTTCTATAAAGATATAAATACTCTTTTCATTAGAGAAATACAAATTCAATTTTTCAAGAAAAAATCACTCGAAGGGATTTATCCGGTTGAGGGGGTGTATGAGATTGGGCTAAAATGCATTCATTCATCTCATCGGGTTTATAAGGAGGGCTTATGAGGGGTGAGCGTTACAAAGGCTATCGCCTGTCAAGGCCTATCGTTAGCTATTGGCCTTAAGCGGTTGCCTTTGTAGATTAATATGCTACTTTCAACCCAAGTTTTTTGGCTCTGCTTTCTCCATAATATCTCTTACCACATCCAATTCTCTTAATAAGGAAAGAGTCTGAAGTCTATTGGATGCCAATGCCTTTCGAAACATCTTACATATTAAGGAGAAATTTTTTTGACTCCTTTACCTTCTTTATACATTTTTGCTAATGCGTATTGAGCCCTTTTATCGCCCTGCTTAGCAGCCTGTTGATACCAGTGTACAGCCAAGGAGTAATTTTGTTCGACTCCTTTACCTTCTTCATACATTTTTGCTAAGGGGTATTGAGCGGCCATCTCGCCCTGCTCAGCGGCCTGTTGATACCAGTATACAGCCAGGGAGTAATCTGGTTCGCCCCACTCATTGCCTTCATACTTTGCTCCTAATAACCATTGAGCTATTCTATCGCCCTGCTCAGCGGCTTTGTGGTACAATTCTTGGGCCATCCTGATGTCTGGTTCGACCCCTTCACCGTTTTCATACATATATCCCAAGGTATAGTGAGCACCATTATAGTTTTCATTAGCTAGGTTCTTAAGGAGCTCGAATGCTTTTGAATAATCTTGTAAAAAATCATCATCCCTAAAATCATCATTATCATCCCTAAAGCGATTAGCTAACTGCCAAATAGCGTATTCTCGGTTTCCATAACCCGCCATTTTATAATGGTATTTTGCTGCAATCGAATCTTTTAATCCTCCTAATCCTTCTTCATAAATTAACCCTTTTCTCACCCATGCATACTGATATCCAAGCTTAATAGATTGATTGTAATATTTGATGGCCTTTTGATAGTTAGGATTTTTAAAAACACCCATTAAATACAACTCCCCCAAACCGAAATAGGCCTCTGCGATTTCCTCAGGACTATTTTCGTCGTCTAGGTTTATAATTATTTCTGTTAATTGTGTAAAACTCTCTACATTTTGGTTAGCAATCAGTGCACCTTTTCCCTTATAGTCTGGGCACAAGGTGGCGACGAAAGTGGATGTTAGATCTTTAAATGTTTTACATGCTCCGCGCGTTCTGAGAAGGTCATCTTCCTTTAGATGCCTAAGGATGTGGACGTGAATTTCTGTGGGTAATTCTATGAATCTAAGTCCTGTTGGATCCTCTGAATTTTCTACTTGCTTTTCAGGAGTAACCCGTCGTTTTTTTAAAGAACGTTGAGTTTCTTGTTGCTCATTAAATGTTCCTTTATCTTCCGAGGATCGGCTTTCCACGTTATCCTCACATTTCCTTTTTGGCGTCTGTGGTGATGAATCTGGTAGATCCGTAGCCAAGCTGGCTGTAAAATTTAAAAGCAAAAGTAAGGATAATGTTAATTTTTTTGTGATCCCATGATTTTTTCTCTTAATTAAAAATTATATTTATATCCCTCTATATAAGTACTAAAATAAAAATAATCAATGAAAAACAGTTGTATAATATTAAAAAATAAAGGTGATAAATATTCCTTTTTAAAGAAAGGCAACACGGTGTCTGTTGGGCTTTGACAAGGTGGTGAGGAGAAATAAAAGAAGGTGAGCTATGTACCCTTTAGCCGGACCGCATAGCCAATGATGGGTCCTGGGCTAGCTAGCCTTTGTAACGCTCTTTCATCATAAGTGTCCCTTTCTAACTCAGATAATGTGAAATGAACGCATGTTAGCTCAATCTCATAACACCTAATCCACGTGACAAAGCCTATTTTAAACATAAAAAAACCTCCATAAAGGAGGTTTTTAAGGACTGGAATAAGCCGACGATTATCGAGAGTAAAATTCGATAACTAAATTTGGTTCCATGTGAACGGGATAAGGAACTTCAGTGAATTTTGGTCCACGGATGAACTTGCCTTCCATTTTTTTATGGTCAACAGTCATGTATTCAGGAACATCACGTTCATTGGATTGGGTAGCGCCCATAACATTTGCATTTTCTTTGATTTTACCAATCAAGGAAATTTCGTCACCATCTTTCAATTGGAAAGAAGGGATGTTAACGCGCTTACCGTTAACAGCAACGTGTCCATGGTTAACTAATTGGCGAGCAGCAAAAGGAGTTGCCACAAATTTCATGCGATAAACAACCGCATCCAAACGGCGTTCTAACAATTCAATTAGATTTTCAGAGGTATCACCGCGACGACGGATAGCTTCTTGATATAAGCGACGGAATTGACGTTCGCTAATATTACCATAGTAACCTTTTAACTTCTGTTTAGCACGAAGTTGCAAACCATAGTCAGAAGGTTTAGAGCGTTGTTGACCATGTTGACCTGGTCCGTAGCTACGGTTGTTCACAGGACTTTTTGCACGACCCCAAAGGTTAATACCCAAACGGCGGTCAATTTTATATTTAGCGTTAATGCGCTTTGTCATTAAATTACCTATATACCCAAAATAAATATAAATCTTATCGAATTACTTACACCATTTTCATGGCATATGTCAATTCGCTTGTTTAATTTGGATGATTTTATCTTTAAAAATCACCACTAATCCTGCCGCGATAATTAAACCAAATCCAGTATACAATGAATCGTCAGGAATTTCATCAAATAAAATCACACTATAAATTATACTCCATAGAAGTTGGCTATAAATCAAGGGAGCCAGCACTTGTGCTGAGGCTAGACGGGTGGCAGCAATTAGAAAATATTGTCCAATCCCCCCGCCCACTCCTAAGGTAATGAGCACCAACAAATCATAGCCTGAAGGGGTTACCCAAATGAAAGGAAGCGCTGTCCCTGCAAAAATAGCAGCAAACAGGGCGTAATAAAACGCAATGGCAGAACTGGAGTTTTGGGAGGCAATTAACTGGCTATGAACTAAGATAAAACCTTCAGTCAGAGCAGAAGCAATGCCATATAAGGCACCGATTTTGAAAAAATTACCACCGGGTTGGGCGACTATTAAGATTCCGATAAACCCCACGATAAGGGCACCCCCCACCAAAAGTTGAATTTTTTCAGACAATAACAGGTAAGCAAAGAGGGTGACAAAAAAGGATGTAGCAAAGGAAATTGTAACGGCTTCGGCCAATGGTAGGAGGCTTAAGGATTGAAATAACAAGAATAAACTGAGTGCCCCGATGGCACCCCGACAGATGTGGACACGCAGGTTATTAACTTTTAGCTGCGAGAGTTCGCCACGCATAAAGGCTGTGAAGATGGCCGGAAAGATAGCAAAGAAATATCTAAAAAAGACCACCTGAAATGGCGGATAAGAATGGTCAAGAGTTTTAAAAAATGCATTAACACTTACAAAGCTGAACATAGCCAGCAGCATAAAAATTGCACCTTTAAAGGGATGGGAATGCATGGCAATAACAATGAGTTCTGCTGTACAATTATATATTCATTATTATTCCATGAAATTATGATTTTTTAAATGGACAAATTAGGAGGGCTCTCGCGGTAAGGAGTTATCCATGAGCTCTTGCTTGGATAAGGCGTTTGCGATCCAGATCTCCAACAATTTTAAGATTTTCAATGTGATATTTTATAGAGCGATGAACGGCGAGGGGTATTCCAAGTCCAATGGTGCACACAATAATCAAACTATTGGTAAGATAAAGAGATAGCATCCCTTTTACCGTGGCGGTATTGATGAATTTTAAATCCATAAACTCTAAATGTTCTGCCATAAACTTATGGAGTTTAACCCCATACCAAACGCGGGAAAAACCTAAAGTGGGAATGAAAAGCAGGAGGGATATTAAGTGAGGTTTTAAAAGGTTATGGGAATCAAATTTGAAGCGATAACGTTGATCACCAAAATAGAGGTTATTCATAACTAAGCTATAGCTCTCTAAGGTGGAGCGGGGAATAAGAACGCCAAGGCTAATGGTATTCAGGATAGATTTTATAAAACAAAGCTTGGTAAATTGCCAGCTTGATCCATCCAAGTGATAGCGCACACCACGCCAGGAAAGGCGTGAGAATCGATATTTCAGGATCTTGTGGATCGCATAAAAGAAAATACCCTGGATAAAGATTATATTAAGAATGAAGATGCTTTCAACAAACCGATCGCTATCCCAGCCTAGATGATGAATTCCCGCCCATAAGATAAGAGCGTTGACTGCTAAATAGACAACTGTTTGGGCTAAGATTTTAAGGAAGGACAGGAATAATTCTTCACCTGTGCCATGGTATTGATATCGTTCTTGACGGAGTAATATGGATCCAGTGAGATAGCGGCGGATATTGGTCCGTCCCCAAAAATTATAAATCCCCAGAGTTAAGAGAGTGCCGATAAAAAGTTTGGCATAAAGCATAAATACGGTAAGATAATTGCCATCATAGCAAAAGGAATTATGGTCTTGGGACGACATTTTATTTACATGCTCTCTTAAGTGTATATAAAGAAGGATAAGCGATCTTAATTAAAAAAATGTTAACGCCGTAAGCGTATTCAAGGTATGATACAAGGTATTGGCTTTAAAAAATCCTTTTTAGGAAAGAATAATGGCAAGAAAACTTGCGGCAAAACCGTTGTTATTTGGGTCGCTGGCCACAGCATTTGAATGGTATGATTATGCATTGTTTGGATATTTTGCAGCTATCATTGGACAGCAATTTTATCCTAGTCACGACCCTATAACCTCGCTTCTTGCGACGTTTGCGGTGTTTGCCTCTGGTTTTGCGATGCGACCATTAGGGGCCATTTTTTATGGCTATATCGGCGATCGAGTCGGCCGCAAATATGCTTTGGCTGCCTCCTTGCTCATGATGGCTGCCCCCACCACCTTACTAGGGGTCCTTCCTACCTATGAAACTATTGGCGTTTTTGCCAGTATTGGTTTGGTTATCATCCGTCTGCTGCAAGGATTGGCAGTAGGAGGAAACTATGGAGGATCCTTTATTTTTGTGATTGAGCATGCGCCCGAGGGGCGACAAGGCTTTGCAGGGAGTTTGGCCTCCTTTGGAACCCTGGGCGGATTGTTTTTAGGCTCAGGAGCCGCGACACTTCTTACCCATACTCTGTCCAGCGAGGATTTACACTCTTTTGGATGGCGTATTCCCTTTTTATTAGGGAGCTTGTCTGCTGTTGTCGGATATATGATTCGTAAATATGTACCAGAACAAGCCACCGAAGCATCCTCTTCATCTCAGCTTCCTGTCAAAGAAATTTGGCAGAATTATAGGGGGACAGTTTTACGCGCGATGGGAATAATCTTGTTGGATGGAGTAGGGGTATATATCCTTTTTGTCTTCATGACAACCTTTGCAACTTTATTTTTAAGGCTTCCTGAAGAATCAGTGTTGTTCTGGAATACGCTCAGCATGGGTAGTCTCGTTATCAGTATTCCGTTCTTTGGATGGCTGGGTGATAAAATTGGTGCCAAGAAAGTCTTATGGGTAGTAAGTTTAGGATTCTTAAGCTTAGCTTATCCTCTTTATAGTTATCTGATTGAATCGCGCACAATTGAATCATTGGCTTTGCTGCAGATGCTCTTTAGTATTTTGATGGGGGCTGCCTATGGAACTTTGCCCGTTGTGGTATCCACCGCTTTTCCTCACTATGTTCGTTATACAGCAGCTGGACTATCCTTTAATATTAGCGTTGCCTGTTTTGGAGGAACGGCTCCTTTCCTGGTGACAAGTTTGATTGAAAAAATGGGGAATTTGTATATTCCCGCTATTATGATTGCTGGGGTGGGGCTCATTAGTTTGATCTGCTTGCCAGGCATTAAGACACGAGAATAGAGCTGCACCGGATAAACGGCTTGAGCTACAGCTTAGGCCGAAACTTCAGCTTGAAGAGAGGACCGGTTAAGATAAAATAAAACTCAGGAAAGATAATAAAATAATGGCCTAACCATGCTTTACTATATATCTGCAACTCTGCAGTTAGCCTCCTCCGATATTTTAACCCTAAAAAGGATATAGAGCTAGTTGAAGTTCCCTTTCTGCAGAAGAGGGAAGGGTGATTAAAGTTAATATTGTAATTTTTCTTATATTTTCACTTTTTTTATTGTTTTTTGGTTAAAATGAGAAAAAAAATAAAATATAAACCTTTGTTAATAATTAAGATAACTAAAGTATAGTGAGAGAAGAGAGGATTTATTATATTAGTTCTTAAATAATAATCTTTTGCGACCTCTTAAAATATTCTAATCCCCCTTTCTTCCTTCAGTCATAATTTATAACTTAAAAAATTGATGGAGGTAATCCATGTACTTATTTACCCAGTCTTCTTGGAGACTAAAAATCTTAGGTTTAGGAAATGTGCTTTTTTCCATTATCTCATTGGCTTGTGCTAATGAGGTGTTTGATTGGGAGAAGAGCCGGCAAATAAAAACTGCTTTTATCAAAGATTCGCCGGCTTTAGCTCTGTTTAAAGATAAGCTTTATTTAGCCTATCAGAGCGCGGAGAAGAAAAGTGCTCAGCTCCAGTATGCTGCGACCGAGGATGGTAATAATTGGGATCCAGGCCAACCAATCAGGGATATTATTATGGAAGGCTGTGCAGCTTTAGCAGAGTTTAACGATAAACTCTATTTGGTCTATCAGAGCGCGGAGAAGAAAAGTGCTCAGCTTTGGTATACTGCGACTGAGGATGGTAATAATTGGGATCCAGGCCAACCAATCAGGGATATTATTATGGAAGGCTCTGCAGCTTTAGCTAGTTTTAGGAATAAATTATACTTAGCATATCAAGCTCGTAACTCTAAACAGCTCTATTATACAATAACTAAAGATGGACAGAAATGGACTAACCCAAAACCAATTAAAAATATTGCGATGTTACGCTCACCAGCTTTAGCTAGGTTTAATGATAAGCTTTATGTTGTATATCAAGATTGTAGTGGCTGGGGCTATCTTTACTACACAACCACTTATGATGGAAAAAATTGGGCTGAACCAAAGCAAATTTCAGATATTAGATTGTCATATTCTCCGGCTTTAGCCGTTTTTGATGATAAGCTTTATTTGGCTCATCAGGGAAAAGGTAAAAGTGGTGGACTTTGGTACACTTCAACAAGTGATGGAGAGAATTGGGATAAAAAAGAGAATAACCCAGTAAAAGAATCAAATTTTTTTTTTATTAATATGTCATGTTCTCCGGCTTTAGCAGGATTTGGTGATAAACTTTACGTAGCATATCAAGGTTCGGTAAAAAATGGTAATCTTTGGTTTGCTAAAGCTGGTATTAAGGGCTTTTTAAGAGTTTCCTTAAAAGATTTTGTGTTTGATTCTCCTCTTAGTGATCTCGATAAATATTTAGCGGAGAATAAGGACAAGTTACTAGAGATGGCTTCAACTCAACGCTTAAATATTGAGGATAATGATTTAAGTGTGAATGTTAGCAACATATATGAGCGTAGTATTCAAGAGACTTTTTCTTGGGGATTGAATCAAAAATTTAACACTCAAGTTAGTACAAAATTTCAATGCGGTTTAAAGTGCATTGCTGATGCTAGTCAATCGATCGATGTTTCTGCTTCGTTTGAAGTCGGTGCTCATCAAGACTGGTCAACTTCTAGAATAAAAAAATTTACTGTAACTGCTGGAATGGCTCCCAAAGAAAGTGGCATGTATGAATTAGGTCTAAGGGTATACTGTGTTAAAGACATGGACTTGCCTTTTACAGCCATAGCAAAGCTGACTGCGACGACAGGTATTTATGGAGAAAAAGATGCCGTTCATCAAACTGATAGAAAATTAAATGCTGAGATTGTCGAGGCACTATTCAAGAATAGTGGCGGTGTTATGACAGAGATTATTGAGAAGAATCAAGAAAAAAGATATATAAAGAGCAAAATGGCAGGGACCATGAAAGCTACTTATGGTGTTCTGCAAGAAGTAATAGCAAGAAAAATTAAACCAATAGAAAAACCAGTAGAAGTAACAGGTGAAACAAGAAATGAAGTAAAAAATATGGGAGCAAATAAAAGGGTAAATAAAATAAATGCTAAAAGAGGAAATAGAGGGAGAAACACAGGGAAAAAGAGAGGGAATTAAGATAATTATACTGAAAGTTTAATATCTCCTGCCCAAAGCCTGGGCAGGAACAACAGCCTTTATTACTGCAAGAAGAATGCTTTAAATAATCTTCTTATAAAATAGTTAAATTTTATATGGGGGGAGCTCTATCTTATCAATTTCATTAGAATAATTTGCTTGGAATATGTGAAGGCTTATGTTTAGGAAAATGTGAAAATAATCCTTCTAAATTTGAATTAAATCTGCTAGCTTTCCAACCATGATGGAAAAACAGCTTATTTCGTGGTTAAAACTCGCTCATTCCAAGAATGTTGGGCCTGTAACTTTTTGGCAGGCCATCGAAAGATTTGGCGATTGTGAAGCAGCATTGGGCTGGCTTAAAAGCAATGGTCGGGCAGAGGTTATTCCGACCGATCGTTCCATACATCACCTTATTAATGAATGCCATAAAAAGAACGTAACCCTAGTGATAGGGGAAGATCCTTGCTATCCAGCACGATTAAAAGAATTGCGGGATGCCCCTGCAGTTTTATTTGTGAAGGGGCAAGTTGATAGGCTACAGTCAGAGATGGTTGGTATCGTGGGAGCAAGAAATTGCTCTTTTATGGCCAAAAAACAGGCTCAGATTTTAGCGGAAAATCTGGGTAAAGTAGGGTTAACTATTGTGTCAGGATTGGCGAGAGGAGTTGATCGATCGGCTCATCTTGGAAGTTTAGAGTCGGGGACAGTGGCAGTAGTAGCCGGAGGGGTGGATATTATTTATCCACCTGAACATGAAGAACTTTATCATAATATTCAGCAGAATGGCTGCATTATAAGTGAAATGCCAATCGGTATGAAACCTTCTTCCACGCATTTCCCTCGACGTAATCGAATTATTTCTGGTTTAAGTGACGGCGTTATTGTGGTCGAAGCAGCCATGAAATCGGGGTCTTTAATTACAGCTAAGTATGCTCTTGAACAATCCCGTGAAGTCTTTGCTGTTCCGGGAACCCCTCAAGATCCTCGCTGTCACGGGAGTAACCATTTACTTAAACAAGGGGCCCACCTGGTGCAAACAGTAGAAGATATTATTCGGGTATTAAAGCCTGAATTTGATTTAAATACCTTGGCAGAGCCAGAAGCTGAATCCTATGTTGCGTCTCATCGGAAGTTTGCAATCCCCGCGACTCTTAAGGAAGAAATTTTACTCGGGTTAAATTATACACCCATCGACATTAATTTTATCGCCGAAGATTTTAGACTAAGTACCCAAGAAGTTATGGCTATTATTCTGGAGCTAGAGTTAGAAGGCTTGATTGTTCGTCAAGCAAATGGTACTGTTTCAATTTCTAATCTCGTAGCCTGAATCAGATCTTGCTACTGTTTTGAAAATAAAGCAGAATAATCTTTGGAGGGTTCGATTTTATGAAAAGTGTTGTTGTCGTTGAGTCACCAGCAAAAGCTAAGACAATCAATCGTTATTTAGGTAATGACTATGTTGTGTTGGCCAGTTATGGCCATATTCGCGACCTTCCTTCTAAAAATGGTTCTGTGGATCCTACCGATGGCTTTAAGATGATTTGGGAAATGCAAGACCGTGCCAAAAGCAAGTTTAATGAGATTCTTAAAGCCGTAAAAGACGCTGATCAACTTTTGTTGGCCACCGACCCGGATCGGGAAGGGGAAGCGATCTCGTGGCATGTCCATCAAATCCTGGATGAAAAGAATGCATTAGAGGGTAAGACAGTAAAGCGGATTGTTTTTCATGAAATTACCAAAGGGGCAATTCAGAATGCTCTTCAGAATCCTCGTGAAATTAATAAGGAATTAGTATCTGCTTATTTAGCAAGGCGGGCCCTTGATTATCTTGTAGGGTTTACGTTATCTCCCGTTCTATGGCGCAAACTTCCAGGGGCGAGGTCAGCAGGACGGGTTCAATCTGTTGCCTTGCGATTGATCGTTGAGCGAGAGAGAGAAATTGAATCCTTCGTGACCCAAGAATACTGGTCAGTCGAAGCAACTATGCTCAATACCGCTGAGCAAGGGTATAAAGCACGTTTAACTTATCTGGATGGAAAAAAGCTTGATAAGTTGGATTTGAAATCTGAGACGCAAGCCCAAGCTGCGTGTGACGCTATTCGCAGTCGTCAATTTTTAATTAGCAGTGTAGAAAAGAAACAGGTTAAACGCAATCCGGCGGCACCGTTCACCACATCCACCTTGCAACAGGAAGCCGCGCGTAAGCTTGGTTTTAGTACCAGTCGAACCATGCAAATTGCTCAACGCCTGTATGAAGGGATTGAAATTCAAGGGGGTTTGACGGGTTTAATTACCTATATGCGTACCGATAGTATTGCTATTTCAAATGAAGCCATGACTGAAGTTCGTCAGCATATTAATGACAGCTATGGGGATAAATATCTGCCCAAGTCGCCCCGTGCCTTTAAAAATAAAAGTAAGAATGCTCAAGAAGCCCACGAAGCTGTTCGTCCAACCTCTGTGATGCGCAGGCCCGAGGAAATGCGACCTTTCTTGGATGAAAGCCAGTTTAAATTATATGAATTGATTTGGAAACGCACTGTAGCCTCCCAAATGGAAACGGCTTTATTTGACCAAGTTGGGGTGGATATTGTTTCAGATGATCGTCAAGTTATGCTGCGAGCGACCGGCTCCACCATGGTTTTTGACGGTTTTATGAAATTATACCTCGAAGGAAAAGATGATGGAGCGACAGATGAGGATGAAGATAAGCTTTTGCCACCCGTATCCGAAGGTGAAGTTGCGCGAGTGCGAGAAATAACGCCCAATCAACACTTTACACAACCTCCACCACGTTATTCCGAAGCGAGCCTCGTTAAAAAACTTGAAGAACTGGGAATTGGCCGCCCCTCGACGTATGCCTCTATTATACAAGTGTTGCAGGATCGGGATTATGTGCATCTTGAAAAGCGCCAATTTATTCCAGAAGAACGGGGGAGGTTGGTTACTTCTTTCTTAAACAATTTTTTTAAACGATACGTAGAGTATGATTTTACCGCTAACCTGGAAGAACAGCTTGATGATATTTCCAATGGAGCGGCTGCTTGGAAAGATGTTTTAACCGAATTTTGGTCGGCCTTTAAACAAACAACTGATTCAACTCAAAACTTGACGATGACGGAAGTTATTGATTGTCTAGAACAAGATTTAAGCCATCACCTATTTCATGGGGACGAAGCGTCGCGGGTTTGTCCGCAATGCCATAAAGGACGCTTAAGTCTAAAGCTTAGCCGCTATGGTGCCTTCCTCGGATGTTCTGACTATCCTGACTGTAAGTATACAAAACCTCTAAGTATGGATTCTCAAAAAGGAGAGGGGGAAGAGGTAGCCATTGCTATGGATGAGCCAAAAATTATTGGTCAAGATCCAGAGAGCGGCGAGGCAATTACTTTGCGCAAAGGGCCATATGGTCCCTATTTGCAATGGGGAGAAGCAAAGGCTGCCAGTTCTGAAGAGGATGAAGAAGCTAAGCCTAAGAAGGGCAAGAAAGCAGCAGTTGCCAAGCCAAAACGGGTATCTTTGCCAGCTGGTTTAAATCCAGAAGCTGTGACGTTTGACATTGCTATGAATTTAAAATCATTGCCAAAGATATTGGGACCACATCCAGAAACGGGTGAAAGTGTTTCAGTTAGTTTGGGCCGTTTTGGACCGTATGTAAAATGTGGCAGCATCTTTGCTTCAATACCCAAAAGCGAAGATATGTTTGCTGTCAATATCGAACGGGCGGTGGAGTTAATCACTCAAAAGAAAAATAAACCTCCGTCTACACGCGGTTTTGGTCGTAAAAAAGCTTAAAGTTTTTCTTGGAATCATGCTTATCTTTTTGAGAATATCCTCGATCTGTTCTTGAGGCATGGGCGCAATTGCAATGCCTCGAGGAAGAAAGCGGCTTATTCTTCCTTTTCATGGCACCGCTAATACCAAGTCTCAATTTTAACTTATCCAAGTGTCCAGGTTGAAGCTTGGCTTTGAGCAGGTGCTGACTGTACACTTACGTATTTCACTTCTTCTTACTTTGGGTGCTTATACGCCTTTTCTTAGAACTGACAAACTTTCCGAATCACTCTCTTCTACCATCTAAACCACCATGAATTTTTTTGGGCCGGCGGTTGATTATCCTTCCATAGATCATACGCGCTCTTTTTATCCTGCAGCCTTCCACCATCTCTATAGAATTTGTAAAGTTCATCTGCTAAGAGTTTTTCTTTTGTAGAACTAAATAAATTATATTTGGCGCGTTGATGAAATCTTAAATTAGAAGCATTGTCTTTACATTTAATCATTTCACTATCAAATTCTTCGAGGCTAAATTTAAAAGTGCTATAATTCTTATTAAGAAGTCTGTCAATAGCTATAATAAAAATTTCATTTCCAGTTGGTATTTTATGAGGTTGCTTAGGACTAAAATGATAATTGTCATTAGGTGTGCTTAGATGCTGCTGTTCCTCTTCTTCATCTTTTAATGGCATATAATGATTATAAGGAGTCCTCCGATGACGAAGCGTTGATGGAGGAGACAAAGATATTTCTCCCTCTCCATTAACATCTTCAGACATACCATAACTTGCGTCAGAAAATATAAGGCCTGCTGCTATTAAAAAATAAAAAAATAGATTCATTTTAACGCTCCATAAGTTATTTTTCTATCATTCGATCTCAATATCATTTGGTGTTCTTCTTCTTATCTCGGTTTGATGGGGTGAAAATTCCTCACCTCTCTCTAAACGTATCTCTTCATTATGGATAAAAGATCTACTTTTAGTTAAGACGTTTGTATTTTCTTCAATTTTTTCAAAAATTTTTTTAGGTGTTTTAATATACTGCCCATTGTTTATAAATGAGTTTAATTAATGGTGTGTTTTTGTTTATTTAAGCAAAAGGAAGACAAAAATGCAGCGACGACAATGGACAAGTGAGAAGAAGACCCTGATAGTTCTTTCAGGCTTAAAAGGCCAATCAGTGGCTTCTATTTGTAATGAACATGGCATCAGTCAGTCCCAATATTATCAGTGGAAAGATCAATT
>JAIBEV010000122.1 GCA_019459505.1 Candidatus Paracaedibacteraceae bacterium | reverse complement strand
GGAATGTGATAACGTCCTTGTTTGACTTGCCCTTGAACACAGACAGGTTGTTGACGTTGACGACCGCCCACCTTGTCTCATGAGGTGGTATATATATTGCCACACCCTGAGGCGTGGCTTCCCAGGAACCTACCCTTTAGGTACCTCTGCCACAGTGTTCTGGCTACTCATCTTCCTGTTGCCTAAGACGCCTCATGCCTCACTGCAGACGCAATCCTTCAGGTCAACACCCTTTTCAGTGGCCATCTTGGTAATTTTCTGCTTGATGTTCTCAATTTTTCGCCCACTTTGTGGAAACTCTTTGATGAACCCTTCTGCTATCTCCCCCTTTGTATTCTCTGTCTTGTCAAGCTGGTTACTAATAAACTCTATCTGTTCATCAGAATACTTCTGCCTGGCCATGAGGTTTGTAGACACATAAATGACATTATTGTCTGTTGATTAATCTTTGTTTTTTTCTGGTTTGTATTCCATTGATCTTCAACCGAATTTCATTTGTTTTATCCAATCATTTTGATTTGGAGTTTAGGCTATGATTGTGGATTGGTGTAGAAATCTCACTTAGATTTCATGTCAACCTGACTGCAACCTGGTCGAAAACTCTTTTTGTTTTTCTTTCTGCCTGTCTTGTTTTCCAGCATTTATTATGTCTACAGAGCTGTTTTCCTAACAATTTTCTTTTTCACCTTTTTAGTGAACTGCGTCACCATGTGGCGAGATTGCACCTGGCAGCATCTCGCCTTATTGGGCACAGATCTATACCTGATAGGGTGTGGATGGCCCATTTTGGTACTAGGCACCAACAACAGTGCTAATTCTGTGGCAGTTCATTGCCAATTTTAGCACTGGCCTACCTTATTGCCCCACTCTGACAGTGTTATATGTCTTTTGGACCCTCTACTTCCTAAAGACATATAACACTGAAGATGTCAGTTGTGCCTTCCTAAAGTGTGACAGGAAGACTTTCCGCCTATGGATATGGCGGATCTTGGCTATCCTTTATTCAGCACTGAACACAGTACTTCTATATTTGCTCTTAATCTGCTGTTGTTTATTTGGTTAGTGACAGTTTTTTTTTGGAACAGATCTCTGCTGATGCCCGAGTACCATATGGGATATTCCCTTTAGTGGGCATCATTGATGCAACTGAATGCCCTATTCAGAGACCATCTGACAACAAGGTACAAAAGGTCTACTACAATGGCAAAAAGAAGCACCATGCTCTAAAATATGACATGGCAATCTGTCCTTATACAAAGAGGATACTCTTTATTAGTGGTGGTGTTGCCAGTGGTGTCTTTCATGACCTAAAACTGGCTGAGATCGGCTTCTTCTCTATCTTGGAACCTGGTGAAAAGGTCCTTGGTGATAAGGCCTATATTGGAAACCCCCATGTGTAAAAGGAAGGAACCTGAAGGCCCAGGAAGAGAGCTTTAACTCTAATTTCGGTGTGGTCAGGGTACAGGTGGAGAATGTCTTTGCCTACTTC
>JAIBEV010000114.1 GCA_019459505.1 Candidatus Paracaedibacteraceae bacterium | reverse complement strand
AGAGACGAATGTCCAGTATCAAGCCTTAAGCCAGAGGAGTCCCCTTCTAACTCCAGAGACTCTAGAAAGCCTGGAGGTTCCGCTCCGTCTAGCCCCGGGCAAAGCTTTACAGCTGGTTGATCAGTTAGAGCACATGCAAGCTTACTTGAGAAGCAATCCGCAAGGTCTAACCTATAACCAGCTTTTTGAGTTTCTTTATCCTCTCCTCTACCATCACTATCAAGCCATTATTCAGCATTTCCCCAATCCGATTGAGGCTGTGGTCCACATGTTTCCCGGGGGCCCTGAGGGAAATAAAAAGGAAAAGAGCTTACAACAAATGCTGCCTCTCACTGCACGGTTAAAGAATGGCATGCCCATCTATAAAGCCTTGCAGCAAGAGACAAGAAAACGACTGGCTCATAAAGATTGTACCCAATCCATTCCTCAAGCCGCTGAAAAGCTAATCAAACAGTGTGATCTCAGCATTTATGAGGCGGCCCCCTATAATCAAGCAGAGCTGCTACTTATAGCAGGCCAAACCTTCCCGCAAAGCCTTAAGTCTGCTCATCCCAGTTGGAAAGAAGGACGCTGGGTGGAGAAAGTATTTAGAGGACAGATGCCGGCTGAGGTTCTCTCTGTTTTACCCAAACTTGGCATAGAAATAGCGGCCTTTGCTGACAAAACCCTGTTGCACCAAACTCTGAACCAACCCCAGATAGCTTGTGCCCTTATTGATCAATTATTGGCTCAAGGTGTTGATATTGAGGAACGAGACTTGGCTCACCGTACGGTTTTAGAAGCTGCTATGGACAAGCGCCTTTACCCGGTCGTTAATCATCTCATTATCAAGGGCGCTAGAGGGGTTTGGTTAAAAGTTGCTCTTGAATATTTTAAAGCCTTAAATCCCGCTGATAAACAGTCTCTTGATTACTTCAAGCAGCTAGAGCTTATGAATCCAGAACTGTTATGGCACAGAAGCTTAGACACTTTATTGCCTCAAACGGGGAAAGGTAAAGTAATACAAGGGACAAGCAGTGGTCAGCGGGTTCTACTGGACGAGCTTCAAACCCAACTCTTTGATCCCCAAGGACAGTTCATTAAGGTTAATACTTATGGCCGCCGTAAGGTAGGACGACTCTATAAAGATGGATATTGCTTATACCTTAAACAATACCCAGAATTCCCTGGAACCGAGCAAGGGGTCAGCCTCTTATTGCATCAAGTGATGGGTCATGGTGCGCCTCAGGGGGAGCTCTTCTGTATAGAGGGCATACCCTATTATGCCTCTCAAGAGGTCAAGGGATCAACCTTACAAGATGTTCTTTATAATCGTAGGCTTAAAAGCCCTCAACCGCAAAGCCATGTTGACGCTTACTTAAAGCATCTTCCTCCTAAAGTTCTATCGGAGCAAATCTTAATGGCGATGCTGATCAATCCTGAAGATGGTAAGCCGGATAACTATATTATAGAACCTTTAGGGAATGACCAATACCGCTTAGTCGGCATTGACAATGATCATGCCTTTGGGCCTAATGTGGCCCGAGAAGAGCGCGGCGTTATTCCCCAAGTTAAGTGTGTGCTTTATTGCCTGGATCAAATGCTGGATCCTGTGCACCCTGACATATGGGAAAAGTTCAGGACAATCGATAGTGCTCAAGCCTTAAAGAGATGGTTAATCAAGCTCTCAGCAATCAATAATGACTATACCAAGATATTTCCGAATCGAGAGCACGTTAAAGAATTGCTCCGTCAAAAGGATAAGGAGAGCTTTATTGGTGTTGCTTTTACCTCCTTAATGCTCAGCCGGCTTTATGAGAAGTTTGTCCGCTTACAGCATGCCTTGTCAAAAAAGGATCAGGGCCTTACTCATTTAGACTTACTTAAAGAGGTCGAGCCCCTTCTCTATAGTCGCTACAATCGAGGCTTTGAGAAAACTTGGCCTTTGGATAAGGGAAACAGAGTCTGGCAGCGCTTTATCACCATAGACGGCCCTTATTATGGGAAAGACAAAAACGGTATTCCGCTGAGCAGTCATAGCATGGCCAGCTTCTTTACCTCGCTGAAGATTCCGCTCAAGCAGGACCTCATCGATAGTGTCCGCAAA
>JAIBEV010000106.1 GCA_019459505.1 Candidatus Paracaedibacteraceae bacterium | reverse complement strand
TTATCGGTCCCGCGTTCATACTTAGAAAGCTGTTGGGGCGTTAGGTGCAGTAATCTGGCTAAATCATGCTGTTTAAGGTTTAAAGACAGGCGTCTTTTTCTTATTTTTTGACCGATATGAGCTTCTATGGTGGGTAGTTTTGAGTTCATAAGATAACAGTTACCTTTTAAAATTGTCTTATAGGCATGGCCTATCAACCAAGAAACTATAGTGTTCTTGGGGGCTTAATCGTTCTGTTGGGTTGTTTTAGATGGCACTTCGGCGCTGAGAAGCTTTGAGGAAAGAAATCACATTCCCCGTCTCATTTTGCTGCGCTTGTTTTTTCTGAAGGGAAAGAAAACTTAAGACCGGTGCATTCAGTCGGTCAACACTTTGCCAATATCGCCTGATAAACAAATCAGTCTTCTGCTGGGTCCATAATTTCTGATGCAGTTGTGTCTTGAGATCAGCCAGCACCTCGAAGAGCTCTTCGGCAATAAACAAACTTAAGAGCTGCCGTTTTCCCTGCGTGGTCGTATGAGAGGAAATGGATTGAAACAATCCTTCCAAAGAGGTCAGGTGTTCTGCTTCATACGGAGACAGCATGAAATTCACCTCGTGCTTATGGAAGCGTTGAGCACAGAAAGCAATCAGATCTAACCCCTGGAGCACTATTTCAATGAGGGCAGCATCATAAAGCGGTTGGCAGAGATCACCGAGGTTGGATTCTTCTGTGAGAGAAAAGGTGGTGAGGCGCAAACAGTCGAGTGAGGGTTGCAGGGTTATGGATAAGGAAAATTGGATCTGCTGTTGCTGTAGGGTTAAGACTAATCCAGCTGGCGTCACAGAACAGGCAAGGTCATAACAGAAAGCCAACTTCTCGTGCTGCCAAGAGGCAACGTAATTTTTTAACTCTTTAAAGGGGTTTATTCTATTTCCTAAACTCATGATAAAACCTTTCTCAATATTTGGTGCTGGAACTCTTAATAAGCAATTTTTAAAGATTCTCCAAATGGGAAGAAAGATTGAGTATTATGAAATAAAGTTGTTGCTTTGCAATTAAAAATAAGGGATTGAGCCATTCCGGTAATTTAGAAGAAACAAGGATAAAAAATTGGCTTTAAAATTAGCTTAATATAAAGCATTAGATAATATTTTTTATAGTGTTATTTATTATCTGAAATGTGATTTTAATTTAATATAAATAAAATTTTCTAATAAATACTTATAATTATTAGTGAGAAAAAAGCAAGAAAATTATCCTCATAAATTTAGAGCAAAGGGCGTTGACGTAGGTGAGTAAAAGAGGTATTAAATTAACGGATAGTTTAAAAAAGCGTAAAATCAACCAACAGTTGAAAATAAAAATAAGGATAAAATTATGCGACAAATGAAATTAGAAAATTGCCAAGCAACACCAACTTTGTGCATGGTTGTAAAGCCTAAATAAATTATTATTATTGTTAAGATATAAAAATTTTCTGAAGAGATTATTTATTTTTGTTGCTTAGATAAGTATTCATATAATAATTTTATTTTTTTTGAATTTTTTCTTGTTTCGGGAAAAGCATAGTATATTTTAATCTCTGGCCCGATAAGATCGGGCAAAACCTCTTTAAGCCCTAACTTAAAAACTTTAGAATAATCTGGAAACTCTACAATACCATAACCTAATAATGCACAATTTAGCATTCCGTGTAGTGATTCTATGTCAAAATAAGACTTACGTGGTAAAGCACCTGGATTATTTCCAACATTTAGTATCCAATTAGTACTACCATAAGAAGAGTAATGATTTCCTTTATAGGTAATTAATCGATGGTGATTAAGTTCTTCTAGCGATTTGGGTTCTCCATATTTCCTAAGATATGAAGGGCTAGCAAACAAGCGAGTGTATGCAGTGAAAAGAGGTTTTTGAATAAGGTGAGGCTGATGCTGAATAAATGTACAAATAGCAATATCTGCCTCTGTTGGGTGTATGTTTTCGGATCTAATGAGTATTTGAAAGTGAACTTTAGGATGCCTCTTTGTGAACCCTTCTAAACAAGGTGCTAACCATTCAGCTCCTAAATAAGAAGTAGTCACAATCCTTAAATCTCCTGATACTTCTTCTTCTTTATCATAAAATTCTTTCTCAAAATTGTTATGTTGTTCCAGAATATTACGGGCATGAATATATAATCTCTCTCCTTGTGGCGTAAGGCGCATGCCCGTCGAGATTCTATCAAAAAGTTTTGTCCCCAGTTGATCTTCTAAATTGATCAATGCCTTACTGAGGGCTGATTGAGTAAGATTAAGCTTATCAGCCGCCCGGGTCATATTTTCTTGACGGGCTATTTCATAAACAAGTTTCAATTTAGACAGATCAATCGGTCTCATTATTCAAATCCGGCACTTTATTTAATCAATACTTATCAAATCTATATTAAACTAAATTTTTAAAAGAAAGGTTAATTTTATAGAATCTCCTTCATTCCGGCCTTGAGCCGGAATCTCGAGCTGACGAGGGTGGTCTTTATAATATCGAGACCCCGGATCAAGTCCGGGGATAGATCTCTTTTTATGATTACTACTATTTCCTATTCCCCGCCTGCGAGCGGGGATCTCGAGCTGCTAGTCGAGATTGCTCCTGTGATATCGAGACCCCGGGTCAGGCCTAGGGATATAATTATTGTTGTGCGTATAATATCGAGATTCCGGGTCGCGCTCCGCTTGCCCGGAAAGAGGAGGACTAATAAAGCTGCCCTTGCCCAGAACGGTACGATAGATTTATCTCTTCCGCATCCTATTTTATTGTTAAGGTAATTCCCTTCCCTATTTTAACCATGCTGATTATAGGAAGAGGGTATAAGCTGTTTTTTAAAGAGCAACTGCCCACGATGACAACCGCTAGGAAATGTATAAAATGAGCCATCATCACGTGCACCATACCCCTTCTTATCCCACTCCCATGTCCTATAACAAAAGATTTCTGATCGGCGTTCTCTTAAATGTTGGCTTTATTGCCATTGAGGTGTTTTATGGGGTTAAATCCCACTCCATGGCCTTGATTGCAGATGCCGTGCATAATGTCAGCGATGTGTTAGGATTGTTTGTCGCCTGGTTTGGATATCTACTCGCCAATAAAATAGCCCCGTCAAAGTTTACCTTTGGCTTTAAAAATGCCACTATTATTGCAGCCTTTATCAATGCCGTTTTATTGTTTGTGGCCGTTATTGGTCTTGCCTGGGAAGCCATTCAACGATTAGAGCATCAAGAATCCATCACGTCGTCAACAATCATAATGGTGGCCACGGTCGGTGTTTTCGTAAATGGAATAACGGCGTATCTCTTTTTCCACGGCAAGGATGACGATATCAATATCAAGGGGGCTTTCCTGCATATGCTTTTAGATGCCGCAATTTCACTAGGCGTGGTTGTGGCAGGCTTTTTAATGTTGTGGACCTCATGGACCTGGATTGATCCGGCTATCAGCTTGATGATTGCGGTGGTGATTTTTATAGGGTCCTGGAAATTGTTTAAAGGATCATTAGACTTAATGTTGTTGGCGGTACCCGCTAACATTGATTTAAGGCACCTTAAGAAAATTTTAGATCACTATCCCCATTTAATCAGTTACCATGATTTGCATGTGTGGCCGCTTAGCACCACCGAAACTGCTTTATCAGTACACCTGGTTGTGAAACAAGAATTTTTTCATAACAAATTTTCAAAGGGACTAGAAGAAAAACTTCACCAGGACTTTCCTATTTCCCATGTAACGCTGCAATTAGAGCTCCAAGAGAGTGCAGAAAGCTGTGAAACAAATTGTTCTGATGTCTTGCCCCTTAAAAGTCGGCAGCATTAAAAGCACTTTTATTTTAGTCGTGTCTGAAGAAAAGTCCTTTGCTACGCTCAGTGTACTTTTCTCCAATTTATGTCGAATTTCTAAGGCTTGAAGCGGTTCTGCGCCTTAGAAATAAATTAATATCGATTATTATCTGTCTTGTTTTTGCAAGATTTGTTACATTCCCAGGCAAAACCCGGCATATTTGTACAGGCATTTTTACCATTTTATTTTTTTTTCATAGCATTATCTAATTCTTCAGTGTTGACTATTTTAGACTGTGCTTAATCCACAAGGCGGTCATTTTTTCCTGGACAGAATTTTGTTTTAAGCGGGCATTAAGGTTAGCAAAATCTACTTCATCTAGATTCTGATCTTGGTTCCGGCAAGAATAAACAATCGTTTCTTGACCGGTAATCGGGTCAACATGGCGTTGTAAGCATTGAGCGCAGATTTCTTTCATCATGCATTGCATGGGGGAATTGATACTGCCAATGGCCAGATGATCAGTCTTTAAGAAAGGTTGTAAAATACTATGCCGTGCTGCTGCCACCGCAGCCATCATCCGATCCGATCCAATGGCAATAATACGGTCCACCTGAGAAAGAGGGATTTCTGATGCTCCCAGATTCCCTTGCCCATAGGCTTCGATGGCTTGGACGATATTGCCTGTGAACGTTTTATCTTGGGCTCGAGTGGGAGTAAAACCGGGGGCTTCATCACAGCACCAAATAACCAAATCAGCAGCTTTTTCAATTTCTTCAACTTTATAGCGGTCTTCAAGTTTCTTATAACCGGCAAAGTAAAGGATACGACATCCCTTGGCTCGCATTGCTTGGCCGATCGAAAAGAGGACCGCATTTCCAAGGCCACCCCCGACTAGAAGAACCGTTTCTTTTTCAGGAATATGAGTCGGCTCCCCCGTAGGACCCATAAGGACGACTGCCTCCCCTGGTGTCAATAAATGACATAGATTAGAGGAACCACCCATCTCGAGAACGATGGTTGAGAGCAGCCACTTTTCTAAGTCAACGGAGGCACCGGTTAGGGCTAAACCTTCCATGGCCAATCGTGTTCCTTGAGGCTTCTGGGCTTGACTTTCAAAGTTCTGCAATCGATAAAACTGTCCAGGACGGAAATTTTGAGCTTGGAGGGGGGCTTTGACCACAACTTCCACAATGGTAGGGGTCAGACGATTAACAGCCTCTACGGTCGCTAAAAGGGATTTGTTGAGGGTGGTCAGCAGGTCCGTTGGTGATACCGTTTGTCGGGCTAATACTTTACTGATGACGGGGTATCCTTGCTTGGCACTGGCCATGGCTTTCACCACATTGCCTGCATAGGACGGATGCATATCACCAAAGAAAGATAAATATTGCCCTGGTCTCGCTTCCGTCATTAGGACATGAGGAACATCAGGTTTGCATAGACGTTCTGGAGTAACCGGTTGCCCATCAACATCAATGGCTTGGAAGGTTTTACCGTCTAATTTAAAGCGATTGGGTTCGTCATAGGTAAGGTTGATATTTGGTTTTGTCCCCGCTGCGACAAGGATTGTTCTGGCTGGTAATGTTTTGGGGCTCCCATCCACTAACAAGTCAAGGGAGACAGCTGTATTTGTGCCATCCACATTCACCCCAACCGGGCTTGCATGATCTAGAATGCGAATCCCCTCTTCCAAAGCTTTGGCGACCTCTTCATGATTGAGTGTATAGCTGGGGGCTTCAGTAAGATCACGCCGATAGGCCATCGTCACACCTCCCCATTTTTGCACCAACGGCGCAAAATTAGGAATTTCTCCTGCCGCCTCGCCCCGGCAGCGCTCTTCGATAATAGCAGCTCCATGGCTTAAGAATTCTTGCACCGTTTCATGCTCAGAGGCTGGCCAATGGCCTAACAGATCTTCGGCTGTTTGTTCTTGAAGCTTGCGAAATCTCTTAGTAAACTTCTCAACCTGTACTGGATAATATGCCATAACCTCAGTTGCTGTATCGATGGCGGTTAAGCCACCGCCGATGACAACAGCTGGTAGTCGTACTTGAAGATTAGCAATGGAATCGGCCTTAGCCGCACCCGTTAATTGTAAGGCCATCAAAAAGTCACTGGCTTGTCTGACGCCTGCCGCCAAACTATTACGCATTGGAATCAGTGTGGGACTCCCTGCCCCCATGCACAATGCAATATGGTTAAAGCCCATCTCTAAAGCTTGATCAACAGTCAGCGTCCCACCAAAGCGAATGCCGCCAAACAGAGTAAATTGTTGACGTCGCTCTAGTAGTAATCGAATAATTTTTAAGAAATTTTTATCCCAACGCACCGTGATACCATACTCTGTTACACCGCCAAATCCCCCTGTAATACGGGTATCTAAAGGATCCATAAGGGTCTCAATCCGATGAATGGGTTGCGTCAAAAGGTCGGATGAAAAGGGCTCAATTTTAAGCCCATCCATGGCCACCACGTCATGCCCATCATTCATTAAATGATGCGCTAAGGTAAAGCCAGCCGGTCCCATGCCGACCACTAAAATGGATTTATGAGAAGTCTCTCGCGGTAAAGGACGCTCAAAGTTTAAGGGATTCCATCGTGTCAAAAGGCTGTAAATCTCAAATCCCCACGGCAGATTTAAGACGTCCCGTAGCACTTGAGTTTCAACAGCAGGCACATTGACCGGTTCTTGTTTTTGATAAATACAAGATTTCATACAATCATTGCAAATCCGGTGTCCTGTTGCTGCGGCCATCGGGTTATCAATAGTAACAATGGCTAAGGCTCCCACCGTGTAGCCTTGAGATTTAACCTCATTCATTTCAGAGATTTTTTCTTCTAACGGGCAGCCATTCAACAACGTTCCTAAGGGGCTCTTTTGAAATTTATCTGAGCTTTCCCCCTTGGGCTTCATTCCTTTAGAGCAAGAGTCCTTTCCTTGATGGTGACACCAGATGCAATAATTCGCTTGATCGAGGGCCTGTAGGCGATCAAACCCAGGGTCGGTTAGCTTAAAGCCATCTCGCCGCCGTTGATGATCGGCTTTGCCAATGATAAATCCGTTATCGCGTTCAAGCTCCACCAAGTGAGACCAGTCTATTTTTCGCGGAAGCTTAAATAAAATATCCTCTTGATGATAATGTTGGCCTTCCGGGGTATGAACGGCCCAAGCACAATAGCGAGCTGCGAAATCTAAAGCCTCAGCATGTTGAGTTTCATCGGTAAGCCAGTTCGTAATAGCTTGGGCCAAGGTCAATTGGCTAAAAGGATGATCTATCAGCATCGAGAGAGAATGACGTAAATGGTCTCCATTAAAGGTGACAGCAATAGAAGGAGCGTATTGACGGCTGGCAAACCTTTGTACAAATTGGCGTTTGATCGTCAAAACAACTGCTAATTCCTGATGCTTATATTGGAGAGCGTGAATCTCAGAAGTAATGGTGAACAAGTGACCTATAAAATCTTCAAGATGAGGGGCAAGCTGGATTAGTAAGTCACTGTTCCCTTCATCCTTATTGCGGGCATCAAGATACGCCCGGCAAAGCTCTGGGTCGGTGCCATTTAGATGATGCTGGAATGCCTGATCCAGTTTAATTAACCCCTCACGGGTATATAAATCTGTGAAAGACAGTCCAAAGGCTAATGAAAGATGAGGTGTCATGTAAAAAAATAGTTTTAGCTTCTTATTGGTCTTAATGTAGCTTATCCTCCTTCTGATTTAAAAATCATTTTTTTAGGCATAGAGGAGCCCTAGCAAAGCAGACAGAAAAATAGTGTCTAAGAGATAGGAGTAAAACTAGAAATATAACTAATAATTAAGGTAGGACCACTCGAGATAATAACCTCCACTGAAAGACCCTAACCTTTTATCTTAAGTAATTCAAGACTATGGGACGCAAAATATAAATATAGACTCGTATAAAGAATTTCTACAGAGTTTAGAAGAATAATAGCTAGAAGGTGGCATCCAGATATGAATTCTCATACTGAAGAAAAGATGACAAAACTTAATAATCAAATTGATTCAGCTCAAAATATGACAGTTGATAAATTCAATACAATGAAATGGAGCATCTAAATAAGTCATAGTTAACCGTAAAATTTAGTGAAGTGGCGTATCATAGAGGGTTGTTTTCAGCTCTAAATTTTAGGGGAAAAGGATACGCCATGAATACAAATAACTTTATTGGGACTCAATGAAGGGCAAGTTGTTTGATGGTAATCCCGGGAAGTAATTACGTCTTGGTTTTTAGGATTCTAATGCTCATGTTATGCCATCCGAAGTCTGTTATTTAAAACCACAAGAAAGATTTTAACACTACTTCCTCTACTCCCTTGAAGGGCAATAAAATTAATTGCTATTGTTGCAAATTAATCTAATATGACCGTTATCATCGTTGCTGCGATTACAGGGAGCTTTGAAATGTGTATAATAGCTTCAGCTCTGAAAGCAACGGAATGGCCGAGACACTCTGAGGACCTTTAAAAAAGGATTATATTTAAGGTGTCGAATTGAACTCAGACCCCTTGGAATACAGACAATCTATTTTGGCAATAGAATAGCTTATGGATTAACAGTAAGGAAATAATATTGCCCCCCTCTTCAAGTAAAGCACTCTAAAGCAAAGATTCTTGCTAGTAAGACCTTAAAAATTTCTTGTAAATCATTTCTAAAATTTTAACTCTAAGGTGAGACAAAGTATAAAAAAACCCAACTTTTACGATTTTAATAAAAAGCCTTAGATCAGTGCTAGGTTATAAATTTTATAAATGTTAAGTCATCTTCATAAAATTCTTCCTATACCTTTACCATAAATAGAAAGATATGGAGGTTAGAAAAAATGAAATTTTATGCTTACTCACTCATCTTAAGCGCTGTCATGATCAATTCATCCGTAGCAAAATCTCTTCATTTTATTGAATTGCCCCAAGTGGTACGCGCTCTTATTAACAATAATCGGAAGGATTGTTATGAATTGAAGGATTTAAATGAAGAACCTGGACAATATACTGTAGGAAATGCCATCAGTCATTTAAGATATCTAAATCATGATATTGAATATATCACTTATTGCAGTGCGGGCGCTCACTGCACTGCTAGTGCTTCTTTTGATCAAGGGAATGGGGGATATCATTTAATAATATTTGCTAATCCTAATAAAAAATGGACAGAGGTATATAATGGTCAGGTGATTGATTACAAATTTGTGCTAACACACTTTTTAGATAAAAAAGTACCCGCTAACCTTATTATCCGACGAAAAGGTATGCCGGGTTTTACGGTGGAAGAAATTGAGTATGAGTGGGGTATAAAAGGCAATAATTACATTCAGAAAAGTATCAAAGAAGATATTTATCACCAACGTAAGGGGCGATAAGCTTGGGCCCATTCATCAATTTCTAATAATATCAGAGGCGTACTACCACCCACCAGGGCCTCGGTGGCTGTTGATGAGTTATACAGTTTCTTTTTTTCATGTTTAAATAGCGTTGTGCAATCCGGCTAAATATATTTATTTTTATTTCTTATTAAATCAAATAATGTTATTTCAAAAAAATAGTCAACAAGCTTAAGGTTAACGAATGCGTGTGTTTATAGGGTTAGGTAGTAATCTGGGCGACTCTGAGCAAAATTTAAAAAAGGCAATTCAGCGAATTCATCACGCTTACCCTATTATCGCTCAATCGTCTATTTTTTTGACGAAGGCTCAATATATTGAAGATCAACCTGATTTTTACAATCAAGTTGTTGAAATTTATAGTGAGGATGATCCTCAAACCTTATTGGCTTTTTTGCGTGATTTAGAAAGCCTTATGGGACGCCAAAGGACAATCAAATACGGTCCTCGGTTGATCGATCTAGATATCATTTTCTTTGGCGATTTAATTGTTGCATCCGAAACTTTGCAGATTCCTCATCCGTTATTCGCAGAGCGCGATTTTGTTTTACGGCCCCTCCTCCAAATCGCGCCCGATTGGCTCTGCCCCAAATCAGGACAGTCAATTGCAGCGCTCAATAAGAATCTAGAAAGTCTTTGCCTGTCTTAATTTTGTAATTCAAGAATGTCCTGATATTCTTTCAAACTCTCCGGGTTAGCTAGTGACTCTATATTTTTGATGGGCTCATTATGAATCGTTTTCCTTACAGCAATTTCAACAATTTTACCATTTTTTGTGCGAGGAATATCTGTTACTTGAATGATTTTTGCGGGGACATGACGCGGTGTCGTATTCGCTTTAATTTGGGCTTTAATGGTCGCTATTAACGTTTCGGTTAGTTTTTCATCAACCTTAAGTTTTACGAACAAGATAACGCGAACATCTCCTTTCCAATTTTGACCAACTGCTAAACTTTCCAGGACCTCTGGTATTTTTTCGACTTGACGATAAATTTCTGCTGTGCCAATCCGCACGCCCCCCGGGTTGAGGACAGAATCTGACCGACCATAGATAATTAATCCATCGTGAGGGGTAAGTTCAACAAAATCACCATGATGCCAGACATTGTTATAAACTGCATAATATGCATTATGATATTTTTGACCGTCAGGATCATTCCAAAAACCTAGAGGACGAGAAGGAAAAGGAGCTGTACAGACAAGTTCGCCCTTTTCTTCACGAACGGACTGTCCCTCTTCATTGTACACTTCCACTTTCATGCCAAGGCCCCTACCCTGTAATTCACCGCGCCAGACCGGGCGTAAGGGATTTCCTAAAGCAAAGCATGAAACAATATCGGTTCCCCCTGAAATTGAGGCTAAACACACGTCTGATTTAATTGAAGCATAAACATAATCAAATGTTTCAGGAAGTAAGGGGGATCCTGTCGATAGAATCATTTTAAGCTTTTCTAAAGTGTAAATTTTGTTGGGCTTACTTTCTAATTTTGAGAGGTTATCAAGATATTTTGCTGAGGTTCCAAAGTGGGTTAATTGAGTTTCTTGAGCAATTTTAAACAACCGTTCTGGTGATGGAAAAACAGGATTGCCATCAAAAAGAATCAGCGTGGCTCCACTCGCAAGGCCAGAGGCTAGCCAATTCCACATCATCCAGCCACATGTCGTAAAATAAAATAGTCGATCGTCGGGATTGAGATCACAATGCAATTGGTGTTCTTTTAAATGCTGAAGAAGTGTTCCTCCTGCTCCATGAACAATGCATTTGGGCACGCCCGTTGTGCCTGAAGAATACATAATAAATAAGGGGTGATTAAAGGGTAGTTTTTGAAAAATAATTTCAGTTTCTATTCTTTTCTTTTTTATCGTGTCAAAGTTTAAGTAAGCACTATTGATTTCAATTTCTTTAGTAAAAGGGATGGCAATTACAGTCTCGATTGAGGGTATAGCTGCACAAATTTCAGGGATTTTTTCCAGGCTATTAAAGGTTTTACCGTTATAAAAATATCCGTCGCTAGTCAATAAGATTTTGGGAGCGATTTGACCAAATCGATCGATCACGCCTTGGGTGCCAAAATCAGGTGAGCATGAGGACCATATAGCACCAATACTTGCCGTTGCTAACATGGCGATAATAGTTTCTGGAATATTGGGGAGATATCCGGCAATACGATCGCCTGGTTTGACGCCGAGCGCCGTAAGCTCTGCAGCGAGCTTAGCTGTTAAGCTATAAAGCTCAGCAAAAGAAATAGTTTGAGTGTGACCATGCTCAGAATAGGAAATAAGGGCTGGTTTATCATCCCGACGCTTCAGTAAATTTTCTGCGTAGTTTAGTTTTGCCTTTGGGAAGAAAATAGCTCCTTTAACATCCTGTTTATTGTCTATATAAGGTACTTCTCCTTTTGTACCGATAACTTGGCAGAAATCCCAGATATGGCTCCAAAATTCATCGAGTTGTGTAATTGAAAAATCATAAAAATCTTCATACGTTTGATAATTTTGATGCGCCATAAATTTCTTTAAAAGAGTAGACTCGCAATTTGAGGGAGACCATAAAAGTTTATTCTCACTGACGCTTTGAGGGAATAGTTGCATGCTTAACCTAATGTTTTCTAAACAGTTAAGTTAAGCTTACCTTTGTTTATCCAGAACGTTAAGAGACATTTTTAATGATTAGCAAAATACCGTCGATTATATTTTGTAGAGCTAGCGCTGTTAAGATAATGCCAAAGACCCGTGTTAAGACACTGACACCTGTCTTTCGCAAAACTTTCATTACTATGTCGGAGGATCTCATAATCCCCCAAGTAATGGCGACAACGATTAACATTGTGAGGATAATTTTTATCTGTTCTATATAACCGTGATTTTGGGCTTGGCGCATCATAATGACAATAGAGGTTAAGCTTCCTGGCCCTGACATCAAGGGGATAGCTAAGGGAAAGGCAGCTAATTCCATAATATTTTGAGTATTGTTTTTTTCTTCATCGGTGGGATTTTGAATATTGCTGGGTTTTGCCATAACCATATTAAGTCCTGCCAGTCCTAGAATAATTCCCCCGGTTATTCTAAAAGCAGATTCTGAAATCCCGAGGCTTTGAAGAATTGGATCGCCAAGAAAAGCAAAAATGGTCAATAAAATGGCTGCTATAGCAGCAGCCTTATTTGCTAAACGCTTTTTAGTATTTGAATCAATTCCTTTGGTACTATCGATAAGAACGCTGGTGACAGCAAATGGATTAATGATTACTAATAAGGTAATAAATGTATTAATAACTGTTTCTGTCACCTTCTTTTCCTATGCTCTAAGTTTGTTAGTACCCCACTTATGGTCAAGATGCATAAATCGAGATTCTGCAATGGCATCACTGGCTCGATTGCTGGATAGGTTGTTTTGTTCAGCATATGCTAGAACTTCCATAAGTGTATCATAAATTCCTTCGACAAGCTTCATCACTTTTGTCTTATCATAATTTGGCCCTTCGAAGGTAACATTAATTATTCCACCTGCATTAATTAAATAGTCAGGCGCATATAAAATTCCCCGTTTCATAAGCTCATCACCGTGCCTTGCTTCGGCTAGTTGATTGTTAGCGGCCCCAGCAATAATTTTACACTTTAACTTATCAATTGTCGTATCATTAACAATACCACCCAGAGCACACGGTGACAAAATATCGCACTCTTGATACAGAATTTCTGTTGGTGCTACTGCCTTGACCTGAAATTTTTCTACGATTCTTGTTACATTCTTTGGATTAATGTCCGTTACGGTGACATGGGCCCCGTTGTTGACAAGGTGCTCAACAACATAGCTACCGACATGGCCTAATCCTTGTAAGGCTACTTTTACGCCGCTTAGATCTCGCTTAAGTTTTTTTTCGCAGGCGGCTTTTATACCCATATAGACACCATAGGCTGTCAGAATTGACGGATCACCACTTCCGCCATTTGCCTTTTCTAACCCCACGACATGCTTAGTTTCTTTATGAATGCTATCCATATCTGCTGGGTTGGTCCCGACATCCTCTGCTGTAATGTATAGCCCATTAAGTTTTTCCACAAATCGTCCGAATGCTTGCATTAACGCAGGTGTTTTAATTTTAGCTGGATCTCCCATAATAACTGCTTTACCACCCCCTAACGGCAGATTTGCTAAGGCTGATTTATAGGTCATTCCCCGAGAGAGTCTAAGGGCATCTGTGATGGCTTCTTCTTCTGAAGCGTAGTTCCAGAATCGGCACCCCCCTAAGGCTGGACCACGATTCGTATTATGGATTGCAATAATTGCTTTTAAGCCGGTTTCAGCATCCGTGGTGAAACTTACCAGTTCATGATTATTAAAGGAAATATCATCAATTAGCCCCATATTAAACCTACTTTGCTATGGTGTGAGTATAACTACCCTAAGGGTAGCCTATGATCACGTATTCTGCAAATAATTATGTTTTTTTCTCGTATACTATTAAAAATTTAATTATTTTGTAGAAATTTTCTCGTCTACTTTGAATGGTTTTTCTAGGACTCTCTACTCCACAGATGACAGGCAAATTCATTTCTCTAATAAATACTTATTCAGAGTCGGTGGTGGAAGGAACGCAACTCAATCGTTTTTTTATTATTTGGAATTGTGGATTGCTTTCAATTGATTGGATAAGCTCATCCCATTCTTGCTCACAACGTTCCGCTGATTTTGTGCATTTAAAGTTTTTCGTTACTATTCTATTACTGGTGGGAAGAAAATTTCTCCCTCTATTATTGGTGTTAAAGGTCATATCAGAAATAGTTTCTTGATTACTTTTACTGCTTAAGCCGCTGAGGGCTGCTAGACCGCTCAGCGCCATTTGTCCAATAGCGGGGAATTGCTGTTGATTTTGTAACGGTACTGGGGAATTAGGTGATTGTTGAAGTGGAGATTGATTCTTTTGGGGTGAAGAATAGGGCTGCTGGGGTGCAGCTGGATCCGAAGGATACTGTGATAAGTTATTTGATTGCGGTTGTTGTAGGGATGGGTTGTAGTTGTTACTGAACTGGGAGGATTGTTGATTATTATATGATTGAGCCGTGTCAAATGGTATTGAGGGTTGACCGCCAGGCTGCTGATATTGATTGGCCAGATTGGGATTGGTCGATGATTGTAAAGGAGATATAGCTTGAGAAGAGGTAAAACTACTTTCTCCGTTATAGGGAGCAGAGGACCATTGTGAATTTTCTGATGGTGTCAGAGAGGGTGAGCCACCTTGTATAGGGGGAGAAAATTGTGAGGATGAGGACCCGTATCTCGATTCTGCTGACTGCATAGTTCCTTGCTGGCCTTCCTGTGCTCCGGGCCAGATCGCCCAGTTATAGGCAAAGCTTGCATTAGACATTAATATACTGAGATAAATTATTTTGGCTACTGTATGCACTTTAATCCTCAATTGATATGAGCCGTTTCAATTATTATTCTATAGACTTTCTCTTAATGAACGATTAAAGTTTCTTTAAAATATTAGGAGTTTAGGCTGATGGTTAGTGTTGAGCAAAAAATTCTTGAGTATGTTTCACGTGAAACATATGAAAAGTTTATGGAATATAAAAATATTGTTGAAGAGTGGAATAGAAATACTTCACTGGTACAAGTGCAAACCATAGATCAGTTTATGGAAAGACATATACTTGATTCATTACAGTTATTGCCTTTATTGAATAAGGAGTTGGCGACTTTAGATATCGGTACGGGTGCTGGTTTTCCGGGGATGGTATTAGCTGTAGCAGGTCTAAACAAACTAACTCTTTGTGATTCAAATCAGCGAAAAATAATTTTCTTACTAGAACTTAAAAGAAAATTAGGGGTAGATGTAAATGTTATTTGTAAACGTGTGGAGCATCTTCCAATAAATTCATATTCGCAAGTAGTCACCAGAGCGTGTGCTGATTTAATTTTACTACTTGATCAAGCTCTAATTGTTTCACGTGAAACAGAAAAGTCCCCCATCCTTTACGCTCTGAAAGGACAGTCGGTGGATCAAGAAATCAAAAAAGCACAAGAAAAATTTAAGTTTAACTATGAAAAAATCAATAGTGTCACGAATGCTGATGGTGTAATATTAAAAATAACAGATATTTCAGGGTTATAATGATACATGGCACATATTATAGCAATTGCAAATCAAAAGGGTGGAGTGGGAAAAACCACCACAACTATAAATTTGGCAACAGCATTGGCGGCGGTAGGAAAACGTGTCCTAATAGTTGATTTGGATCCCCAAGCTAATGCTTCTACGGGGTTGGGTTTAAGTAAACAAAATAGAGTTATAAGTGTCTACGGGTTAATGATAGGCGAATATACACTTGCCCAGGCTCTTCTTAAAACAGCAATTCCAGGTCTATCTATTATTCCATCATCCATAGATTTATTGGGTGCAGAAATAGAGCTTGTTGATATGCAAGACAGAGAACGGCGATTGCGCGATATTCTTGCTCCTTACCAAGCAATGTTTGATTATATTATCATAGACTGTCCACCCTCGATGGGATTGTTGTCTCTTAATTCTTTGGTCGCCGCAGGTTCAGTGATGATTCCGCTACAATGCGAATATTATGCCTTAGAAGGGTTGAGTTATTTATTGAGCTCTATACAAAAAATTAAAAAGAATTGGAACGCTACTCTTGATTTATATGGGATTGTCCTAACGATGTACGATAGACGGAGTTCATTGTGTCAAATGGTTGCCGACGATGTTCGAAATTATTTGGGGGAAAAAGTTTTCTCAACAGTAATACCACGCAATACAAAAGTTTCAGAGGCTCCATCTCATGGTAAGCCTGTACTGCTTTATGACTTTAAATCGCCAGGATCACAAGCCTATATGGCATTAGCAAAAGAAATTTTAATGAGGGATAGACATGACGACAGCTACAGAATTAAAGCGTCCTAATCGACCGAGCCTGGGCCGGGGCCTTTCAGCTCTCCTGGGGGAGACAATGGATGATCAAGTTTCAATAAATGATGCTTCTAATCAGCTGGATATACATTTGATCAAGCCCGGTAAATATCAGCCGCGCCGCCGATTTGATGATGAACAATTAGCTTCTCTGATTGATTCCATTAAAACTAAAGGAATTATTCAACCTTTGGTGGTTCGTCCTCTCGTTATGGATGGTCGGCACGTTTATGAAATCATTGCCGGTGAACGGCGGTGGCGAGCCGCAAGGACACTTGGTTTAGAGAAGGTACCTGTTGTCATAAAAGAATGTGATGACCGGGAAGCTCTTGAGACTGCAATTATTGAAAATATTCAACGAGATGATTTAACGCCTATTGAAGAAGCAGAGGCTTATCAACGATTGATAACTGAATTTAATTATACACAAGAGGAGATGGCTCGCTCGATTGGCAAAAGCCGTAGCCATGTGGCGAATATGCTTCGATTAATCAGTTTGCCAGAGAACATTAAAGACCTAATTAATGAAGGCAAGATTTCAGCAGGGCATGCACGAACTCTTATAAAGGCGCCCAATATTGATGAAATGGTGCAAAGTATTATAGCCGATGGGATGAATGTGCGGGAAGCAGAAAAGCTTGCAAAGCAAAAAAAACTGCAAATTGAGCCCAGTGATCATGAGGTGCAATCTCAGCAAATTGAAACTCAACTGACGCAGATTTTAGGCTTGAAATGTCACTTAAAAATAAATCGTAGCGGTGGAACCTTAACAGTTCATTTTAGTTCATATGAAGAAATAGATGATCTTATAACAAAGTTGAGAATGGCTAATGCCTAAGATTTGGGTTATTAATGGCCCAAACCTTAATTTTTTAGGACAACGAAATCTGGCTCATTATGAAGGACAAACCTATCAAGAGTTAGTCCAATCCCTTCTGAGTAAAGCTGCAAAAATGGATCTGATTGTAGAGTGTTATCAATCGAACCATGAGGGTGACCTCATTGATTGGATTCAAGCCGCGCAAACCCAGGCGGATGGGGTGATTATAAATGCCGGGGGCCTAACCCATACATCCATATCAATTCATGACGCGCTCGAAGCCCTAGAGTGTCCCAAGATTGAGGTTCATATTTCAAATATATATGCGCGCGAAGAATTTCGGCATAAATCCCTATTAAGCTCCGTGGTAAATGGAATGATTGCAGGATTTGGCCAAAAAGGTTATATTTTGGCATTAGAACATATTAAAACCTTAATTAAGGCAAATAATTAAAATGACAGATAAGCTTTCTATTGAAAAAGATGCTATCCGAGCGTTAGCTGATATTCTTGTTGAGACAGATCTTACAGAAATTGAATACGAGAATGAGGGGCACCGTATTCGTGTGGCCCGCAATTTAAATCTCCCTGCTACCAGTATAGCTATTCCACCTGCCGTAGCGCCCGCAGCAACTAATATTCCTAATTCCGAACCATCGGCAGTAAAATCGGCTTCCACTGAAGGAGCAATTAAATCGCCAATGGTTGGAACAGTGTATTTGTCAAGTGAGCCCGGAGCAGCACCATTTGTAAAAGTTGGAGATACAGTAGCTCAAGGTCAAACACTCTTGATTATTGAAGCCATGAAGGTAATGAATCCAATCAAAGCACCTCGCGCTGGAAAAATTACCAGTATTTTAATTAAGGACGCTCAACCTATCGAGTTTGGCGAACCTTTACTCGTCATCGAATAAATTTATTCCCTCTGGAGAGTATACCAATGACAAAGAAACCACTCTTTGAGAAGATTCTTATTGCTAACAGAGGGGAAATTGCCCTCCGAATCTTACGTGCTTGCCGTGAAATGGGAATCAAGACTGTTGCTGTTCACTCAACAGCCGATTCAGATTCAATGCATGTGAGGCTAGCTGACGAAAGTGTTTGTATCGGTCCTGCTCCCTCTCGGGATAGCTACTTAAATATGGCGGCCATTCTTAGTGCCGCAGATATTTCCGGCGCAGATGCCATTCACCCCGGTGTAGGCTTTTTATCAGAAAATGCCACCTTTGCCCGGATGATAGAAGAACACGGAAAAGTCTTTATTGGACCAACACCCGAACATATTGAGATGATGGGTGATAAAATTACTGCTAAGAAAACCATGATAGAACTTGGTGTACCGGTAGTACCCGGCTCAGACGGTGGCATCCGCGATGAAAATCATGCTATAGAGACAGCCGAAAAAATTGGTTTTCCTGTACTAATTAAGGCTACCAGTGGGGGTGGGGGAAAGGGCATGAAAGTTGCTCATTCTCGAGAGGAAATTGCTCAAGCTTTTAAATTAGCGCGAACAGAAGCAAAGGCTAATTTTGGTAACGATGAAGTTTATATGGAGCGTTATTTAGGAAAACCCCGTCATATTGAAGTACAAGTTTTAGCGGATCAATATGGTAATGCGATTAACTTAGGCGAAAGAGATTGTTCTATTCAACGGCGTCACCAAAAGATTTGGGAAGAGGCACCCTCGCCAGCATTAAATAGCGAGTCGCGCGAAAAACTTGGTAAAGTGGTTAATTCGGCTATCTCCAAAATGGGATATCGAGGCGTAGGAACTCTTGAGTTTCTCTATGAAAATGGTGAATTTTTCTTCATGGAAATGAATACACGAATTCAGGTGGAACATCCTATAACTGAGCTGGTGACAGGCGTTGATCTTGTTAAGGAGCAAATCAGAGTTGCGGCCGGTGAGAAATTAGGTATGACTCAAGAAGATATTAAAATCACCGGTCATGCTATTGAATGCCGTATTAATGCAGAAAATGCGGAAACTTTTATTCCTTCTCCGGGTGAGGTAGCCCGTTATCATGCGCCAGGTGGATGGGGTGTTCGTATTGATAGCCATTTATATCAAGGATATCGGGTCCCGCCATATTACGACAGTTTAGTAGCCAAATTGGTTGTCTATGGCCACACTAGGGCAGAATGCATTAGTCGGGTTGAGCGGGCTTTAAAAGAGTATGTGATTGATGGTATTGATACAATTATCCCCCTGCATCAAAAATTGGCTAAAGAAGAAGATATTCTATCAGGAAATTATGATATCCATTGGCTGGAGAAAAAGCTCAAGATATAAGATAAAATATTAAGAGGAGCCAAAGCTCCTCTTTTTGTATCGGCACTATCAATTAATCGTCAACGCCTAAATTAAAGGCTTATTTAATAGTGCCTCCAAAGCCCTTAAAGGTGATCTAGACTCATCTGCCATACCATCCACCGGTAAATTAAAAGTTTGTTCCATCAAATATTGGCCAGACAAGGCCGCATGAGAAACCTGATCTGTCATAACAATCCAGGTGGAATGGGGAGGAAAATCTACTCTCATCTTTTGAACATTCTGCTGATAATCCAAGTCACCCTTCATCGTATCATGAATATGCAGCATGTAATGATCGTAAAGAGTCCGATAAGACTTAGTAATACCTAACAGCTGTAAAATTTTTCGGCTGGTAGGTATCGGTGCTTTTATTTTTGGCAGAAATTTCTCAGCTACCTGCTGAAAAGGCTCTCCTAAATGCCAAACACGCGGCTGATCAAACGGATTAATATTACTAAAGACGCGTAGAATACGGGTGCCTTGTGTGGGAGAGGAGGGAAACGCATCAACATGGAGACGTGTATCATCTTTCCTATAAGAGGTTTGACGGCCTAAAATTTCAGCCGGTCGATAACTTGTACGTCCCCACTGTAGCGTGGATTGATAGTGCGGGAACAGGTTATGAATAAGTTGTTGGCTTTGTGAGGTAAATCGGCCCATCATGGTCTGGAGTAAATGGATAGTAGGATCGAAGGAGCCCTTTACCTCTTGCGTGAGCGGATTATAACTAATATTTTTGCTGCCCGCTTTTAAGCAGTCCGATGATAACAACTGTTTTTCATCCTCATGCAGGAGAAAGCTTAAGTGGGGGAGAAATATAACTTGTCCTGATTCCAAGGCCGTAATCAGCGTTTGTTGCTTTTCCTCTATTATAGGCAGATCCCACTGGTCCTCATAGGATTCATACAAGTGCAATTTATTTATCCTTTCTAAGCCGCTAAATGGTAATTAAGAAATAACTAAAATCTCTTTAATCCTCAAGGAATTTCAGGCAAGCAAAGAGGAAAAAATTTCTCTGTCTCTGTTACTTGCTTCCCTGAGTACTCTGAGAAAGACATTCTTTATTAAAGTCTAAAAGAGGGGAAAAATTTTCTTTTTCCATGCAGATAATCAAGGGATCATATTGAGTTTGAACAATAAATTCAACACGATCAGACTTTAAGATTTGCTCAAACTGTGCTTGCTGAACCTCAAAAGAGACAGCTTTTTCCCCTAAATATCGTCCAAATGGCCAAATATCCTCATAAGAGAGCCTCTCTTGCTTGAATTTTTCCATTGAAGTGAAACTCTCATACTTTTGACCATCAGGGAGTCTATAGCTCTGGGCTAGTTGGCTCTTTACATAAAGTTTTAAAATAATGCCTGGTTTTTCCAGGGGATCCAGGGGAGCTGAACGGGGGCTAAATTTAATCCAAAATTTCAAAAGAGACCCATCAAGCTTTTTGATACCAAAGTTAACCTTTTGTTTAAAGCCAGCGGTTAAAAGACCAACGTTTTCACCCAGATTTTGATTTCTAAGCGTGGCTGTTGCATCAACCAATTTACACTGAAAATTTTTCTCTGCTGGCGATGATTTTATAATAGAGGGGGTTGTACAGCTGGAAAGCAGGACTGTTGAAAAAGCGAGCATTAATTCCTGAAATCTCTTCATTTCTTTTCTCCCGCCAATACCACACATTTATCCAAAAAATCTTTAAACGCCTCTTTGTCAGAAGCGTCGAGTTCTCCTTTGACGGGGTCATTTCCGGATTCAACATAAAATTCTGTTTTTGCCACTGTAATAATTTTGCGAAGATCCTCCAAAGACATTTCAAAGGCTAAGGCAATATTTTCTACTAATATTGTCTGTCGTACGTAAGTTCCATAGACTTCCTGTGAATTATAGGTTATGGACCGGTCTCGTCCCTGAAAAACTAGCTCTTCAGTCTTATTATCACTCGTGTTCAACATGAATTTGATTTTAGAGGTCGGACCAAAACCATCATAATTTGCAAAAATCCCTTTTACTATACTTGAAAGGAGAATCCCTTTAATAGATTGATCCGGTTGGATTTCTAAACTAAGGGTGGTTATCCTGGAAGTAGGGCCGGTAAATTCTCGCCTGATAATATAAGGATCCAGCCGACAAATTTTCGCTTTTTTAAATTCATCGTAGGTTTCAACAATTCGAGGCGCATTGCAGGCTGATAAAGTGATTAAGGTCGCAAAGAGAAGGCTATATTTAAGATTCATCGAAGCTCCTTTCGGGAAAGGGAGTAACGGAGTAATACAAAAAAGAAACTGAGCTTAATTTATTATAAGACAATAGCAAGCGCAATAATCCACATCATGCATCCGACAATAAAATCAAGAACTTGCCATGCTTTGGGTTTTGTAAAAAGAGGACCCAAAAAGCGCGCCCCATAGCCTAAAGAGAAAAACCAAACGAAGGAGGCAAAGCAGGCGCCCAAGGCGAAAGAGGGCTGCTCAGCATCACTAAATTGAGAGCTAACGCTGCCTAGAAGAACAACCGTATCAAGATAGGTATGCGGATTAAGAAGGCTAAAAGCTAAGGTTAGAAAGACAGTTTTTTTAATTGATGGCTTAACTTTTTTCTTATCCATCTCTAAAGCATGAGGGTAAAAAACACTTTTAAAAGAACGAAATCCATAATAGCCTAAAAAGATGAAGCCACCCCATTTAGCGATGGTTAAGAGAGTCGGACTGGTTTCAAGCAAAGTAGCAAAACCGAATACCCCTAAAAGAGTTAAAATTGTATCAATAAGAGAGCATAAAGTGCAATTAGGAAAATGTGATTCCGTAAAATAGCTTGCTTTAAAACAAAAGCATTTTGCGTACCAATAGCAATAATGAGGCCAGCACTGGTGGCAAATCCCTGCAGGAAAGGGGCATTATGAAACTCTATCATCGCAAAATGTCCTAATGTAATTTCTGACCATTGGGAACGGCTTGATCGGTTGTGGCTAGAATAATATTCCCCCGGCATCATTAAATTCCAATAACAGGAATTCCGAGATAAACCCAGCAATATTACGGGGACCTAAATTCAGACATCCTATCACAGATTTTCCAATAAGGGATTCTGGTGTATTATGATACGTAATCTGTGCGGAGGTTTGTTTGATGCCGATGGTCTCACCAAAATCAACCCAAATTTTATAAGCAGGCTTTTTTGCTTTCTCATTGATTTCAGCTTTAATAACCCTACCCAAGCTGAGCTCGACTTTATCAAAATCTTCATAAGTTATGGTCATTATGCCGCCGTCCTATATCGGTTTTTAACATAAGTATTGAGAAGGGTCATAAACTCTTCTGCAATATGATCTCCTCTTAAGGTTGTGGCTTTTTGACCATCAATAAAGACAGGAGCCACGGGAGATTCCCCTGTGCCAGGCAAACTAATCCCAATATTAGCATGCTTGCTTTCCCCTGGCCCATTCACAATGCAGCCCATGACAGCAACTTTTAGATTTTCAACACCGATATATTGGGAACGCCAAATAGACATTTGTTGGTGAAGGTAAGTCTGGATCTGATCGGCAAGAGCTTGAAAATAGGTGCTTGTAGTGCGGCCGCATCCAGGACAAGCGGTGACTTGCGGGGTGAAGGCGCGCAAGCCTAAAGACTGTAAAATCTCACAGCAAACAGTCACTTCAGAGGTACGGGATTCCCCAGGGCGCGGGGTGAGAGAAGCTCGGATAGTATCACCAATTCCTTGTTGTAAGAGTAAGGAAAGAGCGGCTGTTGTTGCCACTACCCCCTTATTGCCAATGCCGGCCTCGGTCAATCCTAAATGCAGCGCATAATGACTGCGATTGGCTAACGCAGTGTAAACAGCGACCAGGTCTTGAGGACGACTAACCTTACACGATAGAATAATTTGATTGGCACTTAATCCAATATATTCAGCAAGCTTAGCATTATCTAAAGCGGATTGGATTAAGGCTTCCCGTAGAATATTGTCAGCGGGCAGAGGGGTAGGGCGTTGGGCATTGTCATCCATTAGACGCGCCGCCAGATCTTGATCAAGGCTACCCCAGTTAACGCCAATGCGAACGGCTTTGTTATAGTAGATAGCTTTTTCGATCATCATTTCAAACTGCTGAGATCTCTTTTCACCAAAACCTACGTTGCCGGGATTGATACGATACTTATCCAAGGCGACGGCACAATCCGGAATATCCGTTAAGAGACGATGACCATTGTAATGGAAACATCCAACGAGTGGGGTGGTATATCCTTCTTTCAACAGTTGATTTTTGATCTCAGGAATCGCCCGGGCAGCTGCTTCTGTGTTAACTGTTAGGCGTACTATTTCCGATCCCGCATCCGCTAATTGTTTGACTTGTTGAACACTGCTTGCAATATCGGTTGTATCCGTATTGGTCATTGATTGGACCACCACAGGTGCATCACCCCCAATATCGATGGAGCCGACTTGAACCTTATGGGTTTTATGACGCTGAATAAGAGGTAATGCAACCATAATGTTTACCTTTTTAATTTCGCAAAAATATGAGGACTGTACGTGGCCCAAAAACTAATGAGACCATATTCTAAGATTGTGTAAGTATAGCTAGTGAGACCCAATTTTGCAAACAGTGCTTGGAGGCCCAGCATCCCTATTATAATAATCAAGAAATCTATAAGAGGGTGAAATCCCTGATAGCCGTACATTTTCTCCAAAATTGTTGTCAAGGAGACACCTATTAAGGCGCCTAAAGGAATAGCGGTATGAGATGTAATAGCTGGAGAAAATTTTATTAATCCATAGGCCGCAACGGTCATGATCAACGTAAGCACCATGAAATTATCTTTGAAAAGACGGGTGGTTTCAAGCCAGTGAAAAATGAAAATTAATAGAATCGAAAATCCAACGGCTGCGAGGACATCTGCCCAATCGTGGTAGTGATTGTGCACCAGAGCCCAGCAAATTCCTATAATAAAAATAACACCAATCAAGGTCAGTAAAGGGTTTTTAAAACGATAGATCAGATATCCATAAAAGGTTGTGGATGTGTTAGCATGACCACTGGGAAAGGCATACCAATCTCTTTTAAAGTGAGTCTTCAAGGGAATTTTAAAAAGAGATTTGAGAAAAGCATTAAAAACCATGCTAAACAGCATGAGGCTCAAGGCTCGCAAGAAAATCCGTCGATCAATGAAAACTAACCCTACCACAATTATTAAAACAATGGCGTAAAATTGTGTGCTTTGAAGAAACAGTTGAGAAAGAGTATGCATGCCGAAAATCTCACGTTAATCAATTGCTCAGAAAATACTATTTTTGAATAAGTAACAGCAAGAATAAAAAAAGGCCTGGAAGTTAAACCAGGCCAGGGATTTATTTATTAATCAAAGATATTATTTATTTTTTTTCTTTCGGAGACCCATTTTTTCAAGACCTTTTTTACCTTCTTTTTCTGCTTTTTTGGGAGCTGCTGCTATTTGGTCAGCAATACGCTGAGTTTCACGTTCTACTTTAGGAGCCACTCTTTCATATTCTGCTGCTATTTGATTTCCAATACGTTGAGTTTCACGTTTTACCTTAGGAGCCACTCTTTCATATTCTGCTGCTATTTGGTCAGCAATACGATTAAGCTCCCGCTCTACTTTCTTCTTTTCTTTAATTTCTTTAGTGTGATCCATGACTTGTTGACGAATGCGGCGTGCTTCACGCTTAATTTTATCCTGGATTTCTATTTTTTTAGCCTCGTTAGGATTAATCTGAGTTATCGCCTGCAGAAGTATATTATTTGCTGCCTCTTCAATTTGCTGTTCAAGGTTGGCGACGTTTGGTGAGGCACTAGAACTTGTTGGCATCTCATTTTCTTCTAGTTGCTTTACGATGATCTCAGTATTTTTTGTAATAAAGAGCTCGGCAAATCTATTAGCGGCATCATTAATAATGTTGTCATAATTAGGGGCATTAACGTCGGCAGGTTGAGCCTCTGGTGTTATCTCAGGGATAATGGGAGGGGTTCCTGAAGAGAGGGATGATTCTTCTTCTAGAGGGAGATTAGACTGTAATTCGGTTCTTCTATTGTCATAGATTTCTTTAAGCCGATCCATTAAGATTTGGCTCTTAAGTTGAGCTTTTTGATTAATAACCTCGGGTATATTGATTGAGGTCGCCTCTTCAAGCTCTGCAAGCTTACAAACTGTTGCAAGCAGCGTCAGTTTATCTTTAAGAGTATTCGTAAGGTCGCTTTGAATATTTTCAGAACTTTCTTGAGCTTCTAATCGTCTTAAGAGACTGTCCTGCTGTGCAGTCCATACTGTTTCCGACATTTTAAGAGCTGCTTTTTCAAGCAAGGTTGCAGGATTCAAGAGAGTAGTGTCCGGAGAGGTTGTCTCTGCAGTTGCAGGATGAGTGACGGGTTGTTCGCTTAATTGTTGAATCCCTTGAGAAGAAGATTGATCCGTTTGAGAGGCATCCATGGCATTTGATGTGCCAACGACAGAGCTTAAAAGTAATAATGATAATTTCATTCCATTTAATCCTTTATTTCTAGTTAGTATTAAGCATGCATTTTAGCAGATCTTACTCTACCTATGCCCCTCTGTTAGCAAGGCATTACACATTTCTTTTTAGAGATAATAAGCAAAGAAATTTTTTACAAGAATAACTTTTAAAAAAACTTATATATAGGAGATTTTAGTAAAAATTTTCACGATTAACCTTGGTTAACAGTGAAATATTTGTTAGAGTTTTTAGACTGAGTCAAATACTGTAGAATTAACAGTAAGTTAAAGAAAGGTTACTGCATGTCGAGTACCAATCGTCCACAAACAAGTGAGTCTATCGAACCACAACAACCATCGGGAACCGTGATTCCTTTTATTAAAGCTTCCGAAAATATTCCTGAAACGACGATAAAAGCAATTCTCTTAGGAATAATTTTAGCCGTGGTTTTAGCTGGTTCTAATGCCTATTTGGGCTTAAAAATGGGCCAAACTATTTCTGCCTCTATTCCAGCTGCTGTGATCTCGATGGCAGTGTTGCGTTTTTTTAGAAATTCCACAATTCTTGAAAATAATATTGTGCAAACCATTGCCTCAGCCGGTGAGGTTGTGGCTGCTAGCACAATTTTCACAATTCCAGCTTTATTGGTTTTACAATATTGGCAAACGCTTGATTACTGGCAGATTACCTTAATTGCCGTCATTGGTGGGGTGTTAGGTGTACTCTTTTCTGTTCCTTTGCGACGAGCGTTAATCGTCGACGGTGGTTTGCAGTTCCCGGAAGGTGTTGCAACAGCCGAAGTTTTGAAGGCTGGATCTAATAAAGATCAATCCCATACCAGTGGGGGTGCAGGGCTATTACTGGGAGGGGCGATTGGCGCGAGCATTTTAAAATTCTTTCAAAGTGGGTTTCAACTTCTTAGTGAGTCTATTTCAGGCTGGTTTAAAGTAGGCGGTACTGTTTTTGGTTTTAGCAATGGGTTGTCTTTGGCCATGGTCGGTGCTGGCTATATTGTCGGATTAAAAGTTGCCATTAACCTTTTTATAGGGGCGCTGATTGCTTGGGGCATTATTGTTCCTTTATATGCTTATTTCGGAGGCCCTGAAACTTTTGGTTTGGATGCCAGTGCCTCTGCGGAAGCTTTTGCTATGGCCATTAAAGGGGCTAAAATCCGCTATATTGGCGTAGGGACCATGGTTTTTGGGGGTATTTATGCCATCGTTAATCTAGTAAAACCAATTAAGGCTGCCGTGACTTCCTCTTTTGTCGCAATGAAGTTAGCGCGCCAAGGCATCTCAGAAAAGCCTATTCGGACGGAGCATGATATTCCTATGACCTGGGTTGTTGGCGGAACCCTAATGTTATCTATTCCTATTATGTTGTTATTTAATCATGTGCTCGGAGCGGCTGATCTGCCATTGTCTGCTTTTACTTATGGTTTTACTTTAGTCTTCTTGACCGTAGCATCTTTAGTGATTGGATTTATTTGTGCCTCTATTGGGGGCTACATGGCCGGTATCGTTGGGTCTTCTGCCAATCCGCTATCCGGAATTACTATTGGTGCGATTTTATTAGTCAGCTTTTCTCTTTTAACCATTCTCGGCAATGAAATTACCTTTGGGGTTGCCTCAAAAGAGGTTCTTTCGCTGGCTGCTGTTGTTATCTTTATTGGCGGTGTTGTGGCTGCAGCTGCCTCTTTGAGTTGTGATAACCTTCAGGATTTGAAGTCAGGACAATTGGTCGGTGCTACCCCGTGGAAGCAACAGTTAACCCTAATTATTGGGGTGGTTGCAGGCGCTGCAGTTGTCGCTCCTATTTTGCAACTCTTGTTTGATGCCTATGGTATCGGGGGCGTTTTCCCGCGTGAGGGAATGGACCCATCCAAAGCACTCGCTGCTCCACAAGCGACTCTCATGGCCAGTGTGGCTCAGGGCATTTTTGAACATAAGCTTGATTGGGCGTTGGTTATGATCGGTATCGGAATTGGGCTAGGTATAGTCCTTATCGATCGTTTGATTTTGGCACCGCGGGCTTCTGAGTATAGATTGTCTGCTCTAGCCGTGGCATTGGGTATTTATTTGCCGATGGATGTTATCTTGCCAATTGTTATTGGTGGTACTCTAAGTTACTGTGCACGCCACTCTTTGAAAAAGAAAGTTGCTCAGGAGTCGAACGAGCAACAAGAAAACGCCTTTAGTACGGCTGAACGTAAAGGGTTACTGTTTAGTGCAGGAATGATCGCGGGGGATGCAATGATCGGTATTGTCTTAGCTATTCCATTTGCCGCTTATCAAAGCACGAGTGTTTTTGCCTTGGTGGATGAATCGTTCTCTCAGACTGCAGCAATCCTGGGAACACTTTCATTTGCAGCTGTTGGTTATATTTTATATAATCTTGGATCCAAAAGGCATGTTGCATAACATAAGGCTAGACCTATTTTAAAGGGGACCCTCGTGTCCCCTTTAATTATAATTTTATAATATGGAATTATTTTAATGAAAATCTGGAGATTAATAATCTTATAAAATTACAGAGATAATTGTATCTATAATTTCCTCTAAAATATTGACTTAACAGTAAAAAAACCTACTTTTTATTATGAAACTATATAAGAGGAGAGTGTTATGAAGAAAGTTCTTTTTCTTATCCTTTTAGCGAATGTTTCTCTAGTTTTATCTGCTTGTGCAACAACGTCCTCGAGCGATAGCCAAGTCTCCAAACCGCCTTTGAGTCGCCATGATCGACTTTGGAATTCCCATTTACAAAATTGGTAACTAGTTTTCTAATAGACCAAGAGGTCTATCTATCTAGGAAGAAAGCATTTTCAATTGACTGAAGATGCTTTCTTAAATTAATGAACAGATATTCACGAAAAATTAGGGAATAGTCTATATGCTGCTCATGCTAGAAGCATTTTTCTAGTCTTAACGTTGGTGCTTAATAAAGGACCCTCTATCCCTGGGAAGGAAAGTTTAATGTCTACAGTTATGCCTAAAAAAATTTCCTTAATTGGAAAAAAGTTTGTTCTTCTTACGATTGGTGTTATGGGAAATATAGGTGTGGGTGCGGCGTCTGATTCTGTCAGTCCTCATGATAGTGCTGTCTTTCAACAGTCCGATAATTTAATAGAGTTATTTCAGCACCTCACAAAGGATTTTGATGAGGCTCATTATCAAGTCACTTTTAATCTTTCAAAAGCAGATAATCGTCCTTTAACTGAAATTCTTGATCTAAATTCTCAGGATGCATGGAACTCTGTCGTGGGCTATTTAGCTAAAAGTGATTTTATCTTGTCAGCAGCTTATTCCTATCGAAATTTAAGTAATGGGGACATTCTAAAGCGTCTTAACATGAAAAAAGAAACTTGGAATACGCATGTTATGGGCCTGGGTGGACAATTAGGGGAATTTGGTAAAGTTTTGGTTTCAGATAAAAGGTTTGGACTACAGCTCCATAATTTAATAACCAGCCGTTTTCAATTGACAACGTTTATGCACCTTAAGTATTTAGCTCAAGCAGTAACGGATGCTAAAGCTTCTGATGAGACAATTAACAACGCTTGGAGTAGTGCAAAGCAGGTTATGGAAAACTATCTAGAAAAACATAAATTATTGTCCTCACCAATCTAAAAATAGTGATCAATCAAATTTGATCTCTCGCGCTCCAATCGCAGCTCTAGATTTTCTGATGAGGTGGATAAAGCTATAGAGAGAAACTCTATAGCTTTTTTAAGAACAAATAGAATATAAATTTTCAGAATTACTCTCCTTAATCCTTCTTCCTAACGGGATCATTCTAGCTCATAAAGTGAGTGCAATATTTATCCTGATACTCATTACTGTCAAACTCTCTTGGCAACAGCTCGAGATAGCGTTACAATAAGCCAATTTTAATGAATATAGAGTTTCTTCATCTTTTGAAAAGAAGGCTCTATGATATAATAGATAATATTATAAAATTGTTGGGGGAGCTTAACTGTGAATCGTATTTTTCTCAGTGTAATCTGTGGGACTGTTTTATTATCGGGATGTTCAGGAGATTATACTCCTGCCGAAGGTCAGGAAGCACCAGTCGGTCGGGATGATGCCCGTAAACGGGGGTATGGAACCTTGTTTGGCGACGATGTTTTGTTATTTGGAGCAACAAAAAAATATGATCCTAGCCAAGGGGCCTCTTCGCGGGTCAATCATCATTTATGGCAAGCATCCTTGGATGTGGTATCTTTTATGCCATTAGCTTCTTCGGATGCAGCGGGTGGTGTTATTGTTACAGATTGGTATAGCACCGCAGAAAAACCGAATGAGCGTATCAAAGTGACCATCAAGATTACGGACCGCGTTCTTCGATCGGATGCTTTACAGGTGACAATCAATAAGCAAATTAAAAAAGCAGGGGATTGGGTTGCAATGACGGCTGATCCAAAAGTTGGCCGGGAGATGGAAGATTTAATATTAACCAAAGCTCGTGATCTGAAAATTAAAGCAGGAAAGTAATTAGTAAGCCCATGTCTTATCCTTTTCGTGATGTAGAAACAAAATGGCAACAAGCTTGGGAACGAGCGAACGCCTATAAAACGCCACAACCATCCAATCGTCCTAAAAGTTATGTATTGGAGATGTTTCCTTACCCTTCTGGGAAGCTGCATATGGGGCACGTTCGCAATTATGCGATCGGAGATGCGATTGCTCGATTAAAAAGGCTCCAGGGATATGATGTTTTACACCCCATGGGATGGGATGCCTTTGGTTTGCCAGCTGAAAATGCAGCGATTCAAGGAGGAATATGTCCTGAAAAGTGGACGCTTGAAAATATTGAAGAGATGAAAAAGCAGTTCAAATTGCTTAGTATTTCATTTGATTGGCAGCGGGAGCTTGCCACCTGTTTACCAGACTATTATGGTCATGAGCAAAAATTTTTCTTAGATTTTTATAAACAGGGGCTTGCCTATCGCCGTGAGTCGTGGGTTAACTGGGATCCGGTCGATAATTGTGTGTTGGCTAACGAGCAAGTTATTAGTGGTAAAGGTTGGCGTTCAGGAGCAATTGTTGAAAAACGTAAGTTAATGCAGTGGTCTCTCAAGATTACCGACTATGCCCAAGAATTATTGGACGATTTAGCAACCTTAAGGGGCTGGCCTGAAAAAGTCGTCAAGATGCAGGAAAATTGGATTGGACGATCAGAGGGCGCCTTAATCAATTTCGAAATTGAAGAAGGTTATGCTCATAGGTTGTCCGTCTTTACCACCCGTCCGGAAACTTTATTTGGGGCTTCTTTCTGTGGTATTGCGCCGACTCATCCTATTGCTGATGAACTCGCGCAAAATAACCCAGCCTTAGCTTCCTTTATTGAAGATTGCCAGCGCACCCCTACTACGGAGGAAGCCTTAAGTACGGTTGAGAAAAAAGGCTATGACACAGGATTAAGGGTTAAACATCCGTTTATTAAGGATGCAACAATTCCTCTCTACGTGGCTAACTTTGTTCTAATGGACTATGGGACAGGGGCAATTTTTGCATGTCCAGCCCACGATGAACGAGATTTTGATTTTGCCACCACATATGGATTGCCAATCCGGCCTGTGGTCATGCCTGAGGCTGGCGAATCTACAAATGGAACAGCATATACTGGGCCAGGAACAATGATTAATTCAGATTTTCTGAATGGATTGGATGTGCTATCCGCCCGGCGTCGTGCTATTGATGAACTTGAAAAGCTAGGAATTGGACAGGGGCAGGTGACTTTCCGTCTGCGCGATTGGTCGGTTTCTCGTCAACGCTATTGGGGATGCCCCATTCCCATTATTTACTGCGACAACTGTGGGGTTGTGCCGGTGCCGGAACAAGATTTGCCCGTTAAATTACCCATGGATGTAACTTTTGATCAAACAGGCAATCCTTTAGATTATCATCCTACTTGGAAACATACACCGTGTCCCCAGTGCCAGGGTAAAGCAATCCGCGAAACGGATACATTGGATACATTTTTTGAGTCCTCATGGTATTTCTTAAGATTCTGCGATACTAACACGGATGCTCCTCTCAATAAGGCGGCAGCTCAACACTGGATGCCTGTTGATGCCTATATTGGAGGGATTGAGCATGCGGTCTTACACTTGCTGTATGCCCGATTCTTTACAAAGGCCTTGCGCGATTGCGGCTATGTGTCCATCAATGAACCATTCAAAAATCTTTTGACACAAGGAATGGTTTGTCACCCCAGCTTTAAGGGAAGTGATGGGCAATGGCTGTTTCCCTACGAAGTGACCAAAGTTTCAGAAAACAAGTATATTTCTAAAAAAGATGGCAAGGCGGTAACGGTTGGACGTTCTGAAAAAATGAGTAAGTCCAAGAAAAATGTGGTTGACCCTAAAGAAATGATTGATACCTATGGGGTTGATGCTGTCCGTTTATTCGTCATGTCCGATACCCCCCCAGAAAAAGATTTTGAATGGAGCGATGAGGGGCTGGAGGGATCATGGCGTTATTTAAATCGTCTATGGCGCGTCTTAGAAACCGTGATTGAAAATACGGATCGTATGGGAAGTGAAGATGCTTCACTGGCTTTACGCAAAATTGCCCACCAAACGATCGACAAATTCATGCAAGGTTATGACAGGAATGCTTTTAATAAGGTTATCGCCTTTGCGCGCGAGTTAACCAGATCTTTAGAGGAAGCCTGTCAGAATTCTAGTGTCTCAGGCGCGGTCCTTGTGGAAACAGCTAAAATTTTAATGCTGGGCTTAAATCCATTAATTCCTCATTTGACAAGCGAAATGTGGAAAACGATGGCTCAATCAGGCGATATTCTTCAAGCCCAGTGGCCAGTGGCAGACCCTGAATTGGCGGCTAAAAGTGAAGTAACGATTGCAGTTCAGGTGAACGGTAAAATGCGGGGTAGTTTTCAAGCGGCCACTGATACGGATCAAGAAATCTTGCTTCAACAGGCCAAGGAATTAGCAACGGTTCACCGAGAAATCGGCGGTAAAACAATTCGTAAAACAATTGTGGTCCCCAATCGTATTGTGAATATTGTTGTGTAATGGTAAATAATTTAAGAAATAGGGGAGCAAGGATTAGCATGAAGAATAAAGGAAGTTTGATGTTGCAATCTATAGTATTGCTTTCCTTGACACTTTTCTTATCCAGTTGTGGTTTTACTCCGATGTATGGCGGAGATAAATCACAAGCGCAACCCATTTGTATTACTGTCAAAGGAGACGGATATACAGCCTATAAATTCCGTCGAGAATTAGAAAAACAATTGGCGATTCTGCCGCGCTTTAATGATCATAACTATAGGCTTAATATTAGTTTAACAGAAACGAAATCTGCAGCAAGTTACGCTCAAGATGCTACAATTACCCGTAGTCAGACTACAGTAACGGCTACCTATCAGCTTAAACAAGATGGCAAAGATTACGGTACCTATACTAACGAAATTACGACATCTTATCCTGTTGTATCCGCTGATGAATTTATTACATGTAACGCTGATAAAGCGGCTGAGACTCGAGTGGCGATTTCGTTGGCCGAAGATGTGGCACGCGATGTCAATCGGTTGTTGAGAACGCAGGGGCAGAATCCAAAATGATTGCAAAACTTAAAGGATTAATTGAGTCAACCGGCTTAGATTGGATTATACTTGATGTCCAAGGTGTTTGCTATCGTCTTTTTGTTTCTCATAAAACAATGATTCAGTTGCCACCCATAGGGCAGGCCGTTACATTGCATACAGAAATGTTAGTGCGTCAAGAACAACCAATTTTGTATGGATTTGTGACAGGCTATGAACAAGAATGGTTTAATAAGCTGATTATTGTTCAGGGCGTGGGGGCTCGGGTGGCGCTGGCTCTTTTGTCAGCTCTTACGCCTGACGATTTAATCCGAGCCATTCAAGCTGGTGATAAGGCCTTAATTTGTCAAGCCGATGGTGTGGGGCCTAAACTTGCTTCTCGGTTGATAACGGAACTTAAAGACAAGGTTAAAGGTGTTGAGATTGTAACCACCACCGCCGATTTTAATGTTAATAGTTCTAGCAATGCCAGTGATGTTCTATCAGCCTTGGAAAACTTAGGATATAAAAGGTCTGAGGCAGCCCCAGCAGTTGCCAGAGCCATCGAGGAAGAAGGGGTCGCTTCTCCGGCAGCAGTTTTAATTCGTCGTGCCTTGAGCTTTTTAGCATCTAAAATTAATGGAGCTGCTTAATGGAGGAGAGGTTAATTTCTTCTGAGTTGACGGCGGAAGATTCGCTTAATCACTCCTTGCGGCCTGAAAAGTTAACTGATTTTACAGGGCAAGAGGATGTTCGACAAAACCTAAAAATTTTTATTGATGCGGCCAAGTCTCGTAATGAAGCTCTTGATCATGTTTTACTTTATGGCCCTCCGGGATTGGGTAAGACAACATTGGCACAGATTATTGCAAAGGAAATGGGCGTCAATTTTCGTTCAACCTCAGGCCCCATTATTGCGAGAGCTGGCGATTTAGCGGCAATTTTAACAAATCTTCAACCTCACGATGTTTTATTTATTGATGAAATCCATCGTCTTAATCCCGCTGTCGAAGAAGTTCTCTATCCGGCCATGGAGGACTTTAAACTTGATTTAATGATTGGGGAAGGGCCGTCTGCTCGGTCGATTCAGATTGATCTTCCTCCTTTCACTCTTATCGGTGCCACAACACGATCAGGGTTGTTGACTCAACCATTGCGAGAAAGGTTTGGGATTCCTTTGCGACTGCAATTTTATACGGTCGATGAATTAAAAAAGATTATTATCCGAAGCGCTTTATTGCTTGGCTGTGAAATTGCTGAGAAAGCAGCCGCCGAGATTGCAGCTCGTTCGCGGGGAACACCTCGTATTGCTGGCCGATTAATTCGGCGAGTGCGTGATTTTGCAGCTGTATCAAATGACAAACAGATTTTGTTAGAGCTAACGCGAACTGCTTTAAATCGATTAGGGGTGGATCCCTTAGGCTTAGATACGCAAGATCGGCGCTATTTACAATATTTGGCTGACTATTATAAAGGCGGGCCTGCGGGTGTTGAAACGTTGGCTGCAGCTCTTTCTGAGCAAAAGGATACCTTGGAAGAGGTTATCGAACCTTATTTGATTCAATGTGGACTCGTGCAACGAACGCCACGCGGACGGATTTTAACGGATTTAGCCTACGAGCATTTAAATTTGCTATAGAATTTTCCCTTTAACTAAAAATAACTAAAAATTTGTCCGACAAAGCTATTCTTGCGTATAGCATTTATTCCTAGCGTTAAAAAGCAACAAGCTATTCCTATGGTAGTTAATCCGCTTACGGAAGTAGAAAATGGCTTCAACCAATAGCATAATACGGCTGTAATACCAATACATGAAACACAAATCCATACCCAATCAGTAATAGACATAATATGGATGTTATTCTTCTTGAGCAAAAATAATTGGAATAATACAAAAACTGTACTACACAAGGTAGCTCCTAACGGTATAGAAAAGTCAGCATATTTTTTAACTAATAAGGGGGTTATCAAGATTTGAACAATGATAATACATGCTAAACCAATGAATAATGGTTTAGATTTTTTACATAAATGAGCAAGTCGAGTTAGATAAATATTCATCCCTGTTATGACTATATATAGAGAAAACCATTGTAGTAATTTTGATATTGAATGAAGAGACTGAATGTTCATAGCTTCTTGTCCATATAATACCGTGGAGATTTCAAAGGCAAAGAAGTATAAAAAGCTTGCCGCTAATATTAGTAAACTTAAAGTAATTTGACTGCTCAAGCGGATGTTTTTTTTGTCTGTAACATTTTGGGAAACTTCATTGACTATAGTAGGGAAGAAGGCTGTTGATACACTAAAGCCTACTAGATAAACAGGAAAATATATTAATTTCCAAGCATAGCTGAATTCAGATAGCACCCCTTCACCAAAACTGGAAAAATAACTTCTAAACCATAAGTGTAAGAGCTGTTCTATACAAGAAATTAGGAGAATAAAAATACCATTCTTTACTATTTTTACAGAGGAAATTTTGGTAGTGCCTTTCCAAGATAAAGTATTTTTAAAGAGAGGAAGAGCTGTAAACATCCAACAAGCCCCCATAGATATTAAATATATCTTAGCTAACCAATAGACATTTAATTGACCACAGAACATTAATATTATGATGAGGGCACTATTAATAAGTTGACCAATTGCTGGATATAAAAATTTATTACGGCTATGAAAATGTGAATGAAATATTCCTAAAGTAGCATTTAAAATAATAACAGGCATCATTAACTTTAATAAATCTGCCGTTAAGGACATCTTATCCTTAGAAAAGGAAGGAAATATTACATGAATAATATTTCCAGCGAAGAAGTAAAGAATAAATGCGATAAGAGTAGTAACGCCGACCAAATAGCTTCCAAAATGTATCTTTAATTGGTAGGAAAGATTTTCATCCTGTAAACGAGTGCGATGATAATCTGGAAGGTACAAAGATTGGATATTTTGTTGATTAAAAAGCACAAGAAAAAAGGAAATAAGTGAGAAAGCAGCTACGAAACAATCATAATTGTTTCCTGTTCCTAACAAGCGGGCTGTGAAAATTTCTCGAGCAAGTCCTAGAAAGCTTATTAAAATTGAACACCCTGTCACAATTGACAGATTAACTATTCGCATGTACTATCTTTCTTAATAAAATCAACGTTAATTTTTGCATGTTTGTCGTATTTTTGTTAATTATTCCAGTTGCAAGTATCTTTTGCAACTTTAATCAGACCGTATTGCCGCGCCTTCATGTAACATTATATGATTTTATCGTTCCAGTGTTGGCTTTCAGAATACTGGCTCAGCGCTCCTTAAAATATAATTTTTTAAAGCCAGAGCTTGTCTTTTATGCCCTTATTTTCCTTGGAACCCTTATCACTCTTTTTATGGAGCCAGTTTCTTCCATAAATTTGCTAAAAGATTTGGCCAAGCTTATACTTTTTAGCATGGGGCTTTTTGTTTATCGCTATTACTTTACCAATTGGAAAAATTACTGGTTTTCTGGTGTTTTGGTGATCGGGGCATCAGCAGCAATAGTTTGGATAGATCCTCATGCAAACGATAATTGGATGTATCTAACATCTTTTTCTTTTTATATTTTCTTTATGTATCTTATGTACATTTTTTTTCTACCAGAATTACAATTCAAAGATGTGTGTTTTTTAAGTGGGATAACGTTAATAGTGACTACTGTTTTTATTTTTTATAAGCGTCTAGAATTACTTGGCTTTCTGAGCTTATCTCTCTCAATTTTTATAGCTGAACGCTTTTCTCTCAAGAAATTACCTTTAATCTGTTTGATCGGGGGAGCTTTCGTAGTAGCAGGGTATGCAATGTATTATTATCAAGACGTATTCGCTCAATCGTTATTTGTTCGATTAAATTTATGGAAAAATGCTTGGCAATTGGGCCTAGATCACTTCCCGACGGGGGTGGGGTTAGGACAATATCAAGCCCAAGGATTTATGCCAGAAGCCCATCGGATGCAAGGAGCACGTTGTACAGAATTTCAATATCCCCATAATCAATTTTTATATTGGTTTGTTGAAATGGGACTAATTGGGTTACTTCTCAGTGTTGTATTTATTAAGCTAGTTTTAGGTTATTTAAAGCATCTGCCACCCTTATGGAAAACTTCAATTTTTACGATGATAATGATCATTTCTTGCACACATGATATCATCAGTTTAAGATCGTTCCCTATATTTCTTGCTTTAATGTTAGAAGGAGGGCAAAGACTTCCTAAAAGGTTGCTAAGTTGAGTATGCACTTTTCTGTTGACTAAGCCCTTGAATTGATCCTATATTCACGCTGTGAAAAGAAAAGCTGGATAAATGCCTTTGAAGTGTTCTTCGGGGCCTTTTCTGCATTTCTATTTGTACAATACTAGTTAACAAAACAATAACGACTCTATGCAAGCATACGTTATTCAACAATAATAATCGTGTATGTTCGCATATCCCTGTTGAAGGGGGAGCGTTAATTGCATTGTTGATCAATAAAAGGATGATAGCATGTCACAAGCGAATGAAGCTGTGAAAAAACCAGAGTTTACCGGCTTACGCGCCATTCTCTGGCCGATTCACAATTATGAAATCAAAAAGTTCCTTCCGATGGGACTGATGATGTTCTGTATCTTGTTTAACTATACCGTGTTGCGCGATACGAAGGACGCTCTAGTTGTTAACGCTCCGGGATCCGGTGCAGAGGCATTGGCCTTTATTAAGTTGTTCGGAACCACTCCTGCGGCAATTTTGTTCATGATTGCTTATGCAAAAATGTCCAACGTACTAAGCCGTCAAGGTCTTTTCTATGCAGCCTTAATACCATTCTTGGTGTTTTTTGGCGCATTCGCGTTATTCATTTACCCTAATCGTGAATCTTTCCATATGAGCGAAGCAGCAATCGCTGCGATGAAGGCTGACTATCCGAATATCGCTTGGTTTGTACCGGTTATCGGTAATTGGAGCTATAGCTTATTCTATGTTCTTTCGGAATTATGGGGTAGTGCCGTTATTTCCTTATTGTTCTGGCAGTTTGCGAATGAAATTACGCGAGTTGCAGAAGCAAAGCGTTTTTATGGTATGTTTGGTTTAATTGGAAATTTCGGCTTGATTCTTTCCGGATCCGTTGTCTATCTGTTCTCTAAAAACCGTGGTAACCTTCCTGAAGGTGTTGACCCATGGGGTTGGACTTTGAACTATTTGATGGCTTTCGTTGTTATCTCTGGTTTGATTGTGGTCGCAATCTATTCTTGGATGAACAAGGCTGTCTTGACAGACAAGCGCTATTATGATGGCGAAGTTGCTAGCACGGGAAGTAAGAAAAAAGATAAACCTAAACTATCTTTATCTGAAAGCTTTATGTATCTTATTCGCTCTCCCTACTTAGGGATGATTGCGATGATCGTTCTGGCTTATGGCGTCTCTATTAATATTGTTGAAGGCGTTTGGAAAGGACAAGTTAAGATTGCATTCCATGGCGACAATAATGCTTACAATGCATTCATGGGACAATTCTCAGCGGTAACGGGTTGTATTACAGTGCTGTTGATGATTGCTGGTAACAATATTTTGCGTCGTTTCAGCTGGCTATCGGCTGCTATGATTACCCCAATCATGATTTTGATCACCAGCTTGATTTTCTTCGGTGTGATCATGTATTCCGAAAGCATCGGTAATCCAGAATATGCTGTTGCAGGTACTACCATGGTTATGGTTGCAGTGATGACAGGATTCATTCAGAACGTTTTGTCCAAAGCAACCAAATACTCCCTATTTGACCCAACCAAGGAAATGGCTTACATTCCGTTGGATCAAGAGCTTAAGGTTAAGGGTAAAGCAGCTGTTGACGTCATTGGTGGCCGTGCAGGTAAATCCGGTGGTGCAACAATTCAAGCTGTCTTGCTCAGTGTGTTTGCTGGTCAAACTTTGGCGAGCTTGTCTCACATTCTAGCAATTATTACAATCATTGTTGTTGGTTTGTGGTTGGTTTCTGTTCTTTCTTTGTCCAAGCGTTTCCGCGCCTTGACAGACCAACGTGAAGCTGAAGCAAAATCTAAGGCATAACTGTAATAGTTAAAATTTCTTAAACTTAAGGGCCCCCTCAAGGGGGCTCTTTTTTTATCTTTAAAAACCTAGATGATCTCTTATTTTTTATTAATATTCATACGCTCAAAAAATTAACACACAAGCTTTTTAATAATTGTTGATTGCAAAAGTATTGAGATTTTCCATCAATATAAACTATGCTTAAAATGAGAGATTAAAAAGAGGACAGCTGACGTCATGAAAAAGTCTTTGTTTAAAACCGTAACCGCAAGTTTGATTGGTAATCTATTTGAGTGGTACGATTTCGCACTGTTCGGTTATTTCGCTCCCATTATTGGAAAATTATTTTTTCCCTCCGATAACAAAGCTGTTGAATTAATCGCTGCTTTTGGAGCTTTTGCCGCGGGATATTTGATTCGTCCCATTGGGGGCATGATTTTTGGCCACATCGGTGACCGGATGGGGCGTAAAAAAGCGATGGTATTATCCATTCTTTTGATGGCTGTTCCCACAGCATTAATCGGTGTCTTGCCCACCTATGCAGAAATTGGAATTTGGGCACCTATCCTCTTGATGGCAATTCGTATGCTCCAGGGTATTTCAATGGGTGGCAATTATGGGGGGTCGATTACCTTCACAACAGAACATACAGAGCCGAGTCAACGGGGCCTTATCGGTAGTTTTGCCGTTACCAGCTGTTTGGTGGGGATTTTAGTGGGGTCTGGGGCAGCGGCCCTTGCGAGTTATATTTTTTCAGAGTCAACTTTAATGAATTGGGGATGGCGCGTTCCTTTTATCGTCGGTATTTTGATATGTTTTGTGGGCTTTTATATTCGCCGCAATATTCCCGAATCTCCTGAATATATTATTGCGCAAGAAGCGGGCGAATTAAAAAAGAATCCCCTGAGAGAAGTTTTTGCCTCCCATGGTCGTACCCTAATTAAAGTTGTTATGGCTGTTATGCTACATGATTTGAGCTTCTATATCCTTTTAGTTTATATGGCAACTCACCTAAGCACTCAATTAGGTTTATCCCAAGGAATGGCTCTTGCTATTAATACAGCGAGCTTAGTTGTCGTCAGTATTTTTACAGTGGCTTCAGCTTGGTTATCGGACAAGATTGGACGTAAAGCCGTCTTGAGCGGTGCCGCATTCTTGTTTGTTATTGGGACCATCCCTCTGTTAAACATTGTCAACAATGCGCAAGATCCATGGGTAATTTTGGGGGCCCAAATGTTGTTGTCTATTGCTGTTGGTGGCTATTTTGGTCCTTTGCCCGCTCTGATGGTCGAAGCTTATCCCACAGCAGTACGTTTTTCTGCAGTAACCATTACAACCAATATTAGTGGTCCCTTATTTGGGGGTACTGCTCCTATGCTTGTCACCTTTTTGATCGACAAAACAGGAAGTAATATGATACCTGCCTTTTACTTAACTTTTGGGGCGGTAATTGCTCTGCTTGTGTTGCGTTCCATTAATAATCATCATACAGATGAAGCAACGGACATAGATAATTTTAAGGTTGCCGCTTAACAAGAATCTTAAGTGCCTTACAAGCCCCGCAAAAGCGGGGTTTTTTATAGATAAAATGATCACAATTAATTATAGCTGCAATAGCTTGGATATTTATAGAATTAATGTTAAATTTTATATAGAGATGTTTAAGGGGATGAAGTAGGGTGACTTCTGTTTCCCAGGATAAATTCCTGAATTATTATCATCGTGAATTAAGCTACTTGCGCAACGCAGGGCAGGTATTTGCTCTTCAACATCCAAAGATTGCTCGCAGATTACAACTCTCTGATATAGAATCGCCGGATCCTCACACTGAAAGATTATTAGAATCCTTTGCCTTTATGGGCGCGAGACTGAGTCAAGAAATTGATGATCGTGTGCCGCAAATTGCTTCGGCTTTATTACAAGTTTTATATCCCCACCTTATCAATCCCATTCCCAGTATGGCGATTGCTCAGTTCGTGGTTGACCCTACCAAAGGTAAGTTGACGACCGGCTTTAGTATTCCAGCAAAAACACCGTTGCAATCATTCTCTGAAGAAGGGGTAGCCTGTCGTTTTCGTACTGCATATCCTGTAAATTTATGGCCGATAACGGTGGATGAAGCAGAATTTATCCAGCCGTTAGATTATCAGTTTGATAGCCCCCAACACCATCAATGGTATTTACGTTTAAAGCTTTCTGTTCAGGGATTAGATTTTTCTGATTTAGAGTTAGAAACATTGCGGTTTTTTATAAACGGGGACGATGCCTTAAGCTTTTTACTATATGAAGTTCTTTTTGCCCAAACGTCGGTCCAAGTTTTCACCGCTTCCCAGACAAAAAAAGCACGGGCATTACCCAATCATTCTGCTCAACCTGTCGGCTTTAATATCAATGAGTGTATTTTACCCTCACCGGATCATTCTCAACCGGCGTATCAGTTATTGCATGAGTATTTTCATTTTCCCAAGAAATACTTGTTCTTTGATATCAATAACCTGAATTTTAAAGATGCTGATAAAACAATTGAAATTCTAATTGGTGTGGATAGCCGCCAGGCAATAGAAAAAATTACAATTAGTCCGTCTAATTTTCGTTTAGGTTGCACGCCTATTGTTAATTTATTTCCTAAAATCACCGATCCTTTGAGGTTAGACCATCAAAAATTTGAATATCGATTGATTCCGGATCAACGTCGGGAACGAACAACTGAAATTTATTCTATTGAGAAAGTTCTCTCTGGCGTAGATGGCAGTCCTGATACCATGACTTTTCACCCCTACTATTCCTTTGACCATCAAGCACAGCAAGATAATCCAACCGTCTTTTGGTTACAGCGGCGTGTTTCTTCTGAACGCCGTGATGTGCCGGGCAGTGACATTTATTTACGATTTGTCGATTTAAAGTTTGATCCCCGTAAGCCCCCTTCTGAGACGATTTACGCCCAAACACTTTGCACCAATCGTTTTTTAGCTGAACAGATACCGGCAGGTGGCTTATTACAATTAGAAGACAAAGCCCCTATTAGCAAGATTGCCTGTTTAACCAAACCCACACCCCAAATTTACACGCCTGATGATGGTGAAACGATGTGGCGCTTAATTTCTATGTTATCAGTCAATCATTTAAGTATCAGTGCTGGTTCTACTTCTTTAAAAGCCCTAAAAGAAACACTCTTATTGTATGCACAAATGTCAGGAAATTTTCGCCATAATGAAATTGAGGCGTTAATTGATATTGAAGCCCATCCTATTTCTCGCCGTATTGGGCATGAAGCCTGGCGAGGATTTGTCAGCGGATTAAAGATTATTTTGACCGTAAATGAACGCGCTTATACAGGAGAAAGTGCCTTTTTATTAGCAGGGGTACTGCGTACATTCTTCGCATTACAGACCTCAATTAATTCCTTTGTGCAGCTTCAGCTTAATAGTGTTCAACGACAAGGCGAGTGGATGTCATGGCAGCCCTTACACGGCGATCAGATTATACTGTAGCAGAGCAGCTCTTTGCTCAGCCTTATGAGTTCGAATATTATCAGTCTATTCGAATCTTGGCGGCATTACGAGTTGACTCGAAGCCCTTTGGTGAGACAGAAAATCCTAAAGATGACCCTCTTCAGATTCAGTCACGGATAGGCTATGCAACGCCTGCCAGCGATATTCATAGTATATTTCCAAATAAGTATTATGATCGTCCTCCAATTGTGACCATAAATTTTTTAGGTATAGCAGGGGTACAGGGGCCCTTACCGCAGCCTTATACGGATTTAATTGTAGAACGGCTCCGCCATAAAGATACGGCTTTTCGAGATTTCTTAGATATTTTTAATCATCGCTTAGCATCCTTTTGGTATCGCCTGCAGAAAAAGCATATTCCGGGACTCGAAATGGTTCCTGCTGAAAAGACATCGGTGGGGCATGCTATTTTAAATCTAGCTGGATTAGTCGATATTAATATCGAAGCCACCCTGAATGTTCATTCTCGCTCCATTTTACAGTTTACCCCTCTGTTTTGGCAACGGCAACGCAATGCTGCAGGACTTAAAAAGCTTCTAGAAGGTTATTTTAAAGTCAAAGTTCGCCTTGAGGAATTTAAGGGGGCATGGCGGAAAGCTCCCCCAGAAGATTGGACACGGCTTGGCCGAATAGGGCAGCATCAACATTTAGGTCAAAGCACGATTCTTGGCCGTCGCAGCTGGGATGAAGCGGCCGGCGTCGCTTTATATTTGGTGGATCTTTCTTGGGATCAATATTTGAGTCATTTACCGGGAGGACATGGAAATGATGCCTTTCGTTCTCTGATTCGATTTTATAGTGGCTTAGATCGAACTTTTGATTTAAAGGGAACGATTAAGCGTCACGAAATACCGCCATCCCTTATGAGGTCAGGACTTAGATTGGGGCAAACCACTTGGCTTACCCGGGGTAAAGGCCAGGGATTTAAGCAGTCGCCTGAGGTTTTATTGATGCGCGATGCAGGTTAAAATAACCAAATTTTTAATTGAGCGTGAATTTTATTAATAAAATCTTGCTGACACTGCCCTTTTAACCTTTCACCTTAAATAGACCGTTGTATGAAGTGCCAATACAATGAAAAGGTGAGGTAACCAAATTTACTTAATAGGAGGTAAGGATGGAAAAAGTTAATGGAACCCTCTCTCGCTATATTGCAGAATTTTTAGGAACAGGAATTCTGATAATAATGGGGGTAGGTAGTGCTGTTATTGCTGACGGTTCTATTGGCGCATTGGGTATAGGCTTGGCATTTGGATTGACCTTAATGTTCTTAGTGTATGCAATTGGCCCTAAATCAGGTTGCCATATTAACCCAGCTGTAACTCTAACACTGCTGTGCATCGGTCATATTAACGTCAAGGATGCTATTCTATATATGGTCATGCAAATACTAGGAGGTATTGCGGGTGCCTATATTGTTTATTTAATTGCGACCGGTAAGGCTGATTTTAATATGGTTGCTGGCTTTGCTTCGAATGGTTTTGGGGTACATTCACCAGCAGGATACTCTATGCAAGCCGTCCTTTTAACTGAATTTATTATGACATCTATTCTTTTGATGGCGGTCGTGACAACCATGCGGCCCGGGTTTCCTTTAGGATTTGCAGGGGTGGTAATTGGGTTTGTCCTAGTGGTCATACACTTAGTTAGCATGCCTGTCAGCAATACGTCTGTTAACTTTGCTCGTTCTTTAGGAACAGCTTTGATTGAAAAGGGATGGACGATAGAACAGTTATGGGTGTTTGCCATAGCACAAGCCGCTGCTGCCCTAACAGTAGGGGTGGTGTACCGTGGCTATAAATATTGCTCTTACAAAATGCAGACGATTTAAATAATAAAATCTTCGCAAAAAATCCTGCCTTAAAATTGTAAGGCGGGATTTTTTATGACTTATTTTTCGATTGAGGCTGAAGTTAATATCCTGGAAAAAATGATCTTTGAAGAGGGAAATTAAAATTATATTTTTAAAGAGGTTAAATTCATCCGTATTCTTTAAGTTACAAGGGGTACCCTTATGAATGATAATAGAGGAATACTTAAGAAGAAAAATTATAAAATATCCTCGAAGCAAGAAAAGATAACGGCTTGGGAAAAACAGAAATCAAGTTACCCTTGGAAAGCGCCAGTCGACTATCGTCAGAATCCTGAAAAGTATCGTGTTGGAAAGGGGGAGCAAGGCGTTCTGCTCTGTGAACCTTATAAATCTGAGATACTACCTTTCTGGCGCTTTAAAAATCCGGAAGTGGCTCATGAAAGTGCAGCAAAGATCTCAACCCTCTTTTACAATTACCTCGAAAAAGGAGAATTTGTCGGCGCTGATATGGCACGCAAGTTTCTACAAATGGGATATACTCGCTCAAGACGCTATGCTAATCATAAAGGCGGCAGAAAATATGATCCTACTACGGGCCAAGAATTGCCTCTTAATGGCCAAGATGAAGATAAAGTAGAAAGTGCACACATATTTTATCAGGCGTGGAGAAAAATAGAGTCTGATCCAATTTATCAGGAAATGAAACAGGGATGGAAGCAAAAGTATGGTTAGTTTGCTTAAGTGGAGAGGACTAAGGCCTACTACAGGTATGGTGATCTACTTATCGGGCGTTAATACTTCGGAGGGGCGATACGGTTGCCGTGAAATTCCCTCACGGGGAATAGGAGCTATCTTCTTGATTGGTAAAATTTCAACGCTGTTTTCCCTTTTAGGCGCAGGTTCTTTTAACTCCGTGCCAATGCAATCCGTTCCAAATAGATTATTAGTAAACTCTATTCTATAACATTTACCTTTTTGCAAGTTATAGCATGTTCCGACGGGGGTAAAAGGATTTGTCTCACCCGTAATTGAATAATAATCAAAATTGCCCACTTGTTCTGAGGAGACTTCAATAACAGCATTTGTACTTGTGGCATTATCGGGAGCAGCGGGAACGGTTAAAACAAGCCATCCAGCCTTAAGACGATCATCCGGTATGTGGCGAGATAGATGAGGTATTTCAGGCTTAATTAGAATATTTAAATCTTTCTTATTTCTGTTTTTTATAACCAAATGGAGAACTTTCTCTGTCGAGGCCTCCTTAATAGAAGAAGAGTCAGCCATGGCTATACCTGTCCCTATAAGGCAACTAATAAAAGCCACAAGGATCAATCGACAATAATTTACTCTCATAAAATTAACTTTCATCTTCTCTCTTGTGTTCTAACTTTTAAAACAAGCACGGCTAAGCGAATAGGTTAAAAGCTTCTTTTAATTAACTGAATCTTAAGGTTTTCCTGGTAAAAAACTTATAAAAAGGTCTTAAGAAACAGTTAGAGTTAAAAAAATTAATTATTTTACCTTAATTTGTTATGAAATTCTTAATATCTTGTTTTTTACCATCTCAGTTTTCAAAGGATAAAGAGAAAATGTTTGCAAAAAGTTTAAGAATACTTGAAACCACGAATTTAAGTATGGATTTATTTAGAAAAAATATAACGTCCTCTCTTATTTATAGAAGACTGATAGAGGCAGGTTTGAGTAAAAAGAATGTAAATCTTATTTTGTTGGCTGATATCTGTGAAGATTAAGGGATAAGGATATTTTGTCAAAAATATCCCAGCAATATATAAGTGCGTGATGCTATATTACTCAACTTTTAATTGCTATTCTAAAGGTTTATTTTATCAAATTTTCAAAATTTCATTAATTTATAGCAGTATGATAAAAAGGATGAAAAGCTTGCTTAAGTAAAATAGTTATGACAGCCCTATAAATCCATAAGAGCTGACATAAGCTTTCTCTCGTCGCTAAGACTATTTCCCAACCGTTGTCCCTAGTTTATCACCCCCAACCAAATGAATATGATAATGGGGAACCTCTTGACCACCATTAAGCCCACAATTTGTAATTAGACGATAACCCGGTTTCTGCAGGCCAAATTGCTCAATAATATCAGTGACTTTTTTATATAAATGGGTAATTGTTTCTGGGTCAGCTTTTTGATGAAAATCATGAAAATTAATGTATTCTCCTTTGGGAATAATCAAGATATGAATCGGAGCTTTAGGGTAGACATCATGAAAAGCTAAGACTTTCTCATCTTCAAAAACCTTATTACATGGAATTTCTTGACGCAAAATTCGTGCAAATATGTTATTAACATCATAAGACATGGGCAATCTCCCTTCTAGTTTTGACTATAATTGCAGGAGTTTATGATGGAATCAACCTCTTCGATGCCGCAATGGCGAGGGACAACAATAATTAGTGTGCGTAAGGACCAACAAGTTGTAATCGCGGGTGATGGTCAAGTTACTTTAGGTAATGCTGTTATAAAATCGCAGGCACGTAAGGTCCGTCGCTTGGCAGGGGGACATGTCATTGCTGGTTTTGCCGGTGCAACAGCAGATGCATTTACTCTATTTGAGCGGTTAGAAGCTAAATTGGAACATTACCCGGCTCAATTGACGCGGGCTTGTGTTGAGTTAGCCAAAGATTGGCGAACTGATCGATATTTGCGTCGTTTAGAAGCGATGATGGCTGTTGCTGATAAAACCACGAGTTTGATTCTAACAGGAAATGGTGATGTCCTAGAGCCCGAAGATGGCTTGATAGGCATTGGTTCTGGGGGATCTTTTGCCCTATCAGCGGCGCGAGCATTACATGACATTGAAGGCTTAACGGCTGAGGATGTGGCCCGTAAATCCCTTAAGATTGCAGCAGACATTTGTATTTATACCAATAATAATATTGTGCTGGAGAGTATTTCCCTATGACCACCCTAACCCCTCGTGAAATTGTCAGTGAATTGGATCGGTTCATTGTTGGACAACAAGATGCCAAGCGTGCCGTTGCTATTGCGTTGCGAAATCGCTGGCGACGCATGCAATTGACCCCTGATCTGAAGGATGAGGTTCTGCCAAAAAATATCTTGATGATTGGACCAACAGGGTGTGGTAAAACCGAAATTGCACGCCGTTTGGCAAAATTAGCCAATGCCCCATTTTTAAAGGTGGAGGCAACAAAATTTACTGAAATTGGCTATGTGGGACGAGATGTCGAGCAAATTATTCGAGATTTAGTTGAGATCTCTCTGCATATGACCCGCGATCGTCTTAAAAAAGAAGTTGAAGCTAAAGCCACAGTACATGCCGAAGAGCGGGTTCTTGACGCATTGGTGGGCGATACAGCTGGAGCCGAAACCCGTCAGAAATTCCGCATCATGCTTCTTGACGGTCAACTGGATAATAAAGAAATTGATGTCGAAGTGTCTGATACATCAAGTGCCCATATGCCTGCTTTTGATGTACCTGGGATGCCTGGGGCGCAAATGGGGATGATCAATCTAGGTGATATTCTAGGTAAATCTTTTGGAAGCCGTACCAAAACAAAGAAAATGAAAGTTGCAGACGCACTCGACGTTTTAACCTCTGAAGAAAGCGATAAGCTTCTTGATCAAGAACGCATGACAAAAGAAGCCATTGAAGCAGTAGAGCAAAACGGGATTGTTTTTTTGGATGAAATTGACAAGATTTGTGTCCGCCGTGAACGCTCTGGGGGTGATGTGAGTCGGGAAGGGGTGCAACGGGATTTATTACCCCTCATTGAAGGAACCAGTGTAGCGACCAAGCATGGAACGGTTAAGACGGATCATATTTTATTTGTCACTTCCGGAGCCTTTCATCTCTCAAAACCAGCAGATTTACTTCCTGAATTGCAAGGCCGGTTACCCATCCGTGTGGAATTAAATGCCTTGACAAAAGATGATTTTGTGCGAATCTTGATGGAACCTGAGGCCAATTTGATTGTCCAAGCTAAGGCTATGATGGCAACGGAATCAGTGACTTTAAGTTTTGCTCCTGATTCTATAGAAGCTATTGCAACCTTGGCGGCTGATGTGAATCGGGATGTAGAAAATATTGGTGCACGGCGTCTCCATACAATTATGGAAAAACTTGTGGAAGATATTAGTTTTAAGGCACCCGATATGAATGGCCAGTCTGTTGAAATTACAGCGACTGACGTGCAGTCAAGGGTTGGTCATTTAGCGAAAAATACAGATTTATCAAAATTTATTCTGTAAAGAGGTCCGATGATGACATCTAAACCTATTATTGGTATTACACTAGATTCAGATATTGGTGGTAGCTATTCTCGCTATCCCTGGTATGCCATTCGCTATAATTACGTCGATGCTGTTGTCGCTGCGGGCGGTGTTCCTTTATTATTGCCTTATTCCTATAATTTATTACAGAACTATGCGGCGCTGATTGATGGGCTTCTAATTCCTGGGGGATTTTTTGATATTTGTCCTAGCCATTATGGAGAAACGATCTCTCATGAAACAGTAAAGATTAAACCAGATCGGACCGAATTTGAATTTGCAATTACGAAGCTTATTAAAGAACAGGGTAAACCTATTTTAGGGATTTGCGGCGGCATGCAGCTCATGAATGTAATTTTTGGGGGAACATTGATTCAGCATATCCCTGCTGAAATTGAGAATTGTTTGGCTCATGAGCAACCTAATCCGCGTCATGAAGCGGGCCATGATATTGAGATTGTGTCTGAAACATTACTGCATAAACTTGCTAATAATGAAACTCGTGTTGCTGTGAACAGTGCCCATCATCAAGCCGTTCGAAATGTCGCGCCCGGTTTTATTGTGAATTCTAAAGCCAGCGATGGGGTTATTGAAGGGATCGAATTAAATCATCCGACTCAGTTCGTTCTGGGATTGCAATGGCATCCCGAGTTTCATATCAGCGAATTGGACCGCTCCATCTTTAATCATTTTATAAGAGCAGCAAGAACGTGACACAAAATAAAGAAAGAATCGCGAAAAGGATTGCGGCCGCTGGTTTATGTTCTCGCCGAGAAGCGGAACGCTGGATAGAAATGGGCCGTGTCAGTGTCGATGGCACGATTATTATGTCTCCGGCCTTAGATGTATCGGCCAGCAATAAAATTTTCGTTGATGGTAAAATATTACCAGAAGCTCAAAAGCCTCAGTTATGGGGGTATTACAAACCCACAGGCGTTATCACTACGCATCAGGATCCTCAGGGGCGCCCCACTGTTTTCGAACAATTGCCGGACAATATGCCCCGAGTCATTTCCATTGGTCGACTTGATTTAAATTCTGAAGGATTAATCTTGTTGACAACAGATAGTAGTATGGCGCGGTATGCAGAATTACCCTCAACCAATTGGCCCCGACGCTATCGAGTTCGAGTGTATGGAGAGGTAGATCCTCAAGTGATGGAAGATCTTAAAAATGGGATTACCATTGAGGGGATAAATTATGGCCAGATTGATGTGGATATGGATGAACCGAAGGGTCGAAATTGCTGGTTGTTTGTTACCCTCTATGAAGGTAAAAATCGAGAGATTCGACGGGTGATGCAACACTTAGGCTTGCACGTCAATCGATTAATTCGGGTGGCGTATGGAGCTTTTTCTTTAGAAAAAAAACAGCCTGATGATTTGTGGGAAATCCCATTTAGTGTGTTTGCTAAACAATTTCCTCATTTAAGAAAAAATCTTGAGGATCAGCCAAAAATGCAATCGATTTCACGCGGTAAGAGCCAGCCGAAGGCAGTATCTAATGCGCATCATCGGCGGAAGAAATAGAGGGCGTCGACTTACGCTTCCGGATGAAGCGTATACACGACCGACAACGGATCGGGTGCGAGAGGCTATCTTTAATATCTTAATGCATTACCCTGATGTAAAATTGCAAGGGAGCAGAGTGCTGGATGGATTTGCGGGGAGTGGTGCCATGGGGCTGGAGGCCCTCTCGCGAGGGGCTATGCACGTAACCTTTGTGGAACAACAAGCAAGGGTTGCTAAAGTTCTGCAACACAATATTGACGTCCTCGCAGAGAAGAGCCAAGTTAATTTAATTCACGGCGACTTGTTGAAAATTAAAATGGCTTCTCAGCCCATGGATTTGGTATTTCTCGATCCTCCTTATGGTAAAGGGCTAGAATTTACTGCTATACCATATTTGCAAAAACAAGGTTGGACGAGCCAAGATACAATAATTATTTATGAAACTGATGTAAGAACAGATTTAACACCGCTCTTATCGCTGGTTGACATTATCGATGAGCGAGCTTATGGCAGTATTAAAATCTGTTTCCTACGCCCTCATAATACCTAAAGAAAAGAAGAGAGAAATTATGGACCTTAAATCAATTTTTGATATTGCCGATCGCTATGATACCTTTTTGGTTGATATCTGGGGGGTGATTTATGATGGGAAGAATCCCTTCTTGGAAGCGATTGCTGCCCTCAATACTCTTAAAAAACAAGGCAAATCAATTATCTTTGTTTCTAATAACCCTCGACCCAGTATTTTTGTTAAAGACACCTTAAAAGAACTTGGCGTGGCAGGAGAACCCCATATTGTGACATCTGGCGATGTCATGCGCCATATTTTACAAGAAAAACACCCAGGCCAGAAAGTTTATCACTTGGGGCAATCGCGCAATCAAGACCTTTTAAGGGACCTTAATGTGGTGAAAACTGATCATATGGAGCACAGTGATTTTGTGTTGCTGAGTTGTTTCTTAGAAGAGAACGAAGATGAACTACAATTTGACGCTGATTTGAAACTTATGGCTGACCGTCAGATGCTTGTCTATTGTCCGAATCCTGATATTCATGCAAAAGAGGATCAAAGCTTAAGAAAGACGGCAGGATATTTTGCTCGACGTTTAGAGGAGGAATTTGGAGGGAAGGCTATCCGGATTGGAAAGCCAAATCGGATCATTTTTGAATATGCTCAAAAAATATACCCGCGGGCCTGTGAAAATAAAGAGCGAATGCTGATGATTGGTGATACAATTGGAACGGATATAAAAGGTGGGCATGATTTTGAAATTGAGACATTGTTTGTACAAGATGGCATATCAGGTTTATTAAAGGAAAGCATTGATATTAAGCCAACCTATTCAATTAGAAGCCTACGATAAATTCGTAGACCTTAAAATTTACCAGTTTTTAATTCTTGAAAACTATTATAATCAGTAGAGTTATATTTTATAAGGAAGAAAAATGAAGAAAATAACAAAAATAATTGCATTATTTGCTGTTATGATCAGTACGGCTTATTGCATTAATTCTAAATCATTTATTCAAGATCTGGGAAATCGAGCAATTCAGATTTTGACTAATAGTAATGATTCTTTAGAGCAAGTGGAAGATCACTTTGTTGTATTATTAGATGAAGGCTTTGACGTGTCGCATATTGCAAATTTTGTGATGGGGCGGCATTGGAAATCAGAAAATGCGACTCCAGAACAGCGGCAGAAACAAAAAGATCGATTTACAACAATTTTTAAAATACGTTTAAAAAAGGCATATGCTAGTCGATTTCGGGAATACCGTGGCGTAAAATTTGAAGTAGGTGAGGTCAGACAAAGAGCCGGCGCAGATTTTGTCAAATCGACGATTCAAAAACCTGGCGGACCAAAAACAGATGTGGAATGGCGGGTCAGAAGCGGCAAAGTGCAAGATGTGATTGTTGATGGTATTAGCATGAGTGTGACCCTGCGGGATGACTATAGTAGTCTGTTAAGTCAAAAGAAGGGGAATATTGAAGAATTCCTTAAGGCTCTGGAAGCAAAAAATTAATTTGGGTCACTGGAAAAACTTGACAAGCTGGTCCTACCCTAGTATTAATTGTACTAATTGTTTTAAAAAGGTTTTCAAAAATGAAAATTGCCAATTCAATCAAAACTCTAAAAGAGCGTCATAAAGGCTGTAAAGTTGTTCGTCGTCGTGGACGGACATATGTTATCAATAAGCAAAACCCGCGTTTCAAAGCACGTCAAGGCTAATTGATACTATTCTTAAGCTATTTAAAAAGCGACCGATTGGTCGCTTTTTTTATATTCTTAAAGGTTGAGAGTATAAAAAATATTATTAAAATAATTTTCGTTGTTTCCTTGACGATACCTTAAATCATCCTATCTTTAAGATCGGGCTTAGTTTTTTAGGGAGGTATGTTATGGAAAAGCTAATGACAAATTTCATAAAGAATGAAGATGGTGCATCCCTTGCAGAATATGGCATTCTTATTGCTTTGATTGCAGCGATTGCGATTGCGGTGGTAACAACTTTAGGGACTAAAATCCAAGCTGCATTTCAAAAAGTCGTCACTGCACTCAATTAAATCTAATAAAGGTTCAGATTAAGACAATCGGCATAGCCTTCTGGATATTGCTATTGTCTAAATCTGGAGAGGAGAGCCTAGTGAACGGTCGTCTAATAATAGGTCATGAAAGTGGTGCCAGTATTGTCGAATTTGCTTTAGTGGTTCCTTTTTTCATTCTTGCTTTATTTGCCGCTGTACAGGTTGGGTTAATTGTGTTTGTTCAAAATGCTTTGGATACGGCCGCCCGTGAAGCTTCGCGCTTAGGTATGACAGGTCAAACAACCGCTGGCCTTACGCGGGAACAGTTTATTCAGAATAAAGTTTTGAGTGTGATTCAGATTTACAGTGGGGGGGTAATGGACCCCCACAAAGTTAAAATTACGGTTAAGGCTTATCCCAGTTTAGCAGGGGTGAATAACCCTGAACCCTTTACTGATACTAATAATAATGGGATTTATGATAAAGGGGAGCCCTTTACCGATGTCAATGGCAATGGGGTTTGGGATGCCGATCAAGGTATCAGTGGATCGTTTGGAACGGCCGGACAAGTGGTCGAGTACGATATAAGCTATGGATGGGATACAATCTTTCCTCTTTTTGGGACATCATCTCTGATTACGTTGCATGGTATTACACCTGTTATGAATGAGGAATATTAAAAGAGGGGTTAGTCTTTGAGATGTTGAAACAATTAAAAAATTTCTATCATCGAGAAAAAGGCGCAGCGTTTGTTGAAACAGCTATAACCCTTCCGATCATTATTTTAATGATCGCCAGTGTTTTTGAAGTTGGCATGTACATCCTATTGCAGTCAAAATTAACCAGAATGGCTGGAGTGGTGACAGATGCCATTACCAGACAGGCTTTATCCAGAACTGCCTTAATTGGTATTATGGATAGCGCTTATACTGCGGCTCATCCTTTTGATTTCAGTAAATACGGTCAGATGGTCGTGACTCAAATCCGTAATACGTCCTCCAAGTCGGATCCCAGTAAAATGATAATCTCGTGGCAGCAAGCTAAAAATGGAGGAATGAGTCAGCTGGGAGCACCCGGGAGTGTGCCAAAAAACTTACCCGGTGGGGTAAGTGTTGTCAATGAACAGACGATGGTTGTGACTGAGATTTTTTACCAATATTCTCCACTGCTCTTCAAAGGCTATATGCCTGTTAAATCCATTTATCTCACTGCTGTTTTTGTCCCTCGGTCAGGAGATATGAATTCGTTGCTGACCGGCTAAGGAGAACGGAAATGATGACTATAAAAGTTTTCCACTTTTTTAAAAAAACTATTAAAGATACGTCAGGAGTCGTTTTACCCTTATTTGCTATTACCCTATTTCCCATCCTATTTTTAGGAGGTATGGTTATTGATCTAGGACGTCAAGCTTATGTGAATACCCAACTCGCCTATGCCTGTGATGCGGCTGCCATTGCCGGGGCTCGATACAATGTTGAAGATGTTCAAGCCAATGCTACAAAGATATTTTATGCTAACTATCCCCTAAATAAGAACAATATTAATGTTACCCCAATTGTTAGCTTGTCCAGTGATCAATCAATCGTTACAGTAACGGCCTCAGCGCAACTGGGTACCCTTTTTAATAGTCTGTTAGGGCGCAGCAGTTTGCCGGTTAAGGGGGAGACTCAAGTCCGCCGTCAGCTGGCGAGCAATCAAGTGGCTATGGTACTCGATGTCACTGGATCGATGGCCTCCAATGGTAAAATTGATGGCCTTCGGGCTGCCGCCACTCAGCTCGTCAATGTCATTTTTGAAAATAACGACACCTTAGCAACGACCGCTATTTCCATCGTTCCATTTGTTGCCACTATCAATATTGGGACTCAATATAAAAGTTGGTTGTCAAACCCAGAAAAATTATCAGATTTTCCAACGGATGATCCCTGGCAAGGATGTGTGGGCGTGGTTGATACCGGCACTACTATGGATACGGATGCTCCCCCCAGTTCATCAAGAAAATGGCCAGTTTATTTTGCTGAGTCTACGGCTTCAAGAGCAGGAGGGATTCCTATCTCTGCCAACAAGGATAATGACTGGTATAAAAATAGTCAGGGTAAATTGCAAGTTTTAACAAAGATATCCGGCATTAATGTCGGCCCCAATCGTTCGTGTGCTCCGCCTATTCTGCCTCTAACAAATCAAAAATCAATTTTGCTCAATAAAATTCAGAATTTTACGTCAGCTAACCTTGGGTATGGGGGAGGGACATTTGGTAATTTAGGATTGGTTTGGGGGTGGAATACAATTTCTCCCCAGTGGACCGGCTTATGGCAATCGAGCATTCAACCAAAAGACTATGGTGCAGGCAATCTAAAATCCCTTGTTATTGTCACGGATGGTGAAAACAATTGGAATGATGAGTCTCGGAGCCCTACCGGTGATCCAACGGCTTATGGTTTTCAAAACCTGACGAATCGAGCGAGTCCTAATTTGTTAAGAACCACAAGTGTATCAGGAGCAAGGGCAAAAATTGATGCTCGCGTTGCGGACTTATGTACAAAAATTAAAGCAGCGGGTATCCAAATTTTTACTGTAACATTCCAAGTTTCTAATGCCAGTGCTAAGGCACTTTATAAGACATGTGCCACTAAACCAGAATGGGCTTTCCAAGCGGAATCATCAGAAGATTTGTATGATCAATTTTCACAAATAGGCAGTGAGATTAAAAAGATTACCATTATAAAGTAATATCTAATTAATCGACCCTGAAGTATAACATAATTAATTGAAACTAAAGGATTAAAAAGGAAGTATGCCTGCGTAAAATTTGCAAAGTTTTGTCATGATAAGGCGATAAATCTTGCAAAAATAATATCATCAAAAATTCATATTTATTTGTTTCTAAGGTGTCGAACCGCTTCAAGCCTTAGAAACTCCACATCAATTGGAGAAAAGTACACTGAACCTAGCGAAGGACTTTTCTTCAGACTCGACTAATTAAAGATAGAAATAGTGCGGATGGTTGCAAAAATGGGTCCTATGAGAATGATCATGGTGGCGGGTAAAGAGAATAAGGCCAAAGGGATCGTCAATAAAACAGGAAGCCGTGCCGCTTTTTCTTCTACAGCAATTAAGCGATACTTTGAAAACTCTAGAGAAAGGTTGGTTAAGGTTTGGCTTAAAGAAACACCATGCTCCAGCGCATGAATTAAGCCGCTAACAAGTAATTGAACCATTGGTAAATCAAGTCTTTTTGCAAAATTTCTCAGCGCCTGTGAACGATTAGGGATCATTCTTAGCTCGATGGCAACGCGAATAAATTCTTCGGAAAGGTCTTGGTTAAATAATCCCATTTCTTCTGCTATTTTCTCAAATGCCTGTTCTAAGCTCAGGCTAGAGCGTGTACAAATTGCCAACATGTCTACTGAAAAGGCTAATGATTTTTGAATGCGTTTATAGCGGCGACTAATCTTAAAATCGAGGATATAGCCAAAGAACCGTAAGGAAAAAAAGAGAAATAAAACGAGCAATATCAAGTCAAACAGTATCCCATTTTCTGTTACATTAGTCAGCGATAAAACCAGCCCATAGAATACTAAAAAAATTCCCGCAAAGCAGATATTACATAAAAGAGTGATCGCCGGGGCATACGTTGCATTTAATCCCGCTTGCTCAAATTTGAGCCGTTGAGCTGCTGCTGTTTCCCGTGTGAACCCAGAAAAAGTTGTCGCCATCTTTTGTTCAATATTTTTTAAGGAGTCGACGATATCTGGCGAAAGGTTTTGAGGATCTTTATAAGCTCCACTTCCATAAGCCAATTTTTGGATTTTTTTAATTCGGTTTGAAAACCGTTGTTGATCGAGCAGACGGGCATAAATGCCATGAATTACCAATCCCGCTGTTAAAATAAGAAGCATTACAATGAAAGGGTAAGTTATAGAGTTCATGGATCTCTCCTATACATCCATTCTGATCATTCGTCGGATTGTTACCATGGCCAGAATAATTAAACAGCCCGCGGTCAGAAAGAGGGTTTGCCCTAAAGGGTCATGGAGGAAAAATTCTATCTGTTCTGGTTTAATTTTTAAAAGGGCGAGAATTGCAATAACTGGCAGTCCTGATAAGACATACCCTGAGGTTTTTGCTTCCGAAGAAAAGACTTTAATTTTTAATCGCAGTTCATGACTTTTATTGAGGGTCGCAATAATATTTTCGAGTACATCTCCTAAGCTACCCCCTGTGCGCCGTTGGATGATCAAACTTGTTATAAAAAAGTAATAGTCTGGTATATTGACCCGAAGAGCCGAGGCATGCAGAACTTTATCAAAGTCAGCCCCAAAATCAATCTCACTATTGATCTGTTCGAATTCTTCTTTTAAGGGGGAGGGGACTTCCCGCGCAACAATACGAAAGGTTTTATCAATTTGGCTGCCCGCTCTAACGCCTCTAAGAATGATTTCAATCGCCGGTGCCAGGTGCTCTGAAATCATTTTCTTTCGCTTTTCTTCATACCGTTTAAGAAGCATATGTGAGAGTCCAATTGTAGTTGCCAGCGCATACAGAACTGATTTCATGACAGATAAATGGATTAGAAAAAATGCACTAATCCCCACAATAATCCAGGTAACACTAAAAAGTGCAATTAACCTTTCAAGAGATTGGTTTATACCGCTGCGTAAAAGCTTGAGACGGACCCATCCATACCCATACCTGTCCTTTTTTAAAAAATTGTTGAGGCGCTTTTCGAGGCGTGTTTCTTTAATAGCAATTAAGGAGGTGGACATGTTTTCATTAAGCCCGCCTCGGCGGGAAAACCCCAGTGATTGAATGCGATGAGTTAATCGATCTTCTGCCGGCAAGATCACCATGAAATAATAGACAATCATGAGGATCAGCCCCAAAAGAACAAATAAAGCAATAATAAAATTATCTATTATCATAAGGGTGCATCACTTTTGTCAAAGCTAGAAAGTTCGTTCTCTAAGCCGGCATCAATAAACTTCTCAATTAATCGCTCTGAGATGCCGTTAAATCTAAATTCTCCTTCAATTGCCGTGCGACTGGAGAGAGTTTGCTTGAAATAGAAAATATCTTGAGTGGTGACTTGACCATTGTCCGTTACAATAATTTCACTGATCTGGGTTATGCGACGCAGACCATCCCGCATTCGAGAAATTTGAATGACCAGATCAATGGCATCAACAATGTAAGATTTAATGGCTTCCGGCGGCAAATCATGACCGGCCATCAAAATCATATTTTCAAGGCGTGTGACGGCTTCTTTGGTACTATTCGCATGCAGCGTGGACATTGATCCATCATGACCCGTGTTCATGGCTTGGAGCATGTCAAAAGCTTCAGCACCTCGACATTCTCCTACAATGATGCGGTCGGGCCGCATGCGCAAAGCGTTTCTAAGAAGATCTTTGATTTCTATCAAGCCTTGACCTTCAATGTTTGCGGGGCGGCTTTCCAGGCGGACAACATGAGGTTGCTGGAGTTTTAGTTCCGCCGCATCTTCGATACTGACAATGCGTTCTTTAGGATCAATTTGTTCTGATAAGGCATTCAACAAAGTGGTTTTTCCTGCTCCCGTACCCCCAGCAATAATAATATTGAGTCGACTTTGAGCCGCCATGGCTAGGAATAAATACATTTTCTGACAAATATTGCCCGTCTTGACCATATCAGGCAGATGAATAGATTTTTTAGAAAATTTCCGAATAGAAATTGAAGGACCATTTAAGGCAAGAGGAGGAATAATAATGTTGACTCGGCTGCCATCTTTTAATCGAGCATCAACCATTGGGCTGGACTCGTCCACGCGGCGTCCAACTTGATTAGCAATTCGCTGGGCCACCTGGAGAACATGGCGTTCATTGCGAAATTTAACATCTGTGAGCTGCAGAACTCCTTTACGTTCTACATAAATTTTATCGGGGCTATTAATCATAATATCGTTAATGGTGGGGTCGTTAATCAAATCTTCTAAAGGCCCTAATCCAACCATGTCATTGATGATATCTTCAACCATGTATTGAAGCTCTTTATGGTTGATTTGCAGCTTAAATTCTTCAGTATACTCAAAGATATACTTTTCAATTTCACGACGTAATTCTGGACGTGCCATTTTTGCGGCTGCATTTAAATCAATATGTTTAATAAGCAGATCAAATATTTTTTCTTTGAACTCAGCAACAGCTGGGGCATCACTGATTATTTTAGTTTTATAAAGATCCTCATTTAAGGTAGGCTCCTTAGCTAAAGGATGCATCACATTCATGGTCGGGTGCTCGCTGCCATGGTGAGTTATATTTTTCTTCCCAAAACCTTTATTTCTCATAGACTAACTCTCTTGCTTAAAGGCGACGGTTGTTAAATAAACGGTTCCACCATCGCTTTTCAGATTTTTGCGAAAGGGGTATTCCCATAATCAGTTGACAAAGGGATTGAACACCATAAGCAAGTTCCCCTCGATTATTAATTACAACAGGATCACCATCCAGGACTCCTTGCAAAGGATGGAAAGGATCAAATTTAATTTCTAAATTAATAGGACGTTGGATGGTTGCCTCATAAGTTTCACGATCAATATTTCCCTTTTTATGGAGGTCTATTTGATTGGCTAAAATAATTGTTCCCTGAGTCAAATTTGGAAAAGCCTTAGTCATTTGTAGAAGACGACATGTATCCTTAAGACTTGTTATAGAATAGTCACAGAGAACAATGAGCTGGCTGACATGCGTGAGTACATGAGAAGTAATCGCTTGAGAGAAATGACGGGGTAGATCAATTAAAGTATAGTGGAATTGAGGGGCGATAAAATTAAATAAGGAATCGATCGACTCTAATTTGATCTGTGGCTTTTCAAGCAAACTTAATTCAGAACACAAAATGCCTAACCGGTCATTGTAAAATGTCATATAGCGATCCAAGAGGACCTTATCAATACGGTCTGGGGATTCGAACAATTGAGAAAATCCTTCTGAACTTTCAATATCTAGATATTGGGGTAAGGTGCCAGTATGCATATCCATATCTATAATACAGGTACGTTTTTCATGGGTTTCCGATAATGCAACACCAAGATTGGAAACAATACTGGAAACGCCGATTCCTCCTCGGCTACCCATGACAGCTATAATTTTCCCTGCTTTAAGGGACCCTAAACTTGGATTAGATGACACTGCTTCATGCTGAACGATCTCTTGGATACTCTTGATTAGGATAGATTCCATCAAAGGTTTGACGAGATAATCGCGTACTCCAGCTTGTAAAAGGCTGCGGAATAAACCCACATCATTTTTTTCACCCAGAACGATAACTTCCACCCGTGGTTCACAGGCTTCAGCTAAGGCCGCCAGATCTGATAAGGGCATGGTGGATTTTGAGATATCAACGAGGATAATATCTGGTGATCTCTCCTTCTTAAGATGCTCAATCGCATAAGCTATACCTCCCTCATAAAGTTCAAGGGTAAGATTGAACTCTTTAAAAGGAATTGCTTCAATAGCTATTTTTGTTGCCTCTTCGAGAAGATAACACGCTAATCGACGGGGTTGCATGGCGTCCATTTGAGTCATCAATCTTCCCCTCTTTATTGCGTTATACTTTGTGTGTCAGAGGTGGCTTTGGCTATTTTAGGATCCTTAACCTTCCCTTGCTGATAGTGAGTTACAGCCCTGATTTTAGCGCTTGAATCGCGAGAAACGAGTTCTTTTCCTTGGATCAGAGTCGCTCTATCTTCAACCAGGCTGGCGATATTAAAAGCATTCGCACAGCCAAAATCGATTTCACCTTCTGGCGCCGTATAGCTATCGATGGATTGTTGCCACCCAGGACAATTTTTAGGCATCACTCGCCGGTTTTCAATCATAACCATAACTCTATCCGGTGTGCTTTGTCCGAGTTCTATCTCTGGCCAAGAAAATACGGATATAGTCTTGGGTTGAATGCCAAAAGACCTTAGAGCGGCTTTGATCGATCGAATTCTATTAAGGGATTTTCGTGACATTGAATGTAAACTGCGATCTTCGATATAGATTCGAGCATAGATGGGGCGATCCGATTTAAAAGAGTCGTATATCTCCTTTAGCTCTCGTCTTTCGTTCACTTTCAAACTTGTCCTTTTAAGGCCAAAATCTATAGACAGCCTTACATTATTGCTTCGGATGCTTTCTTTCCAGGTTGCCTGGTGATCTTGTTTATCAGGACTATTACAGCTTGCTAGAAAAACCAGAGATAAGAAAGCTATTAAATTAGATCCACGCATTGTCTATTTTATCCTTCCACATTAAATCCAGCTGCCCCATACAGTCTGTCAGCTTCAATCATATTGTCGTTATCTGCGCCAACGCCGGGACGATTCAAACGTTTGTATAGCAGAGACTCTAATGCTGAGGCGGCCCGTAATTTATCAGTTGGGAGTTTCAAGGCATTCGGTTCAGACGTCGGCGTAATAATATGAGGCGTTACAATGACCACTAGTTCCGTTTGTCTACGTTGGAATCGAGTGGAGCGGAACAGGGTCCCCAGGACAGGGATATCAGCCAAACCTGGAAGATCCGCATAATTGTTGGCAAGAGTTGAGGATAAAAGGCCGGCAATGGCTAAGCTTTGACCACTTCCTAATTCAACGGCAGTTTCCACAACGCTAGTTTTTATTGCCGGTAATTCAACTGTCCTATTTTCTGCCACCAAAAAACTCAGTGTGTTTTCTTTATCAAGTTCACTCACTTCCGGGCGAACTTTTAGGAAGATTTGATCGGCTGACAAGACAGTTGGCGTAAAGGATAAACTGATACCAAATTTTTTAAATTCGATGGTGACATTTTGATTCTGCGGCACAGGATAAGGGAATTCACCTCCGACTAAGAAACTTGCCGTTTCTCCGGAAGTCGTGATTAAATTAGGTTCTGCTAGAACCGTTCCCAAACCTTCTGAATTCAAGGCGTCAAGCAGGGCTGTATAGCTGCCGCGACTGCCATCATTATGGTGAATGCCGTAAGATCCAGGAACAGCTTCTCCTACAGAGCCAGCCCGCGTAAAGCCAGCAGAATAAGCATCGCGTCCATTCAGAATTCCATAGCTTAGTCCATGAGCATTGTTGATTAACGCAGACCAGTTAATGGCAAAACTGTTAAGGAGGCTGCGTTGAACTTCGGCAACCTTAACTTTTAGCAAAACTTGCGTTGAGGTATTCACTGAGGCAAGGTTTTTGACACTTTGGCCTTTATGGGCAAAATCCGCAGCAATACTTTCAATTTGTTGAGCAACGGCAGGCGAGGACGCCTCACCTTTGACAATGATACTCGACGGGGTGGAATCGAATTGAATGTTTTCTTCAGGGAAAATCTTTTGGGTGGTTTTCGTTAGCTCGGTGAGATTATGCCGAACTTGAACAGTGACTTTGGAAATCGGGATATATTGATGGTTTGTGACCACAACCGTTGTTGTGCCGGGCTTTTTCCCTAATATGTTAATATTGGTGCCGCCACTCACTTGGACGTCTGCGATGGCGGGATCGGCTACAAAAACTTCCTTAATTGGTTCAGTCAGTTCAATAAGTTTAGAGCCACTTTCCTCAATAACAAGGGTTTGACCGGCCTGGACAGTTGAGACCACCCCAGCTATTAAGATTGCGATTATTGTTTTATATATAACCATATTTTGTACTCTAATTATGATCTGATTTTTTTGTAGGCTCTTGAATCTCAAAGGTTACTTGGCTTTTTTCCGTTCCGCGGAATACATCAACTACTTGGCTTTCAGGAGGACGACTGGGAAGGTCCGATGACTTTTTAATAGAGGCGGGTTTTACATCTTTTGTGAAAACACTGTGCATACTGACAACCACTTGTCCATCTCGGATTGAGGCAGCTAAATTCTCCGCCTGCTCTGCACTAACCTCGAGGGAAATACTTTTAGGCGGTGTAACCGTTGTATCGGAGCCATCTGTTTTCTTTAAGGAGTTATCAACGGCTAAAACTTTAATATTTTGCAGAATTGTTTCTCCGAAATAATCATCCTTATTAGCTTCCGCGCGTTTAGGGAGAATAATATCAATAATATCGCCGGGCGCAATGAGAGAGGGAGCATTGGCTAGTTTAGTGTAAGGAACTGTAACGGCGCGCATGCCATCTTGGATAACTGCCGAAAGAGCACTACGGCCATGGGTATCAATGAGGGCCGTTGTATCAATGATTTCATTTTTGGCGATCGATTTTTTCACCACAGATTTATCAACTTTTTGGATAAGCTCAGCATTTTGTTTTGAGACATAATTGTCTTTCATCCCAGCTATAGGTATGTCAATCCAATGCATTTTTGCCACATCAATAACACTGCCGATATCCATATTTTCAGCCGCCGCTAGAATCTGAACTGTGAGAGGTTTTTGTTCCTCTTTCTTTTCTTTGCTTCCGAAAAACAGGATTAGAAAAACGATAAATCCGATACAGAAAGTAACGAGAAGAAATAATGATCGAGAATTTTTACGTCTCATAGTCGGCCTCCAAACTGAGTCAAGCTAATAGCAATGGCGGCTGTAGCAATGGCAATACCATAGGGAACTTTTGTTTGCCGATAAGATTCTGCTGTGGCAAAAATAAAAGGCTCTTTTAAATAAATGGAACATAGTGTTGATTTCTTAAGGATCGGGGTTAAAAGAGAGATTATCTTTAATCGCACATGGTCAATAAAGGGAGAGAGAACGACGTAAATTATCGCTAGAACACCGCCCAGGAGAGCCATGAGCCCCACAAAGCTAGAAATATCAAGGGAGGCGAGCCACAACGTTGATACTGTTAAAAGCTTCGCATCACCAGCACCAATCCAGCCCATCATTGAAATCCCAAAACTGATGACGAGCATGATTCCGCTGGCTATAAGCGTAAAGCAAACTTGATCCCAGCTCAGAACTGTAAGGAGTAAAGGAACGGCAAAGATTAAGATACCCAAAACAAGAATATTGGGGATTTTGTAAAATAGAAAATCAAACAAAGCCGCCAGTAAGCTTAGAATGCTAAATATTGAATATAGTATTGACACACAGGCTCCCAAAGGTCAGCATAACTCTTATTCTATCCTTAGTATCCCTCTTCCATGGTTAATAAATATTTAAAATGGTTTATTTAAATTTTACAAATAATTGTACTAAAAGAGAGAACAGCGATAAGCTTAAGTATGAGTACATTTCAGACAAGACTGCACAGAGGAAGGCTAAAAATGCTTAATCAAAAACTAAAATTGCAGGGGGTGCTAACTGTAATAACTGCGATGCTCTTAGTCTCTTGTAGTTCAGATACTTATAAGAACCAAGGACCAGAGGCTTTAAATCGCGTGGCTGATTCCCTTAGGAATTCGGGAGATCATGAGATGGCTTCCCGATTGTATCGTCAAGTTTTAGAAGCAGATCCAACCAATCAGACCGCGCGTCGGAATCTTGGTGATTCATTACGGGAAGCTCGTCAATCAGAAGCTGCTATCCAATATTTTAGAGAGGAATTACGAAAAGATCCTAGCTCAATCCAAGCTTTAGAAGAATTGGGAAAGGCCTATATTGCTGCCAACAACGGTGATGAAGCCTTAAGGGTTTATAAAAAGCTCTTAGAGCAAAAACCGACAGATCCATGGGTTATGAATGGTATGGGAATATGTATGGATATGCTGGCTAAGCATGAGGAAGCCCAATCCTATTATCAAAAAGCCTTAGCAATCTTACCAAATAATTTAAATATTCTCTCAAACAGAGGATTGTCCTTAGCCTTAGGGGGGCAAACTAAGGAAGCCATATCTTTATTGGCGGCTTACGCTGATACCCCGCAGGCCACCCCAAATCTTCGTCATAATTTGGCAGTCGCTTATGCCCTTGATGGTCAACAGGATAAGGCTAATTCTTATTTTTCTCCTGACATTAGTAAGAAAGAGGTAGCTTCTAACTTAAAAACTTATTTTTAAGGACTACCTGGGGTAAATCGCTTTAATTAAAAAACTCTTGTTCTGAGGGAAAAAAACGGTTATCTTCAAAACTAAATCCGGAGAGGTGGCCGAGCGGTCGAAGGCGCACGATTGGAAATCGTGTATACGTTAATCGCGTATCGAGGGTTCGAATCCCTCTCTCTCCGCCACAAAAATAAAAAAGCTAAAAATCAAGGTTTTAAGAAAAACGTGCCTTGAGTTTTAGCTTTTTTATTTTTATAGATGTAGGGAAGGGATGAGAATCCAGTAAAGAGGGTTCTACAGCGAAGCGTTGCATCGCTTATTCTCTTCAGAAAATTAGCAGAGCAGATGAGATTGTGAACTCCTCTCTTTTTTACTAATTACTCTTGCTGCTTTAGCTTGCCTTCTAAGAAACCATAAAGAGCGAAGTCCCCCTATACAATAAGATAAGTTTTTGGTTTCATAATAAGTAGCGATATTTTTATGTTAGGGGTAAATCGGTGCTTTTACATTATTTAGCTGTGGGGATAGGGGGTGCGGCGGGCGCTATGTTACGCGTCTTCTTAATTGGTTTTATTCCTGTAACTTTTCTAGGCTTTCCTTTACCAATTATGGTCATCAATTTTATAGGATGCTTCGTCATGGGCATATTAACAGAACTGATGGGGTTTGTATGGAATGCCTCAGAGCTTATGCGCTATTTTTGTCTATCAGGCTTTTTAGGTGGATTTACCACTTTTTCTGCTTTTGCTCTTGATTTTGGGGGATTGATTGAAGCAGGACAGTTGGGGACCGCCTTAATATATGTGGGCGCAACTGTAGTCCTAAGTATACTGCCCCTAGTTTAGAAAAGAGTTGAAATAAAGGAGTGTTTTTGTTGAATTAACCAAAAGGAAGACAAAAATGCAGCGACGACAATGGACAAGTGAGAAGAAGACCCTGATAGTTCTTTCAGGCTTAAAAGGCCAATCAGTGGCTTCTATTTG
>JAIBEV010000071.1 GCA_019459505.1 Candidatus Paracaedibacteraceae bacterium | reverse complement strand
TCTCGTAAAAGTACAGGAGCGGGTAATCGAATTGGACGGGCCTGCTCAACCCGTTCTCGTAAATACGCCATGTAAGGAGCGAGTTTCTTCATCCCGCGCGGACGTCCTTGATACCTAGGGGGCCCTTCATACACTAAATACTTACGGTCCGTATTAACTGAGAAGCCAGTTTCTTGAGCGATTTGTCTTAAACTTTTACCTTGGCGACGTAAAATCTTTATTTCCATTGTTTGTTCCCATGTTATCATGTTCGCCTCCTCTTCCTTTAAAAGAAGGCATTTGGGATCGCTCACTGTATCAATTTTTTTTCGGTGCTCTGTATCATTTTATTTCTGGTGGTGACACTAGGTATCAAGGACGTCCGCGCGGGATGAAGAAACTCGCTCCTTACATGGCGTATTTACGAGAACGGGTTGAGCAGGCCCGTCCAATTCGATTACCCGCTCCTGTACTTTTACGAGAGATTCAAGTCAAAGGATATAAGGGCGGCATCAGCCAATTGCGAAGTTATATCGGTACCTTAAGACCAACAGTTGCTGTTGAAACGCTGATCCGTTTTGAGACGCCGCCCGGTCAACAAATGCAAGTCGATTGGATTGAATGCCGCAAAGGCAAGAATTTCTTAGCAGCTTTTGTGGCGACGCTGGGCTACAGTCGAGCCTCTTATGTACACTTTGTCACCAACGAACGCCTTGAAACTCTGATCGAATGCCATGAGCAAGCTTTTGCTTATTTTGGTGGCGTTGTAAAGCAGGTGCTGTATGACAACATGAAGACAGTCATTCTTGAGCGCGATGCTTATGGACCAGGACATCACCGCTTTAATGGGGGAATGCTTGACTTTGCGCGTCATTATGGATTCCAACTAAAGGTTTGCCGTCCTTACCGGGCCAAGACTAAAGGTAAAGTCGAACGCTTCAATGGCATCATACGCTTGCTCAAGATCCGGCCCTTACGGCTGCCCTCTTGGATCGTTTGTTACACCATTCAACAATCCTTAATATCCAAGGGGAAAGTTATCGCCTAAAGGATAAAAGGAAAGCAGGGGTCATTCCGGC
>JAIBEV010000048.1 GCA_019459505.1 Candidatus Paracaedibacteraceae bacterium | reverse complement strand
CTTTGTTGCCAAAATACCCCTGAACTGATAAATAGGAGATAGGCTGCAATAGATTTGGTAGATTGAGTTTATGAAGAAGCAGATTAGTAAATTTTCAAACAAGAAGATTTCTTATAAAGTAACAAACTGGCGTGAGTATAATAAGGCTTTGAAGCAAAGAGGATCTTTAACAGTTTGGTTAAGTGAAGATCTTGACGAAAGCTGGTTAGCTCCTTCAACAGAAGAACGAAAACGGGGCCGGCCTTTAGTTTACTCTCAGACTTGTATTAATCTCCTCCTAACTTTCCGCCATTTATTCAAGTTAGCTTTAAGGCAAGTGATAGGTTTTATTGAATCATTATTTACTCTTTCTGGAAAGATATTGCCTGTACCAGAATTCAGCCGTTTGTCAAAAAGAGCAGCCCAAGCCTTATCTTGTCTTCATTTACCTTCTTTAAATGAACCGACTCATTTAGTTATTGATTCAACAGGCTTGAAAGTATTTGGTGAAAAAGAATGGTTAGAAACTAAACATGGCAAGCAATACAATCGCAAGGTTTGGCGTAAGTTGCATATTGGTGTGGAAGAAGGGGGATACATTACTGCTCGAGTTTTGACAGACCATCATACAGATGATAGAGCTTGTGTACCTTCTTTGATAGATCAAAGCAATGCTTCTTATATTACAGATTGTCTAGCAGATGGGGGCTATGATAGTCATCAAATTTATGAGTTTTTAGAAGGTCAAGCTATCAAACCGTTTATTCCGCCCCCAAGCCAAGCTGTCGTGCGTTCTAAAACAAATCCATCCACCAGAGATCAAACCGTAAACTACATTAAAGAGAAAGGCTATTGGGCTTGGTATTACAAAAATGACTTTGGCCGCAGAAACAAAGTTGAAAATACCTTTTACCGTTTAAAAACGATCTTTGGGCGTAAATTATCTTCAAGAATTTTACCAAACCAAGATGCTGAATCCCATTTAGTTTGTTGCATGCTCAATAAAATGACAAGTCTGGGTATGCCTAAATCTGTGAAAGCTCGTTAAAAATAATTTGGATAGGAAATTTCTAGTCTCTTAATTCATTTAAGCAACAAAGCCGTCCAGTATGGGGATATACCAAACGAAAATCAAAATTTAATGCGTGGCTAGAAGAGATAAAGAAACGGGATATCCTGTTGGTTAATTCGTGGGATTTTATTCAGTGGAATCTAAAGAAGACCTATCTGGTTGACCTGCAAAATGCGGGGCTTCCTGTTATTCCTAGTTTTGGCATCTGTGAAGATTCTTTTTTAAATTTAGAAAGTATTCTATTTCTCACTCAAACTGGGTGGAGAACCAAAAATATTATCCTCAAAGGTATTCAAGATGCCGGGGGATTTGGCTACCATCATCTTAAAGAAGATTATAAAGCAGAAAATTATAGGGAGGCTCAAAAGCATCTGGCTAAGCTGAAGAAGAAGAACCAAGGGGCAATTATCCAGCCTTTTTGGCCTGAAATTTCTGAAAAAGGTGAACTTAGTTTTGTCTTTTTAGGGGGTGCTTTAACTCATTCTTACCTCAAAGTCTGTGCCCCTGGTAAAGAGCTTGTACAGGAATTTTATGGAGGACGGACATTCCAGCTGAAAGGCGAAGACCTAAACTCCAATTTTGATAACTTTCTTGCTAACATCAAATCTTTCCGCGAGGATATTAAGATTACTCGCGAGGACTTATCGGCCCACACTCAGATCCATGACCTATATTACAAATTAAAGGAATATTTTGAAAAGCGCGGCATAATTAGCCCACCCACTATTCGTTTGGATTGTGTTATTCGTGATCAGTCTCTCCATATAATGGAAGTAGAGGGCATTGAACCCTATCTGCAGATTAAAGAAGCTTCAGATTATGACCCCCACAAGAGAATTGTTAAGTGGTATATGGATGTCATTCTCCGCCAATTAAGTATTAATGGATGGAGAAAATGAAAACAACATTATCAGACCATCCATCAAATTTTCTGGAATTGGAGCAAGCAAAACAGATGAGTTCATTCTTAACCTCTATTGGCGGCGATTTTATGAATTCTTTTAATCTTAGTCATATTTGGGTATCAAGATATTTTTTTGATGGGCGTTATATTGATCTGACCAATGATATCAAATGGAAGGATATTATGGTCAAGAATAACTTTTATCGGGATTATATTCAGCTATTTCTTGAACCCTTATCTAATAAGTCAGTTAGTAAAAATAATTTATGCATTTCCTGGCAGGCTATAAAAGCGTCTTCTGATAAGTTGATTGCTAAAACCAATGAATATGGTATTATTTCAGGTTTCAATCTACTCTTCATTCATGAAGACCATATTGAGAATTATGGTTTTGGAAGTCCTCTAGAAATAAACAAAATTTTATTCGATCAAGCAGAAGTAGAGTTGTTTTCTTTATATCTGCGCGAGAAAATAGATCACCTCATCGCTTCCAACCCCCTGGCCCTAGGCTTTAGCGGAGAAGAATTCACTCGGCCTTCCCTTAAAAACAAATATTTCCATTCCCCCATCCCCCAGTCATTCACTTTTACGTGTAATTCAACGACTGCTAAAGTGACCCAGCGTGAAGTACAATGTCTCGCGTTAATGGCCCAAGGCCTCTCTCAAAAAGAAATTGCTCGCATTTTAGGAGTCTCCCCCCGCACGATCGAATTCCATTTTACTCAGATCAAAATTAAGTTCAATTATCCAAGTAAACTAGAATTACTCCTGAGATTTAAGGCTTCTCCCTTGTCCAGAATAGATCCGTTTCTGCTCATAAATAGTACCTACTAAAGCCACCTTAAAGAAGCACAAGGAAGAAATTAAATTATTTTAAAATTACACTTTCAGAATAAATGTTGGCTTTGTCATCAACTTGTCTGTTTGAAATCCCATAATATAATATTTATCATCACGATAAGTTGATGATTCAGGAGGAATGGCCGCTCCTTCCTAATCAAAGGGGCATATTCGTTACCCACTCGTTTATTCATAACCGTAACAGGGAGAGAATTTTCCTCCCTTCATCTATTACTCCGGTGGTTAAATGTCATAATTAAGCAGCATAGGCAACCGATGCTTTTTTGAAGTAATTCATAATTTTCCAGGGATTAAATTGAATACGCATTAAATAATATCTCAGATTGATTGTTAAATATTTTAAAGATGTCATCATTTTGAAGTTGCCTGCATGACTTTTGACGGGTCTGTTGCATTTAGAAATGAAGTCGGGATAATAGTCCTTAGTAAGGTTCTTAGAGATAGGTTTATAGAATGAGGAGTGACTTCTGGAAGCGTCGTTTTAGTGGTTTAATCATTTTACAGTGTATGCGTTGGT